>NZ_JOGO01000003.1 GCF_000719475.1 Streptomyces sp. NRRL F-5630 | reverse complement strand
GTATAAGAGACAGCGCCCCCACCCCGGCCAACGGCCGGCCCACAACAGCCGACCCCCAGCACCCGGCCGACAACAACAGGCCCACCACGGTCGGCCACAACCCCGCCCGCCCACGCCCCCGGCCCGCAGCGGCCGGCTCCCCCGAACCCGCCCGCCGAGGGGCGTACGTACCCCCTGCCGTCAGCCCCCTGCCGTCAGCCCCCTGCCGTCAGCCCTTCGCGTTCTCCCGCACCCGCAGGGCGCGGCGGAGGTCGTCGAGCTGGTCGGCGAGGGTGCGGCGCAGGGCCGGGGTCGCGTCGGTGGCCGTGCGGAGGGTTTCCTCGCCGAGGGCGAGGTGTGCGGGGGTGACGGCGCTCCTCGGGAAGGCGGTCCGGCCAGCCGCCTGGGCGAGGGCGGGGCTGCGGCGGGCGGCGAGGGCGAGCGCGGCCGGGTAGTAGCGGTCCACGTAGGGGGCCAGCAGCTCGGCCTGTTCGGGCTGCCAGAAGCCCTGCGCGGTGGCGGTGAAGAGGTAGTTGGAGAGGGTGTCGTCCTCGAAGAGGGAGTGGAAGGCGGCTTCCTTGGCCTCGGGGGTCGGCAGGGCGGCGCGGCAGCGGGCGGCGCCCTCGTGACCGGTGGCGCTCGGGTCGCGGTCGAGTGCGGCGGCGATGGCGGCCTCGTCGGTGGCGCCGAGGACGGCGAGGCGGGTGAGGAGTGCCCAGCGCAGTTCGGGGTCGAGGGCGGGGCCGCCGGGGACGGTGCCGTCGTCGTACCACTCCTGGAGGGTCTCGGGGCGCGTGGCGAGGTGGAGGAGGTTGCGTACGGCGGTGAGGCGCAGCGAGGGGTTGTGGCCGTCCTCGGTGCGGCGCAGGAGGTCGCGGCACGTGTCGCCGAGGAGGGCGAGGACCTCGGGGCGCCGGGCGGTGTCGGTGTACAGGTCGGCGACCTGGGTGTGGGCGAACTGGAGGACGCCGCGGACGACGGCGGGGTCGTCCTCGTGCGGGAGGTGGGCGCGGACGACGGCGAGGTAGTCGGCGGGGGCGAGGCGGCTGTCGCGGACGGCGTTGCGGAGCGCGGTCCAGACGACGGCGCGGCTCAGGGGGTCCGTGATGCCGGAGAGGTGGGCGGTGAGGGTGGCGTGCGAGACGTCGTCGAAGGCGGTCTTGACGTAGGTGTGGTCGTGGTCGTTGAGGAGGACGAGTGCGGGGCGGGGGGCTTCGACGGTGACGGTCGTGGGGGTGCCGGGGGTGAGGTCGAGCCACGTGTCGGGGCGGCGGCGCGGGGCGCCCTCGGGGTCGAGGTCCCACAGGCCGAGGCGGACGCGGTGGGGGCGGGTGCCCTCGTGGCGGACGGTGAGGCGGGTGCCGGTCTCGTCGAGGGCGGGGGTGAGGGTGTCGACGCCCGTGGTGCGCAGCCAGGACTCGGCCCAGGCGTGGACGTCGCGTTCGGTCGCGGAGGCGAGCGAGTCGAGGAAGTCGGCGAGGGAGGCGTTGGCGAACTTGTGGCGGGCGAAGTGGGTGTTGATGCCCGCGAGGAAGTCCTCCTCGCCGAGCCAGGCGACGAGTTGACGGAGGGCGGAGGCGCCCTTGGCGTAGGAGATGCCGTCGAAGTTGAGGAGGGCGGCGGCGGTGTCGGGGACGTCGTCGGGGGCGACGGGGTGGGTGGAGGGCCGCTGGTCGGCCTCGTAGCCCCAGGTCTTGCGGGAGGCGACGAACTCGGTCCAGGCGTCGGCGAAGCGGGTGCTGGCCTCGGTGAGGGTCTGGTAGCCCATGTACTCGGCGAAGGACTCGTTGAGCCAGATGTCGTCCCACCAGCGCAGCGTGACGAGGTCGCCGAACCACATGTGGGCCATCTCGTGGGCGATGACCATGGCGCGGGTCTGGCGTTCGGTCTCCGTGACGGCGGAGCGGTAGACGAACTCGTCTCGGAAGGTGACGAGTCCGGGGTTCTCCATGGCGCCGGCGTTGAACTCCGGGACGAATGCCTGGTCGTAGGAGTCGAAGGGGTAGGGCTCGGTGAATTTCTCGTGGTAGCGGTCGAAGAGCGCGCGGGTGACGTCGAGGATCTCCTCGGCGTCGGCGTCGAGGTAGGGGGCGAGGGAGCGGCGGCAGTGGATGCCGAAGGGGAGGCCGCGGTGCTCGGTGCGGATGGAGTGCCAGGGTCCGGCGGCGATGGCGAGGAGGTAGGTGGAGATGAGAGGGGTGGTCGCGGCGGTCCAGGTGCCGTGGCCGTCGTGGGTCGTGACGGTGTTGGTGAGGACGGTCCAGCCTTCGGGGGCGGTGAGGGTGAGGTCGAAGACGGCCTTGAGGTCGGGCTGGTCGAAGGCGGTCAGGACGCGCTGGACGTCCTCCATGAAGAGCTGGGTGTAGAGGTAGGTCTCGCCGTCGCTGGGGTCGGTGAAGCGGTGCATGCCCTCGCCGGTGCGGGAGTAGCGCATGGTCGCTTCGGTGGTGAGGGTGTGTTCGCCCGCGGCGAGGGCGGGCAGGGGGTAGCGATTGCCGTCGAGGCGGGCGGGGTCGAGGGGGGCGCCGTCGAGGGCGATGCGGTGCAGCGTGTCCGGCTTCAGCTCGACGAAGGTGTCGCCTTCGGTGCGGGCGGTGAAGTGGATGGCGGTGGTGGAGCCGAAGGTCTCGTGGCCCTGGGTGAGGTCGAGGTGGACCTCGTAGCGCTGGACGTCGAGGAGTGCGGAGCGGGTGTGCGCTTCGTCGCGCGTCAGTACGGACATGGGGACATGCTGCCGGAGACGGGTGGGGTTGCGGGAGGCAGGGCGCGGCATGGTGGCGCGCGGGGGTGGGGAGGTCTACTGTGCGCGTCCGGCTGTGTGGGAGGAGTGAGCGGTGTGACGGTGGTGGAGCTGTACGGGGGTCCGCTGGACGGGAAGCGGCACGAGGTGGAGGGGGAGCCGGGTGCGGAGCTGCGGTTCGCGGCGGTGCCGAAGTGGGAGGGGGCGCGGGAGGACGAGGCGGTGACGCTCGTGTACCGGCGGGAGGACGGGGCGTACCGGTACGTGGAGTCGGTGCCGGGGGTGTAGCGGGTACGGGGCGGCGTGGCGCGCGCCCGCACGGCTCCCACGGGAGGGGACCGCGCGTGCGCGCCCCGCGCACGGCCCGTACGGGGCCGGTCCGCGTGCACGCGCCCGCACAGCGCGGATCGCGCGCCCACCCAGCCCCCGGTGGGACGCCACCACGCCCCCCGGGCAGCGGCCCCGACGGGGCGGGGTGCGGGTGCGCCGCCCGCCCCGTGCGCCTCAGCTCTTGCCGCCCGCTTCCTCCGCGATGCGCTCGTGGTGCCGGATGACCTCCGCCACAATGAAGTTGAGGAGCTTCTCGGCGAAGGCCGGGTCGAGTTTGGCGCTTTCGGCGAGGCGGCGGAGGCGGGCGATCTGCTGGGCCTCGCGGGCGGGGTCGGCGGGGGGCAGCTGGTGGGCGGCCTTGAGGTGGCCGACCTGCTGCGTGGCCTTGAAGCGTTCCGCGAGCATGTAGATGACAGCGGCGTCGATGTTGTCGATGCTGTCCCGGAGCCGGAGCAGTTCGGCGCGGGCGTCCTCGGCGTTGCTGGTGGTCATGGACACGGAGCCTACGGTGGCCGGGGTGCCGGGGCGGACAGGGGTGGGCGATGTTCGGCACGGGCGAGCGGGATTTCCTCGTGGACGGGCGGCCCGTGCGGCTGCTCTCCGGGGCGTTGCACTACTTCCGGGTGCACGAGGGGCAATGGGCGCACCGGCTGGGGATGCTGCGGGCACTGGGCCTCAACTGCGTGGAGACATACGTGCCGTGGAACCTGCACGAGCCGGAGCGGGGGCGGTACGAGGACGTGGCGGCGCTCGGTCGTTTCCTGGACGCGGCGGCGGAGGCGGGCCTGTACGCGATCGTCCGCCCGGGGCCGTACATCTGCGCCGAGTGGGAGAACGGCGGGCTGCCCGCGTGGCTGAGGGGCCCGCTGCGGACGCGGGACGCGAGCTTCACCGAGCCGGTCGCGGAGTGGTTCCGGCGCCTGCTGCCGCAGGTCGTGGAGCGGCAGGCGGACCGGGGCGGGCCCGTGGTCCTGGTGCAGGTGGAGAACGAGTACGGGAGTTACGGCTCGGATGCCCTGTACCTGCGGTGGCTGGAGGGGCTGCTGCGTGAGGTGGGGGTGACGGTGCCGTTGTGCACGTCCGACGGTCCCGAGGACTGGATGCTGTCGGGCGGCACGGTGCCCGGGGTGCTCGCGACGGTGAACTTCGGCTCGGGGAGCGCGGAGGCGCTCGCGGCGCTGCGGCGGGTGCGGCCCGAGGGCCCTTTGATGGTCATGGAGTTCTGGTGCGGGTGGTTCACGCACTGGGGGGACGAGGCGGTGGAGCGCAGGGACGCGGTGGACGCGGCGGCGGAGCTGCGGGCGATCCTCGACGCGGGCGCCTCGGTGAACATCTACATGGCGCACGGCGGCTCGAACGGCGGCTGGGAGGGCGCGAACCGGCTCGGCGAGTGGCAGGACGAGGCGTACACGGCGACGACGACGTCGTACGACTACGACGCGCCGATCGACGAGGCGGGCCGTCCGACGCGGAAGTTCCACCTCATGCGGGAGGTCCTGGCACCGTACGCGGACGGTCCGCTCCCGGAGTTGCCCGCCGCTCCCCCGGCGCTCGGCGCGGAGGCGTCCGTGCGGCCCGCCGCGTGGGCGCCGCTCGGTGCGGTCGTGGACGCGGTGGGCGGCGGGGAGCGCGAGTCGGCGTGGGCTCCGTCGTTCGAGGATCTGGGCGTGGACCGGGGTCTGGTCCGCTACCGGCTGCGTGTCCCGGGGCCGCGCGCGCCGCTTCCCCTGCGGCTGCCGGAGGTACGGGACCTGTGCGAGATGTACGTGGACGGGGTCCGGGTCGCGCCGGGCACGCCAATGGGAGGCGGGGCGGAGGTCGAGCTGTGGGTGGAGTCCCTGGGGCGTGTCAACTACGGGCCGCGGCTGGGCGAGTCGAAGGGTCTGCCGGGCGGTGTCCTGCACGCGACCCAGTACCTCCACGGCTTTCGCGCGACCCCGCTGCGCCTGCGGGACCTGGAGGGCGCGCTGCCCGCGCTGCCCTTCACGGCGCCGCCGGTGGCGGGGGCGCGGGGCCTGCACCGCGGCACGTTCACGACCGCCGCCGCGGGTGACGCCTGGCTGTCGCTGCCGGGGTGGGGGCGGGGCTTCGTGTGGCTCAACGGCGTGTGCCTGGGCCGCTACTGGTCCGAGGGACCGCAGCGGGAGCTCTTCGTGCCGGGGCCCGTCGTGCGGGCGGAGGGCGAGAACGAGCTACGGGTCCTGGAGCTGGCGGGGCCCGAGGGCGTGGACGGCGGGGAGGCCGGGGCGGTGCGGTTGCGGCCGGTGGAGGGCTGAGCCCGCTCCGCTCGGCCGGTCCGGGGCCCGTGCCGTCGTGGTCCCGGGTGTCCGGGGGCCCGCATCGCCATGGTCCCGGTGCCCGTGCCGCGGTGGTCCCCGGCGCTCCCGGGGCCGCTCCCCCGGCGTCACAGCGTCTGTGCCGCCTTCGCGATGTCCTCGCGGAAGTGGCTCAGTTCGGTGTAGACGCCGGGGGTGTGGGCGCGGCCGCAGCCCTGGCCCCAGCTGACGATGCCGATCTGGACGGGTTCGCGCGAGGGGCCGGGGCGGAAGAGGGGACCGCCGGAGTCTCCCTGGCAGGCGTCGGCGCCGCCCTGGGGCCTGCCCGCGCAGAGTTCCTCGGCCGGGACGAGCTCCTTGCCGTAGGTGCGGGCGCAGGTGCGGTCGTCGACGAAGGGGACGTGGACGCCGCGGAGCCGGCGCACCTCGGTGCCGTCCTCGTGAGTGGCGCCCCAGCCGGCGACGGTGAAGGTGCCCTTGTCGTAGCGCTTCGACGGGGTGAGCGGGAGGGTGGGGAGGTCGACGGGCTCGGCGAGTTCGAGGAGGGCCCAGTCCTTGCCCGATCCGTCGTAGCCCGGGGCGAGGACGGCTTTGGTGCCGCGCACCTTGAGCGCGTCGGGGCTGTCGAGGTCGGTGGTGCCGAGGGTCGCGGTGACCTGGTCGGGGCGGACGGTGCCGTCGAGGCAGTGCGCGGCGGTGAGGACGAGGTCGTCGGCGTAGAGGGAGCCGCCGCAGCCCATCGAGAGATGGACCGTCCAGGGGTACTCGCCGGGGGCCACCGCGGAGCCGCCGACGACGGGGCGCGGCGCGGCGTGGGCGGCGGTGCCGGCGAAGGTGAGCGCGACGGCGGCGACGACGGCGCCGAGGGTGCGGTACGGCAACGGGGGCCCTTTCGCTGGGGGGTGCTCCGGTGACGGGTGCCGGTGGGGAGCCTGCCCAACGAGACGGGCGGGGAAGCGTGACGGCCACGGCGCCGAAGGGGCTCCTCCGGGTGGGCTCGGGAACGCCGAAAGTGGCCCGAGACTCCGCAGACACCCTCCGAGTGATCCCGGACCGGCGACGGCGCGACTCAGGTGTCCCGGAGCGCCGCAGGGAACGCCAAGGGGGTTGCCGAAACGCCGCAGGGGCGCCCCGGGAGGATCCCGGAGCGCCCCTGCGAGGGCTTGTTCAGCTTGCCTGCGAGCGCGGTCCGCGCCCCCGGCCGCGTCGGCTCGCGCCGCCGCCACCGCCGCTGCCGCCGCGGCGCCTGCCGGAGCCGGTGCGGGTGCCGCCGCCGGTGCCGCCGCGCGGGGCGGGCGGGGTGGCGCTGACGGGCGGGGCGAGGGTCACGGGCACGCCCGAGGGTTCGCGGGCGCCGGTGACGCGGGCGAGTTCGGGGTCGCTCGCGGTGACGTTCGCGGTCTGCGGGCGGATGCCGGCGGCCGTGAAGAGGCGCTGCGTGTCGCGCTTCTGCTCGGGCAGGACGAGCGTGACGACGCTCCCGGACTCGCCGGCGCGGGCGGTGCGCCCGCCGCGGTGCAGGTAGTCCTTGTGGTCGACGGGCGGATCGACGTTGACGACGAGGTCGAGCGCGTCGATGTGGATGCCGCGCGCGGCGACGTTGGTCGCGACGAGCGCGGTGACCTGCCCGTTCTTGAACTGGTCGAGGGTGCGGGTGCGCTGGGGCTGGCTGCGTCCGCCGTGCAGGGCCGCGGCGGGGACGCCGTCGGCGAGGAGGCGCTTGGCGAGGCGGTCGGCGCCGTGCTTGGTGTCGACGAACATGATGAGGCGGCCCTGGCGGGCGGCGATGTGGTGCGTGACGGCGCGCTTGACGGTCGCGTCGGCGACGTACAGGAGGTGGTGCTCCATCGTCGTGACGGCGCCCGCCGAGGGGTCCACGGAGTGGACGACCGGGTCGTCGAGGAACTCGCGGACGAGGCGGTCGACGTTGGCGTCGAGCGTCGCCGAGAACAGCATCGTCTGGCCCTCGGGCTCGACCTGGTTGAGCAGGCGCGTGACCTGGGGCAGGAAGCCCATGTCGGCCATCTGGTCGGCCTCGTCGAGGACGGTGGTACGCACGTCCTGGAGGGTGCAGTCGCCGCGGTCGATGAGGTCCTTGAGGCGGCCGGGGGTCGCGACGAGGAGTTCCGCGCCGCGCCGCAGCGCGTTCGCCTGCTTGGTGAGCGAGAGCCCGCCGACGACGGTCGTCAGGCGCAGGTTCACCGAGGTGGCGTAGGGGGTGAGGGCGTCGGTGACCTGCTGGGCGAGTTCGCGCGTGGGCACGAGGACGAGGCCGAGCGGGGCACGCGGCTGGGAGCGGCGGCCGGCCGTGCGGGCGAGGAGCGCGAGGCCGAAGGCGAGGGTCTTGCCGGAGCCGGTGCGGCCCCGGCCGAGGATGTCGCGGCCCGCGAGGGAGTTCGGGAGGGTCGCGGCCTGGATCGGGAACGGCGTCGTGACGCCCTGCGCGGCGAGGGTCTTCAGGAGCGCCTCGGGCATGTCGAGGTCCTCGAAGGCCGCGACGGGCGGGAGCGCGGGGGTACGGGGCTCGGGCGCGGCGAAGTCGCGGGGACCGCCGGCCGGCTTGGCGCCGCCTCGCGAGCCGCTGCCCCGGGTGCCTGCGCCGGAGGCGGGGCCGCGGCGGCGGGGCTGGGGGGCGCGGGCGCTGTCGCCGCGGGCGGTACGGGTCTCTCCGCGGCCGGTGCGGGGCGCTTCGCCGCGGGGGGCGCGGGGGGCCTCGGTGCGGGCGGTGGCGTTCGCGCCCCGGCGGCGGGCGGGTCGGCGCGAATCGCGGGCGGGGCGGCCTGCGGGGTCCTGGGGGGTGGTCATACGGGTGCCTTCCTCTGGGGGCGGCGGGCGGGTGGGTGACGCCCGTGCGCGGAAGGCGTCGGCACGGAAACGGGGCCCGCACCTGCTGGTGCGGACCCCGCTCACGCGGCGTTCTCGGCCCCCGAGGGGGCCGCGCGCAAAAATCAGCCCTTGGGCGTGATGTTCTCCGCCTGCAGGCCCTTCTGGCCCTGCGTGACGTCGAACTCGACCTTCTGGCCCTCGATGAGCTCACGGAAGCCCGAGGACGCGATGTTCGAGTAGTGGGCGAAGACGTCGGGGCCGCCGCCATCCTGCTCGATGAAGCCGAAGCCCTTTTCGCTGTTGAACCACTTCACGGTACCGGTGGCCATATCAATCTCCTGAGAGGTCGAGAGATGAGAGCGGTACGTACCCTGTGCACGCACCGTGTCGCACCATGAGCCCCACCCGGAGAACCGGGACCAAACAAACGATGCGCCCGACGAAGCATTCCGTCAGGCGCACATAAGAAAGTTCTATGGGTACCAAAACTGCAACATCACAAGCCTAACACGCACAGCCCGCCTCGTGGGTGAGCCAGGCCACTCGGGCGTGTCGCGGCGCAGGTCAGGCGTGCGCCACGGGCGTGGTACGCGCCGGTGCGGGGCCCGGGGGCGGGGGCCCGGGACGCGCAGCGGCGCCCGCCGTCCGGTCGGGGACGGGGCGGGCGCCGCGCTCGGTTCCGTACGCCTTTGTACGGGACGGTGAGGGCCCCTTGCCGGGGCGGCCTCTCAGACCGCGAGGGAGCGGTCCGTGGGGCGGATCGGGGCGGGCAGCGAGCTGGCCCCGGTCAGGAAGCGGTCCACGCCGCGCGCCGCGGAGCGGCCCTCGGCGATGGCCCAGACGATGAGGGACTGGCCGCGTCCGGCGTCGCCCGCGACGAAGACGCCGGGGACGTTGGTCTCGAAGTGCTCGTCGCGGGCGATGTTGCCGCGCGCGTCGAGGTCGAGGCCGAACTGCTCGACGAGGCCGTTGGACTGGTCGGTGCCGGTGAAGCCCATGGCGAGGGTGACCAGTTCGGCGGGGATCTTCCGCTCGGTGCCCGGCTTCTGGGTGAGCTTGCCGTCGACGAACTCGACCTCGGCGAGGTGCAGGAAGCGCACGTTGCCGTCCTCGTCGCCCTCGAAGTGGGTGGTGCCGGCGGAGTAGATCCGCTCGCCGCCCTCCTCGTGCGCGGAGGTGACCTTGTAGAGCATCGGGAAGGTCGGCCAGGGCTGCGCGTCCGGGTTCCGCTCGGCGCCCGGTCGCGGCATGATCTCCAGCTGCGTGACCGAGGCCGCGCCCTGGCGGTGCGCGGTGCCGACGCAGTCGGCGCCGGTGTCGCCGCCGCCGATGACGACGACGTGCTTGCCCCGCGCCGAGATCGGCGAGGTGACGTAGTCGCCTTCCTGCACCTTGTTGGACAGGGGCAGGTACTCCATCGCGAAGTGGATGCCCTTGAGGTCGCGTCCGGGGACGGGCAGGTCGCGCGAGACGGTGGCGCCCGCGGCGATGACGACGGCGTCGTAGCGGCGGCGCAGCTTCGCCGCGTCGAGGTCGCGGCCGACCTCGACACCGGTGCGGAACTTGGTGCCCTCCGCGCGCATCTGCTCGATGCGGCGGTTGATGTGCCGCTTCTCCATCTTGAACTCGGGGATGCCGTAGCGCAGGAGCCCGCCGATGCGGTCGGCGCGCTCGTAGACGGCGACGGTGTGCCCGGCGCGGGTGAGCTGCTGGGCCGCGGCGAGACCGGCGGGGCCCGAGCCGATGACGGCGACGGTCTTGCCGGAGAGGCGCTCGGGGACGCTCGGGGCGACGTCGCCGGTGTCCCACGCCTTGTCGATGATCGAGACCTCGACGTTCTTGATCGTCACCGGCTGCTGGTTGATGCCGAGGACGCACGCCGACTCGCACGGGGCGGGGCAGAGCCGCCCGGTGAACTCGGGGAAGTTGTTCGTCGCGTGGAGGCGCTCGGCCGCGGCGGACCAGTCCTCGCGGTAGGCGTAGTCGTTCCACTCGGGGATGAGATTGCCGAGCGGGCAGCCCTGGTGGCAGAACGGGATGCCGCAGTCCATGCAGCGGCTGGCCTGCGTCGAGATGATCGGCAGCAGGGAGCCGGGGACGTAGACCTCGTTCCAGTCCTGGACGCGCTCGGCGACGGGACGGGTGCGGGCGACCTCGCGCCCGTGGGTGAGAAAGCCCTTGGGGTCAGCCATGGATCGCCGCCTCCATCATCTTGTCCTGGGTCTCGTTCTCCGAGAGCCCGGCCCGCTCGGCGGCGTCCTTGGCGGCGAGCACGGCCTGGTACGTACGGGGAATGATCTTGCTGAAGCGGTGGACGGCGCTGTCCCAGTCGGCGAGGAGCTTGGCGGCGACGGTGGAGCCGGTCTCCTCCTGGTGGCGGCGCACGGTCTCGTGCAGCCACGCGGTGTCGGTGTCGTCGAGCGTGTCGGCGACGGAGGCGAGGGACTCGGCGTTGACGTTGTCCCGGTCGAGGTCGATGACGTACGCGATGCCGCCGGACATGCCGGCCGCGAAGTTGCGTCCGGTCGCGCCGAGGACGAGGGCGCGGCCCCCGGTCATGTACTCGCAGCCGTGGTCGCCGACGCCTTCGGAGACGACGGTGGCGCCGGAGTTGCGGACGCAGAAGCGCTCGCCGGTGCGGCCGCGCAGGAAGAGCTCCCCGCCGGTCGCGCCGTAGGCGATCGTGTTGCCCGCGATCGTGGAGTACTCGGCGAGGTGGTCGGCGCCCCGGTCGGGGCGGACGACGACGCGGCCGCCGGAGAGGCCCTTGCCGACGTAGTCGTTGGCGTCGCCCTCCAGGCGCAGCGTGACGCCGCGCGGGAGGAAGGCGCCGAAGGACTGGCCGGCGGAGCCGGTGAAGGTGATGTCGATCGTGTCGTCCGGCAGGCCGGCGCCGCCGAAGCGGCGGGTGACCTCGTGGCCGAGCATGGTGCCGACGGTGCGGTTGATGTTGCGGATCGCGAGCCGCCCGCGGACCGGCGGGGCCGCTTCGGGCGAGTCGGCGGCGAGGGCGTCGGCGGCGAGCTTGATCAGCTCGTTGTCGAGCGCCTTGGCGAGGCCGTGGTCCTGCGCGGTGACCTGGCGGCGGGCCGTGCCCTCGGGCAGTTCGGGGACGTGGAAGAGCGGGGCGAGGTCGAGGCCCTGCGCCTTCCAGTGGTCCACCGCGCGGCTCGTGTCGAGGTACTCGGCGTGGCCGATGGCCTCGTCCAGGCTGCGGAAGCCCAGCTCGGCGAGGAGTTCGCGGACCTCTTCGGCGATGAACTCGAAGAAGTTCACGACGAACTCGGGCTTGCCGGCGAAGCGCTCGCGCAGGACGGGGTTCTGCGTGGCGATGCCGACGGGGCAGGTGTCGAGGTGGCAGACGCGCATCATGACGCAGCCGGAGACGACGAGCGGGGCGGTCGCGAAGCCGTACTCCTCGGCGCCGAGGAGCGCGGCGATGACGACGTCGCGGCCCGTCTTGAGCTGGCCGTCGGTCTGCACCACGATGCGGTCGCGGAGCCCGTTGAGGAGCAGGGTCTGCTGGGTCTCGGCGAGGCCCAGCTCCCAGGGGCCGCCCGCGTGCTTGAGCGAGGTGAGCGGGGACGCTCCCGTACCGCCGTCGTGGCCGGAGACGAGGACGACGTCCGCGTGGGCCTTGGAGACACCGGCGGCGACGGTGCCGACGCCGACCTCGGAGACCAGCTTGACGTGGATGCGCGCCTTGGGGTTGGCGTTCTTCAGGTCGTGGATGAGCTGGGCGAGGTCCTCGATGGAGTAGATGTCGTGGTGCGGGGGCGGCGAGATGAGGCCGACGCCGGGCGTGGAGTGCCGGGTGGTGGCGACCCACGGGTAGACCTTGTGGCCCGGGAGCTGGCCGCCCTCGCCGGGCTTGGCACCCTGGGCCATCTTGATCTGGATGTCGTCGGCGTTGACGAGGTACTCGCTCGTGACGCCGAAGCGCCCCGAGGCGACCTGCTTGATCGCGGAGCGGCGCGCGGGGTCGTGGAGCCGGTCGGCGTCCTCGCCACCCTCCCCCGTGTTCGACTTGCCGCCGAGCTGGTTCATCGCGACGGCGAGGTTCTCGTGCGCTTCCTTGGAGATGGAGCCGTACGACATGGCGCCGGTGGAGAAGCGCTTGACGATCTCGGAGACGGGCTCGACCTCGTCGAGCGGGACCGGGGGGCGCCCGGTGGCGAAGTGGAAGAGGCCGCGCAGCGTCATGAGCCGCTCGGACTGCTCGTTCACGCGCTCCGTGTACTTCTGGAAGATGTCGTAGCGGCGGCTGCGGGTGGCGTGCTGGAGGCGGAAGACCGTCTCGGGGTCGAAGAGGTGCGGTTCGCCCTCGCGGCGCCACTGGTACTCGCCGCCGATCTCCAGGGCGCGGTGCGCGGAGGCGATGCCGGTGGGCGGGTACGCCTTGGCGTGGCGGGCGGCGACCTCCTCGGCGACGACGTCGATGCCGATGCCGCCGATCTTGGACGCGGTGCCGGAGAAGTAGGTGTCGACGAAGTCGGCGGCGAGGCCGACGGCTTCGAAGACCTGCGCGCCGCGGTAGGAGGCGACGGTCGAGATGCCCATCTTCGACATGACCTTCAACACGCCCTTGCCGAGCGCCTTGATGAGGTTGCGGATGCCCTGTTCGACCTCGGTGTCGGGGAGGAAGGTCCCGGCGCGCACGAGGTCCTCGACGGACTCCATGGCGAGGTACGGGTTGACGGCGGCGGCTCCGTAGCCGATGAGGAGCGCGACGTGGTGGACCTCGCGGACGTCCCCGGCCTCGACGAGCAGGCCGACCTGGGAGCGCTGCTTGGTCTTGATGAGGTGGTGGTGCACGGCGGCGGTGAGCAGCAGCGAGGGGATGGGGGCGTGCTCGGCGTCGGAGTGCCGGTCGGAGAGCACGATGAGGCGCGCTCCCGCCTCGATCGCCGCGTCGGTCTCGGCGCGGATCTCCTCGATGCGGGCGGCGAGCGCCTCGCCGCCGCCGGAGACGCGGTAGAGGCCGGAGAGCGTGACCGCCTTCATGCCGGGCAGGTCGCCGTCGGCGTTGATGTGGATGAGCTTGGCCAGCTCGTCGTTGTCGATGACGGGGAAGGGCAGGGTCACGCCGCGGCAGGAGGCCGCGGTGGGCTCCAGGAGGTTGCCCTGGGGGCCGAGCACGGAGCGCAGCGAGGTGACCAGTTCCTCGCGGATCGCGTCGAGCGGAGGGTTGGTGACCTGGGCGAAGAGCTGCGTGAAGTAGTCGAAGAGGAGCCGGGGCCGGGCGGAGAGCGCGGCGATCGGCGAGTCCGTGCCCATGGAGCCGATCGGCTCGGCGCCGGCCTGGGCCATGGGGGCGATGAGGACGCGCAGCTCTTCCTCGGTGTAGCCGAAGGTCTGCTGGCGGCGGGTGACGGAGGCGTGCGTGTGCACGACGTGCTCGCGCTCGGGCAGGTCGGGCAGCTCGATCTCGCCGGCCTCGACCCACTCCTCGTAGGGGTGCTCGGCGGCGAGGGCCGCCTTTACCTCGTCGTCCTCGATGATGCGGTGCTCGGCGGTGTCGACGAGGAACATGCGGCCCGGCTGGAGGCGGCCCTTGCGGACGACCTTGGCGGGGTCGATGTCGAGGACGCCGACCTCGGAGCCGAGCACGACGAGACCGTCGTCGGTGACCCAGTAGCGCCCGGGGCGCAGGCCGTTGCGGTCGAGGACGGCGCCGATCTGGACGCCGTCGGTGAAGGCGACGGCGGCGGGGCCGTCCCAGGGCTCCATGAGCGCCGAGTGGTACTCGTAGAAGGCCCGGCGTGCCGGGTCCATCGAGGCGTGGTTCTCCCACGCCTCGGGGATCATCATGAGCACGCTGTGCGGGAGCGAGCGGCCGCCGAGGTGGAGGAGTTCGAGGACCTCGTCGAAGGACGCGGAGTCGGAGGCGTCGGGGGTGCAGATCGGGAAGATCCGCTCCAGGGACTCGCCGGGGAAGAGCGTGGAGGCGAGCTGCGACTCGCGGGCGCGCATCCAGTTGCGGTTGCCCTTGACGGTGTTGATCTCGCCGTTGTGCGCGATGAAGCGGTACGGGTGGGCGAGCGGCCAGCTCGGGAAGGTGTTCGTCGAGAAGCGCGAGTGGACGAGGGCGACGGCGCTCGCGAAGCGGCGGTCGGAGAGGTCGGGGAAGAAAGGTTCCAGCTGCCCCGTGGTGAGCATCCCCTTGTACACGATGGTGCGTGCGGAGAGCGAGGGGAAGTAGACGCCGAGTTCGCGTTCGGCGCGCTTGCGGAGCAGGAAGGCGCGGCGGTCGAGCGCGATGCCGGTGGCGGCTTCGCCGGTGGCGGGGTCGGTGCCCGCGTCGGCGACGAAGAGCTGCCGGAAGACGGGCATGGTGGCGCGGGCGGCGGCGCCGAGGAGCTGGGGGGCGACGGGGACCTCGCGCCAGCCGAGGACGGTGAGTCCTTCCTCGCGGGCGAGGATCGCGACCGCGTCGGCGACCTCGTCGGGCTCGTTGTCGGGGAGGAAGGCGATGCCGACGGCGTACGCGCCCGGGGCGGGCAGCTCGAAGCCGGCCACCTCGCGCAGGAAGGCGTCGGGGATCTGGGTGAGGAGGCCCGCGCCGTCGCCCGAGTCGGGTTCGGAGCCGGTCGCGCCGCGGTGCTCCAGGTTCTTGAGCACCGTGAGTCCCTGCTCGACGAGCGTGTGGCTCGCCTCGCCGGTGAGGGTCGCCACGAAGCCGACGCCGCAGGCGTCGTGCTCGTCGCGGGGGTCGTACAGGCCCTGGGCGGCAGGGCGGGCGTCCATGTGGGCCCAGGAGGTCGAGGTGACCGCGGAGCCCTTGGCCGCTGCCTGCGGGGACTGCGGGCGCGGAGTACGCATCGGCTCTCCCGTCGTCGTCGGTGGCATATGACATGTGCCGAGGGACGACGTTGGCCCTCTGCGAAATTTCGAGCAGGTTACATGATGGAAGCAATCCCGGAAACCGGATACTGCGTTCCACCATGCGGACAATCACCCGGCGGAACCCGCGGCTCGTGCGGGGTGGCGGCGGTCCGGTTCCGGTGCTGCCGGGGTCTGCCGAGACACGTACAGCGACCGGTCCATGGGCGTGGTCCGGCCGCCTGCGGCGGTCTGGCGGCGGCACCCGATCAGGGTGCTGGTCGAGCGGGGACGATCGGGGCTGGAAAAGCCCGGCGGAGCCGGGCGGGGGGCCTGCGAGGTGCGGGGGGTCGTGCCCGGCAGGCCGGGGAACGGGCGACGCTGCCCGTGGCGCGTACGGCTCATGCCCTGTCGTCGCGCGACTGAAACCGCCTGGTAACGACTGCTTATGCGAAGTTCTGTATAGGCGCTCAGTCATCTCATCCTAGAGCGGCCCCGAAGAGGTTGCCCAGGAGGTAGGTCACACCCGCCGCCGCGCCGCCCAGGACGAGCTGGCGCAGCCCCCCGTACCACCAGCTGCGCGCCGTCACGCGGGCCACGACCGCGCCGCAGCCGAAGAGCCCGAGGAGCGCGAGCGCCACGGCGGGCCACAGCGCCGTCGCGCCCAGGAGATAGGGGAGGACGGGGAGCAGCGCGCCGAGCGCGAAGGAGACGAAGGAGGACCCCGCGGCCACGAGCGGCGAGGGCAGGTCGTCGGGGTCGACGCCCAGTTCCTCGCGCGCGTGCACCTCCAGCGCCTGCTCGGGGTCGGCCGAGAGCTGGCGGGCCACCTCGGCGGCGAGACGCGGATCGACGCCGCGCGCCTCGTAGACGGCGGCCAGTTCCGCCAGCTCCTCCTCCGGGTTGCGCCGCAGCTCGCGCCGCTCGACCTCCAGCTCGGCGAGGACGAGTTCGCGCTGCGAGGCGACCGAGGTGTACTCCCCCGCCGCCATCGAGAACGCCCCCGCCGCGAGCCCGGCGAGCCCGGTCAGCACGACGGTGTGCGGTGCGACGGCCCCGCCGGCGACACCGCTCATGAGCGCGAGGTTCGAGACGAGCCCGTCCATGGCCCCGAACACGGCGGGCCGCAGCCAGCCCCCGTTGACGTCGCGGTGGTGGGGGTGCGGGGGCGTGTGCGGGACGGCGGCGGGCGCGGTGACACCGGGGGCGTCGGCGGGGTCGGGCGTCGGCGGGGTGGTGAGGTCGAGCGGCGTCATGGCCGGGGGTCCTTCGCGGGTCGGACGAGTGGAGCGGGACGCTCGAAAATACGCGCGGAAAACGGCCGCTGCCAGCAAGGAAGGCCGTACTTACCGGGGGCGGGCGGGGGCTCGCGGGGCCGCTCGCGCGGCGCCTCAGGGGGACCCGCCGTGGTCCGCGCGGGGCGCCTCGGGCAGCCGCTCCTGGGCGCCTCGCGCGGCAGCTCGCCCTCCCTCTCGCGCGACTGCTCGCCCGGCGCCTCACCCGGCGCCCGCATGGCACCTCACCCGGCGCCCGCACGGAGCCCTCGTACGGGTGATCCCGGCGCGTGAGGGGCGCACCGTGCCGCGCCGCGCGCCCGCCTCCTGCCGCCCCCTGCTCCCGCGACCGCCGAACGAGTGATTCCGCTCCCGCGCCCCTCCCCCTTCGCCTCGAACGTCGTCCGAACAGCGCGCCGCATGGCGCAGGATCAGCGGGCAGAGGGCGGAACGAGGGTCCCGCCGCAGGCCGCCCGAGGAGGTACCCGATGGCCACCACGGTGAGCACGGCACCGGCCGGGGTGGAGGCACGGGCGCGGGGCGCGCTCCTCGGGCTCGCGGTCGGGGACGCGCTCGGCGCGCCCGCCGAGAACCTCAAGCCGAGCGAGATCAGACGGCGCTGGGGGCGGATCACGGGGTACGTGGCGGAGCGGCCCGCCGGGACGGACGACACCGAGTACGCCCTGTTCTCGGGCCTGCTGCTCGTGAGGCACGGGGCCGGGCTCACCGTGGCGCACGCGGAGGCGGCCTGGCGCGAGTGGCTCACCGACATCGACGCGGGCGCCTTCCGCGGGGCCGGGTTCAGCGAGCGCGGCACGGTCGAGAACCTGCGGCGCGGGCTCGGTGCCCCGGCGAGCGCGCAGCACCGGCACCCGTGGAGCGACGGCCTCGCGATGCGCGCCGCGCCCTTCGGGGTGTACGCGGCGGGCGACCCGGCCGAGGCGGCGCGGCTCGTCGCCGTGGACGGCGCGGTCAGCCACGAGGGCGAGGGCATCCACGGCGGGCAGGCCGTCGCCGCCGCGGTCGCCGTGGCGATGACGGGGGCGGGTCCCGGCGAGGTGACGGAGGCGGCGCTCGCCTCCGTACCGGCCGATTCGTGGACGTACCGGTCCCTGAGCCGTGCGCTCGTGGCGGCGCGCGAGGGGGAACGGGCGCTGCGGGCCGCCGTCGTGGTGCGCGCCTACCCGTGGACGGACCTCGCGCCGGAGGCGGTGGGACTCGCGCTCGGCGCATACGCGCTCGCGGGCGGCGCGTTCCGCACGGCAGTGCTCGCCGCGGTGAACATGGGGCGCGACGCGGACACGACCGCCGCGATCGCCGGGGCGCTCGCGGGCGCGGCGGGCGGGGTCGGGGCGATCCCCCCGGAGTGGGCGCGCCGCATCGGTCCCGCGCGCGGCTCCTGCCTCCCCGCGATGGCGGGCCGTCACGTCCTCGACCTGGCCGACCAGCTCGTCACGGCCCGGCGGACGGCGGACGACAGCGCCTCCCCCGCGCACGCCGCGGGCGAGGCCGCCACGGCCCCGCCGACGGCGGCCGTGCCCGGCCGTCCCGTCCCGGGCCCCGCCGCCGCGCCCCCGGCCGGAGGACCTCCCCTCCCGTTCCCTCCCTCCTCCGGAGCCACCCCATGAGCGCCCCCGCAGAGTCCGCGACCGTTCCCCTCGCGCCCGCCCGCCCGCACCCCGTCGTCGATCCCGGCTCGCCCGCCGCCCGCGTGCTGCTCGGGATCGCCGCCGGGGACGCGGCGGGGTGGCCCGCGGGGCGGCACCGGGCGCACGGGATGCCCGCCTGGACGCGGCGGCTCGCACGCGAACTCGACCTCTTCGCCGAGCAGGGCGGCGTGACCACGCTCCCGGTGCCCGTCGCGCTCAACCAAGCCCCCGGACCGCTGCGGCTCGGGCCCTCGGACGACGCGGAATGGGCGGCGCTGACGGCATACGCGCTGCTCGACGCCGTGACGCCCGGCGAGAGCGGGGTACGCGAGGCGCTCGACCGGCACTGGGCGGCGCTCGCGGCCCAGCTCACCGCCCCGCCCGCCGAACGGGCGGGCGGCGCGCCCGCCGAGCCGCCGCCCGCCTTCCGCGCCCGGATCTCGGTGCGGACCTCGCTCGCGAACCTCGCCGCCGGGCTCGCGCCCCCGGCCTGCGGGCACGACAACCCGCACTACTTCGACGACGCGGCGTGCGTGCGCGCCGCCGTCCTCGCGACGCTGCGCCCCGGGGAGCCGCGCGCGGCCGCCGCGCTCGCCGAGTACGACGCGCGCTACACGCAGGACGGGGACGGGGTGCTCGGCGCGCGGGCCGTCGCCGCGGCGGTCGCGGCGGGACTCGGCGGCGCGGACGCGGAGGGCGCGGTCGGCGCCGCGCTCGCCGAACTGCCCGAGGACACGGCGATCGGGAGGGCCACGCGCGAGGCGGTCGCGCACGCGCGCCGGGCCGTCGGTGACGGCGAGGGCACGGGCGGGAGCCACGGCGGGGACGGGCCCGGCCCCGACCCGGGCACCGCCGCCTTCGCGCTCGTCCCGGTCCTGGAACACGAGATCGTGGACCACGTCTACAGCTACGGCGTCGCCGCCGCCGAGACCGTGCCCGTCGCGCTGGCGCTGGCGCTCGCCGCGCGCGGCCGTGCCGAGGCCGCGCTGCCCGCCGCCGCGTGCCTCGCCCGCGTCGCCGACTCGGCGCCCGCGCTGACCGGCGCGCTCACCGGGGCGCTCGGCGCCGTGGTGCCCGCGCCGTGGCGCGCGGCCTGCCGGTGGCTCAGCGGCTGCGCGGTGCCCCGGCTCGCGGGCACCGACCTCCTCGCGCTCGCCGCACGCCTCGACGCCCTCGTCCCCCTGCGGGACCCGCCACGGGAACCCGCGCGGGGCACCCTCCGCGAGCCCGCGCGCCTCCCTCTCCACGAGAAGACCACCGCACCACCCACGGACGCGGGAAAGGACACCGCCTCATGACCGCAGTCTCACCGCTCCCCCCTGCCCGAGACGTCCCGGCGACGGGCCCGGGACTCGCCGACCGCGTGCTCGGCGCGCTGCTCGGCGCCGCCGTGGGCGACGCGCTCGGCGGGCCCGTGGAGGGATACAGCCCGGAGCAGATCGTGGCGCGGCACGGCGGCAGGGTGACGGGCATCGTCGGTCCGTGGGCGGGTGAGGAGTGGCGCACGGCGCGCCCCTTGGCCCCGTACCACAAGGGCGACGGGCACGTCACCGACGACACCCTCATGACGCACGCGCTGATCCGCGTCTACGGCACCGTCCGCGACCACCTGGACGCGCACGCGATCGCCGCCCATCTCGTGCCCGAACTCACCGAGAACCCGCGGTGGATTCCCGAGCTGGAGGCCGAGGCGCTGCCGCTGCACCGCGTCTTCCTCGCCGAGAAGTGGCTCGTGACGCGGCTGCACTACGCGCACGCCGACCCGCGCGAGGCGGGCGTCGGGAACGTCGTGAACTGCGGCGCGGCGATGTACATGGCCCCGGTCGGGCTCGTCAACGCCGGTGACCCGGAGGGGGCTTACGCGGAGGCCGCCGAGATCGCGGGCGCGCACCAGTCCTCGTACGGGCGGGAGGCGGCCGCGGTCTTCGCGGCGGCCGTCGCCGCGGCGTGCCGGCCGGGGGCCTCTCCCGGGGACGTCGTGGAGGCGTGTCTGCGGCTCGCGAAGGACGGCACGCGCGCGGCGATCGAGGCGGTCTGCGAGGTCGCCGTCCGCTACGGCGAACCCGAGGCGGCGCAGGCCGCGTTGCGCGCGGCGATCGCGCCGTACGACACGGTCGGCGAGGAGTACCGGGCACCCTCGCTCGGCGCCCGGCGGCCCTCGCGGCTGCACGCGATCGAGGAACTGCCCATCGCGCTCGGCATGTTGCTCGTGTGCGCGGGGCGGGGCAGGGACACCATCCTCGGCGCGGTGAACTACGGCAGGGACTGCGACTCGATCGCGACGATGGCCGGGGCACTCGCGGGAGCGCTCGGCGGCGCGGCGGTGATCCCGGCGGAGTGGGCGGAGGAGGTGAGCCGCGCGAGCCGCCTCGACGTGCGCGGCGCGGCGGCCGCCCTCACCGAGGTGGCGCGGGAGGTCCACGGCAGGGACGTGGCGCGGCGGCGCGCGCACGAGGCGGCGTTCGCGGCCCTGGAAGCGGGGGATCGCGCGTGAGCGGTACGGGCGCGGGGCTGCGCCTCACGTGGGTGCAGCCGGAGGACCTGATCGGGCACGAGGTGCGGCAGGCGGGCGAGGAGGGGCGCGAGGTCGCGGGGATCGCGGCGCGCTGGTTCGCGGCGGGCGGCCTGGCGGCACCCGTGCGGGCGGGGGCGTCCCCGGCCCCCGTACCGCCTGCGCTGCGCGCGCTCGCCGAGGAGTTGCTGGCCCGGATCGCGGAGGTTCCCGAGGCGGCGGACGGCGCTGAGCCGACGGAGTTCGGCGAGATCGTCGCGGCGTGCCCCGAGTGGCCCGGCGTGCGCGCGTACGACGGCGATCCGGTGGCCCTGGAGCGGCGGCTCGAAGCCGCCTGGCGCGGGCGCGCGGCCGGGTGCGTGCTGGGCAAGCCGGTCGAGAAGCTTCCCCTCGACGGCATCAGGGCGCTCGCGCGGGCGGCGGGGAACTGGCCGCTGCGCACGTGGTTCACGGCGCGCGGCGTCCCGGCGGACGTGCTCGCCGCGTACCCGTGGAACCGGCGCAGCGCGGGCAGTTGCCTCGCCGAGAACCTCGCGGGGACGCCCGAGGACGACGACCTCGACCACCCCGTGCTGACCGTCGAGCTGCTGCTGCGGCACGGGCGGGGCTTCACGACGGCCGATCTCGCGGCGCTGTGGCTGGAGCAGTTGCCCGCCGGAAAGGTCTTCACGGCCGAGCGGGTCGCGTACGCGAACCTCCTGCGCGGCATCGAACCGCCGGAGACCGCCCGGCACCGCAACCCCTTCCGCGAGTGGATCGGGGCCCTGATCAGGGCCGACGTGCACGGCTGGACGCACCCGGGCGACCCGGCGGGCGCGGCGGAGCAGGCGTGGCGGGACGCGGTGCTGAGCCACACGCGCAACGGGGTGTACGGGGCGATGTTCGCGGCGGCCGTGCTCGCGGAGGCGACCGCGCACGGCGGGGACGTGCACCACTGCCTCGCGACGGGCCTGCGCGTCGTGCCGCGGGGGTCCCGCCTCGCGCGCGCCGTCCGCGAGGCGGTCGCCCTCGCCCGTACGCACGAGGACTTCGCCACCGTCGTCGACGCGCTGCACGCCGCGCACCGGGGCACGCACTGGGTGCACGTCGTCCCCAACGCGGCGCTCCTGGCCGCCGCGCTCACGCACGCGGCGCTCGCGGTCGAGGCGGGCGCGGAGGAGGACTTCTTCACCGCCGCGGTGACCCGTGCCGTCTCCGGCGGCTGGGACACGGATTCGAACGGAGCGACGGCCGGGTCCGTCGCAGGAGTGCTCCACGGGGTCCCCGGGGTGTGGACGGCTCCGCTGGGGAACCGATTGAGGACAGCGGTCAAGGGGAGCTGGAACGATCCCGGCGAGACCGGCGCGGACTACGGCACGCTCGCCCGGCTCACCACGGAACTCGCCCTCGCCCCCGGGTCCGCCCACGACCAGCCCGCCCGCCGCCCCACCGCCCGGGAGCGCGTCCTCGTCCGGGACGAGTCCGCCCCGGACGGCGAGGCGCCGCCCCCGACCGCCACCAGGAGCCCCACTCCATGAGCCACATCGTGGTCCTCGGCAGCACGAACATGGACCTCGTCGCCCACGTCGCCCGCGCCCCCGAACGCGGCGAGACCGTCACCGGGCACAGTTTCCGCACCCATCCCGGCGGCAAGGGCGCCAACCAGGCCATCGCCGCCGCGCGCGCGGGCGGGAGCGTCGCGATGATCGGCGCCGTCGGCGAGGACGCCTTCGGCACCCGGCTGCGGCAGGAACTCGCCGACGCCGGGGTGGACACCGAACTGCTCCGCCTCGTCCCCGGCCCGAGCGGCACCGCGCACATCGTCGTGGACGACGAAGGGGGCAATGCGATCGTCGTCGTCCCCGGAGCCAACGGGAGCCTCACGGGGCTCGCGCCCGGCGACGAGCACCTCATCGCCGCGGCCGACACGCTGCTCCTGCAACTGGAGATCCCGCTCGGCGCGGTCCTCGCCGGCGCCGAGGCCGCGCGCCGCCACGGCGTGCGCACGGTCCTCACGCCCGCGCCCGCGCAGACCCTGCCCCCCGGGCTGCTCGCCGCGACCGACCTCCTCGTCCCCAACGAGCACGAGGCCGCCGCCCTGACCGGCATCCGCGACCCGGCCGAGGCCGCGCGCGTCCTGCTCGACCGCGTGCCCGAGGTAGTCGTGACGCTCGGCGCGCGCGGCTGCCTGTACGCCGCGCGAGGCGCGGAACAACTCGTCGTCCCGGCGCCCGAGGTGGACCCGGTGGACACGACGGCGGCGGGAGACACCTTCGTCGGCGCCCTCGCGGTCGCGCTCGGCGAGGGGCGGGCGATGCCCGACGCGCTCGCGTGGGCGGGCACGGCGGCGGCGCTCTCGGTGCAGCGCGCGGGCGCGGCGCCCTCGATGCCGCACCGGTCCGAGATCGACGCGAGCGCGGGGGTGGTGGCGTGACGCGGGAACCCTGCGAGGGTGGGCGGGAGCCCGACGGGAACGAGCGGGAGCCGGATGGGAGCAGGTGGGGGTCCGGCGCCTCAGGCCCGGCCCTGAGCCCGTACGAGCCCGACACGCCCGAGGCCCCCGAGGAGCCGGGCCCCCTGCACGGCATTCGCGTGCTCGATCTCGCGACGCTCTTCGCCGGGCCGCTCGCCGCGACGATGCTCGCCGACTTCGGCGCCGACGTCGTCAAGATCGAGCACCCCACGCGTCCCGATCCCTCACGGGGGCACGGGCCGGGCAAGGACGGCGTGGGGCTGTGGTGGAAGCTGCTCGGGCGCGGGAAGCGGAACGCGACGGCGAACCTGTCGCGGCCCGAGGGCCGTGAGGTGCTGCTGCGGCTCGTCGCGGACGCGGATGTCGTGATCGAGAACTTCCGCCCGGGGACGCTGGAGCGCTGGGGGCTGGGCTGGGCGGAGCTGAGCGAGGTGAACCCGCGGCTCGTCCTCGCCCGTGTGACGGGTTTCGGGCAGTTCGGCCCGTACGCGAAGCGCCCCGGCTTCGGGACGCTCGCGGAGGCGATGAGCGGATTCGCCGCGATCACCGGGGAGCCGGACGGTCCCCCCGTGCTGCCGCCGTTCGGGCTCGCCGACTCGATCGCGGCCCTCGCGACGGCGTACGCGGTCATGACGGCGCTCGCGGGGCGGGAGCGGACGGGGCGCGGGCAGGTCGTCGACCTGGCGATCATCGAGCCGATCCTCACCGTGCTCGGCCCGCAGCCCCTCTGGTACGACCAGCTCGGCTACGTCCAGCCGCGCACCGGCAACCGCTCCGCGAACAACGCGCCGCGCAACACGTACCGCACGGCGGACGGCCGCTGGGTCGCGGTCTCGACCTCGGCGCAGTCGGTCGCCGAGCGGGTCATGCGGCTCGTGGGGCGCCCCGAGCTGATCGACGAGGCGTGGTTCGCGAGCGGCGCGGGGCGCGCGGCGCACGCGGACGTGCTCGACGAGGCGGTGGGCTCCTGGATCGCGGCGCGCGAGCGCAAGGAGGTCGTGGACGCCTTCGAGGAGGCGGATGCGGCGATCGCGCCCGTGCAGGACATCGCCGACATCATGGCCGATCCGCAGTACGCGGCGCTCGGCTCGCTGCCCGCGTTCGACGATCCCGAGCTGGGACGCCTGCGGATGCAGAACGTGCTCTTCCGGCTCTCGGAGACGCCGGGGCACATCCGCTGGACGGGCAGGCCGCACGGCGCGGACACGGACGCGGTGCTCGGTGAGGCGGGCTTCGGCGCCGGGGACATCGCGCGGCTGCGGGCGGCGGGGGCGGTATGACGGGCGAGGAGAGGGAGAACGATCTGTCCGGCACTCCGCTGACCTGGCTGTACGTGCCGGGCGACCGTCCCGCGCGGGTCCAGAAGGCACTCTCGGCGGGTGCCGACGTGGTGCTCGTGGACCTGGAGGACGCGGTGGCGCCCGACGGCAAGGAGTACGCGCGGTCCGCCGTCGTCGAACTCCTCTCGTCCCCGGTCCCGGTCCCCGTGCACGTACGCGTCAACCATCTGGACGGTCCCTGGGGCGCGCACGACGTGGCGGCGCTCGTCGGGCTGCCGCACCTGTCGGGCCTGCGGCTGCCCAAGTCGCGGGGCGCGGAGGACGTGCGGCGCGCGGCGGTGGCCTGCGGCGGAGCGCCGGTCCCCGAGCTGTACCCGGTCCTGGAGTGCCCGCTCGGCGTCGAGCGGGCCTTCGAGGTCGCGACGGCGCACCCGGCGGTGCGGGGCGTGGCGCTCGGTGAGGCGGACCTGCGGGCGGCGCTCGGGGTGCGCGGGGACGCGGGGCTCGACCACGCGCGGGGGCGTGTCGTCCTGGCGGCGGGCGCGGCGGGGCTCGCGCCACCGCCGCAGTCGGTGTACCCGGACGTGCGGGACGAGGAGGGTCTCGCGGCCTCGTGCCGCCACGGCAGGGACGTCGGCTTCTTCGGGCGCGCCGCGATCCATCCCCGTCAGCTCGCGGTCATCGAGCACGCGTGGCGCCCCGGCGCGGCGGAGGTCGCCGCGGCGGACGAGGTGCTGAGCGCGGCGGCACGGGACGGCGGCGCGTTCGCGCTCCCGGACGGCCGCTTCGTGGACGCCGCGCTCGTCGCGGTCGCCCGCCGCACGAAGGCGCTCGCCGAGCGGCTCGGGGTGGGGTGAGGGGCGGGGCGGCGGCCCGGACACGGAGCGGGGGCGGACACGGAGCAGGGCGGGACGGAGGTGATCCGTCCCACCCTGCCGGGTGCCGTGGGCGTGGGCCCGTGAATCGTGGGCCCGTGAGTCGTGAGGCCCGTGGGCCGCAGGCTCAGCTCTTCTTCAGGGAGGCGGTGGAGCCGGAGGACTCGGCGTCCTCGACGACGGGGTCGCCCGGTGCCCCGGTCCTGTCCCCGGTCTTGTCCCCCGCCTTGTCCTCGGTCGTGTCCGCCTCGGCGGCCCCGGCCTCGGCGTCCTTCGCGTCCGCGTCCTCGGGCGTCCGCGTGTCCTCGGCGTCGCGCGGTTCCGGGGTCTCCCCGTCGCCGCCGTTGTCGTGGATGACCTCGCGGCCCGGACGGAGCCGGGCGGAGAGCACGAAGTAGGCGACGGCGCCGATGAAGACGACGATCGCCGTCCACACGTTGAGCCGGACCCCGAAGATGTGGTGCGCGGTGTCGACCCGCATGTACTCGATCCAGCCGCGGCCCGCGCAGTACGCGGCGACGTAGAGCGCGAAGGCGCGCCCGTGGCCGAGCCGGAAGCGGCGGTCGGCCCAGATCACGAGGAAGCCCACGCCGACGCACCACAGGAACTCGTAGAGGAACGTCGGGTGGTACGTGCCGGGGATGCGGCCACCGCTGTCGCTGGTGATCTTCACCGCCCAGGGCAGGTCGGTCGGCTTGCCGTACAGCTCCTGGTTGAACCAGTTGCCCCAGCGACCGATCGCCTGCGCGAAGGCGATGCCGGGGGCGACCGTGTCGGCCCAGGCCGGGAGCGGGATGCCGCGCCTGCGGCAGCCGATCCAGGCGCCGAGGGCGCCGAAGGCGATCGCGCCCCAGATGCCGAGGCCGCCCTCCCAGATCTTGAAGGCGTTGACCCAGTCCCTGCCCTCGGTGAAGTACAGCTCGTAGTCGGTGATGACGTGGTACAGCCGTCCGCCGACGAGCCCGAAGGGCACGGCCCAGACGGCGATGTCCGCCACCGTGCCCGCCCGGCCGCCGCGCGCGATCCAGCGCCGGTTGCCGATGAGCACGGCGACGAAGACGCCGATGATGATGCAGAACGCGTATCCGCGCAGCGGGATGGAGCCGAGGTACAGCACTCCGCGCGACGGGCTGGGAATGTAGGCAAGGTCCATGACGACTCAACGCTATCGCGTGGCGAGCGGGGGGCGGGGCGCGGTGTTGGCAACGTCTCCGTAACACCGTCCCTCGCCGGGCGGCCCCGGCGGCCTCCGGCCGGGTCCGCGTGTGCCGGAAGGGCGCGGTTGCCCGGCCGCCGGGCCGCGGTTCAGCTCTTCCCGGCCTTCTCCTCCACGAGTTCCTTCAGGCGGTCCGGAGTGAAGGCCGGCTTCGGGTCCTTGAAGACGTCTTTGCCGTCGAGGATCACCGTGGGGGTGCCGCGGAAGTCGCCCTGCTGGAACTTCTCGTGGGACTTGGTGACCCAGGCGCGGTGGGTGTTCCCCTTGACGCACTCGCGGAAGGCGGGGGTGTCGAGGCCCTTGACCTTCTCGGCGAGGGCGAGGAGCTTGTCCGGCTCGGCGTAGGGGTCGGTCGTCTCGGCGGGCTGGTTGGCGTAGAGGACATCGTGGTACGCCGGGAAGCGGCCCTCGTCCTGGGCGCAGAGCGCCGCGTTGGCGGCGGTCGCCGAGCCGCTGCCGCCCATGTTGCCGTCGATGAGGGTGGTGAGGTGGTACTCGACGCGGAGCTTCCCCGAGGCGGTCAGCTCGTGGATCGTGGACCGGAAGCCGTTCTCGAACTGGGCGCAGGCCGGGCAGCGGAAGTCCTCCCAGATGGTGAGGACGGAGGGGGCCGACTTCTCGCCGAGCGGGATGGCGAGCCCGTCCTCGCCCGTCGCGCCCTTGGGGGCCACGACGGGTCCCGCGGAGTCCGTGCTGCCCTTCTTGCCCAGCGTGACGGCGGCGCCGACGCCCCCCACCACGGCGAGCACCCCGAGCACGGCGGCTCCCATCACGAGGCTCTTGCGCCGCTTCTCGCGGGCCTCCTCGCGACGGCGGTCGGCCGCGATGCGGTCCCGCGCGGACAGCTTTCCCTGACGATTCTTCTCGCTCACACTCCCGCCAACGAACCGGAGGGGCACGCGTGCCTGCCCCCTCACTTCTTCACGCGGACGAGTGAAACGGAGTGCACTGGGTTGCCGGGAACCGGTCGGACCATCGGCTCATCGCCCACCCCGCGCGGACGGCTCGGGAGGCACAGGCCGGAACACCCCGGAAGGCCGGGGCCTCAGGAGGTCTGAACCGGACGGAGAGGCCGAACCCCGGGGAGCCGGAGCCGTGAGTCCCCGGAAACCCCTGCGGGCCGGGCCCGCCGGGGGTTCCCCGTCGTGCCCGGCCCGCGGCCGTGCGTCGCGTCCACCGGACCGGCGTCTCGGCTCAGTCCCGTCGCCGGACGCCCTTCGCCAGTTCGCCCGCCAGTTCGCGTACCGCCGCGAGTCCGGCCTCCTCGTCTGGCGCGTCCAGGAGGCGCTTGACGAAGGCGGAGCCGACGATGACGCCGTCCGCGAAGGAGGCGACCTCGGCGGCGTGGGCCGGGGTCGAGACGCCGATGCCGACGCAGATCGGCAGGTCAGTCGTGGCGCGGGCGCGGGTCACGAGGTCCTTGGCCTGCGCGCCGACCGAGTCGCGTGTGCCCGTGACGCCCATGAGGGAGGCCGCGTAGACGAAGCCGCTGCCCGCCGAGGTGATCTCGCCGAGCCGCTTGTCGGTGCTGCTGGGCGCGACGACGAAGACCGTCGCGAGGCCGCGCTTCCCGGCCTGCGCGCGCCACTCCGCGGACTCCTGCACGGGCAGGTCGGGCAGGATGCAGCCCGCTCCCCCGGCCTCGGCGAGCTCACGGGTGAAGCGCTCGACACCGTAGCGGTCGATCGGGTTCCAGTAGGTCATGACGAGGACGGGCTTGCCCGTCGCCTCGAACGCCTGCCGGACCGTGTCCATGACGTGCCGGATCTTGAGGCCGCCGCGCAGCGCGATGTCGTCGGCGGTCTGGATCACGGGGCCGTCCATGACCGGGTCGGAGTGCGGCAGCCCCACCTCGACGATGTCGGCGCCGCCTTCGAGCGCGGCCCGCACGGCCTTCGCGCCGCCCTCGATGCTCGGGAAGCCCGCCGGGAGGTACGCGACGAGCGCCGCGCGGTTCTCGGCGCGGGCGGCCGCGAGGGTCTCGCTCAGCAGCGCGGACTGCCCGGCGTGCTGCCGGGCCGCCGCGTCGCTCGCCGTGCCACTCATCGCGTCACTCGCTGTGTCGCTCACTGCGTCACTCGCTGTGTTGCTCACTGGGGCTCCCCCTCCGCGTCGGCGCGGACGATGCCGTCCACGACGACCGAGGCGTCGTCGTAGAGGCCGAAGTACTTGGCGGCGGTGTCCATGTCCTTGTCGCCGCGTCCGGACAGGTTGACGAGGACGAGCCCGTCGGGGCCGAGTTCGCGCCCGATGTCGAGGGCGCCCGCGAGGGCGTGGGCCGACTCGATGGCCGGGATGATGCCCTCGGTGCGCGACAGGAGCCGCAGCGCCTCCATCGCCTCGCGGTCGGTGACCGGGCGGTACTCGGCGCGTCCCGTCTCGCGCAGGTGCGCGTGCTCGGGGCCGATGCCGGGGTAGTCGAGCCCGGCGGAGATCGAGTAGGGCTCGGTGATCTGGCCCTCCTCGTCCTGGAGGACGTAGCTGCGCGAGCCGTGCAGTATGCCCGGCTCGCCCGCCGTGAGGGTCGCCGCGTGCTCGCCGGAGGCGACGCCGTGCCCGGCGGCCTCGCAGCCGACGAGCCGGACACCCTCGTCGGGCAGGAAGGCGTGGAAGAGGCCCATCGCGTTGGAGCCGCCGCCGACGCAGGCGACGGCGGCGTCGGGGAGCCTGCCGGTGCGCTCCAGGAGCTGGCGGCGGGCCTCGACGCCGATGACGCGGTGGAAGTCGCGGACCATCGCGGGGAAGGGGTGCGGGCCCGCGACGGTGCCGAAGAGGTAGTGCGTGTGGTCGACGTTGGCGACCCAGTCGCGGAACGCCTCGTTGATGGCGTCCTTGAGGGTGCGGCTGCCGGACTTCACGGCGACGACCTCGGCGCCGAGCATCCGCATCCGGGCCACGTTGAGGGCCTGCCGCTCGGTGTCGATCTCGCCCATGTAGATCGTGCAGTCGAGGCCGAAGAGGGCGCAGGCGGTCGCGGTCGCGACCCCGTGCTGGCCCGCGCCGGTCTCGGCGATGACGCGGGTCTTGCCCATGCGGCGGGTGAGCAGCGCCTGCCCGAGCACGTTGTTGATCTTGTGCGAGCCGGTGTGGTTGAGGTCCTCGCGCTTGAGGAACACGCGGGCGCCGCCCGCGTGTCCGGCGAAGCGCGGCACCTCGGTGAGAGCGCTGGGACGCCCGGTGTAGTTGAGGAGGAGGTCGTTGAGTTCGGCGGCGAAGGCGGGGTCGCTCTTGGCCTTGTCGTAGGCGACGGCGACCTCGTCGACGGCGGCGACGAGCGCCTCGGGGATGAAGGCGCCGCCGAAACGGCCGAAGTAGCCCTCGGTGTTCGGGCTCAGGCCCTCGGGATCGGGCACGAAGAAGTCGTGCCCCTGGGATGCCTCGTGTGACATGGGTGGACGCTCCGGTACCGGGCGCGCGCGGGCGGCCCGGGAGAGGTGGTCGGGGACGGCACGGTGGCCACGAGGGTACGGCGCGCGCACGCCCGGACACGTACGGTACGGGCGGCACGCCGCGTCAGGCCCTCAGCGGCCGGCGCGGCGCCATCGCATGCCGTTGACCTGGCCCGGCTCGTCGCCGATCACGTACCGCACGCGGCGGCCGTGGACGCGGCGCGCCGGGGCGCGGCAGCCACGCGGGCGGCAGCCCCGGGCGAGGCACGCGTACGGGTCGCGGGCCTGCGCGCACGCCGCCCGTTCCGGTGCGAGGCCGGGCCTCGGGGGAGCCGCGGGACCGCTCTCCGCCGCGCACACCGCGGCCCCGGACGGGCACGGGGCCTGCCGGGTCGCGGGGGCGGGGGAAGCGGTGGTCATGGGGGGTGTCAGTCCCGTCCATGGCGCAGCGCCGGGTGGGCGCCTGCGGCGACGAGGTCGGCGACGGCGGTCTTCGGGTCGCGCCCGGTGACGAGGGACTCGCCGACGAGGACGGCGTCGGCGCCCGCGTTGGCGTAGGCGATGAGGTCGTGCGGGCCGCGTACGCCCGACTCGGCCACCTTGAGGACGCCCGCCGGGACCTCGGGGGCGACGCGCTCGAAGGTGTTGCGGTCGACCTTGAGGTTCTTCAGGTTGCGCGCGTTGATGCCGATGAGGCGGGCGCCCGCCTCGACCGCGCGCTCGACCTCCGCCTCGTCGTGCGCCTCGACGAGCGGCGTGAGGCCGATCGAGACGGCCCGCTCGATGAGCGATTCGAGCGCGGGCTGCTCCAGGGCCGCGACGATGAGGAGCGCGAGGTCGGCCCCGTAGGCGCGGGCCTCCCACAGCTGGTACGAGGTGACGATGAAGTCCTTGCGCAGGACGGGGATGTCCACCTTGGCGCGGACCGCTTCGAGGTCGGCGAGCGAGCCGCCGAAGCGGCGCTGCTCGGTGAGCACGGAGATGACGGCGGCGCCGCCCGCCTCGTAGTCCGCCGCGAGCGCGGCGGGGTCGGCGATCGCGGCGAGCGCGCCCTTGGAGGGGCTGGAGCGCTTGACCTCGCAGATGACCTGCACGCCCTCGCCGCCGAGCGCGGCGAGTCCGTCGCGGGCCTCCGGGGCGCGGGCCGCACGCTCCTTCAGCTCGTCGAGGCTGACGCGCGCCTGCCGTTCCGCGAGGTCGGCACGCACTCCGTCGATGATCTCGTCGAGCACACTCACTCCGGCGGACTCCTCTCGAACCTCCCCGCGCGGGGAGGGGAAACGTGGTTCAGGCCCGGCCGTGCCCGGTGGAACGGGGGGCGGGGGACCTCTTGCGATGGTAGCCGCCGCAGGGCGTAAGCCCCGCATCCGGTTGACGGTGGCGAGGCTCACCAGCGGATTCCGCGGAGCGGGGCGTGCGTGGGTTCAGGGGTGCAGGAAGCCGCCGAACGGCAGGTTGCGTACGAGGGTGAAGACGAGCAGGACGGCCCCGAGCGCCCAGCGCAGCCGGGCCGGGGGCTGGAGCACCGCGAGGTCCTGGCCGCGCGCGGCGCGTACGGCCCACACGAGCCAGAGCACGGCGGCGATCCCGTATCCGGCGACGGCGAGCGCGTTGTCCTGGAAAGCCGCCACGAGGTCCCCGTGCGCGACGGCGTGCGCGCTGCGCAGCCCGCCGCACCCGGGGCAGTAGATCCCGGTGAACCGCAGCAGCGGGCAGGCGGGGTAGTGCCCCGGCTCGTTCGGGTCGACGGCCCCGACGTACGCGAACGCCCCCGCCACGCCGACGAGGGCGAGAACGGGGGCGGCGAGACGACGGGCGGGACGCGCGAGGGGGGCGGAGGTGGTCACCGGCCCATTGTGGGACCGGGCGGCCGATGCCGCACGCGGGCGGCGCGGGCGCGCCCTCCGCGGCGTGGCGGACGGCCCAGCCCTCCGGCGCGCGGGCAGCGGGGCAGAGCCCCGCTCACCCGGGTTCAGTGGTGGCCGTGGCCGAGCGGGCCGTTCCCCTTGGGCGCGCCCAGACCGGCCGCGCTCATCACGCCGCCCACGATCGCCGCGAGCAGCAGGATGCCGATGCCGACCCAGAAGCCGACCGGCACGGCCATCACGGTGAAGACGCTGCAGACGATGAACCCCACGAAGGCGATCAGAACGCCGGTCCACGCCGCCGGTGTGTGTCCGTGGCCCTGTTGCGACATGACTTGCTCCTCGATGCGGTGGATCTACGCGTCCATTGTCGCGCACGGGACCCGGCGGTGCTCACGGGGGTGGGCCCCGCGCACCGCGCGGCTCAGCGGTCGCCCGTCGGGTCCTCGCCCCGGTCGATGGCCTTCCACAGGTCCTCGGGGCGGTCCGGGTCGACCGCGCGGCGCGGGGCACGCGGGCGGGGCGCCTCGGCCCCGCGCTCGTACCGTCCGGACATCGCGGGCCAGCGGCGGCCGTGCAGCAGCGCGAGGACGCCCGCGAGGAGGAGGAGGGCGCCGGCGCCCGTGGAGACCCAGGGCCAGACGGTGGCGCTGAAGGCGTGGACGGTCGCCGCCGCGTGCCCGGAGGCTTCGGCGGCCTTGTCGTCGAGCGCGCTGTGATCGCGCGCGCCGAGGACGCCCGCGACGACGGTGCCGACGCCGCTGAGTGCGAGCAGGGCCGCGACGAAGACGCGGCCCGCGCGGCGGACGGCGAAGACGGCGAAGAGGGAGGCGAGGCCGACGATGGCGAGGGCCGCCGGGGCGCCGGTGACGTCGCCGCCCTTCACCGAGAGCGGGAGGGTGCCGCCCACGACGGTCGCGGTGCCGTGCGCCCAGGTCTGGCGCGAGCACAGGAGGGCGAGCGCGGCACCCGCGGCGCCGAGCACGAGCGCGGCGGCGAGGCTCCGGCGCGCGCCGCGCTGGGCGGGCGCGGCCTCGGGGACCGCCGGGCTCGCGGGCGGCGCGTCGGTACGGGGATGCGGGACAGCAGTCACCCGTCCACTATCCCTCACCGCCGCGCGCGGTCCGCAGGCGGTCGGCGCTGTGGACGGCGCGGAGCACGGCGGCGGCCTTGTTGCGGCACTCCTGGTCCTCGGCGAGCGGGTCCGAGTCGGCGACGACCCCGGCTCCGGCCTGCACGTAGGCGGTGCCCTCGCGGAGCACGGCGGTGCGGATCGCGATCGCGGTGTCCGAGTCGCCCGCGAAGTCGAGGTAGCCGATGGCGCCGCCGTACACGCCGCGTCGCGAGGGCTCCAGTTCGTCGATGATCTCCAGGGCGCGCGGCTTCGGCGCGCCCGAGAGGGTCCCGGCGGGAAAGCAGGAGGTGAGGACGTCGAAGGCCGTGCGGCCCTCCGCGACCCGCCCGGTGACGGTCGAGACGATGTGCATGACGTGCGAGTACCGCTCGACGGACATGAAGTCGACGACCTCGACGCTGCCGGGCGCGCAGACGCGGCCGAGGTCGTTGCGGCCGAGGTCGACGAGCATGAGGTGCTCGGCGCGCTCCTTGGGGTCCTTGAGGAGTTCCTCACCGAGTTCGCGGTCCTCCTGGGGGGTGGCGCCGCGCGGGCGCGTGCCCGCGATGGGGTGGACCAGGGCGCGGCCGTCCTCGACCTTCACGAGTGCCTCGGGGCTGGAGCCGACGATGTCGAAGCCGTCGAGGCGCAGGAGGTACATGTAGGGCGAGGGGTTGGTGGCGCGCAGGACCCGGTAGACGTCGAGGGCGCTCGCCGCGCACGGTGTCTCGAAGCGCTGCGAGGGCACGACCTGGAAGGCCTCCCCGGCCCGGATGCGCTCCTTGATCGTGTCGACGGCGGTACGGAAGTCGGGGCCGCCCCAGCGCGCGGTGTACTCCGGGAGCGCGGACTCCGGGAGCGCGGCGGGCTCGGAGGCGAGGGGGCGGCGCAGGTCGGCCTCCATCGCGTCGATGCGGGCGACGGCGTCCGCGTACGCCTCGTCGACGCCCGTCGCGAGGTCGTTGTGGTTGATGGCGTTGGCGATGAGCCGGACGGTGCCGTTCCAGTGGTCGAGCACGGCGAGGTCCGAGGTGAGGAGCATCGTCAGCTCGGGCAGGCCCAGCTCGTCGGGCGTGTCCTCGGGGAGCTTCTCCAGGCGGCGCACGACGTCGTAGCCGAGGTAGCCGACCATGCCGCCGGTGAAGGGCGGGAGTCCGGGGGCGAGGTCGCGCGGGGTGTGCAGGGCCTCGACGGTGGCGCGCAGGGCCGCGAGCGGGTCGCCGTCGGTGGGGACGCCGACGGGCGGGGTGCCCGTCCAGTGCGCCTGCCCGTCCTTCTCGCTGAGCACGGCGGCGCTGCGGACGCCGATGAAGGAGTACCGGGACCAGGACTGGCCCGCGCTCTCGGCCGATTCGAGCAGGAAGGTGCCGGGGCGCTCGGCGGCGAGCTTGCGGTAGAGGCCGACCGGGGTGTCGCCGTCGGCGAGGAGGGTGCGGCTGACGGGGATGACCCGCCGGTCGGTGGCGAGAGCGCGGAAGGCTGCGAGGTCCATGGGGCAGGACCCTACTGGCCCGCGGGGGCCGCCGGATTCACGTCCCGCCACCGAAGACGGCCGAGATCCGCGTTCCGCCGCCGGGCCGCCGCGCGAGGGAGCGCGTGTCCCCGCCGCCGGGCCGCCGCACCACGGGGCGCGGGTGCCCGCCGCCGGGCCGCCGGTTCAGGACTCCGGTGCGAGCAGCACGTCCGCGTCGAAGCACGTGCGGTCGCCCGTGTGGCAGGCGGCGCCCACCTGGTCGACCATGACGAGCACGGTGTCGCCGTCGCAGTCCAGGGCCACGGACTTGACGTGCTGGACGTGCCCGGAGGTGTCGCCCTTGACCCAGTACTCCTGCCGCGAGCGCGACCAGTAGGTGCAGCGCCCGGTGGTGAGGGTGCGGTGCAGCGCCTCGTCGTCCATCCACCCGAGCATGAGCACCTCGCCGGTGTCGTACTGCTGGGCGATCGCGGGCACGAGCCCGTCCGCCGTCCGCTTGAGGCGCCGGGCGAGGTCCGGGTCGAGGGGGCTGTCGGCCGTACTGTTCATACGGCCATTGTCGCGCAGCGCGGCGCGCCCGGGGTGCGGGACGTTTCACCTGCCGGTCGCGGGGCTAGGCTGACTTCCATGTCCAGTCATGCGAAGCGTGAACGGCTGCTTCTGGCCGATCTGTTGGAGGCGTCGGGTCCCACCGCGCCGACCCTGTGCGAGGGGTGGCTGACGCGGGACCTGGCCGCCCATGTGGTGGTGCGCGAGCGGCGCCCGGACGCGGCGGGGGGCATGTTCGTCAAGGCGCTCGCCCCGCGCCTGGAGCGGGTGCAGGCGGAGTTCGCCGCGAAGCCGTACGAGGAGCTGGTCCAGCTCATCCGCACGGGCCCGCAGAAGTACTCGCCGTTCAAGCTCAAGCAGGTCGACGAGCTGGCGAACGCCGTCGAGTTCTTCGTCCACGCCGAGGACGTCCGCCGGGCCCAGCCCGACTGGACGCCGCGCACGCTCGACCCGGTCTTCGCAGGGACGCTGTGGACGCGCCTGGAGAAGACGGCGCGGATGAGCGGTCGCAAGGCGCCCGTCGGCATGGTGCTGCGGCTGCCCGACGGCCGCACGGCGGTCGCCAACCGGGGCACCCCCGTCGTCACGGTGACCGGTGAGCCGGGCGAGCTGACGCTCTTCGCCATGGGCCGCCAGGGCCACGCGGACGTCCAGCTGGAGGGCGAGAAGGCGGCCGTGACGGCGCTGACCGAGACGGACAAGCTGGGGTTCTGAGGTCGCATTGCGGCGGGGGCGCCGGGCCGCCGGGACGGCCCGGCGCGCTCAGCGCACCGGCAGCCCGGCCTCGCGCAGTTCGTCCTTGACCTGGCCGATGGCGAGGTCGCCGAAGTGGAAGACCGAGGCCGCGAGGACGGCGTCGGCGCCCGCTTTCACGGCGGGGACGAAGTCGGCGAGCTTGCCCGCGCCGCCGCTCGCGATGACGGGGACGTCGACGCGGCGGCGGACCTCGGTGATCATCTCCAGGTCGTAGCCGTCCTTCGTGCCGTCCGCGTCCATGGAGTTGAGCAGGATCTCCCCCGCGCCCAGCTCCGCGGCGCGCTCGGCCCACGCCAGCGCGTCGAGCCCGGTGCCGGTGCGTCCGCCGTGGGTCGTCACCTCGTAGCCGGGGGTGCCGTCCGTGCGGCGGCGCGCGTCGACGGAGAGGACGAGGACCTGGCGGCCGAAGCGCTCGGCGATCTCGCGGATCAGCTCGGGGCGGCTGATCGCCGCCGTGTTGACACCGACCTTGTCGGCGCCCGCGCGCAGCAGCCGGTCCACGTCCTCTGCGGTGCGGACGCCGCCGCCGACCGTGAGGGGGATGAAGACCTGCTCGGCGGTGCGGCGCACCACGTCGTACGTCGTCTCGCGCGAGCCGGAGGAGGCGGTGATGTCGAGGAACGTCAGCTCGTCGGCGCCCTGCGCGTCGTAGAGCTTGGCGAGTTCGACGGGGTCGCCCGCGTCGCGCAGGTTCTCGAAGTTGACGCCCTTGACGACCCGCCCCGCGTCGACGTCGAGGCAGGGGATCACGCGTACCGCGAGGCTCATGCGTCCACCCCGGGGGCCCGGTACGCCTCGACCTCGATCTCGACCGACATCTCCGGGTCGATGAGCCCGGCGACGAGGACGAGGGTCGCGGCGGGGCGGACCTCGCCGAAGACGTCGGCGTGCGCGCGGCCCACCTCGGCGGTGTCGCCGTTGTGCACGACGTACATGCGGGTGCGCACGACGTCGGCGGCGGTGAGGCCGAGGCGGGCGAGCGCGTCGAGCGCCGTCGCGAGGGCGGCGCGGGCCTGCTCGTAGGGGCCGCCCGCGACGAGGCGCCCGGCCTGTATCCCCGTGCAGCCGGAGACCAGGACGAGGCCGTTGGGCAGGGCGACGGCGCGCGAGTAGCCGATGGCCTCCTCGTAGGGGCCGCCGGAGGAGATCCGCCGGATCTCGCCGGGGCCGCTCACGGCTGCCTCACCACGTCGAGCGCCTCCTCCAGCGTGAACGCCTTGGCGTAGAGCGCCTTGCCGACGATCGCGCCCTCGACGCCCTCGGGGACGAGCGTGCTGAGCGCGCGCAGGTCGTCGAGGGTCGCGACGCCGCCGGAGGCGACGACGGGACGGTCCGTCGCGGCGCAGACGCCGCGCAGGAGGTCGAGGTTGGGGCCCTTGAGGGTGCCGTCCTTGGCGATGTCGGTGACGACGTAGCGGGCGCAGCCCTCGGCGTCGAGGCGCGCGAGGGTCTCGTAGAGGTCGCCGCCGTCGCGGGTCCAGCCGCGGCCGCGGAGCGTCGTGCCGCGTACGTCGAGCCCGACCGCGACGCGGTCGCCGTGCTCGGCGATGACCTTGGCGACCCACTCGGGGGTCTCCAGGGCCGCGGTGCCGAGGTTGACGCGGGTGCAGCCGGTGGCGAGCGCGGCGGCGAGCGTGTCGTCGTCGCGGATGCCGCCGGAGAGTTCGACCCGGATGTCCATGGCGGCTGTCACCTCGGCGACGAGCGCGCGGTTGTCGCCGGTGCCGAAGGCGGCGTCGAGGTCGACGAGGTGCAGCCACTCGGCGCCCGCGGACTGCCAGGCGAGGGCGGCCTCCAGCGGGGAGCCGTAGGAGGTCTCCGTGCCGGACTCGCCGTGCACGAGGCGCACGGCCTGGCCGTCGCGGACATCGACGGCGGGGAGGAGTGCGAGCTGCTGGGCCATGGTCAGAGGGTCTCGATCCAGTTGGTGAGGAGCTGGGCTCCGGCGTCGCCGGACTTCTCGGGGTGGAACTGGGTGGCCCACAGGGGGCCGTTCTCGACGGCGGAGACGAAGCGTTCGCCGTGCGTGGTCCAGGTCACGAGGGGGGCGCGCATGTGGGCGTTGGTGACTTGGAGCGTCCAGTCGTGGACCGCGTAGGAGTGCACGAAGTAGTAGCGCTCCTCGGGGCTCAGCCCGGCGAACATGGCGCTGTCGGCGGGCGCTTCGACGGTGTTCCAGCCCATGTGCGGGACGACGTCGGCCCGCAGCGGGCCGACGGTGCCGGGCCACTCGTCGAGTCCCTCGGTCTCGACGCCGTGCTCGATGCCGCGCCCGAAGAGGATCTGCATGCCGACGCAGATGCCGAGGACGGGGCGGCCCCCGGTCAGGCGGCGGTCGACAATCCAGTCGCCGCGCGCGGCGCGGAGCCCGGCCATGCAGGCGGCGAAGGCGCCGACGCCGGGCACGAGGAGCCCGTCGGCGGCCATGGCGGCGTCGTAGTCGCTGCTGATCTCGACCTCGGCACCGGCGCGGGCGACGGCGCGCTCGGCGGAGCGGACGTTGCCGAAGCCGTAGTCGAGGACGACGACCTTCTTGCTGCTCTTGCTCATCGTGGCGCTCACACCGTCAGGTTGAGGACGCCCGCGATCAGGAAGACGCCGGCGCCGACGGACAGCATCGCGAGCAGGCTCTTCGGCATCCCCTGCTTGACGAACGACCAGACGCCCCCGGCGAGGAACAGGCCGATGATGATCAGAAGCGTGGAGGTGCCGTTCACAGGGCGCCCTTCGTGGAGGGGAGGATGCCCGCGGCGCGCGGGTCGGGTTCGCTGGCGTAGCGCAGGGCGCGGGCGAGTGCCTTGAACTGGCACTCGACGATGTGGTGCGCGTTGCGCCCGTAGGGCACGTGGACGTGCAGGGCGACCTGGGCCTGCGCGACGAAGGACTCCAGGATGTGCCGGGTCATCGTCGTGTCGTAGGCGCCGATCATCGGGGCCATGCCCTCGGGCTCGGTGTGCACGAGGTAGGGGCGGCCGGAGAGGTCCACGGTGACCTGGGCGAGGGATTCGTCGAGCGGCACCGTGCAGTTGCCGAAGCGGTAGACGCCGACCTTGTCGCCGAGCGCCTGCCTGAAGGCGGCGCCGAGGGCGAGCGCGGTGTCCTCGATGGTGTGGTGCGTGTCGATGTGCAGATCGCCCTCGGTCCGCACGACGAGGTCGAACAGGCCGTGCCTGCCGAGCTGGTCGAGCATGTGGTCGTAGAAGCCGACACCCGTCGAGATGTCGGTCTTCCCGGTTCCGTCGAGGTCGATCTCGACCAGCACGGAGGTCTCCTTGGTGGTGCGCTCCACCCGGCCCGTGCGGCTCATGCGCTGTGCTCCTTCTTCAGTCCGCGTACCGCGTCGAGGAACGCGTCGTTCTCGGCGGGGGTCCCGGTCGAGACCCGCAGCCGCCCCGGTACGCCGTTGTCCCTGACCAGGACGCCCCGGTCGAGGAGGTACCGCCAGGCGGCCTGCGCCCCTCCGGGCCCGTCGAAGACCCCGAACTGCACGAAGTTCGCGTCGGAGGGGGTCACCTCGAAGCCGAGCCCGGTCAGCTCGGTGACGATCCGGTCGCGCTCCGCCTTGAGCTGCTCGACGTACCCGAGCAGCGTATCGGTGTGCTCCAGGGCGGCGAGCGCGGTGGCCTGGGTGACGGCGGAGAGGTGGTACGGGAGGCGTACGAGCTGGACCGCGTCGACGACGGCGGGGTCGGCCGCGAGGTAGCCGAGGCGCAGCCCGGCGGCACCGAACGCCTTCGACATCGTGCGCGAGATCACGAGCAGCGGGCGGCCTTCGAGCAACGGGAGCAGGGAGCCGGTGTGGCTGAACTCGACGTACGCCTCGTCGGCGACGACGACCGTCGGCTTGAGGGCCTGCGCGGCGTCGTGGAGGGCGATGACGGTCTCGCGGTCGACGGCGGTGCCGGTCGGGTTGTTGGGCGAGGTGATGAAGACGACATCGGGCCGGTGCGTCGCGAGCGCGGCGACAGCGGCCTCGGTGTCGATCGTGAAGTCCGCGCGCCGGGGCCCGGAGACCCACTCGGTGCTGGTGCCCCGGGCGATGAGGCCGTGCATCGAGTACGAGGGCTCGAAGCCGATCGCGAGCCTTCCGGGGCCGCCGAAGACCTGGAGGAGCTGCTGGATGACCTCGTTGGAGCCGTTCGCCGCCCACACCTGCGCGGCGGTGACCTCGTACCCCTCGCGGGAGAGGTACGCGGCGAGCGCGGTGCGCAGCTCGACGGCGTCGCGGTCGGGGTAGCGGTTGAGGTCGCGGGCGGCCTCGCGGACGCGCTCGGCGATGCGCGCGACGAGCGGTTCGGGGAGCGGGTACGGGTTCTCGTTGGTGTTGAGGCGTACGGGCACGTCGAGCTGGGGGGCGCCGTAGGGGCTCTTGCCGCGCAGTTCGGGGCGGAGCGGGAGGGCGTCGAGGCGGTGGGTCGTCATGGGCGCGGCACCTGCCCCTCGAAGCGGGCGGTCACGGCGGCGCCGTGCGCGGGCAGGTCCTCGGCCTCCGCGAGGGTCACGACGTGGTGGGCGACCTCGGCGAGCGCGTCGCGGCCGTAGTCGACGATGTGGATGCCGCGCAGGAAGGACTGCACGGACAGGCCCGAGGAGTGGCAGGCGCAGCCGCCCGTGGGCAGCACGTGGTTCGACCCGGCGCAGTAGTCGCCGAGCGAGACGGGCGACCAGGGGCCGACGAAGACCGCGCCCGCGTTGCGGACCCGCGCGGCGACGGCGGCGGCGTCGGCGGTCTGGATCTCCAGGTGCTCGGCGGCGTAGGCGTCGACGACGGTGAGCCCGTCGGCGAGGTCGTTGACGAGGACGAGCGCGGACTGGCGCCCGACGAGGGCGGGTTCGACGCGCTCGGCGCGGTGCTTCGTCGCGGCGACCTGGCGGGCCAGCTCCCGTTCGGTGGCCTCGGCGAGCTCGGGCGAGTCGGTGACGAGGACGGAGGCGGCCATGGGGTCGTGCTCGGCCTGGCTGATGAGGTCGGCGGCGACGTGCACGGGGTCGGCGCTCGCGTCGGCGAGGATCGCGATCTCGGTCGGGCCCGCCTCGGCGTCGATGCCGACCCGGCCCTTGAGCAGGCGCTTCGCGGCGGCGACGTAGATGTTGCCGGGTCCAGTGACGAGGTTGACGGGACGGCAGCCCTCGGGGTCCTCGGGGCCGTACGTGCCGTAGGCGAACATCGCGATCGCCTGGGCGCCGCCCGCCGCGTACACCTCGTCGACGCCGAGGAGGGCGCAGGCGGCGAGGATCGTCGGGTGCGGGAGTCCGCCGAACTCGGGCTGGGCGGGCGAGGCGACGGCGATGCCCTCGACCCCGGCTTCCTGGGCGGGCACGACGTTCATGACGACGGAGGAGGGGTAGACCGAGCGTCCGCCGGGCACGTAGAGGCCGACGCGCTCGACGGGCACCCACTTCTCGGTGACGGTGCCGCCGGGGACGACCTGGGTGGTGACGTCGGTGCGGCGCTGCTCGCGGTGGACGAGGCGGGCGCGGCGGATCGACTCGGCGAGCGCGGCCTCGACGCCGGGGTCGAGCGCGGCGCGGGCCTTCTCGATCTCGGCCGGCGGCACCCGCAGGTGCGCCGGTGTCCCGTCGCCGAAGCGCTCCCCCCACTCGATGACCGCCGCCGACCCGCGATGGCGCACGTCCTCGCAGACGGGCCGCACCTTCTCCAGGGCGGCCTCGACGTCGAACTCGGCTCGGGGCAGCAGGTCGCGCAGCGCGGCGCCCTCGGGGAGGGCGGCACCACGCAGGTCGATTCGAGAGATCACACGTCAAGTCTCGCAGACGTCGCGCGGGGGACGCGGGCGCGTATCACTCGGTGATACGGGAGGGGCACGGTCGCGGCGCGGGACGTGGCCGTGTGTGCGTGAGGAGACGGGGGCTGCCACCGTGCGTCACCCCGCGGCAGGCCGTCCGAACAAAAGAACCCCTCACCACCACGCGATTCGTCTCACGGTCCGCGTTCACGACGTCACTCAGCGGGCATGTGATCCCTGACGGTGTGTGCGCACGGCTGTGCGCACCGACGACTCCTTGAGGGGAGGCCGGCCGTGTACGAGGAACTGAGCGGCGAGCCACCGGAGTGGTTGAGCCCGGTGGAAGCCGGGCTGTGGCAGGCGTTCCGCAACGGCAGCATGTTCGACCTGCGCACCGGGGACCCGGTCAGGGACGACCCGCACGGCACCGAGCCGTGGGGCCACGACAGGGAGATACGGGCGCGCGTCGTGTGCGTCCTGCTGCTGAGCTGTCCGCCTCCGCTGCGGGGGCGGGTCTCCTCGCTCAAGCTCGCCGGGGCGCGCGTGACGGGCCTGCTGGACCTCGCGGGCGGCACGGTCGCCCCCTACGTCGAGCTCGTGGGCTGCCGCTTCGAGCAGGAGGTGCTGCTGCCGGAGGCGCGGTTCACGACGCTGCGGCTCGTGGACTGCGCGCTGCCGCGCCTGGAGGCGGCGCGGCTGCACACCGAGGGCGATCTCCACCTCCCGCGCTGCCAGGTCGCGCACGGTGCCCGGCTCACGGACGCGCACATCGGCACCGACCTGCTCCTCAACCAGGCGGTGCTGCGCGCGGACCGGCGCGGGAGCTGCCTGCTCGGCGACGGGCTGAGCGTGGGCCAGGATCTCCAGGCGGAACTGCTGGAGGCGGAGGGCGAGGTGAGCCTGCGCGGGGCGCAGATCGGGGTCTCGCTGAGTCTGCGCGGGGCGCGGCTCAGTCACCCGTACGGGCGGCGCGCGCTCAACGCGCCGCAGCTCACCGTCGAGCGCACCCTCTACCTGACCCCGGCCGCCGTGCTCGACCCGCCGGTGACGGGCGGGAGCACCCCGGCGCGCGGGGCGCGGGTGCGGGGCTTCGAGTGCCGGGGCGGGGTGCGGCTCGACGACGGGAGGTTCGGGGACGCGGTGGACCTGGAGCAGGCGGAGTTCGTGCTCGACAACGACCAGGAGGTGTCGCTGCGCCGCGTCCAGGTGCCCGAGCTGCGGTATCTCGCCCGGCGCGTGGAGCGGGGGCGGGTGGTGCTCTCGGGGGCGCGGGTCGGGACGCTCGTGGACCGGGCGGCGAGCTGGCCGCGCGCGGGGCTGCTCGCGATGGGCGGCTTCAGCTACGAGAGCCTCGTGCCTGTCGGGGCCTTCCCGCTCTCGGCGCGGCTCGCGTGGGTCGCCGCCGCCGAGCCGGAGTACCGGCCCGAGGGATACGAGCGGCTCGCCGCCGTGCTGCGCGCGAGCGGCGAGGACCCGGAGGCGCGCCTGGTGCTGCTCGCCAAGGAGCGGGCGCGGCGCGCGACGCTGCCGCCCGCCGTACGGCTGTGGGGCTACGTGCAGGACGTCACCGTGGCGTACGGGTACCGGCCCGGGCGGGCGGCGCTGTGGATGGGGGTGCTGTGGGCGGCGAGCAGCCTGTTCTTCTCCTGGGAGCCGCCCTCGCCGCTGCGCGCGGGCGAGCACCCGCAGTGGAATCCGGCGCTCTTCGCGCTCGACCTGCTCGTCCCGGTCGTGGACCTGGGGCAGCAGGGTTTCTGGCGGATGCAGGGGGCCGCGCAGTGGGCGGCGGCGGGGCTCGTGGCGCTCGGCTGGACGCTCGCGACGACGGTCGCCGCGGGGGCGACGCGGGCGCTGCGGAAGGGCTGAGCGCGGCGGCCCGGCGGACGCCAGGATTTGCCGGGACTTTACCCCCGCCCGTACAACGTGCCTCCCGAGGCCGAAACGGCACCCCCCGCCCTCTGGACGCGCTCCCATCTGCGGTTTTCAATGGCCCGTACCATGCGTTCCCTGCTCGCCCTGCGCCGCGCCGCCCGGACGGCCCGGCACACCGCCCCGCTCCCGGACGGGCTGCCCGCCGACGAGGAGTTGCTGCTCGACGCGCCGGAGCCCTGGCTCGCGCCCGCGCTCGTGGCGGCGGGGGCGGGCGACCACGAGGCGGCGGCGAAGCTGCTCGCGACGACGCGGGAGCGCGCGCGGTGGGAGGTGCGGGACCGCGCGGTGCGTCGGCTCGCCGCCTTCGCCGCGCGCCGCCCCGAGTGGTACGCGCACTGGACGGCGACGGCCCCGCACGACCCCGGCCTGCTCCTCCTGCGCGCGCAGGTCGCCGTCCACGCCGCCTGGGAGTCGCCCGTGCGCGCCGAACTGCTGCGGGAGACCGCGCCGCTCGTCGCCGCGGCGGCCGGGGCCCAGCCCGAGGACCCGGTGCCGTGGCGGCTCGCGCTCGACGTGGCGCGGGGCACGGGCGCCGGGCACGCGGTCTTCACGGACCTGTGGGAGCGGGCGGCGCGGCGCAGCCCGCACCACGACGGCTCCCACGTCTCGGCGCTGCTCTATCTCTCGGCGGCCTGGCACGGCTCGCACGGCGAGTGCTTCGACTTCGCCGAGCGCGCCGCCGAGGACGCCCTCCCCGGCTCGCTGAGCCAGGCGCTGCCGCTGCGCGCCGCGTACCTGTGGCTGCGCGCGGAGGGGGCGGGCGACGCCGTCCCCGGGGAGCGCGTCGTCGCGGCGGCCGAGCGGGCGCGGGCGCTCTCGGCGCGGTTCGCCGAGGGCGATCCGTGGCCCGCCGAGGTGCGCAATCTGCTCGTGTACGTGCTGGTGCGGCTGCGGGCCTGGGACGCCGCGCTCCAGGAGGTGCGGCGGGTGGGGCCGCTCGTGACCTCGCTCCCCTGGGCGCGACTTTCCGACGACCCGCTCGCGCGGTTCATGGACGTGCGGGACGGTGTGCGCGTCGAGGCCGCCGCGGCGGCCCACCCGCGCGGGACGGACGCCTGACGGGGGGCTCGGCGCCGAACCGGAGTGCGGGAGGCGGTGGTACGGGGCTCAGGGAGCCCCTGGGCGGGGGTCGGGGCGTGGCGGTACGGGGACGGCGCGGCGCGGAGTGCGCGAGGGCGCGGCGCGGGGGCGTCCCGGCGCATTAGGCTTGCCAGCCGTGACGACCGTCCGATTGCCTCTCTTCCCGCTGAACTCGGTGCTCTTCCCCGGGCTCGTGCTTCCCCTCAACATCTTCGAGGAGCGTTATCGCGCTCTCGTCCGCGACCTGGAAAAGCTCCCCGAGGAGGAGCCGCGCCGTTTCGTGGTCGTGGCGATCAAGGACGGCCTGGAGGTCGCGCCGAGCCTGCCGGGGCTGCCCGGCGAGGACGCGAAGCCCGATACGCGGGCGGGGGCCGGGTTCGGGCCCGATCCGCGGCGGGCCTTCCACGAGATCGGGTGCGTCGCGGACGCGGCGAGTGTGCGCGAGCGGCCCGACGGCGGGTACGAGGTCCTGACGACCGGGACGACGCGGGTCAGGCTCGGCGCGGTGGACGACTCGGGCCCGTACCTGACGGTGGAGGCGGAGGAGCTGACCGAGGAGCCCGGGGACGACCCGGAGGCGCTCGCCGAGGCGGTGCTGCGGGCGTTTCGCGCGTACCAGAAGCGGCTCGCGGGGGCGCGGGAGCGGACGCTCGCCGCGGGTACCGAGCTGCCGGACGAGCCGTCCGTCGTCTCGTACCTCGTGGCGGCGGCGACGATGCTCGACGTGCCGACGCGGCAGCGGCTGCTCCAGGCCCCGGACACGAGTTCGCGGCTGCGCGAGGAGGTGCGGCTGCTGCGCGCCGAGACGGCGCTCATCCGGCACCTGCCCTCGCTCCCCGCGATGGAGCTGACGCGGACGCCGACCAGCCTGAACTGAGGCCGCCCACCCGGAGCGAGAGAGGCCGATGGCGAAGAAGACGAAGAAGAACCAGGCGGGCGGCACCCCGGCGACGGTCGCGCTCGCGCGGGCGGGCACCGCGTACACGCTGCACGCCTACGCGCACGACCCCGCGCACCCCTCGTACGGCGAGGAGGCGGCCGAGGCACTCGGCGTGGCGCCGGACAGGGTCTTCAAGACGCTCGTGGCCGAGGTGGACGGCGCCCTGACGGTCGCGGTGGTCCCGGTCGCGGGCACCCTCGACCTCAAGGCACTCGCGGTGGCGACGGGCGGCAAGCGCGCGGTGATGGCCGACCCGGCGGCGGCCGAGCGCACGACGGGCTACGTCCGCGGCGGCATCTCCCCACTGGGCCAGCGCAAGGCCCTGCCCACGGTCATCGACGACTCCGCCGCGTCCCACGCCACGATCTGCGTGTCGGCGGGCCGCCGCGGCCTGGAGGTCGAACTGTCCCCGGGGGACCTGGCGACCTTGACGAAGGCGGTGCTGGCCCCGATCGGGCGGGGCTGACGCGGCGGGACCGACGCGGCGGGCGCGCCCGGCTCAGCCCGCGGGCGGCGGCGCGTACGGGGCCGGGGCACCCGGGCCGTCGCGTCCGTCGCGGCCAGGACCGCCCGTGCCCTCGGGCGCCGTGTCCCCGCTTCCGGTCGCGCCGCCCGCCGGGGCCGGGTCGGGCCGGCGCTTCGGTGCGTCGCTCGGGGCCGTCCAGGCGGGGACGCCGTCCGGGCCGTACGGCGAGGGGTCGCGGGGGCCGAAAGCGGCGGTCAGGAGGAGGTGGACGGCGCAGGCGGCGAGGGGCCAGGCCAGGAGGGTGCCCTTGGCGGCGAGCTTCAGGGGGGCGTCGAAGGTGACGTTCTTGCCGACCTCCTTGGCATGGGCCACGACGTCCTGCGTCGGCCCGAGCCACACGCCGAGCCGCCAGGCGACGACCGAGCCGAGCAGCGCGCCGGCCGCCATGCCGAGGACGAGCGTCGCGCCCCCGGCGCGGCGCCACAGGAAGACGGTCAGTCCGGTGAGGACGCCGAGCCCGAGGCCGATCAGGGCGAACGTGCCGTCCGCGCCGATGGGCTGCTCGCCCTCGCTGTCCTTGAGGTACACCGCCTTGCCGTCCGCGACGAGCGGCACGCGCGGCGCGAGCCACAGCCACAGCGCGCCGAAGGCGAGCCCGAGCACGACCAGCGCGAGGGCGAGCAGGACGCCGCGCCTCACCTGCGCTCCCCCGCTCTCGGAAGGCTGCTGCGCGGGGTCGTACGGGGGCGGGGGCGGTGTCTGGGGAGCGCTCACCGGCCCATCGTGCCAAACGCGCCCCGGGACGGCCGTTCGAGGGGTGCCGTGCGGGGCACGCGGTGGACGGACGGTGCGGCGCGCGGGTGGTCCGGCGGCGGGTTCAGCGGGGTCCCGCGACCGCCGCGCGCCGGTACGCCCAGGTCGCCACCGCGAGCGAGACGACCCCGACCCCCGCGCAGACGCCGAGGTCACCGAGGACGACGAGCCAGTCGGGGTGCGCCGTGAAGGTCCTCGCGAAGGCTTCGACCCCGTACGTCGAGGGCAGCAGGTCGCGGCACCACTGGATCGGCTCGGGCAGGTGGTCGGCGGGCAGGACGCCGAGGAGCAGCGCGGCGGACATGCCGAGCTGGCCGAGCAGCGTGGCGAGTTCGGGGCGCGGCGCGAGCAGCCCGAAGGCGGCGCCGAGTCCGGCGAGCGCGGCCCCGGCGAGGGGCACGACCGCGAGGAGTATCCACACGTGCGAGACGGGCAGCCCGAAGAGCCCGCAGCCGACGAGCGCGGTGACGAGGGTGCCCGGCGCGGTGAAGGACGCGTACGCCCCGGCGGCGCCGAGGACGACGGCGGCGGGCGGCACGGGGAGGGTCGCGTAGTGGTCGAGCCCGCCGGTGGCGCGGAGCTGGCCGAAGTACTGGGCGAGCAGGTTGAGCGCGACGAAGGCGACGACGAGGACGGCGGACCCGGCGACGACCGCGCGGGCTTCCGCGCCGCCGTCGACGACCCCGCGCATGAGGATCATGATGCCGACCGACTGGAACGTCGCGACGAAGAGCAGCGGGATGCGGGCCACACGGGCCCGCGAGAGCTGGGCGCGGTAGACGGCGCCGAGCGCGGGCAGCAGGCGGGCCCGCGGCGCGAGCGGCGCGGGCTCGGTGGCGGGCCCGTCGCCCCGGCGGGGCCGGGCGCGCACGGTGCCGGACACCTCGATCGGGGCGGCGCTCACCGGCGGCCGTCCGCGTCGTCGGCAGGGTCCACCAGATCCACCGGTACGGCTGTCACGGTCCGCGTGCTCCTGTTCGCTTGCGCCGGGCTGGTGCCCGTCGGCCTGCCGTTGCGGGGGCTCACGCCTTGACCAGCCCCTTCGTGCTTCCCCCGAGGGAGAGGTAGACGTCTTCGAGGCTGGGGGTCGTGAGGGTGAAGTCGTCGAGGGCGAGGAAGGCGGCGCCGCCGGTCACGGCGGAGACGGCCGCGCGGGCCTCGTCGGGAGCGAGCCGCAGCGTCCAGCGCCGCCCGGACTCGGTCGCCGAGGCCCGCAGCGCCGCGACCTCGGGCACGTCGAGGGGCGCCCGCTCGCGCCACACGAGGTCGAGCCTGACCTCGTGGGCGACGCGGGACTTGAGCCCGGAGGGTGTGTCGCAGGCGATGACGCGCCCCGCTTCGAGCACGGCGACCCGGTCGAGCACGGTCTCCGCCTCGATGACGTTGTGGGTGACGAGCAGGACGGTGACGCCCTGTTCCTCGCGGCGCCGGTCGACGGCGGCCCACACGGCACGGCGCGCGACGGGGTCCATGCCGGTCGTGGGCTCGTCGAGGACGAGGACGGAGCGGTCTCCGACGAGGGCGGCGGCGAAGCAGGCGAGGCGGCGCTGGCCGCCGGAGAGCTTCTTGAGCGGCCGGGCTGCGAGTGCGGTGAGGCCGAGTTCGTCGAGGATCGCCTCGCGGGCCGTTCGCACCGCGGCGGCGTCCATGCCGCGCAACCGGCCCGTCGTCTCGACGGCCAGGGACACGGTCAGCTCGTCGAGCGCCGTCGACTCCTGCCCGAGGTAGGCGAGCAGGCGCGCGGCGCGCTCGGGATGGCGCACGAGGTCGTGGCCGAGGAGGTGGACGGAGCCCGCGTCGGGGCGCATGAGCCCGGTGAGTTGCCGCACCAGCGTGGACTTGCCCGCCCCGTTGGGGCCGAGGAGGCCGAAGATCTCGCCGCGGCGGACATCGAGGTCCACCCCGTCGGTGGCGCGCACGGCGGGGGTGGGGGGCCGTCCGCGGCGCCCCCGCACGGCCGGATACGTCTTGACCAGCTCACGCACCGCGCACACGACCTCGCCGTCGCGCGCCAGTGCCGTACCCGTGTCCACGACACCCGAGGCTACTGGGTCGGGGCCGGGGCGCGGCGCCCGGGGCCCGCTCCGGTCCCGGCCCCGGCGTGTCGGCCCGGACCACCGCACCGGCCGTACGCGGGACCCGGATGGCTCCCCTCACCGCGCGCGCCCGCACGGCGATGCCGGACGGTTTCCCCATGGCGGAAACGCGCGGTACACGCAGAGCTACCCACAGTGGTGGCACGAAGAGCACAGGCGGCTCCCGGCCGAAGACGGCCTCGGGCACGTCCCGGCCGAAGAGCACCTCCACGAACACGTTTAAGAGCACGGCGAAGAGCGCGGCGAAGAGCAAGGCCACGAGCCCTCCGAAGGGCACGGCGAAGAGCACGGCCACGAGCCCGCGCGCCAAGAAGAGCGCGTCCCCGCGGGCGACGGGCGCCGCGGGCTCGAAGGCGGCGGACCGGTCCCGGGCGCCGCACCACGGCTCCGGCGAGACCTCCGGGGAGGTCCCCGCCGCGGTCTCCCGGCTGCGCGAGATCGCCACCGAGGCCGCGGACGAACTGGCGGCGCTCATCGGCCACGAGGCCGAGGGCGTCTCGGCGGTGCGGCGAGGCGAGGCGGGGTGGCGGGTCGAGGTCGACGTGGTCGAGGTGCACCGCATCCCGGACACGACGAGCCTGCTCGCCACGTACGAGATGTCGCTCGACGAGGAGGGCCAGCTCGTCGAGTACCGCAGGCTCCGGCGGTTCCGCCGGGGCTGGGCCGACGGCTGAACCGAACCGGGCCGCACCGGACGGGGGCCACACCGAGCTAGGAGCACGTCCTGCCATGACAATCCAGACCGAGTACACAGAACCCGCCGCCGTCCTGTGCGCACCGCGCGCGGGGACCCTCTACGACGTCCTCGAACTCATCCTCGACCGCGGCATGGTCATCGACATCTTCGTCCGCGTGTCCCTCGTCGGCATCGAGATCCTGAAGATCGACGCCCGCGTCGTCGTCGCGTCGGTCGACACGTACCTGCGCTTCGCCGAGGCGTGCAACAGGGTCGACCTGTCGAACGACCCGTCCAGCCGCACGGTCCCCGAGCTGTTCTCCGGGGGCACGGCGGGACTCGCCGGTGCCGGCGCGAAGCGCGCCGCCCGTTCGGTCGGCGACAAGGTCAAGGACACGCTCGGCGTCGACGGCGGGGACGAGGACGGGGAGGACCGTGAGGAAGCGCGCGAGTCCCGCTCCCGCCACCGCCCGGCCGCTGCCGCGCGCCGCCGCAGGAGTGAGGCCGCGTGAGCGCCCCCGGCCTCTACGTCTACGCCGTCGTCCCCGAGGACACGGAGCCGGCCGGCCTCTCCGGGGTCGGGAGCCCGGCGCGGGAGCCGCGCGCGGTGCGCGCGGCGGGCCTCGCCGCGCTCGTGGGCCCGGCGCCCGCGCCGCTGCGCGCCAAGCGCCGCGACCTGCTCGCCCACCAGCGGGTCCTCGACGCGCTCGCCGCGCGCGGTCCCGTCGTCCCGATGCGCTTCGGCGTCGTGGTGGACGACGAGGAGGCGGTGCGCGAGGACCTGCGGCGCGGCGCCGAGCGGTACCGCGCCGCGCTGGAGCACGTGACCGGGCGGGTCGAGGTCAACATCAAGGGCACCGTCTCGGAGGAGGGCCTGCCCGCGCTCCTGCGCGCCGACGCGCGGCTGCGCGGGCTGCGCGACGAGGCGCGGGCCCGGCCCGGGTACGAGGCCGAGGTGCGGCTCGGCCGCGCGGTCGCCGAGGGGCTCACCCGGCGGGCGCGGGAGGCGGCGGGCGCGGTGCGCGCGGCGCTGGAACCGCTCGCCGTGGAGTCCTGCCAGGGCGCCGTGGACGAGGGCACCGTCCTCAACGGCTCCTGGCTGGTGGACGCCGACCGCCTCGACGCCTTCCGCGCCGAGGCGGGGCGGCTCGCGGGCCGCTCGGCGCCGTACCTCGCGCTCGTCCTCACCGGCCCGCTGCCCTGCTACAGCTTCGTCGCCGCGCCGCCCGTCCCGGTGGGTGCCTGATATGGGCCTCGTCGGCGGCGTCCTGCTGCTGCCGCTCGCGCCCGTGCGCGGCGTCGCCTGGGTCGCGGGGCAGATCGCGGACGAGGCGGAGCGCCGCCTGTACTCGCCCGCCGCCGTCCGCGCCCGCCTCGCCGCGCTCAACTCCGCCTTCGAGGCGGGCGAGATCGACGAGGCCGCGTTCGAGGCCGAGGAGGACCACCTGCTCGGCCTGCTGGAGAGCCGCTCCCCCGTCATGTCCCCCACACACCCGTCCCCCAGAACGTTGGGAATGCCCGATGGATGACTCGGACAAGCTTGTTCTCGGTAGCGCCCTCGTCGGCGGCTACCTGCTCGGGCGCACCCGCAAGGCACGGCTCGCCCTCGTGGTCGCCTCCTGCCTCGCCGGCAAGCGCCTCAATCTGACCCCGCAGGACCTCCTCACCTCGGCCGTGCGCAAGCTGCGCGAGACCCCCCAGTTCGCCGAGCTGAGCGACCAGGTGCGCGAGGAACTGCTCACCGCCGGGCGCGCGGCCGCCGACCGCCGCCTCAGCGCCCTCGCCGATACCCTCGCGGCCCGCACCGCCGCCCTCCTGGAGTCCCCGCGGGCCGGGGAAGAGGAGGAAGAGGAGCCGGAGGAGGGCGAGGAGGAACCCCGGGACGAGGAGGACGAGGAGGAAGGCGAGGAGGAGCCGGAGGAGGAAGAGCCCGCGCCTCGCCGTTCGTCCCGCCACCGGCGCCCCGCCAAGAAGGCGGCGAAGAAGGCCCCGGCCAAGAAGGCCCCGGCCAAGCGGCCCCCCGCCAACAACCCCGGCGCCAGGAAGGCTGCGGCGCTCAGGGGCCAGCCCACGCGCAAGGAGCCCGCGAAGCCCGCCAAGAAGGCGGCGAAGCGCACGACGAAGAGCACCGCGAAGCGTTCGGCTTCGCGTGGCGGACGAGGGAGGTAGGGCAATGGCTGCGGAGCATTCGGGCCTCGACCGTCTCAAGGAAGAGTTCAACGGTTACCTCGGCGCCCAGGGCGGCAAGCTGGCCGAGAAGGCGGGGCATTCCCTCAGCGGGCTCGTCGAGAAGCTCGGCGAGGGTGGCGGCGGCGGTGGCATCGCCGGGATCGGCGGGCGCATCCTCAGCGGCCAGAACCCCCTGCGGGCGATCGCCGGGCAGAAGGCCAAGGACCTCACGGGCGGCGTGACCGACAAGGCGAAGAGCCTCTTCGGGGGCGGCGGGGGCGGGGACGACGGCGGAGGCGGCGGAGGGGGTGGCGGAGGCGGGGGCGAGAACGTGAAGACGACGAACATCATCGAGACGGTCGACATCGGCAAGCCCGTGCGCACCGTCTACGACCACTGGACGCAGCTCGCCGACTTCCCCGGCTTCACGAAGGGCGTCAAGGGCGTCAACCAGGAGGACGACGTCACGACGCAGTGGCAGATGAAGATCGGCCCCTCGGCCCGCAGCTGGAAGGCCACGACGCAGGAACAGGTCCCCGACGAACGGATCGTGTGGACCTCCGAGGGCGCCCAGGCCTCGACGACCGGCTGCGTCAGCTTCCACGAGCTGACCCCGGACCTCACCCGCGTCGTGGTCGTCGTCGAGTACGAGGCGTCCGGCTTCTTCGAGAAGACCGCCAACCTCTGGCGCGCGCAGGGCCGCAGGCTCCGCCTCGACCTCAAGCACTTCGCCCGCCACGTCACCCTCCACGAGGACGACGAGATCGAGGGCTGGCGCGGCGAGATCCGCGACGGCGAGGTCGTCCGCAGCCACGAGGAGGGCCTGGAGGACGACGAGAACGAGGAGAACGGCGCGGACGAGGAGAACGGCGAGGAGGGCGAGGACGAGGAGGGTTACGAGGACGAGGAGGCTCCGGAGGAGGACGAGGAGGAGCCCGAGGAGGACGAAGGGGACGAGGAAGAGCCGTACGAGGACGAGGAGGAACCCGAAGAGGGTGAGGAGGACGAGGACGAGGAGGCTCCGGAGGAGGACGAGGAGGAGCCCGAGGAGGAGGAAGAGCCCGAGGAGCGTCCGCGCCGCCGTCGCAGGGCCCGGGGTGCGGCCCGATGACCGTCGACCTGACCACCACACCCCTCGACCCGCCCTCGCACGCCGCGCAGCCCGCGAACCTCGCCGACATCCTGGAACGGGTGCTCGACAAGGGGGTCGTCATCGCGGGAGACATCAAGATCGACCTGCTCGACATCGAACTGCTCACCATCCGGCTGCGGCTCTTCGTCTCCTCGGTGGACACCGCGCGCAAGGCGGGCATCGACTGGTGGGAGACCGATCCCGCCCTGTCCTCGCGCGCCGCCCGCGAGGAACTCCGCGAGGAGAACAGGGAACTGCGCGCACGCCTCGCCGAACTGGAGCGCCTGGGCGTGCCCGGGCACGGGAGCGAGGACGCCGCGGGGAGCGAGGGCGACCCCGCGCGCGAGAACGCCACGGGGCGCGAGAAGGCCACCCGGCGTGAGAAGGAGAAGGCATGACGGACGCGGCGACGGCCGTCTGCGTCTTCGCGGTACGGCGCGGGCGCGGGCCCGCGCTCCCCGCGGGGCTGACCGGCCACAGCGACGGCGGCGAGGTACGGCTCATGGCGGCAGGCGACCTGTGGGCCGTCGTGCAGGAGGTGCCCGCCGCCGGGTACGACGACGCGGCGCTCCGGGCGCGGTGCGCCGATCCGGCCGAGCTGGAGCGGCTCGCCCGTACCCACCACGCGGTCGTCTCGGCGGCCGCCGCCGAGTGGCGTGCCGTGCCCCTGCCGCTCGCGACGCTCTACCACGACGAGCACGGGGCGCGCAGGGGACTGCTCGCGCACGCGGACCGCTTCGACGCCGTGCTGCGGCGCGTGGCGGAGCACGCCGAGTGGGCCGTCAAGGTGCACCGCGAGGCAGCACCCTCCGTGTCCCCCGCCCCGCCGCCGTCCGGGCGGCCCGGTGGGGGGCGCGACTACCTGGACCGGGTACGGGCCAGGCAGCGCGCGCAGCAGTCCGGGCACGAGACGGCGCTGCGGATCGCGGACCAGGTCGACGGCGCGGCGCGCGAGGTGGCGGCCGAGGGGGTGCGGCGGCCGTTGCACGGCAAGGAGGTGACGGGCGAGAAGCGCTCGCAGGTGCTGAACGGCGCCTACCTCGTGCCACTCGCGAAGGCCACCGCCTTCGAGGAGCGGATCGCGCGGGAGCGGGCGGCCCTCCCCGAGGGGTGCACGCTGGAGCTCGCGGGGCCCTGGGTCCCGTACTCCTTCACCGGGGAGCCGGCGTGAGCGCGGCGGGGGCGCCGGTGGCGTGGACCGGGCCGGACAGCGGGGCGCCGCTGGGGGTGCCGCTCGTGGACCTGCTCGACCGGGTGCTCGGGGCGGGGGTCGTGGTGAGCGGGGACCTGGTGCTCGCCATCGCGGAGGTCCCGCTCGTACGCATCTCCCTGCACGCGCTCCTCGCCTCGGTGAGCGAGTCCGTACCCGCCCCCTGGAACGACGGAGGCCCCCTGTGACGCACATGCTCCCCGGTCCCGCGAAGCCTCCGGCGACCCTCGATCTCGACCCGGCGGCGGTGGGCCGCGACCTCGCCGCGCTCGTCCTGACGGTCGTCGAGCTGCTGCGGCAGCTGATGGAACGGCAGGCGGTGCGGCGCTTCGACTCGGGCGACCTCACGAACGAGCAGGAGGAAACGGTCGGCACGGCGTTGATGCTCCTCGACGAGCGCATGACGGAGTTGTGCGAACGCCACGGTCTGCGCCGCGAGGACCTCAACCTGGACCTCGGCCCGCTCGGGACCCTGCTGCCGAACTGAGGCGGGGCGGGGGACGGGCACCCGCGGGCCTCCCTGCTCGCGAAGACCGGAACCGCTCCCCCACCGCCCGGCTCCCCGCGCCCGCGCATCCCGCGCGCGCCACGGTGACCTCCCCCGCCTCCCCGGGGGAGGTCACCGTCTTTCCCGGGGGACTCACCGCCCTTCCGGCGGGCACCGCCTTCCCCGAGGGGGGTCAGCGCCCGGTCGTCGCTCCTGCCTCCACGCCCGTCTCGCGCCAGAAGCCCGCCCTGATCGCGTAGCGGTCGTTCTCGTCGATCTGGTCGTCCTTGTGCGCGAGGAGGCCGAAGCGGGCCGCGTAGCGCAGGAGTTCGCCGTCGATGCGGTGCGGGATGCGGGGGTAGAGGGGGGCCAGGCGCTCGCGGGCCGGGGGGTGCGGCGGGAGACGGGCGAGCCAGCGGCGGGCGAAGACCTGGCCGACCTCGAAGGGGTCGCCGCCGACCGTCGTGATGTCCTCCTCGCGGTCCGCCCACCTCTGTTCGGCGGTGGTGAGCTGGGCGAGCGTCGGGAGCGCGGCGGCCTCGGGCGGCTCGCCGCCCGGCCGCTCGACCCAGCCCTTGTCGGAGGACCACCTCAGGGTCGCGTTCGGCGCGGGCTGGGGGGCCGGGGCGGGGGTCTTGAGAGCCGCGAGGTCCTTCGGCGTGGGGACGACCCTCCCCCCGGCCCGCTCCCCCGCCTGCCCGTGCTCCTCGGAACCGGAGCCCGCACCGCCCCCGGCACCGCCCGCCTCGGCACCCGCACCCGGTCCGGCCGCGGGGCCGACGCCCGCACCGCCCCCGACGCCCGCCTCCGCTCCGGCCCCCGCACCGCCGGGGCCGGACGCGCGCGGCACCGGGGGCGCGCCGTCGCCGTCGGGGAGCGGCGCCGAGAAGATCGCGGTGATCTCGGGGCTGCGCGAGCCCGTCGGCAGCGCGCAGGGCCCGGGGGCCTCCTTGGCGCGGATCGCGCCCGTGATCCACTGCCGGTCCAGGACCCTGCGCTCGTCGGCCTCGGCGACGAGGTCCTCGGACTGGTTGTAGTCGCCGTCCGCCGCCTGAACGGCCCACAGGTGCACGGCGACCCCGTGCTCCTTTGCCGAGACGAGGCCGGGCAGGAGGTCGCCGTCGCCCGTCACGAGGACGACGTCGGAGCAGGCGCGATTGCGGGCCAGCTCCGTGAGTTCGGCGTGCATCGCCGCGTCGACGCCCTTCTGGGCCCAGCGCCCGTCACTGCGCGTCAGGGCGCCGAGCCGCACGGTGACGCGCGGGCGGACGCGGAGCCTGCGGTGCTCGGGCTGCGGCACGCGGTCGGGGGCGCCGTCGAACCAGTAGATGCGGAGCAGGGGTTGGCCCGTCTCCTCCTCGGCCCGCTCGCGCAGCCGCTGGATGAGCGCGGCGTGATCGACGGTGATCCGGGAACGCGAGGGATCACCGGCCAGCAGACTGGCGGCGGCACCGAGGAGATATCCGGCGTCCACCAGGACAACGCAGCGGTCCACGCGTTCCACCCTCTTCCCTCGCGACCCGGGGCCCGCTTCCGTCTCGGGTGACAGAAGGCGGTTTCGCTCCGGCTTCGCTTCGAGTCTGCCCGACCGTACGAGGGTTAACGGTCCGAACTCGATCATCGGCGTGCCGTTTCCCCGCACGCATCGTCGCCACGGTCCGTTACCGGCCGTGTCACGGCGCGCGCACGCCACTCCCCCGCACCCCTCACGCAGGGTAATTATCCGAAATGCGTTCTTTGTCGGGCCGTGTGAGAGTGAGCGCGTACCTGGCCCCCAGACTTCCCAGGAGGAAGATTCCCATGGCCAAGAACAAGAACCGCAAGCAGAGCGCCCAGAACCGCTCCTCCGCCGAGGCCGCGGGCGCGCGGGCCAAGGAGACGTCCACCGAGGCGCACCAGGCGTCCCAGGCGACGCCGGGGGACATGGCCCGCAAGGGGCGCGAGCGGCGCTTCGGCCACAACTGACCCCGGGGCCGGGTCGCGGCCCGTACGTCTCCCGGTGTCCCGCACCCCCGGGACGTACGAGAAGGGGCGCCACCGTCGCGCGACGGTGGCGCCCCTTCGGCACGCGCGGGAGCCGTGGCGCCCGCGCGAGGACCGCGGGACCCGTACGGCTCCCGCCCGGCCCGCGCGCCCCTACCCCGCCAGGCAGGACGGCCCGAGCAGCACCTTCAGGTCGCCGAAGAGCGAGGGATCGGGCTGCACCCGGTGGCGGTCCAGGCGCAGCACGGTCGTCTTGCGCGGCCCCTGGAGCTTGATGCGCACCTCCGAGTTGCCCCGGTGGCTGCCGAGCACCTCGCTCAGGCGGCTGATCATCGGCGGCGTGACGCGGGTCGCCGGGATGGTGATGACCACGGGCGCGTTGGTGCCCGCGTTCGAGAGGTCGGGGACCTGCATCTCCATCGCGACGAGGCGCGGGATGTCCTCGCGCTTGTCGAGGCGGCCCTTGACGAAGACGACGGTGTCCTCGACGAGCTGGGTCGAGACGAGCTGGTAGGTGGCGGGGAAGAACATGCACTCGATGGAGCCCGCGAGGTCCTCCACCGTGGCGATCGCCCACGCGTTGCCCTGCTTGGTCATCTTGCGCTGGAGGCCCGAGATGATGCCACCGACGGTGACGACGGCGCCGTCGCCGAAATCGCCGCCCGTGAGCTGCCCGATCCCCGCGTCCGCCTTGTCCGAGAGGACGTGCTCCAGGCCGAAGAGCGGGTGGTCGGAGACGTAGAGGCCGAGCATCTCGCGCTCCTGCGCGAGGAGATAGCTCTTCTCCCACTCGTCGTCGCCGAAGGTCACGTCGAGCCCGAAGCCCGGCTCGTCCTTGCCGTCGTCGTCGCCCATGCCGCCGAAGAGGTCGAACTGCCCCTCGGCCTCCTTGCGCTTGACCGCGACGACGTTGTCGATCATCGGCTCGTACTGCGCGGTGAGGCCCTTGCGGGTGTGCCCGAGCTGGTCGAAGGCGCCCGCCTTGATGAGCGATTCCGTCGTGCGCTTGTTGCAGACGACGGCTTCGACCTTGTCGAGGTAGTCGGGGAACGAGGCGTACTTCCCCTTCGCCTTGCGACTGCGGATGATCGAGTCCACCACGTTCTGGCCGACGTTCCTGACCGCCGTGAGACCGAAGAGGATCACGTCGTCGCCCTGGGCCGCGAAGTTCGCGAGCGACTCGTTGACGTCCGGCGGCAGCACCCGGATGCCCATGCGCCGGCACTCGTTGAGGTAGACGGCCGACTTGTCCTTGTCGTCGCGCACGGAGGTGAGCACGGCGGCCATGTACTCGGCGGGGTAGTTCGCCTTGAGGTACGCGGTCCAGTAGGTGACGAGGCCGTACGCGGAGGAGTGCGCCTTGTTGAACGCGTAGCCCGCGAAGGGGACCAGGACGTCCCACAGGGCCTGGATCGCCTCGTCGCTGTAGCCGTTCTTGCGGGCACCGGCCTGGAAGAGGACGAAGTTCTTCTCCAGTTCGTCGGCCTTCTTCTTGCCCATCACACGGCGCAGGATGTCGGCCTCGCCGAGCGAGTACCCGGCGACGATCTGGGCGGCCTTCTGCACCTGCTCCTGGTACACGATGAGGCCGTAGGTGAGCCCCAGGACCTCCTTGAGGGGCTCCTCCAGCTCGGGGTGGATCGGGGTGATCTCCTGCTGGCCGTTCTTGCGCAGCGCGTAGTTCGTGTGCGAGTTCATGCCCATCGGGCCCGGCCGGTACAGGGCCGAGACGGCGGAGATGTCCTCGAAGTTGTCCGGCTTCATGAGGCGCAGCAGGGAGCGCATCGGGCCGCCGTCGAACTGGAAGACGCCGAGCGTGTCGCCGCGGCACAGCAGGTCGTACGTCTTCGGGTCGTCGAGCGGGATGGCGAGGAGGTCGAGTTCCTTGCCCTTGTTGGACTTCACCATCTTGACGGCGTCGTCCATGATCGTCAGGTTGCGCAGGCCCAGGAAGTCCATCTTCAGCAGGCCGAGCGACTCGCACTGGGGGTAGTCCCACTGCGTGATCGTCACGTTGTCCGTGTGCCGGACCCAGACCGGGGCGTGGTCGATGATCGGCTCGCTGGACATGATGACGCCTGCGGCGTGCACGCCCATCTGCCGCACGAGGCCCTCGACGCCCTTGGCGGTGTCGATGACCTTCTTGACGTCGGGCTCGTTCTCGTACATGGCCCGCACTTCGCCCGCCTCGGAGTAGCGCGGGTGCGTGGGGTTGGTGATGCCGTCGAGGTCGATGCCCTTGCCGAGGACGTCGGCGGGCATCGCCTTGGTGATGCGGTCGCCCATCGCGTACGGGTAGCCGAGGACGCGCGCGGAGTCCTTGATCGCGTTCTTGGCCTTGATCTTGCCGTACGTGCCGATCATGGCGACCTTGTCGGCGCCGTACTTCTCGGTCACGTAGCGGATGACCTCGACGCGCCTGCGTTCGTCGAAGTCGATGTCGACGTCGGGCATCGAGATGCGCTCGGGGTTGAGGAAGCGCTCGAAGATCAGCCCGTGCTCGATCGGGTCGAGGTCGGTGATGCCCAGCGCGTACGCGACGATCGAGCCGGCCGCGGAGCCTCGCCCGGGGCCGACCGCGATGCCGTTGTTCTTCGCCCACATGATGAAGTCGGCGACGACGAGGAAGTAGCCGGGGAACCCCATCTGAATGATGACGTCCATCTCGTACTCGGCCTGCTTGCGCCGGTCCTCGGGGACGCCCGCCGGGAAGCGGCGCTCCATCCCGCGGCGGACCTCCTCCTGGAACCAGGTGATCTCCGTGAAGCCGTCCGGGATCTCGAACTTCGGCATGAGGTCGCGCTTCTCGAACATGCCGGTCGTGTCGATCTGCTCGGCGACCAGGAGCGTGTTGCGGCAGCCCTCCTGCCAGGCGTCCGAGGAGTCGATGGCGTACATCTCGTCGGTCGTCTTGAGGTAGTAGCCGGTGCCGTCGAAGCGGAAGCGGTCCGGGTCCGAGAGGTTCTTGCCGGTCTGGATGCACAGCAGCGCGTCGTGGGCGGTGGCCTCGTGCGCGTAGGTGTAGTGCGAGTCGTTGGTGACGAGCGGCGGGATGCCGAGCTTCTTGCCGATCTCCAGGAGCCCGTCACGCACCCGGTGCTCGATGTCGATGCCGTGGTCCATCAACTCCAGGAAGTACCGGTCCTTGCCGAAGATGTCCTGGTAGTCGGCCGCCGCCTTGAGCGCCTCCTCGGGCTGCCCGAGCCGCAGCCGCGTCTGCACCTCGCCGGATGGGCAGCCGGTCGAGGCGATGAGGCCCTCGGACCACTGCGAGATCGTCTCCTTGTCCATGCGGGGCCACTTCTGGAGCCAGCCCTCCGCGTAGGCGTCGGAGGAGAGCTTGAAGAGGTTGTGCAGCCCGGTGCTGTTCGCCGCCCAGATCGTCTTGTGCGTGTAGCCACCGGAGCCGGAGACGTCGTCGCGCTTCTGGTGCGGCTGGCCCCACTGGATCTTGCGCTTGTTGCGGCGGGACTCGGGCGCCACGTACGCCTCGATGCCGATGATCGGCGTGACACCCGCCTTCTTCGCCTGGTGGAAGAAGTCGTAGGCGCCGTGCAGGTTGCCGTGGTCGGACATCGCGATGTGCGTCATGCCCATCTCGTTGCACGCCTGGAACATGTCCTTGAGCCGCGCCGCGCCGTCCAGGAGCGAGTACTGCGTGTGCACGTGCAGGTGAGTGAACGGCGGTTTGGCAGGCACGGTTCCTCCGGGGGCGGGGGCGGACACAGGGACCCGGGAAGTCTACGGTTCCGCACGGGGCCGGGGTGGCCCCGGATCGCCCGAGGGACGCGTCCCCGCACGCCGGACGGGCTTTATTTCCCCTCCGCCGGAACCCTCACCCGGCTGCCGCTCGTTCCCGCTCGGGGAGTTGATTCCGTCCCCTGGTTCACCGCCCAAGGAGGCAACCGCGATGTCCGTCCCGCAGCCCACCGCCCTCTCCGCACCGGAGCGGGGAGAGCACATCCTCGGCGTGTTCGACACGGCCTTCGGAGAGCTGCTGACGGCGGACCCCGCCGCCTTCCGGGTCAAGTTCCGCAAGATGGCGGCCTCCGCCTTCGCCTTCTACCGCGGCACGGCCTGCCTCTTCTACGCCGACCTCGCGCGCGAGCAGCACACCGGCCCGTACCTCGACGAGCGCACGAGCCGCGTGTGGGTGCACGGCGACCTCCACGCCGAGAACTTCGGCACGTACATGAACGCCCGCGGGCGCCTCGTCTTCAACGTCAACGACTTCGACGAGGCGTACGTCGGCCCCTTCACCTGGGACCTCAAGCGCTTCGCCGCCTCGGTCGCCCTCATCGGCTACGCGAAGGCGCTCAGCGACGCGCAGATCACCGAGCTGGTCACGGTCTACGCCGACGCCTACCGAGAGCGGATCCGCCAGCTCGCGACCGGCGCCAAGAGCGACGAGGTGCCGCCCTTCACGCTCGACACCGCCGACGGCCCGCTGCTCGGCGCGCTGCGCGAGGCCCGCTCGCTGACCCGCTTCGGGCTCCTGGAGTCGATGACCGAGATCCGCGAGGCCGAGCGCCGCTTCTCCGCCGGTCCCGGCACGATCGAGCTGGACGCGGCGACCCGGTACAAGGTCCTGGCCGCCTTCGACGGGTACCTGGAGACGCTGCCCGAGGCGAGCCTCGCGCGGCCCGACTCCTACCGCGTCAAGGATGTCGTCGGCAGGCGCGGCATCGGCATCGGCTCGGCCGGGCTGCCCTCGTACAACATCCTCCTGGAGGGGAACAGCGACGCGCTGGAGAACGACGTCGTGATCTATCTCAAGCAGGCCCAGACCCCCGCCGTCTCGCGGCACGTGGACGACGCGGCGGCGCGCGCGTACTTCCGGCACGAGGGGCACCGCACCGTCATCTCGCAGCGCGCCCTCCAGGCGCATGCCGACCCGTGGCTCGGCTGGACCGAGCTGGACGGCGCCGGGCAGCTCGTCGCCGAGGTCTCCCCGTACGCGGTCGACCTCGACTGGAGCGACATCGACGAGTACGAGGAGATCGCGGCCGTCGTCGCCGACCTCGGGCGCGCCACGGCCGCGATGCACGCGGCGGCGGACGACGAGAGCGAGCACTCGGAGCTGGTGCCCTTCTCGACCGAGCGGGCCATCGACGCCGCGATCGCCGCCGACGAGGAGGGCTTCGCGCCGCTCCTCGTCGATTTCGCGCACGGGTACGGAGCGGTCGCCCGTCGTGACCACCAGATCTTCGTGGACCTCTTCCGCAACGGCCGCATCCCCGGGCTGTGAGCGACCGTCCGTCCCCGGGGTGTTGTCCCGGGGACGGACGGATGATTCCCTTGCGCCACACGGCTTCGCGGTGGCGCCCGTCACCCCGGGCCTTTCCACAGCATCCTTTTAGGGCTCGCTTAACCGGGCCCGTGGCAGACTCGACAGCGATGGACATATCAGGGACCCAGCTCAGAGCACTGCGCGCGACGTTCTTCACCGCGCTCGTGGTGACGCTCTCGGCTGCCTCCCACGTGATCCTGACCCGCTCGCCACTGCCCCTCACGCCGCTCCTCGTGGTCGCCGGGGTCGTCTTCGCGCTCGCGTACGCGCTCGCGGGCCGTGAGCGGCGCTACGGGGCCATCGCCGCGCTCCTCGTCCCGCTGGAGCTCGCCGCCGACACCGTCTTCACGACGGGCCAGCACCTCTGCTACGGCGAGGGCGGCGGCCCGGTCGCCGGACCGCTGCGCAGCGTCGGCATCGACGTGCTGTGCGGCGGCGGCCCGGTCGGTGTCCCTCTGAGCCACTTCGCCGGGGGCGAGCCCACCGGCGCGGCGACCCTGCTCACCGACCCGCGTCCGGGTGCCGCCTGGCTGCTGCTCGGCACGCACCTGGCCGTCGGGATGCTGGCGGCGGCGTGGCTGCGCGGCGGCGAGAAGGCCCTCGCGCGGGCGCTCGGCTCGCTCACCTGGTTCGCCTTCCGGCCGCTGCTGCTCGCCGTGGCCTGCGCCACCGCCCGCTCCCGCGCGGCCCGCACGCGCCCGGCCCTCGGCCTCGCCCGCGCCGCCCGCCCCCACCTGCTGCTCCTGGCCCACTCCGTAGGACGCCGGGGACCTCCCGCGGTCGCTCTCGCCGCCTGAAGTCCCCTGCCGTGCCCGCGGGCACGGCCTCGTCTCGCACGTCCTCACACGTCTTACGGATTACGGAGTCACCCCCATGAGCCAGCGCAACAGCCAGCAGGCCAAGGCCACCGCCCGCGAGCGGCTGCGCGCCGAACGCGAGCGCCAGGCGAAGAAGGACGCCCGCAAGCGGCAGTTCCTCGTCGCCGGCGGCGTCGTCGCCGTCCTCGCGATAGGCGCCGGGATAGCCGTCGCCGTCGCCCAGGGCAACAAGCCCTCGCAGTGGGAGGCCGCGACCTCGGACACCCTCGTCAAGCCGAAGAACACGAGCGGCCCGAACGGCACGACCGTGCTCCTCGGCAAGGACTCGGCGAAGAAGACCCTGACCCTCTTCGAGGACCCGCGCTGCCCGATCTGCTCGCAGTTCGAGCAGACCGTGGGCCCGGACCTCCACGCGGACCTCGAAGCGGGCAAGTTCAAGGTCGAGTACGTCGGCGCGACGTTCCTCGACGGGGACTCGGGCTCCGGCAGCAAGATCGACCTCGGCAGCCGGGGCTCCGGCTCCAAGAACGCCATGAGCGCCCTCGGCGCCGCGCTCAACGTCAGCCCGGACGCCTTCCTCGACTACAAGAACGCCATGTACGCGAAGAAGTGGCACCCGGACGAGACCGACGACAAGTTCAACTCGGACTCCTACCTCCTCAAGATCGCCGCGACCGTCCCCGCGCTCAAGGACAACGCCACCTTCGAGAAGCAGGTCAAGGACGGCACGTACGACCGCTGGGCGATCGAGATGAGCAAGAACTTCAACAAGCAGTCCGACAAGTACGGCGTCACCGGCACGCCCTCGATGGTCATGGACGGCAAGAAGGTCGTCGGCAGCGACGGCCAGAACGCCCCGATGACCGCCGCGGACTACAGGACGGCGATCGACACGGCGCTGAAGGGCTGATCACCCGGCCCCGCTGAGGGGCCGAGGCCCCGGCCACCGGGAGCGGCGGCCGTTCCCGCGGTACGGGGACGGCCGCCGCTCCCGTGCGCGCGGGAGGGGGGCCGCCGCCCCCGGCGTGCGGACGGCGCCACTCCCCTCCGTGCGGCTCGCTCCTACAGGCTGTCCAGGAACGCGAGCGCCGTGCGCCACGTGCTCGCGGCCGCCTCGGCGTCGTAGTCGGGAAGCCCCGGGTCGGTGTAGAGGTGGCCCGCTCCCGGGTAGCGGTAGATCTCCACGTCGGCGCCCGCGCGGCGCATCTGCGGATACCACAGGCTCAGCCACTCGTGGGTCTCGGCCGGGTCGGGATCGGCGACGTGCAGCTGCACGGGCAGGTCGTCCACAGCCGCGTCCTCACGCAGGTCCGACGTGCCGTGGAGGAGGAGCAGACCGCGGGCGTTCTCGTCGCCGAGCGCCAGGTTCTGCGCGAGGGCGCCGCCGAGGGAGAAACCGGCGTAGACGAGTCCTTTGTCACTGTAGGGCGCGGCTGCCTTGACGGCCCTGGTCAGGAGCCGGTCGTTGCCGATCGACTCGCGCAGGGCGGCGGCCTCCTCCTCCGTCTCCACCGTTTGCCCCTCGTACAGGTCGGGCACGCGCACCTGGTGTCCGGCCGCCCGCAGCCGGTCGGCGGCCTCGTGCACAGCCGGTCGCAGTCCGTAGGCGGAGTGAAAAAGCAGGATGTCCATGACCGTCATCCTGCCAGCGCCCCCGGCCCGGACGCGCCAGGCCCCGGGGGCCGACCGAGACCCGGAGACCTTTGACCCCCATGGAAGAGATCCTGCGTCCCGTCCTCGTCATCGGCGGTTCCGTCCTGCTCACGCTGCTGCTCGGCTGGGGTTCGGACCGGCTGCTCGCGCGGGCGGCGGTACGGCACAACGACACCCCGCTGTGGGAGAAGCTGCGCGAGTGCCGGGTGCCCTGGCAGGTGCTGCTGCTCGCGGCGCTGCTGCGCGGCAGCTACCGGGAGATCACCTGGAACGTGGTGGAGCGCTTCGACGGCGCGATCGGGCTGCTCCTGACCCTCGTCCTCATCGGGGCGACGGCGTGGCTCCTGGTCCGGGTCGTCTCCACGGTCCTGGAGTCCTCGTACGCGCGGTACGCGGCGACGACGCACGACGCGGCGCGGGTGCGCAGGGTCCGTACGCAGATGACGCTCATCATGCGGATCGTCACGGCCCTCGTCATCGTCATCGCGGTCGCCTCGATGCTCATGGCCTTCCCCGATCTGCGGACGGCGGGGAAGTCGGTGCTCGCCTCGGCGGGGATCATCGGGATCGTCGCGGGTGTCGCCGCGCAGTCGACCCTCGGCAACCTCTTCTCCGGCTTCCAGATCGCCTTCGGCGACATGGTCCGGATCGGGGACACGGTGGTCGTGGACGGCGAGTGGGGCGTCGTCGAGGAGGTCACCCTGACGTTCCTCGCGGTGCGCACGTGGGACGAGCGGCGCATCACGATGCCGGTGTCGTACTTCACCTCGCGGCCCTTCGAGAACTGGTCGCGCGGCGGCGCGCAGATGTCCGGCACCGTCTTCTTCCACCTCGACCACTCGGCCCCCCTCCCGCTCATGCGCGAGGAGTTGCGGCGCGTCCTCGCCGACTGCCCGGCCTGGGACGGCCGCGACTGGAGCCTCGCCGTCACGGACACGACGCCGACGACGATCGAGGTACGGGCCGTGGTCACGGCGAAGGACGCGGACGACATCTGGACGGTGCGGGTCGTGGTCCGCGAGCGGCTCATCGCCTGGCTCAGCGCGCACCACCCGTACGCCCTGCCGAGCGTCGCCACCGTCCCCGCGGCCGAGCCCCCGGCCACCTCCCCCTCGCCCGGCCTGCGCAAGGACACCCAGCCGCGCCCCTCGGAGGTCCACAGCAACAACGCGGCGGACTACCCGCTGCGCGAGGACGGCCACGACCTCCCGGCGGACGACGACGCGCACAGGGACGAGGAGGGCACGAGGGCGCCCGCCCGCCACGCGGACACGGCGGACGCGCACGTCGAGGGCCACCGCGCACGCGACCCGCACGACCGGGTCCACGCTCCCGCCCCCCGCCGCCACGACGCGCGCCCGGGAGCGCCGCGCAAGCGGTAGCCGGGGTCGGCGTCCGGCGCCCACAGCGGGCGCGCCCTCTCCTTCCGGTGGCCCAGGTCCGCGCCGCCGTGGGCGACCGGGTCCCGCGCCCTCGTCCACGGGACGAACGACCCCGCACGACACCGCTGTGCCCGAGACCCGGGGGCCCAGGGGTGGAGCCCCGCGAGGACGGCTCCACGGCCTGGAGGGGGCGGCTCCCGTCAGTGCAGGGACCGCACGTCGAGCTGCCGCAACACCCGGTCCACGATCTCCGGGTCCGCCCCCGGCTCGCTCCGCGCGGAAAGCACCGCGTGCCGCGCCGCCGACATCATCTCCTTCTGCACCTTCCTGAACGCCTTCACGCGCTCCACGCGCTGCGCGAGGTGCTCGCGCCGCTCGTCGTCCATGATCTCCGGGCTGATCCGCGCCCCGATGTCGAAGGCACCGCGCTGGAGGCGCTCGATGACGTCGTCGGGAAGATCCTGGACGCCCTCGATCTCGTGGAGCCTGCGCCGGGCCGCCTTCGCCGCGCGGATGGCGAGGTCGTGCTCGATCTGCCGCTCGGCGTCCGTATCGGCCCGTACCCCGAGCCTGCGCACGAGCCACGGCAGCGTGAGCCCCTGGAAGACGAGGGTGACCATGATGACGCAGAAGGCGATGAAGATCAGCTCGTCGCGCCCCGGGAAGGCGTCGCCCACGTCGGTCGTGAGCGGGATGGCGAGGGCCAGGGCGACCGAGGCGACCCCCCGCATCCCCGCCCACCACATGACGACGGTCTCGCGCCAGCTCGTCGGGATGTCCTCCGCGACATCGCGCTTCTGGTGCAGCCGCTGCGCCAGCCAGCCGGCGGGCAGCAGCCACAGGAACCGTACGCCGATGACGACGACCGCCACGAGCAGGCCCCAGCCGATCATCTCCCAGACCCGGTCGCCTGCCGTGCCGAAGACCGTGTGCAGTTCGAGGCCGATGAGCCCGAAGGCGATCCCGGTGACGAGCGTGTCGACGACCTGCCAGAAGGTCTGCCCGGTGATCCGCCCGAGGACGTCGTCGGCGTCGAGCGCGTACTCGGAGAGGAAGAGCGCCGTGGTGAGCACGGCGAGCACGCCCGAGCCGTGCAGCTCCTCGGCGAGGACGTAGCTGACGAACGGGACGAGGAGGGTGAGGCCGGTCTGGAGGGTCGCGTCGCCGAGGAAGTCGAGGAGCCTGCTGGTGAGCCAGCCGAGCGCGAGGCCGACCGCGACGGCGACGGCCGCCGAGAGGAAGAAGAGGCCCACGGCCGAGGGGAGCGAGAAGCTGCCGCCGACCGCCGCGCCGATCGCGACGTGGTAGAGCACGATCGCGGTGACGTCGTTGAAGAGACCCTCGCCCTCCAGGATGGAGACGAGGCGGCGGGGCAGCCCCAGCGAGCCGGCCACGGCGGTCGCGGCGACCGGGTCGGGCGGGGCGACGAGCGCGCCGAGCGCGACGGCGGCGGCGAGCGGCAGGCCCGGGACGATCGCGCTGGCCACGGCGGCGACGGCGGCCGTCGTGACGAAGACGAGCGCGACGGCGAGCAGGAAGATGGGCCGTCTGTTCGCCGCGAACTGGCGCCAGGACGTCCGTTGCACCGCCGCGTAGAGCAGGGGCGGCAGGACGAGGGGCAGGATGAACTCGGGCGGGATGTTGACGTTCGGCACGAAGGGCAGGAGCGCGAGAACGACCCCGAGGAGCGTCATCAGCACGGGGGCGGGCAGCCCGAGTCTGTCCCCGAGCGGCACCGTGAGCACGGCTCCGAGCAGCAGCAGGATCAGCAGCGCCAGTTGGTCCACGGCGGGGGCCTCCCAGGGGGCTCAGAGGTACGGGCCACCCCTCCACCAGAGCCGATCCTCACCGGGATCACCCCCGAGGGGTACCCCCCAGCCTCCCATGGGTGTTTCTTTACCGAACAAGTGGGTGGCGGCCCCCACGGCCCCGTGGCCGGTGGCCCCCGGCCTCAGACAGCCTTCCGCATCGCCCGGTGTTCGATCCCGGCTTCGAGGTAAGTCCCCCCGTACGCCACGTATCCGAGCCGCTCGTAGAAACCGAGCGCGTGCGTCTGCGCGTGCAGGTCCACGCTCGTGAGCCCGTGCCCGGCGGCGAGCCGCTCGATCGCGGTGACGAGCGCGGCCCCGGCCCCGCCGCCCCGGGCCGCGCCGCGCACGGCGAGCCGTCCGAGCGAGCCCGCCCCCGCCGTGTGCCCGGTCGGCTCCCACGCCGCCTCGCCGTGCAGCAGCCGCCCGGCGCCGAGCGGGGTGCCGTCCTCGGCGACCGCGAGGACGTGCGCGGCCCCGGCGTCGAGCGCGTCGTACTCCAGGTCCTCGGGCACGCCCTGCTCCTGGACGAAGACCTCCTTGCGCACGAGGAAGCAGGCCGCGCGGTCCTCCTCGCTCTCCGCCCGCCGCACGACGTAGGCGGTGCCGTCGGGCAGCGTGCCCCCGGCGAGCGTCCCCTCGCTCACAGCGCCTCCTCCCGCTCAGCGGCTCTCGGCGCGGACCCGGTCCAGGGCGCGCTGGAGGTCCTCGGGGTACTCGCTCGCGTACTCGACCCAGTCGCCGGTGCCGGGGTGGGTGAAGCCGAGGCGGACGGCGTGGAGCCACTGCCGGGTGAGGCCGAGCCGCTTGGCGAGCGTGGGGTCGGCCCCGTAGGTGAGGTCGCCGACGCAGGGGTGGCGGTGCGCGGACATGTGCACGCGGATCTGGTGGGTGCGGCCCGTCTCCAGCTTGACGTCGAGGAGGGACGCGGCGCGGAACGCCTCGACGAGGTCGTAGTGGGTGACCGACGCCTTCCCCTCGGCCGTCACGGCCCACTTGTAGTCGTGCTGCGGGTGACGGCCGATGGGCGCGTCGATGGTGCCCGAGGTCGGGTCGGGGTGGCCCTGGACGAGCGTGTGGTAGCGCTTGTCGACCGTGCGGACCCGGAACTGGTTCTTGAGCGAGGTGTACGCGTGCTCGGACTTGGCGACCACCATGAGCCCGGAGGTGCCCACGTCGAGGCGGTGCACGATGCCCTGGCGCTCGGCGGCGCCCGAGGTGGAGATGCGGTACCCGGCGGCGGCGAGGCCGCCGATCACGGTCGGTCCCGTCCAGCCGGGGCTGGGGTGCGCGGCGACACCGACGGGCTTCATGATCACCACGACGTCCTCGTCGTCGTGGACGATCTCCATGCCCTCGACCGGCTCGGCGACGACCCGGACGGGCGCGGCGGCCGGCGGCATCTCGACCTCCAGCCAGGCGCCGCCGCGCACCCGCTCGGACTTGCCCACCACCGAGCCGTCGACCTGCACCTTTCCGCCCGCCGCCAGCTCAGCGGCCTTGGTGCGGGAGAAGCCGAACATGCGCGAGAGGGCGGCGTCGACACGCTCGCCCTCCAGGCCGTCGGGGACGGGAAGGGTACGGACCTCGGGAATAGCGCTCACCCGTCGAGTATGCCGGACGGGTGAGCCGGGCCGGTACGGGAGCTACTCGCCCCTGCTCTCGGCCTTCTCCTCGGACGCCTCCCCGGCCTCTTCGGTCTTCTCGGCCTTCTCGTCCCGGTGCCTGGTGCCGTCCGGGTCGAGGCCGCGGAAGGAGAGCAGGACGATGAGGACGCCGCCGCACACGATCGCGGAGTCCGCGAGGTTGAAGACCGCGTAGCCCTTGGGCGCGATGAAGTCGACGACGGCGCCCCGGAAGACGCCCGGGGAGCGGAAGACGCGGTCCGTCAGGTTGCCGAGAGCTCCGCCGAGGAGCAGCCCGAGCGCGATGGCCCAGGGCAGGCTGTACAGCTTGCGGGCGAGCCGGGCGATCACGACGATGACACCGGCGGCGATGACCGTGAAGACGATCGTGTACGCCTCGCCCATCGAGAAGGCGGCCCCGGAGTTCCGGATCGCGGTGAACCGCAGCCAGTCCCCCACGACCTGCACGGACCCGTCCCCGTGCCCCTCCAGCTTCGCGACCACGAGCAGCTTGCTCACGAGGTCGACGGCGTACACGAGCACGGCCACCGCGAACAGCGCGAGCACACGCCGCGACCCCTTGCCCGCGTGAACTCTCTCGATGGTGCGCTCCACCTCAGCCACGTGCCGTCCTCACACCCGATGAACCGAACGGCTCCGAGCGTACGTCACAACCCCAAAACCCCACCCGCCCCCAGCCCCCGGGGCAGCCCCACCCAACCACCCCCTCCGGCACGTGAGGAGCGGGGCCCGGCACGAAGCCCCACCCAAACCAACCCCTCCGGCGCTTGAGGAGCGGGGCTTGGGGCGGAGCCCCAAACCGGGGCCCGGGGCGGAGCCCCGAAACGGGGCCCGGGGCGGAGCCCCGAAACGGGGCCCGGGGCGAAGCCCCGGCCCCCCGCCCGGCCCCCCGAGGCGTCAGCGCCGCTCCGACTTCTGCTTGCAGTCCACGCACAGAATCGCGTGCGGAAACGCCTGCATCCGCGCCTTCCCGATCGGCTTCCCGCAGTTCTCGCACACCCCGTACGTCCCCGCGTCCATCCGCAGCAGCGCCCGCTCCGTCTGTTCGAGCCGCTCCCGCGAGCTCGCGGCCAGCGCCAGCTCGTGTTCCCGGGTCACGTTCTTCGTCCCGGTGTCCGCCTCGTCGTCCCCCGCCCCGTCCGCGGAGTCCCGCATCAGGCTCGCGAGGTCCGCCTCGGCCGTCTCCAGCTCGGCCCGCAGCTCGGCGATCTCCTGCTCCAGGCCCTGCCGCGCCTCGGCGGCCTCCTCGGCCGTCCAGGGGTCCTCACCAGGCCGTACCGCCAGTTCAGCGGGATCCGTCGCTCCGCCGCGCGTAGTGGGCACGATCTCCTCCATCACCTTCGTCGTACCGCTTGCCGCAGACGCAGCACCGGACCGGCCTGCGATATTCCTGTTCCTGCCCCCGTGGACGCGGAACAGCCCCGCACACACGGTGGTGGGACGATAAATCGACATCCCCCGCACGGCAACGGACCACGCCGCCCCCGCGCGTCGCGCGCCCCCGCGCGCCCTCCCGCGGCGGCCCCCTCCCCGCGGGGCGGCGGGCCGCGTGGCCCCCGTCCGAAGCCGTGGCGGCCCGCCCACCCCGTACCCGTACACTTGCGGCAGCGAAACACAGGTGTGGATGGGGACGAGTAGCGCCGAGAAGCGGCCAGGAGCGACCCGGGGACGGTGGAAGCCCGGGGGCACGCGCGTCGCGAAGATCACCCCCGGAGCCGCCGGAGGAAAGCCAGGGGTGAGTGCCCCGTGGCCGTAGAACCGGCTTCGCGGACCCAATGAGGGGGCCGCAGGGCAGTCGTCCGGTGGCCAAGGAGGGTGGTACCGCGGGAGCGCGTCGGCTCTCGTCCCTCCGACGGAAGAGCAGATCCGCCGGAGGAGCAGCGAGCCCCATGACGACCCCGCCGCAGTACCGACCCGTCCCCGCCCAGGTGGACCTCCCCGCCCTTGAGCACGAGGTGCTCGCCCTGTGGCGCGAGCGGGACACCTTCGCCAAGACGCTCGCCCAGTCCGAGGGCCGCCCCGAGTGGGTCTTCTACGAGGGCCCGCCGACCGCCAACGGCATGCCGGGCGCCCACCACATCGAGGCGCGCGTCTTCAAGGACGTCTTCCCGCGCTACCGCACGATGCGCGGCTACCACGTGGGCCGCAAGGCCGGCTGGGACTGCCACGGCCTGCCGGTCGAGCTGGCGGTCGAGAAGGAGCTCGGCTTCACGGGCAAGAAGGACATCGAGGCGTACGGCATCGCCGAGTTCAACGCCAAGTGCCGCGAGTCCGTGACCCGCCACACCGACGCCTTCACCGAGCTGACGACCCGCATGGGCTACTGGCTCGACGTCGACCAGGCCTACCGCACGATGGACCCCGAGTACGTCGAGTCCGTGTGGTGGTCGCTGAAGCAGATCTTCGACAAGGGTCTCCTGGTCGAGGACTACCGCGTCGCCCCCTGGTGCCCGAAGGACGAGACGGGCCTCTCGGACCACGAGCTGGCGCAGGGCTACGAGACCGTCGTCGACCCCTCGGTCTACGTGCGCCTCCCGCTCACCTCCGGCCCGCTCGCCGGGAACACCGCGCTGCTCGTGTGGACGACGACGCCGTGGACGCTCGTCTCGAACACCGCCGTCGCCGCGCACCCCGAGGTCTCCTACGTCGTCGCGACGGACGGGACCGAACGCCTCCTCGTCGCCGAACCGCTCCTGGAGAAGGCCCTCGGCGAGGGCTGGGAGGCGACCGGCGAGCGGTACACGGGCGCGGAGATGGAGCGCTGGACCTACCAGCGCCCCTTCGAGCTGATCGCGTTCCCCGAGGCCGCGCACTACGTCGTCAACGACGCGTACGTGACGACCGAGGACGGCACCGGGCTCGTCCACCAGTCCCCCGCCTTCGGCGCGGACGACCTGCGCGTGTGCCGCGCCTACGGCCTCCCGGTCGTCAACCCGGTCCGCTCCAACGGCACCTTCGCCGAGGACGTACCGCTCGTCGGCGGCCAGTTCTTCAAGAAGGCCGACGAGGACCTCGTCGCCGACCTGCGGGCGCGCGGCCTGCTCTTCAAGCACGTGCCGTACGAGCACAGCTACCCGCACTGCTGGCGCTGCCACACCGCGCTGCTCTACTACGCGCAGCCCTCCTGGTACATCCGCACGACCGCCGTGCGCGACCGGCTCCTGGAGGAGAACGAGAAGACCAACTGGCACCCGGAGAGCGTCAAGCACGGCCGCTTCGGCGACTGGCTGAAGAACAACGTGGACTGGGCGCTCTCGCGCAAGCGCTACTGGGGCACCCCGCTGCCCGTCTGGCGCTGCCCGGACGGCCACCTCACGTGCGTCGGCTCGCTCGCCGAGCTGAGCGAGCTGACCGGCACCGACCAGTCGGGCCTGGACCCGCACCGCCCGTACATCGACGCGGTCACCTTCGCCTGCCCCGACTGCGGCACCGTGGCCCAGCGCGTCGATGAGGTCATCGACGCCTGGTACGACTCGGGTTCGATGCCGTTCGCGCAGTGGGGCTACCCGTACCGCAACAAGGAGCTGTTCGAGGCGCGCTACCCCGCGCAGTTCATCTCCGAGGCGATCGACCAGACCCGCGGCTGGTTCTACACGCTGATGGCGATCGGCACGCTCGTCTTCGACAAGTCCTCGTACGAGAACGTCGTCTGCCTCGGCCACATCCTCGCCGAGGACGGCCGCAAGATGTCCAAGCACCTGGGCAACATCCTCCAGCCGATCCCGCTCATGGACCAGCACGGCGCCGACGCGGTCCGCTGGTTCATGGCGGCGGGCGGTTCGCCGTGGGCGGCGCGCCGCGTCGGGCACGGCACGATCCAGGAGGTCGTCCGCAAGACGCTCCTCACGTACTGGAACACGGTGGCCTTCCAGGCCCTGTACGCCCGTACGTCGGGCTGGGCGCCCTCGGCCGCCGATCCGGCCCCCGCCGAGCGCCCCGTCATCGACCGCTGGCTCCTGTCCGAGCTGCACAAGCTCACCGCCGGGGTCACCGAGGCACTGGAGTCGTACGACACCCACCGCACCGGACAGCTCCTCTCCTCCTTCGTCGACGACCTCTCCAACTGGTACGTGCGCCGTTCGCGCCGCCGCTTCTGGCAGGGCGACAAGGCGGCGCTGCGCACCCTGCACGAGGTCGTCGAGACGGTGACGCGGCTCATGGCGCCGCTCGTCCCGTTCGTCACCGAGCGGGTCTGGCAGGACCTCGTCGTCTCCGTGGACGCCTCGGCGCCCGAGTCGGTGCACATGGCGTCCTGGCCCGAGGCGGACCTCGCGGCCGTGGACGAGGAGCTGTCCCGGCAGATGGCGCTCGTGCGGCGGCTCGTGGAGCTGGGGCGGGCCACGCGCGCCGAGTCGGGCGTCAAGACCCGGCAGCCGCTGAGCCGCGCGCTCATCGCGGCGACGGGCTTCGAGACGCTCGGCGAGGAGCTGCGGGCGCAGATCGCGGAGGAGCTGAACGTCGCGGGGCTCGCCTCGCTCGGCGAGGTCGGCGCCTCGCTCGTGGACACGAGCGCGAAGGCGAACTTCCGGGCGCTCGGCAAGCGGTTCGGCAAGGGTGTGCAGGCGGTCGCGAAGGCGGTCGCCGACGCGGACGCGGCGGCGCTCTCGGCTTCCCTGCGCGAGAGCGGCACGGCGACGGTCCTCGTGGACGGCGCCGAGGTCGTCCTCTCGCCCGAGGAGGTCTTCCTGACGGAGACCCCGCGCGAGGGCTGGGCGGTCGCGTCCGAGGCGGGCGCGACGGTCGCCCTCGACCTGGAGATCACCGAGGAGCTGCGCCGCGCGGGCCTGGCCCGTGACGCGATCCGCCTCGTCCAGGAGGCCCGCAAGAACAGCGGCCTCGACGTGGCCGACCGCATCGCCCTGCGCTGGGCCACGCGGGACCCGGCCCTGGCCGAGGCCCTGCGCGAGCACGCGACGCTGATCGCGGACGAGGTCCTGGCCACGGAGTACGCGGAGGGCGAGCCGACCGACGAGTACGGCAAGCCGTTCGAGGACGCGGGTCTCGGGCTGACGTTCGCGCTGCGCAAGGTCGGCTGAGGCTGTTACAGCCCCTCCGGTACAGCCCCTCCGGCGATGGAGGAGCGGGGTCCGGGGCGGAGCCCCGCAACGGCCCCCGCTCCAGGGCCCTCATACACAACCGGCCCCCCAGGTCGAAGACCTGGGGGGCCGGTGAATGCCGACATCTACCGCCGCGACCGGCTCAGTTGTCGTCCTCGTCGATCAGGAACCCCCGCATCGGGGACGGCGCCTGCTGCATCGGCTGCGGCGCCTGCGGCCGCACCGGTGCCATCGGCTGCGTCATCGCCGGGGACATCTGCTGCTGCCCGCCCCCGTACGAGGGACCGGCCGAAGGCGGCGTGGGACCACCCATCGGGCCGGGACCGTTGTGCCCGCCCCCGAAGGAGGACGCACCGGCCGGGGCCATGGAGGGCGAGGGGGAGGGCGGCAGCGACGGCGTCGAGGAGACACGCGGCGGGGCGAGCGAGTCGTCCGACTGCGTCTCCAGCTGGCGCAGCTGCGACTCCAGGTAGGACTTCAGCCGCGTGCGGTATTCGCGTTCGAAGCCGCGCAGGTCCTCGACCTTGCGCTCCAGCGTGGCGCGCGCGGACTCCAGGGAGCCCATCGCGACACGGTGCTTCTCCTGCGCGTCCCGCTCCAGGGCGTCCGCCTTGGCACGGGCGTCGCGCTCCAGACCCTCGGCCCGGCTGCGCGCCTCACCGACGATCTTGTTGGCCTCGGAACGCGCCTCGGCGATCGCCTGGTCGGCGGTCTGCTGGGCGAGCGAGAGGACACGCGCGGCGCTGTCGCCACCGGGACCCTGACCGGGCTGCGGCAGCTGGGGACCGCCGTGGCCGAGCGGGCCCACCATCTGCTGCTGCGGCTGGCCCATCTGCCCCTGCGGACCGCCCATCGGCCCCTGACCCATCGGGCCGGGCCCCTGCTGGCCCATCGGACCGGGACCCTGCTGCCCCATCGGGCCGGGGCCCTGCGGAGCCATCTGCCCCATGGGACCGGGACCCTGCGGGCCGCCCATCGGACCCTGGCCCATCGGGCCGGGACCCTGCGGACCGTGACCGCCGGGACCCGAGGGCAGCTGCGGAGCACCGGAGGGCAGCTGGGGCGGACCGCCCATGTGCTGCTGCTGCGGATGCTGCTGCTGACCCGGGTGCTGGGGCTGGCCGGGGTGCTGCGGCTGACCGGGGTGCTGGGGCTGCCCCGGGTGCTGCGGCTGTCCAGGATGCTGCTGCCCCTGCGGCGGACCCGATATGGCGGCGGGCCCGGGACCCTGCGGCCGTTCCGGCTGCTCGGGACCCTTGCGCATGTTCTGCTGCTGGTTCTGCGCGGCGGCACGCGTGGCTGCGGCGAGTTTCGCCCGCAGGTCCTCGTTCTCCCGCGCGAGCCTGGTGAGTTCGGCCTCCACCTCGTCGAGGAAGGCATCGACCTCGTCCTCGTCATAGCCTTCTCGGAGGCGGACGGTCGTGAACTGCTTGTTCCGCACGTCCTCGGGGGTCAATGGCATCTCTTCACCTCAACGTAGTCGTCGGCATTCGGCAAGAACGTAGTTGACATCGCGCTCACAGCCGGCTCACGACGGAGATCGATCTGATCAGGATGTAGACGATGATCATCAGTACGAAGAAGGACAGGTCGAGCGCCACGCCCCCGAGGCGCAACGGCGGGATGACCCGCCGCAGAAGCTTGAGTGGTGGATCGGTGACAGTGTAGGCGGCCTCCAAAACGACCACCATGGGCTTGCCCGGCTGCCAGGAGCGGGCGAACTGGAACACGTAGTCCATGACGAGCCGGAAGATCAGGACCAGCAGGAAACACATCAGCGCGATGTAGAGCACATCCAGCACGACGCTCATGAACGCTTCCCACTCCCCTGTCCTGCGAGCCCGCCGGCACGAACCGTTCCGTTGTGCGTCATTCGGTCTCAGCTCTGGTTGAAGAACCCGCCCTCTGCGATGCGAGCCTTGTCCTCCGCCGTTACATCGACGTTAGCAGGCGACAACAGGAAAACCTTCTGAGTCACTCGCTCGATGCTCCCGTGCAGGCCGAACACCAGACCGGCCGCGAAGTCGACAAGTCGCTTCGCGTCCGTGTCGTCCATCTCGGTCAGATTCATGATCACCGGCGTGCCCTCGCGGAAGTGTTCCCCGATGGTACGGGCTTCGTTGTAGGTCCGGGGGTGCAACGTCGTGATGCGGTACGGCTCCCGCTCCGAGACAACCTTGGGCATGATCACCGGCGCGTTCTTCTCCAGGCTGGGGCGTTCTGGTGTGATGGATGACACGGGCGCGATTCGTGCCGGGCGACCCGATTCCACGGGCAGCGACACGGGTTCGCGCGGGGCCGGAGGCTGGGCGGAACGCACCGGTTCGTCCGGTTCCGGCTCCTGGTGCGGCGGGTTGTGCCGCCTGCGGTCGCGCTCGGGCTCCGGCTCGGGCTCGAACTCGTCATCGGGGTCGAACCCCGGTCCGTCGTACCCATCGTCCTCCACGAGGCCGAGGTAGACCGCCATCTTGCGCATCGCGCCGGCCATGCTCTGAGTCCTCCGCTCTGTGGTGGATCGACAAGGACCACCTGCCCGCGATCCACGTGGTCTTTCCGCCTCTTTGACGGACAATGACCATATTTTGTGCTGTGGTCCGACTTGCTTGGCGACGTTACCCGAGGGGGGAACGCGCGCCGAGTATCGCGCTGCCGATCCGTACATGTGTCGCCCCGGCCGCGATCGCCTCCTCCAGGTCACCGCTCATCCCGGCGGAGACCATGGTGGCAGCCGGATGCGCGGCGCGCACGAGGCTCGCCAACTCCGCGAGCCGCGCGAAGGCCGCGCGCGCGTCGCCCGCGTAACTCCCCGCCAGCGGTGCCACGGTCATGAGTCCCGCGGGGCGGAGCCCGTCCGTGGCGGCGATGCGGTCCATGAGTTCCGGGACCTCGTCCGGGTGGGCCCCGCCGCGACCGGCGTGCGCCGCCGGATCGCCCTCGGCCTCCAGCGCGACCTGCACGAGCGCGCCGATCTCGCGCCCCTCGCGCACCGCCGCCGCCCCGAGGGCCCCGGCGAGCCGCGCCCGGTCCACGGAGTGCACGTACGAGGCGTACCGGGCAACCGACTTCGCCTTGTTGGTCTGCAACTGCCCGATGAAGTGCCACGTGAGCGGGAGGTCCGCGCACGCGGCGGCCTTCGGGGCCGCCTCCTGGTCGCGGTTCTCGCCGACCTGTTCGACGCCCAGCGAGGAGAGAAGACGCACATCGCTCGCCGGATAGGTCTTGGTGACCGCGATCAATGTCACGTCGCCGCGCGAACGGCCCGCCGCGGCGCACGCCGTGGCGATCCTCTCCTCCACTTTCGCGAGGTTCGCGGCGAGTTGTTCCCTGCGTTCCCTAAGGTCCGTCATGCCCCATCAGTCCAGCCACGCGTAGCCCGCGAGACGCCCGGTGACCCGGTCCCCGCGGTACGAGAAGTGATCCGCCGACTCCCGCGTGCAGGAGGGCGAGCGGCGCACCTCGCGCACGCCGAGCGCGTCGAGCTGGGCGAGCACTCCCGCCGCGATGTCGAGCGCCGGAGTGCCCCAGCTTGTTTCGGCGTACGCCCGGGGCGCGAGCGCGGCGACTTCGGCGCGCATCGCCTCGGGCACCTCGTAACACGCCCCGCAGATCGCCGGCCCGGTGCGAGCCACGATCCGTGCGGGCTCGGCCCCGAGATCCCGCATCGCCTCGACCGCCGCGGGGACGACCCCGGCGACGAGTCCGGGCCGTCCCGCGTGCGCGGCGCCCACGACCCCGGCGACGGGATCGGCGAGCAGGACGGGCACGCAGTCCGCGGTGAGCACCGCGAGCGCGAGCCCGCGCCGCGCGGTGACGACCGCGTCGACGGCGGGTACGGGCTTGTCCCCCCACGGCGCGTCCACGACCGCGACCTCGCGCCCGTGGACCTGGTTCATCCAGACCACGTGCGCGGGATCGAGGCCGAGGTCCTTGGCCGCGAGCGCCCGGTTGGCGTGCACCGCCTCGGGCGCGTCGCCGACCGCGCCACCGAGGTTGAGCTCCTCGTACGGAGCGGCGCTCACCCCGCCCCACCTGTCGGTGAAGGCGAAGTGCGCGCCGCCCGCCTCCTCGCGCGTGGCTATCACTTCAGGAAGTCCGGCACGTCCAGCTCCTCGGCCTGGCTGTCCGGGAAGGGACGGGCCGGGGGGACCGAGGGCTGCGGGACGTGCGGGGCGGGCGCCTCGTTGACCGGGGCCGGTTCGGGCTCCGGGCGGGGGGCCGGTTCCTCGCGCGGGGTGACGGAGCCGAGGCCGCCGAAGGCCGGACGGACCGGCTCGCTCGTACGGGCCTGCGGCTGCTCCTCGCGCTTGCCGGCGCTGGCACCGATCACGTTGTCCCGCTTGGCGGGGGGCTGGCCCCCGTCGAAGCCGGCCGCGATGACGGTGACCTTGACCTCGTCACCGAGGGCGTCGTCGATGACGGCGCCGAAGATGATGTTGGCCTCCGGGTGCGCGGCTTCGCTCACCAGCTGGGCCGCCTCGTTGATCTCGAAGAGACCGAGGTCGGAGCCGCCCGAGATGGACAGCAGGACCCCGCGCGCCCCGTCGATGGAGGCTTCGAGCAGCGGTGAGGAGATGGCCAGTTCGGCCGCCGCGACGGCACGGTCGTCGCCGCGTGCGGAGCCGATCCCCATGAGGGCGGAACCCGCCTCGCTCATCACGGACTTGACGTCCGCGAAGTCGAGGTTGATGAGCCCGGGGGTCGTGATCAGGTCGGTGATGCCCTGGACACCGGAGAGCAGGACCTGGTCCGCGGACTTGAACGCGTCCAGGACACTGACCTGCCGGTCCGAGATGGACAGCAGTCGGTCGTTGGGGATGACGATGAGGGTGTCGACCTCTTCGCGGAGTTCGGCGATGCCGTCCTCCGCCTGGTTGGCCCGGCGCCGCCCTTCGAAGGTGAAGGGCCGGGTGACCACGCCGATCGTGAGGGCGCCCAGGGAGCGTGCGATGTTGGCGACGACGGGTGCGCCGCCGGTGCCGGTGCCGCCACCTTCGCCCGCCGTGACGAAGACCATGTCGGCCCCCTTGAGGACCTCCTCGATCTCCTCGCGGTGGTCCTCGGCCGCCTTGCGGCCGACCGCCGGATTGGCGCCGGCTCCCAGTCCCCGGGTCAATTCGCGGCCGACGTCGAGCTTGACGTCGGCGTCGCTCATGAGCAGGGCCTGCGCGTCGGTGTTGATCGCGATGAACTCGACGCCCTTGAGCCCGACCTCGATCATCCGGTTGATGGCATTGACACCACCGCCGCCGACACCGATGACTTTGATGACTGCGAGGTAGTTCTGCGGTGCTGCCACGTCGAAGGCTGCCTCTCGCCTCGATTTACGTGTCGATGCTTCGCCGCCCGGCGTGCGTCGACTGATGCCGAATAAGGGACGGTCCGAAGCGCCGACCCGAACCCTCACCCTGAAGTTCAGGGTTACTCCCGTAAGAGTTCCCCTGTGTCCTACCCCAGTGAGAGAGGGTTACCAGTGTGTCTGTTGCTGGGACTTCGCTGACTGTTCCGAACAGGACACTAAGTCGACACGTGGCACGCGTTCAACGAACACGCCGAACCTCCCGTTTTTCTTTTCACCCTATGTGATCAGCCGTGGCGATGCCCAACCAGGGGTCAGTACCGCGATTTTTCGGGCCAATTCAGGGTCAATCCCTCGCCAACTCACCGTCAACATCAGCGAACTGACGGGGCGACGGGGACGGAGACGTCGAAGTGCCTCGCCTTGGGCGCCGCTTTCATGAGGGCCGTCAGCGTGCGGGCCTTCGCCGCGCCTTTTTCACCACTCCCCCACGCCACCGTGCGCCCGTCCCGCAGCAGCAGGGTCACGTCGTCGTAGGAGCGAATCCGGATCGTTTCCAGGTCCTTGACCACGGGCGACGGTACGCGAGCCGCGACGGTGGCCGCCTCGCGCAGCAGTCGCGCGGTGCCGAAACGGTGCAACGAGGGCGATCCGGACGCGTCGAGATCGAGGCGCGGAATACCGCGCGGAGGAGTGCCCACCGTGGCGAAAAGCACGCCGTGCGCGTCCACTTCGTCGAATTTTCCGCCCTTTTCTCGCACAAGTACCGGTTTACGCTCCGTGATCGCGATGCGCAGTCCGTGCGGCCAGGAACGGTTGATTTCCACGGATTCGATCCGGGGAAGCCGGGCGCGCGCATTCGCTTCGAGCGCGTCGGTGTCCACGGAAATGAGCGGGCTTCCCTCGGGGGCCGCCGCCGCCCGTTCCACTTCGCGCCGGGTGAGCACCTCGGTCCCCGTGACGCCGACCTGTGTCAGCCTGAGCCACGGCGAGCCGTAGAGCAGGTAGAGCGCCCCGCCGAGGAGCAGCACGAGGCCCCCGGCGACGAGCCAGAACCGGAGTCCCGGCAGGCCGCGCGGGGGCGGGGGCGGGGCCGGGGACCGCTCGGCGTCAGGGGGCGCTTCGGCCCCGGTACGTCCTTCGCCGCCCTGGGCGGTCCTCGCTCCGGCCACGCTCCCTCAGCCTCCTCGTGATGCGGGGGCTTCCAGGGCCCCTCAGCGGTTCCTGCGTGCGGCGATCGCCTCGTACACCATGCCGACGAGCAGCTCGTCGGCGTCCCGGCGGCCGAACTCGGCGGCGGCGCGCGACATCTCGTAGAGCCGGTGCGGATCGGCGAGCACCGGAATGATCTGGGACTGCACCCACTCCGGCGTCAGGTCCGCGTCGTCCACGAGGAGTCCGCCCCCCGCCTTCACCACCGGCTGGGCGTTGAGCCGCTGTTCGCCGTTGCCGATGGGCAGCGGGACATAGGCGGCGGGCAGGCCCACGGCGGAGAGTTCGGCGACGGTCATCGCCCCCGCGCGGCACAGCATCATGTCGGCCGCGGCGTACGCGAGGTCCATCCGGTCCACGTACGGTACCGGGATGTACGGCGGCATTCCGGGCATGTTGTCGGCGCGTGGCAGCTCGTTCTTGGGACCGACCGCGTGCAGGACCTGGATGCCGGAGCGCTGGAGCAGGGGCACGACCCGCTGCACGACCTCGTTGAGGTGGCGGGCGCCCTGGGAGCCGCCGGAGACGAGGAGCGTCGGCAGGTTCTGGTCCAGCCCGAAGGCGGCGCGGGCCTCGGGGCGCACGCGGGCGCGGTCCAGGGTCGCGATGGTGCGGCGCAGCGGGATGCCGATGTAGCGGGCGTCGCGCAGCTTGCTGTCCGGGGTCGAGACGGCGACGCCGGAGGCGTAGCGCGAGCCGATCTTGTTGGCCAGCCCGGGGCGCGCGTTGGCCTCGTGCACGACGATCGGGGTGCCGGTGCGCTTCGCCGCGAGGTAGCCGGGCAGCGCCACGTAGCCGCCGAAGCCGATGACGCAGTCCGCCTTGGTGCGCTCGATGACCTGCTCGGCGGCCTTGATGGTGCCGCGCAGCCGTCCCGGCACGGTGATCAGCTCGGGGGTCGGCTTGCGCGGCAGCGGGACCGCGGGGATGAGGGCGAGTTCATAGCCGCGCTCGGGTACGAGCCGGGTCTCCAGGCCGCGTTCCGTGCCGAGAGCCGTGATCCCCACGGTGGGGTCCTGCCTGCGCAGGGCGTCCGCGAGGGCGAGCGCCGGCTCGATGTGGCCGGCGGTCCCCCCGCCGGCGAGTACGACATGCACCGAAATTCACCGCTCTCCGGACGGACGCGCCCCGGGGGCGCGCCGTCTCATCGTGTTCCATCTCACCGCGAACCGCTTGCGGCCGAAGCCGGGCCCCCGCAGGGCGAGGGCCGCTCGCGCAGCGGGCTCGTCGCGCGCGAAGGCGATGAGGAGCCCGATGGCGAACATGGTCGGCAGCAGCGAGGAGCCCCCGTAGGAGAACAGCGGCAGCGGCACTCCGGCGATCGGCAGCAGACCGAGCACCGCACCGAGGTTGATCACGGCCTGTGCCGTGATCCAGGTGATGACCGCTCCCGCGGCGTACCTCACGAAGGGGTCCTCCGTGCGTCCGGCCACGCGGATACCCGCATAGCCTAGAGCCGTGAAGAGGGCGATCACCGACAGCGTCCCCGCCAGGCCCAGTTCCTCGCCGAGCACGGCGAAGATGAAGTCCGTGTGGGCTTCGGGGAGTTCACCCCATTTCTCCACACTCGCGCCGAGCCCCGAACCGAAGAAGCCGCCGGAGGCGAGGGCGTAGAGGCCGTGCACGCCTTGCTGGCACTTGTCGTTGAAGGCGTGGGCGTCGGTGGAGCCGAGGCAGGCGAAGCGGGCGAGGCGGTTGTCGCTCGTCTTGACGAGGATCACACCGAGCAGCCCGACGAAGCCGAGCACGCCGGCGAACATCCGCGTGGGCGCGCCCGCGAGCCACAGGAGCCCGAAGAGGATCGCGGTGAGGATCATCGCGGTGCCCATGTCCGAGCCGAGCATGATGAGCCCGAGCAGCAGGAAGGTCACGGGCACGAGCGGCACCAGCATGTGCTTCCACTGGTTCAGCAGCCGCTTCTCGCTCTTGCGCGCGAGCAGGTCGGCGCCCCACAGGACGAGCGCGAGCTTGCCGAACTCGGAGGGCTGGACCTGGAAGAAACCGAGGTTGATCCAGTTCCTGTTGCCGTTCACGGAGACGCCGATGAGCGGCACGGCGGCCATCGTGATGATGGCCACGACGAGCAGCGGGTACGAGAGCGCGCGGTGCAGCTTGACCGGCATCCGTGCCGCGGCGACGAGGAGCAGGCCGCCGAGGAGGGCGGCGCCGAGTTGCTTGCGGAAGAAGAAGGAGCCGCCGAGCCCGTAGTTGAGGGCCGTGATGACGGAGGCCGAGTAGACCATGACGAGGCCCAGCACGATGATCAGCAGGCTCGCGCCGAGGATCACGTAGTAGGCGGTCAGCGGCCGGTCCCAGGCCCGCATGAGCCGGGCGGGGAGCCCGCGCAGCGGATTGCCGCGCGGGCCCCTCGGGGCGCGGGGCGTACGCGACGCGCCGCCCCCCGCTCCGCTCCCCGTGCCGCGCGGGCGCCCGGCGAAGGTCCTGCCGCGCAGCGGGAGGCCCGTACGGGGCGCCCTCGGGCTGCGGCTGCGGTGCACGCGGGCGGAGCTGTACCGCCCGCCCTCGGCCGTACGCTCAGCGGCCATCGTCGCTGTCCCCTCCAGTCGTCCTGGCGCGGACCGGCCCGGCGGCGGGCCGGTCCGGTTCAGTCGCCTTCGGCAGCGGTGGCGCGTGCGCGGACCGCCTCGGCGAAGAGATCGCCGCGCACGTTGTAGTTGGTGAACATGTCCATCGAGGCGCACGCCGGGGCGAGCAGGACCGTGTCGCCGCTCTCGGCGAGTCCGGCCGCCTCGCGCACCGCTTCGGACATCGCCCCAGTGTCGGCCCGGTCGAGGTCGACCACGGGTACGTTCGGGGCGTGTCGCGCGAGGGCTTCGCGGATCAGCGCGCGGTCGCGGCCCATGAGGACGACGGCCCGCAGGCGTTTCGCGGCACCTCGCACCAGTTCGTCGAAGGACGCGCCTTTCGCGAGTCCTCCGGCGATCCAGACGATCGGTTCGTACGCGGCGAGCGAGGCTTCGGCGGCGTGCGTGTTGGTCGCCTTCGAGTCGTCGACGTAGGCGACGCCCCCGATCGTCGCGACGTGCTCGATGCGGTGCGGGTCGGGCCGGAAGGCGCGCAGGCCGTCCCGCACCGCCGTGGCCGGGACGCCGAAGGCGCGGGCGAGCGCGGCGGCGGCGAGGGCGTTGGCGATGTTGTGCGGGGCCGGCGGGTCCACGTCGGCGACCTCGGCGAGTTCCTGGGCCTGCTGGCCCCGGTCGGGCACGAAGGCGCGGTCGACGAGGAGTCCCTCGACGACGCCGAGTTCGGAGGGGCGGGGGGTGCCGAGCGTGAAGCCGACGGCCCGGCAGCCCTCCTCCACGTCGGCGGCGCGCACGAGTTCCTCGGTGGCCGGGTCGGCGCTGTTGTAGACGCAGGCGACCGTGTTGCCCTCGTAGACGCGGCCCTTGTCGGCGGCGTACGCGGCCATGGAGCCGTGCCAGTCGAGGTGGTCGGGCGCGAGGTTGAGCACGGCCGCGGAGTGCGGCCGTACCGAGGGCGCCCAGTGCAGCTGGTAGCTCGACAGCTCGACCGCGAGGACGTCGTACGGTTCCTCGGCGAGGACCGCGTCGAGGAGCGAGACGCCGATGTTGCCGACGGCCGCGGTGCGGTGGCCCGCCGCCTCCAGGATCGCGGCGAGCATCCGTACCGTCGTCGTCTTGCCGTTGGTGCCGGTGACGGCGAGCCAGGGCGCGGCGCCCGGGCCGCGCAGGCGCCAGGCGAGTTCGACGTCGCCCCAGACCGGGACCCCGGCCGCCTCGGCGGCGGCGAAGAGCGGCTTGTCCGGCTGCCAGCCGGGCGCGGTGACGACGAGTTCGGTGCCCTCGGGGAGGGTGGCCCCGTCGCCGAGGCGGACGGTGACGCCGAGGGCGCGCAGTTCCTCGGCCTGGGCGCGGGCGCGCTCGTCGTCGGCGTCGGTGACGGCGGTGACGAGCGCGCCGCGCGCGTGGAGGACGCGCGCGGCCGGCATCCCCGAGACGCCGAGCCCGGCGACGGTGACGCGGGTGCCCGCGAAGTCCGGTGCGGTCACTTGTCGGCCGCCCATCCCGCGTAGAAGAGGCCCAGGCCGACGATGACGCACATGCCCTGGATGATCCAGAAGCGGACCACGACGAGGACTTCCGACCAGCCCTTGAGTTCGAAGTGGTGCTGGAGCGGTGCCATGCGGAAGACGCGCCTGCGGGTCAGTTTGAAGGAGCCGACCTGGATGACGACGGAGAGCGTGATGAGCACGAACAGGCCGCCCAGGAGGGCGATGAGCAGTTCGGTGCGCGAGCAGATCGCGAGACCCGCGAGGGCGCCGCCGAGGGCGAGCGAGCCGGTGTCGCCCATGAAGATCTTGGCGGGCGAGGTGTTCCACCACAGGAAGCCGAAGCAGGCGCCCATGAGGGCGGAGGCGACGACGGCGAGGTCGAGCGGGTCGCGTACCTCGAAGCAGGCGGCCGGGTTGGTGAGCGTGGCCGCGTTGGCGCAGGACTCCTGGAACTGCCAGACACCGATGAAGGTGTAGGCGCCGAAGACCATGACGGAGGCGCCGGTGGCGAGGCCGTCCAGACCGTCCGTCAGGTTCACGCCGTTGGACATGGCCAGGATCATGAAGAGCGCCCAGACCACGAAGAGCACCGGGCCGATGGTCCAGCCGAAGTCGGTGACGAAGGAGAGCTTCGTGGACGCCGGGGTGTTGCCGCGCTGGTCGGCGAATTGCAGGGCGAGCACGGCGAAGGCGATGCCGACGATGAGCTGTCCGGCCATCTTCGCCTTGGCGCGCAGGCCGAGCGAGCGCTGTTTGACGATCTTGATGTAGTCGTCGAGGAAGCCGACGAGGCCCATGCCCGTCATCAGGAACAGCACCAGGAGCCCGGAGAAGCTGGTCGGGCTGCCGGTGATGAGCTTGGTGAGGAAGTACGCGATGAGCGTGGCGAGGATGAAGGCGATGCCACCCATGGTCGGCGTGCCGCGCTTGCTGTGGTGCTCGCGCGGCCCGTCGTCACGGATGAACTGGCCGTAGCCCTTGCGGGCGAGCAGCTTGATGAGCAACGGGGTGCCGATGAGGGTCAGGAAGAGACCGATCGCTCCCGCGAAGAGGATTTGCTTCATCGCGCGGCGGCCTCGCCCTCACCGGCGCCTTCCAGGAGGGCCTGGGCGACTTTCTCCAGGCCCGCCGCCCGGGACGCCTTCACCAGGACGACGTCCCCCGGTCGCAGTTCCCCGCGTAGCAGGTCGATCGCCGCCTGTGTGTCGGACACGTGCACCGACTCCTCACCCCACGAACCCTCGTTGTATGCGCCCATTCGCAGCCAGGCCGCCTCCTGGCCCCCGACCGCGACGAGCTTGCTCACGTTGAGCCGGACGGCCAGCCGTCCGACGGCGTCGTGGGCGGCGAGCGATTCGTCCCCGAGTTCCGCCATCATCCCGAGCACCGCCCAGGTCCGGCCGCCCTTGTCCCGGGCTGCCGAGCCCATCGCGACGAGCGCGCGCAGTGCGGCTCGTACGGAATCGGGGCTCGCGTTGTAGGCGTCGTTGACGATCGTCACGCCGTCCGGGCGCTCGGTGACCTCCATCCGCCAGCGGGAGAGGGAGCGTGCCTCGCTGAGACCAAGGGCGATCTCTTCGGCGGGCATGCCCAGCTCATGGGCGACGGCTGCGGCGGCGAGCGCGTTCGACACGTGGTGCTCACCGTACAGGCGCAAGGTCACTTCGCCGCACCCGGTGGGTGTGCGCAGCAGGAAGCGGGGGCGTCCGGTGTCCGTAAGCGTGACGTTCTCGGCCCGGACTTCCGCATCGTCCGCTTCGCCGAAGAGGAGGACCCGTGCCCGGGTACGGGGTGCCATGCCGCGTACGAGCGGATCGTCCGCGTTGAGCACGGCGAGTCCGGACGCGGGCAGGGCCTCGACCATCTCGCCCTTGGCCTCGGCGATCTTCTCCTTGCCGCCGAACTCGCCGATGTGGGCGGAGCCGACGTTGAGGACGATGCCGATGGAGGGCGGGGTGAGGCTCGTGAGGTAGCGGATGTGGCCGACGCCGCGGGCGCCCATCTCCAGGACGAGGTGGCGGGTCTCCTCGGTGACGCGCAGCGCGGTCAGCGGGAGCCCGATCTCGTTGTTGAGGTTGCCCGGTGGCCACACGGTGGGGCCGCGGCGGCTCAGGAGCTGGGCGATGAGGTCCTTGGTGGACGTCTTGCCCGCCGAGCCGGTCATGGCGATCACGGCGGTGCCGAGGCGCTCCACGACGGAGCGGGCGAGGGCGCCGAGGGCCGTCGTGACGTCGTCCACGACGATCGCGGGCACACCGACGGGCCGGGTCGCGAGGACGGCGACGGCGCCCGCCTCGACGGCTCCCGCGGCGTAGTCGTGCCCGTCGACGCGTTCGCCGGCGAAGGCGACGAAGAGGCCGCCGTCCTCGACGGCCCGGGAGTCGGTGACGACGGGACCGGTGACGCGAAGCTCCGGGTCCGGTATGTCGCGGGTCCGCCCGCCGACGATGTCAGCGATCTCGGCGAGAGAGAGGGCGATCACAGGTTCATCCCACGCTTTTCTGCTGCGCGGCCGGGGCGGCCGCGGCTTTGCGGATGGCTTCCTTGAGGACCTCGCGGTCGTCGAAGGGACGGACGACCCCGTTGACGTCCTGGCCCTGTTCGTGACCCTTGCCCGCGATGAGCACGGTGTCCCCGGGCTCGGCGCGGGCGACGACGGCGGCGATGGCCGCCGCCCGGTCGGCGTCCACGAGGACGTCCCCGCGCTCGTGCACGGGCACCTCGGCGGCACCGGCGAGCATCGTGGCGAGGATCGCGAGCGGGTCCTCGGAGCGCGGGTTGTCGGAGGTGAGTACGGCGGTGTCGGCGAGGCGCGCGGCGGCGGCGCCCATCGGGCCGCGCTTGGTGGTGTCGCGGTCGCCGCCGCAGCCGAGCACGACGTGCACGCGGCCCTCGGTGACGCGGCGCAGCGAGCGGAGCACCGATTCGACGGCGTCGGTCTTGTGCGCGTAGTCGACGACGGCGAGGTAGGGCTGTCCCTCGTCGACGCGCTCCAGGCGCCCGGGGACCCCGGGGACGGCCCCGATGCCCTCGGCGGCGACGCGGGGGTCCGTCCCGGCCTCGGCGAGGGCCGCGACGGCGGCGAGGGTGTTGGCGACGTTGAAGGCGCCGGGCAGCGGGGCGCGGGCCGGGTAGCGGGAGCCGTCGGGGCCGACGACGGTGAACGTCGAGTCGGTGGGGCCGATCTCGACGTCCTCGGCGCGCCAGTCGGCGTCGGGGTGGCCCTCGGCGGAGAAGGTGACGATCGGCACCTCGGCCTCGGTGATGAGCCTGCGGCCGTACTCGTCGTCGTAGTTGACGACGCCTCTGCGGCTGCGCGCCCGGGTGAAGAGCTGGGCCTTGGCCTGGAAGTAGTCCTCCATGCCGGAGTGGAACTCCATGTGCTCCGGGCTCAGGTTGTTGAAGACGGCGACGTCGTGGACGACGCCGTCGACCCGGCCGAGCACGAGGGCGTGGCTGGAGACCTCCATGGCGACGGCGTCGACGCCGCGTTCGCGCATGACGGCGAAGAGGGCCTGGAGGTCGGTGGCCTCGGGCGTGGTGCGCTCGGACCTGAGGCGCTCGTCGCCGATGCGGGTCTCGACGGTGCCGATGAGCCCGGTGGCGTGCCCGGCGGCGCGCAGGCCGCCCTCCATGAGGTACGCGGTGGTGGTCTTCCCCGAGGTCCCGGTGATGCCGATCTGGAGGAGGTCGTCGCCCGGGTTGCCGTAGATGCGCGCCGCGAGGGCCCCCATGCGGCCGCGCGGGTCGCCGACCACGAGGACGGGGAGTCCGGCGGCGAGGACGCGCTCGGCTCCCGCCGGGTCGGTGAGCGCGGCGACGGCGCCGAGGGAGGCGGCCTGCGCGGCGAAGTCTGCGCCGTGGAAGCGGGCGCCCGGCAGGGCGGCGTAGATGTCGCCGGGCCGCACGGCGCGGGAGTCGTGGGTGATGCCGGTGACATCGGCGGGGGCGGGGCCGTGGCCGCCGCGCGGCTCGACCCCCAGTTCTTCGGCGAGGTCGTCGAGCGGGGTGGCCGCGGTCTTGGCGGGGCGCGGGGGGCCGGGGTACGTCACGGGACCGTTCTCCCGGGGGGTGTGGGGCTGATCGGGGCGTGGCACGGCGGTGAGCGTACCGGGCGGGATGGGCTCGCCGCGAAATGAGGGGCTGTGGGCGCGGGCTGGCGCGCCGTCGGTTCCCGGGGGCCGGCGAGGGTTCCCCGGATCGGGGGTGATCGTTGTCACGGGCGGTTCCTGGTGGGTCTCCGGGGAGTGCGCGGGGTACGGCGCTCGGCCGGTCAGGGCTCGAAGGTGGTCGGGAGCCGTGCGGGGGCGGCGCCGGTGGGCGGGACCTGGAGGGTCTTCAGCGCGAACTCCATGACGCTCTTGTAGATGGGGCCGCAGATCTGGCCGCCGAAGTAGCCGCCCTTCGTCGGGTTCTGGATGGCGCAGTAGACGGTCACGCGGGGCTTGTCGGCGGGCGCGAAGCCTGCGAAGGAGGCGGTGTAGCCGCGGTAGAGCCCGGTCTTCGGGTCCACCCGGTTGGCCGTCCCGGTCTTGCCCGCGACGCGGTAGCCGGGGATGCGCGCGGAGGTGCCGGTCCCCTCCTTGTCGTCGACGACGGACTCCAGCATGGCCGCGAGCGTCTTGGCCGTCTTGTCGCTCACGACGCGGTTCTTCTTCGCCGGGTCCGTGGGGGCCCAGCGGCCGTCCGGGCCCCTGGTCGCCCTGACGAGGGTGGGCGCGGTGCGGACGCCGCCGTTGGCGATCGTGGAGTAGACGGAGGCGGCCTGCACCGCGTTGATCGACAGGCCCTGGCCGAAGGGAATCGTGTACTGCTGCGAGGTGTTCCACTTGTCCGGCGGCGCGAGGATGCCGGAGGTCTCGCCGGGGAAGCCCAGCCCGGTGGGGCTGCCGATGCCGAATTTGTGCAGGTAGGAGTAGAGGACGCGGTTCGCCTGCTCCTGCGTCCTGCCGAGCTGTCCGGTGGCGAGGATGGTGCCGATGTTGGAGGACTTGGCGAGCACCCCGTTGAGGGTGAGGTACCAGGTGCCGTGGGCGACGTCGTCGTGGAAGACGCGGTCGCCGCGGCGCAGTTCGCCCGGCACGGTGACGTGGGTGCCCGGGGTCGCCTTGTTCTCCTCCAGGACGGCGGCCATGGACATGATCTTGCTGGTGGAGCCGGGTTCGTAGGCGTCCTGGAGGGCGGGGTTGCCGAGCGCGTCCATGTCGGCGTGGCTCAGGTCGTTGGGGTCGAAGCCGGGCGCGTTGGCGAGCGCGAGGATCTCGCCGGTGCGGGTGTCCTGCACGACGACGTAGCCCCGGTCGGCCTCGGACTTCTTCACCTGTTCGGTGATCGCCTGCTGCGCGGCCCACTGGATGTCGCGGTTGAGGGTGAGCTGGACGTCCGTGCCGGCCACGGCCGGGTGCTCGCTGCCGCCCGCCGTGGGGACCTGGCGGCCCCCGGCCTGCGCGTAGCGCACCTCGCCCGGGGTGCCCGCGAGCGAGGTCTCGTACTGCGCCTCCAGGCCGCCCGCGCCCTTGCCCTCGGAGTTGACCCAGCCCAGTATCCCGGCGGCGAGGTCCCCGTTGGGGTAGACGCGTTTGCTCGTCGGCTCCTGGAAGATCCCGGCGAGGATGCTGGGCCTGTCCTTCGTGGCCCTCTCCTGGAAGGCGTTCTTGAGGTCCTTGATCTGCGTCCAGACCTGCGGGGTCTGCCGGGTCGCGAGGAGCGCGTAGCGGCCCGTGCCGCGCAACTGGGCGGCCACCTTGTCCTCGTCCTTGCCGAGGATCGGCGCGAGAAGGGCCGCGGCCTGCTCGGGGGCGTCCTTCACGTGGGTCTGCTCGCGGCCGAACATGGAGGGGTCGGCGGTGATGTCGTAGGCGTCGACGCTCGTGGCGAGTTCGACCCCGTTGCGGTCGGTCACGGCGCCGCGCTCGGGGGCGATCTCGCGGACGACGACGCGGTTCTTCTGCGCGGCCGTCGTGAAGGAGTCCGCGTCGACGGCCTGGATCTGGAGCAGCCGCACCACGAAGACCGCCATGATCAGCGTGATCGTGAACCCGACGAGCCGGAGCCTCGGGCGCGGCGAGCCGAGCCGGATCGTGCGCGGACCCTGGAGCCTGGGCCCCGGCCCGGAGGGGCTGCGGCGCGGCCGGGCGCCGGGCCCCGGGCGGGGTCCCGGCCGCGCCCCGGCGCGCGGGCGCTCGGCGGGCCTGGCGGGGCCGGGCACCCTGCGGCGGGGCGGTTCCCTGTCGGTCACGGCGTCACCTTCCGGGGGTGGGGTCCGGGCTCGCGTACGGGGTGGGGGTGGGGCTCGGGGAAGTGCTGGAGCCGGGGCTCGTGCCGGGGCTCGTGCTCGGGCTCGGGGAGGCGCTGGAGGCGGGGCTCGGGCTCGTGCTCGGGGAGGGCGTCGGTGGGGGGCTCGGCTCGGGTGCGGGCTGTGCCGCCGGGCTCGGCCGTACGAGCGAGACGCGGGGCGCCGCCGAGGCCCGGCCCCGTACCGTCCCGTCCGGCGCGAGGAACGCCGGGTCGCCGCCGGGCACCATGCCGAGTTCGGCGGCGCGGCGGGCGAGCGCGTCGGGCGCGGAGTAGGCGTCCACGTCCCGCTGGAGTTCCTGTTGCTCGTCGGTGAGGTCGGTGGACTGCTTCTTGAGCCGGCTCACCTGGAAGGAGCCCTCGTTGAGCGAGGAGTTGAGCACCAGGAGGGTGATGAGCCCCCCGGCGAGCAGGACGACGACGAGCAGCACGAAGGGCGTGCGCGCCGCCCGGTTCGTGCCGCGCTCGGGCAGCAGCCGGGCGAGCGCGGCGGCCCGGCCGCGCAGGACACCGTTCACGACTCCTCCGGGGGGTGACACGCGTGGGCACGACTGCCGGTTCCGCCGCGGGGGCGGCCGGTTCCGGGACGGGTACGGGGCGGCCTGCGTCCGCTCACACGGCCCCCTCGCGGATGCGCTCGGCCCCGCGCAGGCGGGCGGGCGCGGCACGGCGGTTGGCGGCGACCTCCTCCTCGGCGGGCAGTTCGGCGCCGCGCGTGAGGAGCTTGAGGCGGGGCTGGTAGCGCTCGGGGACGACGGGGAGGCCGGGCGGCGCGGTGCTCGTGGCCCCGGTGGACAGGACCTGCTTGACGAGCCGGTCCTCCAGGGAGTGGTAGGCGAGGACGGCGATCCGGCCGCCGACGGCGAGGCTGTTCACGGCCGCGGGGATCGCGCGTTCCAGGACCGGCAGTTCGCCGTTGACCTCGATGCGCAGGGCCTGGAAGGTGCGCTTCGCCGGGTTCCCGCCGGTGCGCTTGGCGGCCTGCGGCAGCGCCTCGCGGATCAGCTCGACGAGGCGCGCGCTGCGGGCGAAGGGCTCCTTCTCGCGCTCGCGCACGACGGCGGCGACGATGCGGCGGGCCTGCTTCTCCTCCCCGTAGGTGCGGAGGATGCGGACGAGCTCCCCGGGCGGGTAGGTGTTGAGCACCTCCGCGGCGCTGATGCCCGCCGTCTGGTCCATGCGCATGTCGAGCGGGGCGTCCTGCGCGTAGGCGAATCCGCGGTCGGCCTCGTCGAGCTGCATCGAGGAGACGCCGAGGTCGAAGAGGACGCCCTGGACGCGCGGGAGGCCGAGCCGGTCGAGCACGTCGGGCAGCTCGTCGTAGACGGCGTGGGCCAGCGTCACGCGCTCGCCGAAGGGGGCCAGGCGCTCGCCCGCGAGGCGCAGTGCCTCCTTGTCGCGGTCGAGCGCGACGAGACGGGCGGCGGGGAAGGTGCTGAGGAGGGCCTCGCTGTGGCCGCCGAGACCGAGGGTGCAGTCGACGACGACCGCGCCCGGTTCGGCGAGGGCGGGACCGAGGAGGTCGAGGCAGCGGCGCAGCATGACGGGCACATGCCGCCCCTCGGCCGTCCCCGCGGCCGGTGCGGGCGGGTGCTGCGCTGTGCCCTCGGGTGCTGTGCCGTCGGGTGCTGTGCCCTCGGGCGTCTGGTCCGTGTGCAATGTCCTGCCCGTCACCCTCGTCGAAAGGCGCCTCGCGCCCTGGTACCGCGCCCTGAATTCCCGCCCCGGTCCCGTCGCGCCCCCGGCGTTCCCACGGCGCGGCGGGGACGCGCGGCCTGGTCCCCGCCCGCTCGGAAGGGGAGTGACCCGCCGGCGCCTCGCGGCACCGGCCGGCCGGAACGGGAGGGGGCCGGGTCGTACGTATCCGCCGCGGACCGTGGAGAAGCGGCCCCGGGACGCGGGGCCGCGGCGAACACGGGACCGCGACAGTCTCCAGCGGGGTGTCCGGGGTCCCGCTTCGCGTCACTTTAGTCCACCGTGTCGCCCGGTCAATCAACGACCCTGCGCGTCGCGGAGCCCGTGAAACCGGGGGTCGCGCGCCATGATCACGTGTGGCCGGGTACGCGCGCGGTGAGGCCCGCCGCCGCGGTTCGGTACCGTCTGAGGCATGACTTCCGCCCCCTTCACCCCCAGCACCTCGGTCACCGACCGGCTCGTCGCCGCGAACGAGGCGTACGCGAAGACGTTCACCGACCCCGGTATGGACGCGCGGCCCGTGCAGAAGGTCGCCGTCGTCGCGTGCATGGACGCGCGCCTGGACCTGCACGCGGCGCTCGGCCTGGAGCTCGGCGACTGCCACACGATCCGCAACGCGGGCGGCGTGGTGACCGACGACGTGATCCGCTCCCTGACCATCAGCCAGCGCGCCCTGGGCACCCGCAGCGTCGTCCTCATCCACCACACCAACTGCGGCCTCGAAACCCTGACGGAGGACTTCCGCCAGGACCTGGAGCGCGAGGTCGGCCAGCGCCCCTCGTGGGCGGTCGAGGCGTTCACGAACGCGGAGCAGGACGTGCGGCAGTCGATGCAGCGGGTGCGCACCTCGCCGTTCCTCGTCGAGACGAACGACGTGCGCGGCTTCGTCTTCGACGTGCACACGGGCCTGCTGCACGAGGTCGACCCGGCCCCGGCCGCCTGAGCGGGGCTCGTCCCCGCGGCCGCGCGCGGCGTCCGGGCCCGCACTCCGGTTCCGGTGGCCGCCGCGGCGGCGTGCCGGCCGAATCCGTCGTGGCGACCAAGGGCGGGGCGCTCCTCGCGCACAAGACGGCGGACAAAAGCCACAAGCGGTGACAAGCGGTGGGCCGTTGCCTGCGGGCGAGTGACACGAACCGATAACGGCAACAAGAATGCGGGGGAAGGCCCGCGCGGAGTGGTCCGCGCGGAGTCCAGGACATGTCGGGTACCGGCTCGCCGCGAGCCGGGCGCAGCCCGGTGGGACGGGGTGGCCCCGCTCGGGGCCGTGGGCCGAGGAGGGCCGGGTGACGACCTTTGACGAGCGCGCCGACGCGACGCGGGGCGACCTGAGGGACCTGAGCGAGACGGCGGGCCGGGTGCGGAGCGCCGTCGAGACGGTCATCGAGGGCAAACCGGATGTCGTCCGGCTCGCTCTGACCGTGCTGCTCGCGGAGGGGCACCTGCTCGTCGAGGACGTGCCGGGGGTCGGCAAGACGATGCTCGCGCGGGCGCTGGGGCGTTCCGTGGACGCCTCCGTGCGCCGTATCCAGTTCACGCCGGACCTGCTGCCCTCGGACATCACCGGTGTCTCCGTCTACGACCAGGTCTCCGGCACCTTCGACTTCAAGCCCGGCGCCGTCTTCGCGCAGATCGTGATCGGCGACGAGATCAACCGGGCCTCGCCGAAGACGCAGTCGGCGCTCCTGGAGGCGATGGAGGAGGGGCAGGTCACGCTCGACGGCGAGACCTTCCCGCTGCCGCGCCCCTTCATGGTCGTCGCGACGCAGAACCCGGTCGAGATGGAGGGCACCTACCCCCTCCCGGAGGCGCAGCGGGACCGCTTCATGGCGCGCGTCTCGATGGGCTACCCCTCCGCCGAGGCCGAGTTGAGGATGCTCGGCTCGCACGGCGCGGCCTCGCCGCTCGACGCGCTCGCCCCTGTCGCGCACGTCGACGAGATCGCCAAGCTCGTCGAGGCGGTGCGCGGCGTGCACATCGCGGAGGACATCGAGCGGTACGCCGTGGCGCTCACGCAGGCGACCCGGGTCCACCCCGAGCTGCGGCTCGGCGCCTCCCCGCGGGCCACGCTCCACCTCGTCCGGGCCGCCCGCGCCTCGGCCGCGCTCGCCGGGCGCGACTTCGTGCTCCCCGACGACGTGCAGGCGCTCGCGGTGCCGGTGCTCGCGCACCGCCTGCTCCCGACGACGCAGGCCCAGCTCGGGCGGCGCAGCGCCGAGGCGATCGTCGTCGAACTGCTCCAGCGGACCCCGATCCCGGACAGCGGCGCCCGCGGGGGCCGCCCCGCGAGCGGCGGCCGGTGAAGGGCCGGGGGGCCGGGCGGGGCACGGCGGTAGGGGGTTCCGAGGCGGAGCCCGTACGCGGGCCCGGCGGCCTCGTACCCCCGCGGCGGCCCGGGAGCCCCGTGCCCCCGGGCGGGCACACCGCCCCTCCGGGCGGGTACCTGGCGCTCGCGCCGGCCGCCGAGGACCACGAGGAGGGCCCGGCGCGCGGTCCGCTGCGGACCGCGTTCGCGGGGCTGACCACGCGCGGCCGGTCCTTCCTCGCCGCCGGGGTCGCCGCCGGGATCTGCGCGTACGTCCTCGGGCAGGGCGAGCTGCTCCGGGTCGGCGTGCTGCTCGCGGTGCTCCCGCTCCTCGCCGCCGCCGTCCTCTTCCGCACCCGCCACCGCGTCACGGGCAGCCGCGGGCTCAGCCCGCTGCGCGTGCAGGCGGGCGAGGAGGCCCGCGTGCACCTGCGCGTCGAGAACGTCTCGCGGCTCACGACGGGACTGCTCATGCTCCAGGACCGGGTGCCCTACCAGCTCGGGCCGCGCCCGCGCTTCGTCCTCGACCGCGTCGAGGCGGCCGGGCGCCGCGAGGTCTCCTACCGGGTGCGCTCCGACATGCGGGGCCGCTTCCCGCTCGGCCCCCTGCAACTGCGGCTCAGCGACCCCTTCGGGATGTGCGAGCTGAGCCGTTCCTTCAGCGCGCGCGACGTCCTCACCGTGCTCCCGGCCGTCGTCCCGCTGCCCCCGGCGGGGCTCGGCGGGCAGGCACCCGGCGCGGGCGGCGGGCGGCAGCGGGCGCTCTCGTTCACCGGCGAGGACGACGTCATCCCGCGCGGCTACCGGCACGGCGACGACCTGCGCCGGGTGCACTGGCGCTCGACGGCCCGGTACGGGGAGCTGATGGTGCGGCGCGAGGAGCAGCCGCGCAGGTCGCGCTGCACGGTGCTGCTCGACACGCGGCGCACGGCCTACGCGGGCGGCGGCCCGGACAGCGCCTTCGAGTGGGCCGTCTCGGGGACCGCCTCGGTCCTCACGCATCTCCTGGAACGCGAGATGGACGTACGCCTGGTCACCGACGAGGGCGCGCTCGACGCGGTCCCGGGCAGCGACGGCTTCGCGACCGCGCGCCACGAGGCCGCCGAGGCCGCGGGCGCCCTCCTCGACATCCTCGCCGTCCTCGGCCACTCGGCGGGCACGGGCCTCGCGGCGGCCCACGACGTCCTGCACGCCGGTACGGAGGGGCTGCTCATCGCCTTCCTCGGCGCGCTCGACGCCGAGCAGACCGCGCTGCTCGCGCGGGCGCGCGGCCGGGGCGCGAGCGCGATCGCCTTCCTCCTCGACGGCTCCGAGTGGGGCCTGCCCGAGGACCCCGAGGCAACGGAACCCGGGCCCGAGCAGTGCGCGCGGACCCTGCGCGAAGCCGGCTGGACGGTGCTGCGCGTCCCGCGCGGCGCCGCGCTCGACGAGCTGTGGCGGCAGGCCGGAGCGCTCCACGCGGGGCACGCGCCGGACGGCGGACCGGGGAGCGCGGGCGCGTACGGAGGGGGCGGCGCGTACGGGGGCGGGGGCGCCCCGGACGCGTACGGACAGGGTGGCGTCCCGAGCGCGTACCTGCCGCCTTCCGCTCCCCCCGGGCCTCGCGCGCCCTCGCCGTACGAACGGATCGAGCGCGTCGCGCCGAGGGACGGTGCCGGGCGGCCGGACGACAGGAAGCGGGAGTCATGAGCGGGCGGGGTCGGGTCACCTTCGCGGCGGCGCTGGCGACGGCCCTCTCCGCCGCGGCGCTGCTGCCGCTCGTGGAGAGCGGGACGTGGTTCGCGCTGTGCCTCCTGCTGCTCGCGCTCATGGCGGGCGCGGGGGCGCTCGCGCGGCAGGCGCAGTTGCCGCGCCCGCTCGTGGTCGCGGTCCAGGCCCTCGTGGGGCTGCTCCTGCTGACCCTCGTCTTCGCGCGCCCCCAGGCCCTGGCGGGTTTCCTCCCGGGGCCGGAGGCGATGCGGCACTTCGGGCAGCTCTTCGAGGCGGGGCAGCACGACGTGCGCGGCTACACGATCCCCGCTCCGCTCACCGACGGCATCACGTTCCTGCTGATCGGCGGGGTCCTCGTGGTGGGCCTGCTCGTCGACACGCTCGCGGTGACGTTCCGCGCGGCCTCGGCCGCCGGGCTGCCGCTCCTCGCGCTCTACTCGGTCGCGACCGGGATCGCCGAGGAGGGCGCGGACTGGCTCCTCTTCCTCCTCGCGGCGGGCGGTTATCTGCTCCTGCTCCTCGCCGAGAGCCGCGACCGGGTCGCCCGCTGGGGCCGGGTCTTCGGGGTGCGCGCCGCGGACGGGCGCGGGAAGCCGCCCAAGCTGTCCCCGGTGCGCAACGGCCGCAGGATCGGTGTCCTCGCGCTCGGTGTCGCGCTCGTCGTGCCGCTCGCGCTGCCCGCGCTCGACGGCGGACTCCTCGACGGCGCGGGCGGCGGCCGGGGCGGCGGGGGCGGCACGATCTCGGCGGTGAATCCGCTCGTCTCGCTCCAGGACGCCCTCAACCAGCCCGACGACCGCGAGGTGCTGCGCTACCGCACCGACGCGGCGAACATCTCCGACCTCTACCTGCGGATCGTCTCGCTCGACAAGTTCGACGGCACCTCCTGGTCACCGTCCGAGCGCCGCATCACCGAGATCCCCGACCAGCTCCCCCAGCCCACCGGGCTCTCCCCCGACGTCGCCACGGGCACCGTCACGACCTCCGTGCGGGTCGCGGGCGACTACGCGCAGGACTGGCTGCCACTTCCCTACCCGGCCAGTTCCGTCGACGTCGACGGGCGCTGGCGGTACGAGCCGGAGGGGCGCACCCTCGTCGGCGAGCGCGGCCAGACGACGCGGAACGCCTCGTACCGCGTCGAGAGCCTGGACGTGCGTCCCACGGCCCGTCAGCTCGCCCGCGCCCGGCCGGCGCCCGAGGACATCCGCCGCGCGTACACCGCCGTTCCGGGCAACCTGCCCGCCGTCGTCGAGGAGACCGCGCGCAAGGTGACGAAGGGCGCCGCCAACGACTACGAGCGCGCGGTGCGGCTCCAGGACTGGTTCGCCTACGACGGCGGCTTCACGTACGACACCCGGGTCGGCGCGGGCAGCGGCCCGCAGGCGATCGCCCGGTTCCTGAAGCAGAAGGAGGGCTTCTGCGTCCACTTCTCCTTCTCGATGGCGGCGATGGCCCGCACCCTCGGCATCCCGGCACGCGTCGCGGTCGGCTTCACGCCCGGCACGCAGAGCGGGGGCGAGGACACGATGTCGGTGGGCCTGCGGGACGCGCACGCGTGGCCCGAGCTGTACTTCCAGGGCGTGGGCTGGACGCGCTTCGAGCCGACCCCGAGCCGGGGCACGACCCCGGAGTACACGCAGCCCGAGACGCCCGAGGGCGATGCGGCGAGCACGGCGCCCGAGCAGCCCGAGACGAGCGAGTCGGCCGCGCCGTCCACGTCGGCCTCGACGGACGCCACGTGCCCGGCGGCCGACCGGCGGCTGGGCGAATGCGGCGGGCCGAGCCCGCAGGCGGTCGGGGCGCGTGGTGACGACGGTCCGCCCACCGGCCCCCTGCTCGGCGCGGGTCTCCTCGTGCTCGTGATCCTCGCGGTGCCGCTCCTGCCGGTGCTGTGGCGGCGCAGGCTGCGCGCGCGGCGGCTCGGCGGGGGCCCCGGACGCGACGCGACCGCGCTCGGGGCGCGGGTGCGGGCGGCGTGGGACGAGGTGCTCGACACCGCCTGGGACCTCGGCATCCCGCCGGACGAGGCGCTCAGTCCGCGCGCGGCGGCGGCGCGGCTGGTGCGCGCGGGTCACCTCGACGAGGAGTCCGCCGCCGCCCTGGGCCGCCTCGTCGACGCCCTGGAACACGTGCGCTACGCCCCGGCGGCGACCCCTCCGCCGGTCGCCGCCGACGTCCGCACGGTGCTCGCGGGGCTGCGCGCCGGCTCGGGCCGTGCCGACCGGCTCCGGGCCCTCTTCACGCCCCGCTCGTCGGCGGGCCGCCTGGGCCGCGCCCTCACGGCCCGGAGCGCCGCGGCGCGGCGGCGGCTCACGGGGTGGGCACGGGTGCGGAGAACCCGCGAGGCGGGCTGAGGCATCACCCGCGCGCACGCGGGTACGCGGAGGGCCCGGACCTCACGTGAGGTCCGGGCCCTTCGTCGAAACGGGAGTACGCCCCTGCCCTGCCTCCCCTTCAAAACCCCCGCCCCTTCGGGACCCGCGTACGCGGACGGGGCGGGCCCCCAATGGAGGTCCGCCCCGTCCGGAGCATGCGGTGCCGAGCGGTGTCGGCCGAGCCCGAGAAAGCGGGCGTCGGTGCCGGGAGGTCCGTGGCGCGCGGGGCGCGCGGCACGAGTGACCGGCACGTCGGGGGCTCGGCACCGGCCTGGGCGCTCCGGTCGCGGAACCGACGCGGTGAGGAGCTACTGGCCGGATTCGTCGCGGCGCCGTTGCCAGCGCTGCTCGATGCGGTCCATCATTCCGCGCTTCGGGCGGGCGGTGCGGCCCCGGGGGGCCATCGCCTCGCCGCCGGGCGCGGGAGCCTGCTGCTCGCCGGGCTTCGGAGCTTTGCGCCAGCCGGTGATCGCGAGCACCGCGCAGACGAGCATCACGAGGAAGCCGATGACACCGAAGACGACGCTGCTCACACCGCCCTGGCCGACTCCACCGACGAGGAGCGCGATGCCGACCAGGAAGCCCACGACCGACAGGTACACCCGGCGTCGGGTGTACGTGCGCAGCTTGCTTCCCTCAAGCGCTGTCGCGAATTTGGGATCTTCGGCGTACAGCGCTCGCTCCATCTGCTCGAGCATTCGCTGCTCGTGCTCTGAGAGCGGCACGGGAGTCCTCCTCATCGTGCAGTCGCCGGAGCGACCGGGGGTCCCCTTCAGGATAGGCAGGGAATCGCCCCCGTGAAACCCGCCCCTCTGCGCCAATTCACCGGACGCGACCGGCCGGACACCGGGGGTCCGCCGGTACACCGGTTGACACCAGCATTCCCGCGAACCCCGACGCCATGCCGGGCGGCCCTCTCCGATCATACGGCGCGTGTGCCGAGGACGGCGGGTCGAGGAGAGCCGATCCCCCGGCGGCTCAGTCGCGGGCCGCGCTCTTGCGGCCGAGCACGTGCAACTGGGTGGCCACCGCATGGAACTCGGGGCGGGCCGCGGCGGCGGCTTCGAGGCGCAGGAGGGCGTCGAGCGCGCCGGGTTCGGTGTCGACGAGGACGCCCGGCACGAGGTCCGAGAAGACCCGTACGCCGTGCACGGCGCCGGCCTCGACCCCGGCGTCCGCGACGAGCGCGGTGAGCTGCCCGGCGGTGAAGCGGTGCGGTACGGGGTCGGCGGCGCCCCAGCGCCCGTCGGGGTCGTCGAGGGCCTCGCGGGCCTCCGAGAAGTGCCCGGCGAGTGCGCGCGCGAGGACGGCGCCGCCGAGCCCGGCGGCGAGGAGGCTCAGCGTGCCGCCGGGGCGCAGCGCGGCGACGACGTTGCCGAGCCCGGCGGCGGGCTGGTCGAGGTATTCGAGGACGCCGTGGCACAGCACGGCGTCGAAGCTCTCGCGCCCGACGACGTCGAAGAGCCCGTGGACGTCGCCCTGCACGCCGTGCACGAGATCGGCGACCCCGGCCTCGGCGGCACGGCGTTCCAGCGCGAAGAGGGCGTTGGGGCTGGGGTCCACGACGGTGACCCGGTGGCCGAGCCGGGCGACGGGGACGGCGAAGTTCCCGGTGCCCCCACCGGTGTCGAGCACGTCCAGGGTCTGCCCCGCACCGTCGATGGCGTCCTTCAGGACGTCCCAGACGACGGCGGTACGAAGGGCGGCGCGGGGGCGCATCGGGTCGGACACGGTGCTCCTGCGGAGGGGTGGGCGGAGTGGTGGGGCCACCTTATTCCCTGGTGAGCCCTTCCCGCGGGGTGGGCCTCACGGGGGTGGGCCTCCCGGCGGACGCGGAGCGGCAGGGGTGGAGGGGGTCCGTGTTCCGGGGTCGGGCGGGGTTCCGGAGGCGAGCGGGTCAGGGCGTCTTGTGCGGTTCGGGGAGGTCCAGGAGGGCGGTGGCCCTGAGCGTGAAGTCCTCCGCCGCGCGGAGGAGCTCGTCGGCCTGGCTCGTGCTCGCCGGGTCGTGGAGGCCCGCCTCTGCACGGGCGCGGTGCGCGGCGCTCGCGGTGAAGAGGAGAGTCCACGGGGCGAGGTCCGGGACCGCCTCGGCGAGTGTCTCCCAAGCGCTGCGGATGCCCCGTCGGCCCCGGGGCCGCGTGCCCGGCGGCGGCCCGTGGACCGCGAGCACAGCCGAAGCGGCCCGCAGGGCGGCCCGATGCGCGGCGGCGTACCGCTCCGCGCCGGTCTCGACGTGCGCCAGGGCCAGCTCCTCCCGCGCGCGGTCGAGCAGATCCCGCGCGGCGGGCGGCGCCCCGGCCTTCCGCAGCACCGGGTGCACGTCCTCGCCGGGAGTCGCGGGCCGCCCGTCGTCACCGGGCGGCGCGGGCTGCCGGGGGATGACGACGGGGGGCTGGTGCACGGCGGGAGGCCGGCCTGCGGCGGAAGACTGGCTCACGGCGGGAGGCTCGTCGGGGAGGGGCGGCGTCGCGCCGCCGGAGGCGGGACGGCCTCCGGCTTCTTCCCGCACCGCGCCTTCTCCACGGCTCGGGACCTCACCACGGCTCACCGGCTCACGAGGGGTCCCCCGCTCACGACGGGTCCCGGAATCGCCCCCGCCCGCCCCTTCGCCGTGACCCCCTGCCTCACCACGGGCCCCCGACTCATCACGTACCCCAGGCTCACCACGCCCCGCCACCTCACCACGGCGGGCGGCCTCACCACGGCGGGCGGCCTCACCACGCCCCGCCGTCCCACCACGCTCCTCGCGCTTCTCGCCGACGCCAGTCCTCGTAGGCTCCGCAGACGCGTCCTCGCGCACCGCCGTGCCCTGCCGCGCCGCCCCGCTCCCCGCCTCCCGTGACGTCCTCCCCGGTCCCTTCGTCCCCTCCCCCGCCGCCCGCGTCGCCGCCGACCCGTCCCGCTCGCCGGGGCGCGGGGCCTTCGCGGCCGGGCCGCGCGGGCCCGGGCGGACGGCCTGCCCCGGGGCGAGCGGGAAGGCGAGCTGGCGGGCGACACGGCGGGGCGTGCGGGAGGCCGCGGCGACCGCGGGCACCTGGACGGGCACCGGGAGCCGCAACTGCTCGGGCGGCTCACGACGCGCCGGCGCGCTCCGCGCGCCTCGGGCCGCCCTCCCCTCCGCGCGGGCGCCGCTCTCCGGTCGAGGGGTTGCGGCGTCACCGCTGGGCGTGTGGGCCATGGCGTACCTCCTCCGTCCTGGAGCGCGCTCCGCTCCCTGTCACCGTGACCGCGTGTGCCCCCATCCTCGCTTCCCGCACTGACAATCGCTCCTGAGCTGGACATTCACCCCGATCGGGGGACGCCCCGCGCCGAGGTGCATACTGGAGGCGCGTTTTTGCACTGACTGGTCAGATCAAAGACCGAGCGAAGGGAAGGGCCGCATGGAGACGGAGCGCGGCGGTGCCGCACTCGATGTCCGCGCGCTCGGGCTCAAGGGGCCCCGCGGCTGGGTCTTCCGCGGGATCACGTTCCGCGCGGAGCCCGGGGCGCTGCTCGCCGTCACAGGAGCCTCGGGCAGCGGGCGCACGTGTCTCCTGCTCGCCCTCTGCGGCCGGATGCGCACGCACGAGGGCTCCGCCCGGGTCGCTGGGCTGCCGCTGCCGCGGCGGCTGGGGGCGGTGCGGCGAATCGCGGCGCTCGCCCACGTACCGGGTGTCAGCGACCTCGATCCCGCGCTCACGGTCGCCGAGCACCTGCGCGAACGTGCCCTTCTCGACCGGGGCTTCGCGCTGCTTCCCCGGCGCCGGGCCGAGCGCCGGGCGAAGGCGGAGGCGGCACTCGCCGCCGCCGGGTTCGATCCCGGGGTGCTGCCGAAGGGGCCCCGCACGGCCGTGCGCGACCTCGAACGGGTCGAGGCGCTGCGGCTCGCCGTCGCGCTCGCGCTCTTCGGACGGCCCCGGCTGCTCGCCGTGGACGATGTCGATCTCAAACTCTCCGACGACGAACGCGCCGAGGTCTGGGACCTGTTGCGGGCGCTCGCCGCCACCGGCGTGACGGTGCTCGCGGTGTGCGGCGAACCGCCCGAGGACGCCCAGGTCATACGTACCGACACGACCGGAAACGAGGTGGACGACCGTGCGGTCACCGCGACTCGCGGCGCTTGAGCTGCGGCGGTTCGGGCGCGGGCGGCTGCCGCGCGCCGCGCTCGTGGCACTCCTGCTGCTCCCGCTGCTCTACGGAGCCCTCTACCTGTGGTCGTTCTGGGACCCGTACGGGCGCCTCGACAAGATCCCCGTCGCCCTGGTCAACGAGGACACGGGGGCGAAGGCCAAGGGCCACAAGGTGGACGCGGGGCGGCAGATCGTGCGCGGGCTGCGCGACAGCGACACCTTCGACTGGCAGGAGACCGACGCCCGCCACGCCCGCGAGGGCGTCGAGGACGGCACGTACTACCTCTCGCTCACGCTTCCCGCCGACCTCAGCTCCCGCATCGCGTCGAACGCGGGGGACACGACCGGCACCGGCACGCTCGACGTCCGTACCAACGACGCCAACAACTACATCGTCGGGCAGATCTCGCGCACCGTCTTCTCCGAGGTCAGGTCCGCCGCCTCGACGCGCGCGACCCGCTCCTACCTCGACCAGATCTTCGTCTCCTTCTCCGACCTGCACGACCAGACCCGGAAGGCGGCGGGCGGCGCGGACAAGCTCAAGAACGGAAGCGACGAGGCGGGGCAGGGCGCGGGCAGGCTCGTGTCCGGGCTCGCCGACGCGCGGCACGGCGGGGACAAGCTCGTCCGCGGTCTCGACACGCTCGGCTCGGGCGCGGCCGATCTCGCGAGCGGCGCGGGGAAGGTCGCGGACGGGACGGGGGAACTGGCCGGGAAGGTGAACGGCGCCGCAGGGAAACTCGGCCCCTTCCTGCGCGAGAACCAGAAGTCCCTGGGGGACGCGGCCGGGCTCGTCGCGGACGGGGCGGGTACGGTCCGGGCCCATCTGGACACGCTGGTGAAGGCCGCTCCGAAGGCGGCACGCGAGGCCCGCGCCGCCTCGGCGACGCTGGACAAGGTGTACGGGGAGCAGTGCGGCGCGCGGCGCGCGGGAAGCCCCGCCGCCACGCCCTCCGGGGCACCGTCCGGTGCCGCCCCCTCCCCCGGCGGCACGCCCTCCCCCGGCACCGGCCCCGCCTGCCCCGCGCTCGCCCAGGCGAAGGAGGCGGCGGCCCAGGTCGCCGCGCTCTCCGGCGACCTCGACACCCTGATCGGCGAACGGGGTGGCGCGGCGGGGCTCGACCACGACCTCGCGACCCTCGCGACCCAGGCGAGGGCCCTCCAGAAAGAGGCCCCCCATCTCGCCGACGACCTCGACGCGGCCGTGGCGAAGATCAACGCGCTCGACAAGGGCGCGAAGCGTGTCGCGGACGGCGCGGACCGGCTCCGGACCGGCATCGGCTCGGCGCACACGGGCGCGAGGACACTCGACGACGGGCTCGGCACGCTGCACAGCGGTGCGGGCGACCTCTCCACGGGGCTGCACCGGCTCTCGGACGGCTCGGGCACACTCGCGCACGGGCTGCACACGGGTGCGGGCAAGATCCCCGACTACGGCGACGACGACCGCGCCGCGCACTCCGGCGCGATGGCCGACCCCGTCCGGCTCGCCTCGCACGACCTGCACAAGGCGCCCAACTACGGGACGGGCTTCGCCCCGTACTTCATCCCGCTCGCGCTGTGGGTCGGCGCGATGGTCGCCTACATGCTCATCGCCCCGCTCAACCGGCGGGCCCTCGCGACGGGCACCGGCGGGCTGCGGGCCACGCTCGCCTCCTGGCTGCCGGTCGTGGCGCTCGGCTTCGCGCAGGCCGGGGCGCTCCTGGCCGTCCTGCACTGGGGCATCGGTCTGGACCTGGCGCGGCCCGCGGCCACGGTCGCGTTCCTCTTCCTCGTCACGGCGTGCTTCGCCGCGCTCGTGCAGTGGCTCAATGCGCAGTTCGGCGCCGCCGGGCGCATCCTCGTGCTGGCGCTGCTCATGCTCCAGCTCACCTCGGCGGGTGGCACGTACCCGGTCGAGACGAGTCCCGCCTTCTTCCACGCGCTCCATCCCTTCCTGCCGATGAGCTACGTCGTCGAGGCGCTGCGGCGGCTCGTGACGGGCGGCGGGCTCGGCCCGGTGTGGGAGGGCTGCGCGGTGCTCGGCGCCTTCACCCTCGGGGCGCTCGCGCTGACGGCGTGGCGGGCGCGACGGGCGCAGGTGTGGACGGTGGAACGGCTGCACCCGGAGCTGAGCCTGTGAGCGGCCGGGGACGGTGGCTGTGAGAATCGGGGCCATGGACAGCAGCAGCACCGGCGGCGACCGGCGGCAGGCGACGCGGCAGAAGCTCTACGAGGCCGCCGTCACGCTCATCGCGGAACAGGGCTTCTCCGCCACGACCGTCGACGAGATCGCGGAGCGGGCCGGGGTCGCCAAGGGCACCGTCTACTACAACTTCCACAGCAAGGCGGGCCTCTTCGAGGCGCTGCTGCGGCACGGCGTCGGGCTGCTCACGGCGGCGCTGCGCGAGGCGGCCGAGCGGACGACGGCGGCGGACGGCGGCCCGGTCGCCGCGCTGGACGCGATGATCCGCGCGGGCCTCGTCTTCATCGACCGCTACCCGGCGTTCACCCAGCTCTACGTGGCGGAGCTGTGGCGGACGAACCGGGCCTGGCAGACCACGCTCGGCGTCGTACGGCAGGAGGTCGTGGCCGTCGTGGAACGGGTGCTGACCGAGGGGGTCGCGGCCGGGGAGCTGAGCGAGGAGATCGACATCCCGCTCACGGCGGCGGCACTCGTCGGCATGGTCCTCGTCGCCGCACTCGACTGGCAGGCGTTCCAGCCGGAGCGCTCGCTCGACGAGGTGCACGGTGCCCTGTCGCTGCTGCTGCAAGGACGGGTGGCGGGCCGCCCGGCCTGAAACGGCGGAACGACGAGGTACAGGTGTCCCTCAGCGGGGGCACGGCCGAGGGCCCCCGACCGGTTCCGCCGCCCCGTGTCGGCGGTACCGGTGCCAAGGGCCCCCGATCCGTGCACCACTGTGCCGTCCGCGCAGGTCGGGGCCCATCCGCCGGGGTACTCAACCGGGGTGCTGAGTAGCGGTACTCAGGGGTGGGGCGGGGTCACCAGGGGCGTCGGCCGAGTGGCTCGGGACAGGGCGTGGAGCGCGGGCGAGGGGCGGATAAAGTCGCTGGCATGGCACGGATTGTGGTGATCGGCGCGGGGCTCGGCGCCATGGCGGCGGCGGCGCGGCTCGCGATCGCGGGGCACCGGGTGGTGGTGCACGAGCGCGGCGCGACGTACGGGGGCGCGCTCGGCGCGTACGCGCGGGACGGTTTCCGCTTCGACACGGGCCCCGGGCTCCTGACGCTCCCCGCCGTGTACCGCGACCTGTTCGTGAAGACGGGCCGCGCGGAGCTGGAGGACCGTCTCGCCCTGGAGCAGGTGGACCCGGCGGCACGCCACGTCTTCGCCGACGGCACGGACGTCGCGCTGCCGAACGCCTCGCGCGGCGGCGTCGCGCAGGCGCTGGACGCGGCGCTCGGCGCGGGTACGGGCGCGAGGTGGACGGACTTCCTCGGCCGGGCGCGCGAGGCGTGGGACCGTACCCGCCGCCCGCTCCTGGAGGAGACGCAGTGGCCCAACTGGCAGGTGCTCGCGGAGCGGGAGCCGTACCCGGCGCTGCCCGTGCGCAGGCTGCTGCGCCGCGAGCGGCACGCGACGACGCTCGCCGAGGTGGGTGAGCTGGAGCTGCGCGAGCCGCGCCTGCGGGCGCTCCTGGAGAGCTACGCGCTCGCGGCCGGGCTCGACGCGGAGCGGGTCCCGGCGAGCGCGGCCGTGCTGCCGTTCGCCGAGCACACCTTCGGTGTGTGGGCGGTGCGGGGCGGGCTGCGGGCCCTCGCGGACGCGGTGCACGCGCGGTGCGTCGAGCGGCGCGTGGAGTTCGTGTTCGGCTCGGAGGTGACGCGGATCGTCGAGAAGGACGGTCGCGCGGCGGGGGCCGAACTCGCGGACGGCTCGCTCGTGGAGGCGGAACACGTCGTGGCGGGGGTCGCCCCGGCGGTTCTCGGGCGGCTGCTCGGCGGTACGGCGCCGTGGCCGGCGAACGGCGTGCCCGCGCGTACGGAGGGGGCGGCGCGGCTCCTCGTGCTGCTGGCGCTGCGCGGGGAGCGCCCGGCGGGGACCGTCGTGCGCACGGTGCTGCACAGCCCCGACGCGGCGGCGGAGCGCGCGGCCCTCGCGGCGGGGAGGCTGCCGGAGCGGCCGACCGTGACGGTGCTGCGGCCCGGCGACCCGGAGCGGGTCCCGGACGCGGGACACGAGGCGGTGACGCTGACGGTGACGGTCCCGGCGGGCGCCGCGGTGCCCCAGGCGTATGTGGCGGAGCTGATCGAACGGGTCGGCGCCACCGTCGTACCGGGGCTGCGTGAGCGCCTGCTGTGGCACGAGACGCTGACCCCGGCGGCCGCGGAGGAGGCGACGGGCGCGCCGGGCGGCGCGGTCCCCGCCCCGGCGCTCGCCGCCGGCGGGGGCCGGTGGCTCTACCCGGCCAACGCGACGGCGCTGCCCGGTCTGCACGCGGTGGGCGGCTGGTCCCACCCGGGCGGCGGGCTGCCGCACGCGGGGATGTCCGGAGCGCTCGTGGCGGGACTGATCGTGGAGGGGGAGGGGTTCACGGGGTCCACGTGAGCCCCTTGTCCCCTTTCACCCTCACCCCCGGTACCCGTACCCCTCGCTCCCCTCGTACGAGCCCGTCGGCCACGCCCCGCCCTGCTCCTCGCCCTCGCCGCGCTGGCGCGGCACCCACACCCCGCCCGGCGGCGTCTCCTGCGGGCCCTGCTCCTGCACGGGGTAGCCGTAGCCGGACGTCGCGTACGGGTCGGCGTAGGGGTCCGCGTACGGAACAGCGTAGGGGTCGGCGGCGGGCTGCTGGTACTGCTCTTGGGGAGCGGCGTACTGCTGCTGGCCGTACTGCTGCCCCCAGCCGTCCGTCGTGGTGCCCCACGTGCCCGTGGCGTCGCCCTGGACGAGCCCCGCCCAGGTGCCGCTGGGGTCCTGTGGCTGCTGCGGGAGCGCGCCGCCGAAGGGGGAGGCGTTCGCGAAGGAGGCGGTGTCGTACGCCCCGGTGCCCGCGCCCGGGTCGTACGTGCCCGCCTCGTACATGCCGGCCTGCCCCGTGCCGTACGTGACGGGGCCCGCGCCGGGATCGTGGCCGGGCTGCTGCGCCCCGTGCTGGTCCCACGCGGCGGGCGCCGCCTCGGGGGCGTAGCCGTGCGCGGTGTACGGGTCGTAGCCGGACTGGTAGCCCGCGGTGTGGTCGGCGGCCGGGGTCTGCCAGGGGGCCTGCGCCGCCCCGGCCGGCTCGCTCAGGACCCCGCGGCCCTCCGCGACGTTGACCGCGTCGAAGACGGCCGTGGTGGCGGCCTCCCCGGCCGCCCCGGCTCCCTGTGCCCCCGGTGCCCCTTCGCCCTGCGGGCCTTCCGGCTTCTTCGGCGCGGGCGCGTCGCTCTCGTCGCGCAGATCCGAGACCTCCAGCGAGGGGCCCCGCTCGCGCTCGCCGCGCACCCGGTCGCCGAGCGCGCCGAGCTTCTCGCCCGCCTTGCCCTTGAGGGCCCAGCCCGCCACGAAGCCGCGCCGGAAGGAGAGCGTGACGAGCGTCTGCCCGGCCGCGAAGGCGAGCGCGCCGAGGATGATCACGAAGACCGAGGCCATGAACACGCCGAGCACCACGCCGAGGAACCCGGCGAAGGCGAGCAGACGCCAGCGCAGCCGCGCCTTGTACTGGAGCAGCACCTCCCCGAGGAGCCACAACGCCACTACGGCGAAAGCGAAATAGAGGACCGCCCAGCCCATGTACGCCCCTCTCGCCCCGGCATGGGGGCCGGGGTCCGTCGGATCAGGGCCTGTGGTGGGGCAGGCCCAGATTCTCGTGGATCTCCAGTGTCGCCGTGGAGTTGTTGAGCGTGATGAAGTGCAGCCCCGGGACACCCTCGGCCAGCAGTCGCGCGCAGAACTCTGTGGCGAACTCGATTCCCAAGGAGCGTACCGCCGCCGGGTCGTCCTTCGCCGCGAGCATCCGTTCTTTCACCGTCTCGGGGAAGACGGCGGTGCTGAGCCGGGAGAGCCGTTCGAGCTGGCGCACGCTCGTCACCGGCATGACCTCGGGGATCACCGGGGTCTCGCAGCCGACGGCGGAGAGCCGGTCGCGCAGGCGCAGGTAGGAGGCCGGATCGAAGAACATCTGCGTGATCGCGTAATCCGCCCCGGCACGGCACTTGTCGACGAAGTACCGGACGTCGGAGTCCCAGTTCTCGGAGCGCGGATGCATCTCGGGGAAGGCCGCGACACCCACGCAGAAATTTCCCGACTCCTTGATGAGACGGACGAGTTCGGCGGCGTACGTCAGTCCGTCCTCGCGCGCCACCCAGTCCCCGAGCGGGTCCCCGGGCGGGTCGCCGCGCACGGCGAGGATGTTGCGGACGCCGCCGTCCGCGTACTGCCCGATCATGTGGCGCAGCTCGGCGACCGAGTGCTCGACGGCGGTGAGGTGGGCGACGGGGACGAGCGTGGTGTTCTCGGCGATCGCCTGCGTGGCGCGCACGGTGCCGTCGCGGGTGCTGCCGCCGGCGCCGTAGGTCACCGAGACGAAGCTCGGCGCGACGGCCTCGACGCGGCGCAGCGCGTTCCACAGGTTGCGCTCGCCCTTCGGGGTCTTCGGCGCCCAGAACTCGAAGGAGTAGGAGGGTTTGCCGCTCGCGAGCACCTCCGCCACGGTCGGGTGGTCGGAGGTCCAGGTGGATGCGGTACCGGAGGCCATACGGGCAGGGTAGCCAGAAGCCGCCGGTCAGCGAGGCGAAGCCGGGAGTTATGCCCGTTACGCGGACTTCTTGTCCACACCGTGGACAGTGGGGGCCTCAGGCGGCAGCGCGCACCCGGCGGGCGAGCTCGCGGGCCGCGTGCTCCGGGTCGTCGGCCTCGGTCAGCGCCCGTACGACGACGACGCGGCGCGCGCCCGCGTCGAGCACCTCGTCCAGGCGGGCCGCGTCGATGCCGCCGATCGCGAACCACGGGCGTGTGGTGCCGAGCGCGGCGGCGTACCGCACGAGAGGCAGGCCGGGCGCGGGACGGCCGGGCTTGGTGGGGGTGGGCCAGCAGGGCCCCGTGCAGAAGTAGTCGACGCCGTCCTGCACGGCCGCCGCGGCGGCCTCCGCCTCGCTGTGGGTCGAGCGGCCGACCAGCACCTCGGGGCCGACGAGGGCGCGCGCGGCGGGGACGGGGAGGTCGCCCTGGCCGAGGTGGAGCACGTCGGCGCGGGCGGCGTGGGCGACGTCGGCGCGGTCGTTCACGGCGAGGAGTCTTCCGTGGCGGCGGCAGGCGTCGGCGAAGACCTGGAGGAGTTCGAGCTCCTCGGCGGCTTCCAGGCTCTTGTCCCGCAGCTGGACGATGTCGACGCCGCCGGAGAGGACGGCGTCGAGGAAGTCGGGGAGGTCGTTCTGGCGCTCGCGGGCGTCCGTGCAGAGGTAGAGACGAGCGTCGGCGAGCGCGGTGCGCGGGTCGCGCGGTGTTCGGTTCGACATGCCCCACCCCTGTTCGTATGACCTGACGATCATGCCACTCGTACAGGGGCGGGGGTCACCGTGGTCCCGCGGCCCGGCTCAGAAGGCCAGGGCCTGGGCGCGGCGCTTCACCTCCGTGCCACGGTTCTCGCTCATGGCCTGGGCGGGGGTGCCGGGCAGCGTCGGGTCGGGGGTGAACATCCACTGGATGATCTCCACGTCGTCGAAGCCGTCGTCGCGCAGCAGCGTCAGCAGCCCGGACAGGCCCCGCACGGTGCGGTTGCCGTCGAGGAAGGCGGCGGGCACGTAGAGGGCGTTGTTCTCGCCGCGGCGGACGGCGACGAGCTGGCCCTCCTTCACCAGCTGGCGCACCCGGGTCACCTCGACGCCGAACCGCTCGGCGATGTCGGGGAGGCTGAGCCACTCGGGAACGAGCGCTTCGGTCTTGGCATCAATCTGGGTCACAGGACAAGCCTGCCATCCCGGGCGGCCGGGCGGTAGCGGGAGGGTCCCCGCGGGCGACGGGCCCGGGGACGGAGCGCGGGGGCGGGGTGCGGGGACGGGCTCAGCGCACGGCTGTCTTGAGGGGCCGCGCCGCGTCCGCGAGGAGGACGGGGTCGAGCGTCGCGCCCGAAGCGATGAGCTTCCGCCCCTGGGCGAGGTCCCGGGGGCGGCCGACGGCGAGCACGGCGGCGAGCCGCCCGTCCTCCTCCAGCCAGCACACGGTCCAGGCGGCCCCGTCCGGGTCGCCGCGCCACACGAGGCGGTCGGCGCCGGCGTGGTCGCCCGCGTACTGCACGAAGCGGCCGAACTGCTCGGACCAGAAGTAGGGCACCGGGTCGTACGGCTCGGCGCGCGCGCCCGTGAGGACGCCGGCGAGGGTGTGGGGCCCCTGGAGGGCGTTGTCCCAGTGGTGCACGAGGAGGCGCCGCCCGTAGCGCCGCGAGGGGAAGGAGGCGCAGTCGCCGACCGCGTGGACGTCGGGCAGCGAGGTGCGCAGCCAGGCGTCGGTGCGCACGGAGCCGTCCGGGGCGAGGTCGATGCCGGAGCCGTCGAGCCAGCCGGTGACGGGGCGGGCGCCGATGCCGACGAGGACGGCGTCGGCGGGCACGCGCTCGCCGCCCTCCAGGACGACGGCTGTGTCCTCGACGGTGGCGACGCGGGAGCGGGTGCGCAGCCGGGCGCCCGCCTCGGCGTACCACGCCGCCATCGGCGCGGCGACCTCGGCGGGCAGCGCTCCGCTGAGCGGGTGCCCGGTGGCCTCCAGGACGGTCACGGCGCAGCCCGCCTCGCGCGCGGCCGTCGTGAACTCGGCGCCGATCCAGCCCGCGCCGACGACGGCGACCTCGGCGCGGCGCGCGAGGACCTCGCGCAGGGCGCGCACGTCGTCGAGGGTGTGGAGGAGGTGGACGTGGGGGTGCCGGGCCGTGCCGGGGAGCCGGACGGGGGCGGCGCCCGTCGCGAGGACGAGGTGGTCGTAGCCGAGCGGGCCCTCGCTCGTGTCGATCTCGTGCGCGGCGGCGCGCAGCCCCGTGGCGCGCACCCCGAGCCGCAGCTCGGTACCGAGCGCCGCGAAGTCGACGTCGAAGGCGGACGTCTCGGCGCTGCCGAGGAGCACGGACTTGGAGAGCGGCGGACGGTCGTAGGGGGCGTGCGGCTCCTCACCGAGCAGGACGAGGTCCCCTTCGTACCCCTCCTCGCGCAGCGCCACGACGGTCCGCACCCCCGCCATCCCTGCGCCGACGACAACGACCCGCCCCTGCTGCTCCCGGTCTCCGCTCACGCCCGCAACTCTAGGCCGCCCAGCCCGGCCCCCGAGCCCGTGTCCCCACGAGATCCCGCCCACACCAGCCCCTTCGCGGGCCGTTCGGGACCAAGGACGGAGCCGGCCCGGGACCAAGGCCCCGGGCCAGGGGGACCGGAGACGTGCGCCTGGCGACGGAGGCGGCCCGGCCACGGCGTGCCGTCCCGCACGCCCCCTCCGGGGCCCTGCGGGACGGCACGCGGCAAGGGCGGAGCGGGACCCACCGTGCAGGCGGAGCGGGACCCGCGCCGACGGCCGCGCGCGCACCGCCTAAGCTGTGCCGCGCACACCGCGGGAGTCCGGGCGGACCGGGCTGAGAGGGGGGCTGCGGCCTCCGACCGTATGAACCTGATCCGGGTCATTCCGGCGAAGGGAGGGGGCTTTGTGGCCAGTGGTGGGGATGTCCTCGTGGTCGGGGGCGGGATCGTCGGGCTCGTGACGGCGTGGCGGGCCGCGCTCGGCGGGGCGCGGGTGACCGTGGTCGATCCGGAGCCGGGGGGCGGGGCGGCGCGGGTGGCCGCGGGGATGCTCGCCGCCGTCACCGAACCGCACTACGGCGAGGAGGCGTTGCTCGCGCTCGGGCTCGCCTCCGCGCGGCGGTGGCCGGAGTTCGCCGCCGAACTGGGCGAGGCGAGCGGGCGGGACCTCGGGTACCGCCCGTGCGGGACGCTCGCCGTCGCGCTGGACGCCGACGACCGTGCCGAACTGCGCGAACTGCACGCCCTGCACACGCGTCGCGGGCTCGACTCGCAGTGGCTGACGGGCCGTGAGTGCCGCCGCCTGGAGCCGATGCTCGCGCCCGGGATACGGGGCGGGCTGCGTGTCGAGGGCGACCATCAGGTCGATCCGCGCCGGGTCGTGGGGGCGCTCCTCGTCGTCTGCGAGCGGGCCGGGGTGGAGTTCCAGCGGGCGAGGGCGGCGCGGCTCGTGGTGGAGGCGGACCGGGCGCGCGGCGTGGTGCTCGCGGACGGTGCGCGCCTCGAAGCGGCCCGCACGGTGCTCGCGGCCGGGTGCTTCAGCACGGACCTGGCGGGCCTGCCGCCCGAGGTCGCCGTGCCCGTACGGCCCGTGAAAGGGCAGGTCCTGCGGCTGCGGATGGAGGGCGCGTACGCGGGCTTCCTGCGGCGCACGGTGCGCGCGGTCGTACGGGGCGGGAGCCTCTACCTCGTGCCGCGCGAGGACGGCGAACTCGTGGTCGGAGCGACGAGCGAGGAGCGGGGCAGGGACACGACGGTCACGGCGGGCGGCGTGTACGCGCTGCTGCGCGACGCGCACGAACTGCTCCCCGGCATCACCGAACTCCCGCTCACCGAGACCCTCGCCGGGCTGCGCCCCGCCTCACCGGACAACGCGCCCCTGCTCGGCCCCACGGCGCTCCCCGGACTGCACCTCGCGACGGGCCACGGCCGCAACGGAGTCCTCCTCGCCCCCGAGACGGGCGCCGTCATGGCGCACGCCCTGACCCACGACGCGCTGCCGGAGGCCGCGCGCCCCTTCACCCCCCTGCGATTCACGAGAAGCCCGGAGCCCGTCCTGTGAACCTCGACCTGACCGTGAGAGTCAACGGCGCCGAGCGCGCCGTTCCCCCGGGCACGACGCTCGACGCGCTCGTCGCCGGGCTGAGCCGGGCCCCTACGGGCGTCGCCGCGGCCGTCAACGAGACGGTCGTGCCGCGCGGCGACTGGCCCGCGACCGTGCTCGCCGCGGGCGACCGCGTCGAGATCCTGACCGCTGTGCAGGGAGGCTGAGGGAGCATGGCCGACGATCCTTTCGTCCTCGGCGGCACCACGTACTCCTCGCGCCTGATCATGGGCACGGGCGGCGCGCCGAGCCTCGACGTCCTGGAGCGCGCGCTGACCGCCTCGGGCACGGAGCTGACGACGGTCGCGATGCGCCGCCTGGACCCGGGTACGCAGGGTTCGGTGCTCTCCGTCCTCGACCGGCTCGGCATTCGCGTGCTGCCGAACACGGCGGGCTGCCACACGGCCGGTGAGGCCGTGCTGACGGCGCGGCTGGCGCGCGAGGCGCTGGGCACGGACCTCGTGAAGCTGGAGGTCGTCGCCGACGAGCGCACGCTCCTCCCCGATCCGGTGGAGCTGCTCGACGCGGCCGAGATCCTCGTCGACGACGGGTTCACCGTGCTCCCCTACACGAACGACGACCCGGTGCTCGCGCGGAAGCTGGAGGACGTGGGCTGCGCGGCCGTCATGCCGCTCGGCTCGCCGATCGGTTCCGGGCTCGGCATCCGCAATCCGCACAACTTCCAGCTCATCACCGAGCGGGCTCGGGTCCCCGTGATCCTGGACGCGGGTGCCGGAACGGCGTCGGACGTGGCGCTCGCGATGGAGCTGGGCTGCGCGGCGGTGATGCTCGCCTCGGCGGTGACCCGCGCGCGCGAGCCGGAGCTGATGGCGCACGCCATGCGGCACGCGACGGAGGCGGGGCGCCTGGCCCGTCGCGCGGGCCGCATCCCGCGCCGCCACTTCGCCGAGGCGTCGTCGCCCATGGAGGGCCGCGCCGAGCTGGACCCGGAACGCCCGGCGTTCTGAGGGGACTTCGGAACGCCCGGGGTCCTGCGAAGAGCGCGGGGCGCCCTGCGTGCTGAGCCGCTCCGGGGGCGCCCGGCGTCGTCACCCTGTCCCCCGGCGCCTCGCGTCCTACGGGGTACGGGTCCCGGGGCGGCCCGGCCACGCGACACCGCCCCTCCCCCACCGCCGCCCCCGCCCCGCCTCATCTCCCGCTCCGCACCCCCGTCAGGTGATCCCGGAACTCCTGGAAGGCGTGCCACCCCGAGGTGTCCCCCGCCCCCGTGAGCACCCAGCCCGCCGGGTCGCAGGCGCGCGCCCCGAGCGCCTCCGCGATGCGCAGCACGACGGGGAGCACGTCGTCCCCGCCGCCGCGTACGTGCAGCATGACCGCGTCGACCGGGTCCGTGTCCCCGATGTTCAGCTCCATCGACCAGCCGGGCCCCTCCAGCTCGCCCCAGGCCGGGTCGGAGAGGTCCGCCTCGGGCACGGCCCCGGCGAGCGCGGCGAGCACGTCGGCGCGCGCGCCGAGCGGCAGCTCAGCGGCGCCGCCGGGCAGGTCCTCCACCGAGGCGCAGCCCTCGGGCAGCCGCAGCACCAGCACGTCCCAGCTCATGTCCAGATCCTTCCGTCCGGTCACGTGGGGGATGGCGGGCGAGCGCGCCCGGTGACCGCCACCACAGTGCCACCCGCCACTGACACCGTGTGACACCGCCGCCCCGGACGGCCCCGCGCGGCCCCGTAGACTCGCCGCGTGGACACGAGGCCGGCCGATCAGAACACCTCGCTCGTCGGGAAGGTCCTCGACGGGCGGTACCGGGTGGACGCGCTCATCGCGGCCGGGGGTATGTCGACCGTGCATCGCGCGGTCGATCTGCGCCTGGACCGGGTGGTCGCGCTCAAGGTCATGCACCCCCGGCTCGCGACGGACGCGGGGTTCGTCGAGCGGTTCATCCGCGAGGCGAAGTCGGTGGCGCGGCTCGACCACCCGAACGTGGTGAGCGTCTTCGACCAGAACGCGGACGGCGCCTCCGTGTACCTGGCGATGGAGTACGTGTCCGGCTGCACGCTCCGCGACGTGCTGCGCGAGCGCGGGGCGCTGAGTCCGCGTGCGGCGCTCGACATCCTGGAGCCGGTCCTCGCCGGGCTCGGCGCCGCGCACCGCGCGGGCCTCGTGCACCGCGACATGAAGCCGGAGAACGTCCTGATAGGAGACGACGGGCGGGTCAAGGTCGCGGACTTCGGCCTCGTGCGCGGGGTGGGCACCTCCTCGCAGTCGACGGGCGCCGTCCTCGGCACCGTCTCGTACCTGGCGCCCGAGCAGATCAGCGACGACGCGGTCGACGAGCGCGCCGACGTGTACGCGTGCGGCATCGTGCTCTTCGAGATGCTGACCGGCGGCAAGCCGTACCTCGGCGACACGCCCGCACAGGTCCTCTACCAGCACCTGAACACCGACGTCCCGGCCCCCTCCGGTTTCTTCCCCGGCCTCGACCCGGCCTTCGACGCGCTCGTGGCCGCCGCCACCGCGCGCGAGCCGGCCGCGCGTCCGCGCGACGCGGTGGCCCTCCTCGCGGCGGTACGGGACGCGACGGCGCACCTCGGCCGGGAGGCGCTCGACGCCGAGCCCCCGGCGGCGCGCGCGGGCGGGCACGACAACGCCGAGGACCGCACGAGCGTGCTGCCGCGCGCGCTGACACTGCCGCGCCCGGGAGCGGCGGCCGAGGACGTGCAGCACACGAGCGTCCTGCCCCCGCCCGCGCGCGGGGGGCGGCCCCGGCGCCGGCTGTGGTCGGCGCTCGTCGTCGCCGCCGTCGTGCTGTGCGGGGGCGCGGGGGTCTGGTACGTCAACGCGGGGCAGTTCACCGAGGTCCCGCGGGTGCTCGCGAAGAGCGAGAAGGAGGCGAAGGGGCGTCTCGACAAGGCGGGGCTGCGGGTCAAGGACGTCAAGGGCCGCTACAGCGCTACCGAGCCGCGCGGCAACGTGCTCGGCACGGACCCGGCCCCCGGCGCCCGCATCCGCGATCACGGCGAGGTCACCCTCACCGTCTCGCTCGGCCCGCGCACGGTCGACGTCCCCCGGCTCACCGGCAAGACCCTCGCCGAGGCGCGCGCGGCCCTGCGCGGGCGCGGGCTCGACCCGGGGCTCGTCACGAAGCGCTTCGACCAGGACGTCAGCCAGGGCGCCGTGATCGGCACGGAGCCGCAGGCGGGCGAGAACGTGAAGGCCGGGGCGACGGTGCGGATCACCGTGAGCAGGGGCGCGCCCGTGGACGTCCCGGATGTGAGCGGCAAGGACGAGGCGGAGGCGCGCGAGGAGCTGTCCGACGCGGGGCTCGACGTGAAGGTCGCCTCCGCGCGGGTCTTCTCCTCCGACGCCGACGAGGGCGCCGTCGCGAAGCAGTCCCCCGGCGCGGGCGAGCGGCTCGCGGCGGGCGACACGGTGACGCTGACGCTCTCCAAGGGCCCCGACCTCGTGGAGGTGCCGGACGTGGAGGGCAAGCAGGAGAAGGAGGCGAAGGGGCTCCTGGAGGACGCCGGGTTCGAGGTGAAGGTCTCCCGCTGGTTCCTCGGGCACACCGTGTGGGACCAGTCGGTGAGCGGGGGCGACACGGCACCGCGCGGGAGCACGGTGACGATCCGGGTGCGGTGACGGTCCGGGGGCGGTGAGGGTCCGGGCGCGGTGCCGCTCAGGCGGCGGTGGCACTCCGGGTGCGGTGCCCCTCAGGCGGCGGTGACGCTCCGGAATCGTGCACGCACACCTGAACGATTCCTTCACCGAAATCGGTCTCCGTGCCCCTGTCTCACAGGGCAGACTTCTCCTCTCGGCCTCCACCGGAGAGGCCGTTCCGTGTGGGGGGAACCATGCGTCTGCGTACCGTCGCCGTCAGTGCTGTCCTCGTCCTGGGCGCGGGCGTCGCCGCGACCGCCTGCTCGTCCCCGGACGGCGGCCCGGCGAGCGAGGGGAAGTCGGCGCGCACCGCCGTGCGACCGGCCACCGCCGACCCCTGCGCCGTGCGGCATCCCGACGCGAAGGACTGCGTGGTCGAGATGCCGGCCGACCTGGAGATCGAGACGGCGCGAGGGGTGAGCGGGACGCCGCACCTGGAAGACCCCGAGGCCGGAGCGAGCTCCGAGGGGTCGCCGACGCCCGCGCCCGACCCGGGCTTCGCGGAGACCGAGATCGGCGAGCCCGCCGACTCCGGCGTACCCACACTGCCGTGACCCGGGCGAAAGCCACGCCCCTGGTCCGTGTCACCCTGGACCGGTGAACTCCACCCCCCGCAATCCCGTCGGCGCGCACGTCCCCGTCGCCGGGGGCCTCGCGAAGACCGGCCTCTCCTACGCGCGCACGCTCGGTGCCGAGGCCGTGCAGGTCTTCGTCGCCAATCCGCGCGGCTGGGCGACGGGGCCCGGGGACCCGGCGCAGGACGAGGAGTTCCGTACGCGCTGCGCCGACGAGGGCCTGCGCGCGTACGTGCACGCGCCGTACCTCATCAACTTCGGCTCCCACACCGAGGCCACCGTCGAGAAGTCGGTGGTCTCCTTGCGGCACTCACTGCGCAGAGCCCGCGCCATCGGCGCGCTCGGCGTCGTCGTGCACACGGGCTCGGCGACCGGGGGCCGCACGCGTGCGGTGGCGCTCGCGCAGGTGCGCGAGCGGATGCTGCCGCTGCTCGACGAGCTGGATGACCCCGGGGACCCGGACCTGCTCCTGGAGCCGACGGCCGGGCAGGGCGCCTCGCTGTGCGCGCGGGCGGGGGACCTGGGCCCGTACGTGGCCGCGCTCGACGCGCACCCGAAGCTCGGCGTGTGCCTCGACACGTGCCACGTGCACGCGGCGGGGCACGATCTCGGCGCCCCGGGCGGTGCGAAGCAGACGCTCGACCTGCTCGTGGACGAGGTCGGCGAGGGCAGGCTCAAGCTCGTCCACGCCAACGACTCGAAGGCGGGCTGCGGCTCGCACCTGGACCGGCACGAGAACATCGGCGCGGGCACGATCGGCACAGCGGCCTTCGCGGAGCTGTGCGCCCACCCGGCGACGGCGGGCGTGCCGCTGGTCATCGAGACGCCGGGCGGCCCCGAGGGGCACGCGGCGGACGTGGCGCGCCTGAAGGAACTGCGCGGCTGACGGAACGCACGGCTGACGGAAGGGCACGGCTGAGGCAGCGGCACGGCCGGGCGTTCACAGCCCCGGCCCGTCCCCCGCCTCCTCCTGGTAGGAGTACCGCTGCTCCCGCCACGGGTCCGCGATGTTGTGGTAGCCCCGCTCCTCCCAGAAGCCGCGCCGGTCGGCGGTCATGTACTCCACGCCGCGCACCCACTTCGGGCCCTTCCAGGCGTACAGCTGGGGGACGACGAGGCGCACCGGGTAACCGTGCTCGGCCGTCAGGGGCTCGCCGTCCTTGTGGGTGGCGAAGACGGTGTGCGGGGCTGCGAAGTCGGCGAGCCGCAGATTGGCGCTGTAGCCGTACTCGGCCCACACCATGACGTGCGTGGCCTGCGGAGCGGGCGGTACGAGGTCGAGCAGCGTACGGGCCGGGATGCCGCCCCATTCGGCGCCGAGGACGCTGAACCGGGTCACGCAGTGCAGGTCGGCCTCGACGGTGGCCCAGCCGAGCGCGGTGAACTCCTCGTGGTTCCAGCCGCGCTTCTCCCCGTCCGCCGTCGCGCCGAAGACGCGGAACTCCCAGCGCTCGGGCCGGAACTTCGGCACCGGGCCGTAGTGGGTGACCGGCCAGCCGCGCTGAAGGCGCTGTCCCGGCGGCAGCCTGCCCGCCTCCGGGGAAGGACGCGCCGGGGAAGTCCCGCCCGGGGAAGGCGGGCCGTCTCTCTCGCTCTCCGCCTGGCCCATGCGATCCATCCTGACAGACCGGGCGGGTTGCCGCCGACCGGGCGGCCGTGGCCCGGGAGACGCCGGGGACATACCTGACTAAGCGTGCACTTACTGGACTCCGCGGAACCGGTGATGCGACGATGCGCGCGTTCCGTAGCAGGCCGGACACCCGACGTACCCGCCGCCTAGTCGTACTCCTGGAAGGAGCCCGGACGATGCAGGGCGACCCCGAGGTCATCGAATTCCTCAACGAGCAGCTCACGGCTGAGCTGACGGCGATCAACCAGTACTTCCTCCACGCCAAGCTGCAGGATCACAAGGGGTGGACGAAGCTCGCGAAGTACACGCGCGCCGAGTCCTTCGACGAGATGCGGCACGCGGAGATCCTCACGGACCGCATCCTGCTCCTCGACGGCCTGCCGAACTACCAGCGGCTCTTCCACGTCTCGGTGGGGCAGACGGTGACGGAGATGTTCCGCGCCGACCGGCAGATCGAGGTCGAGGCGATCGACCGGCTGCGGCGCGGGATCGAGCTGATGCGCGCCAAGGGCGACATCACCTCGGCGAACGTCTTCGAGGCGATCCTCGCGGACGAGGAGCACCACATCGACTACCTGGACACCCAGCTCGACCTCATCGAGAAGCTGGGCGAGGCGCTGTACCTGTCGACGGTCATCTCGCAGGAGCAGCCGGACCCCTCGGGGCCGGGCACGAGCGGCTTCAAGACGGACTGACGCGGCGCGGCCGGTACGGGCCCTACGGCTCAGGCGGCGTCGTCGAGGCGTGCGACCGGTGCCGGGGACGGCAGCGCGACCGCTACGGGGAGCGGGGCCGGTGCGGGCGGGAACACCGGCTCGTCGCGGTCGGCGGCCTCCCTGCGCGGGCAGGTGCCCCGGCCGAGGAGGGCCTGGATGCGGCGGACGCAACCGCCGCAGTCGGTCCCGGCCTTGCAGGCGGAGGCGATCTTGCGGGGCGTGACGGCCCCGCCCTCCGCGTGCGCGCGCACGTCCGCCTCCGTGATGCCGAAGCACGAGCACACGTACACGCGGGTCACCTCCTGCCGAAACCGCCGGTCGTCCGGTCCGTACGGGCCGGTCGCCTCCTCGTGCCGGGGGGACCACCCACCCGTCCTGCTGAGGCAAACCTAACCTAACCCTGCCGGAGCGCGGCGAGGAACCCCGGATACGCCGATGGGGCACGGATCACAGACGATCCGTGCCCCTTCGGCGGCCCTACGATCCGGCGTACCTCACTGCGAGCGGTACATCTCCGCGACGAGGAAGGCGAGGTCGAGCGACTGGCTGCGGTTCAGGCGCGGGTCGCAGGCGGTCTCGTAGCGCTGGTGGAGGTCGTCGACGAAGATCTCGTCGCCGCCGCCCACGCACTCGGTGACGTCGTCCCCGGTCAGTTCCACGTGGATGCCGCCGGGGTGGGTGCCCAGCTCCTTGTGGACCTCGAAGAATCCCTTGACCTCGTCGAGCACGTCGTCGAAGCGGCGGGTCTTGTGGCCCGAGGCCGCCTCGAAGGTGTTGCCGTGCATCGGGTCGGTGACCCAGGCGACCGTGGCGCCCGAGGCGGTGACCTTCTCGACGAGCGTGGGGAGCTTGTCGCGGATCTTGTCCGCGCCCATGCGCACGACGAAGGTGAGGCGGCCGGGCTCGCGCTCGGGGTCGAGGCGCTCGATGTACTGGAGCGCCTCCTCCGGGGTCGTGGAGGGGCCGAGCTTGACGCCGATGGGGTTGCGGATCTTCGAGGCGAACTCGATGTGGGCGCCGTCGAGCTGACGGGTGCGCTCACCGATCCACACCATGTGCGCCGAGACGTCGTAGAGCCGCCCGGTGCGCGAGTCGACGCGCGTGAGCGCCGACTCGTAGTCCATGAGCAGCGCCTCGTGCGAGGAGTAGAACTCGACGGTGCGGAACTCCTCGGGGTCGGTCCCGCAGGCCCGCATGAAGTTCAGCGCGTTGTCGATCTCGCGGGCGAGCTGCTCGTAGCGCTGGCCCGAGGCCGAGGTGCGCACGAAGTCCTGGTTCCAGGCGTGCACCTGGCGCAGGTCCGCGTACCCGCCCGTGGTGAAGGCGCGCACGAGGTTCAGCGTCGACGCCGAGTGGTGGTACATGCGGCGCAGGCGGTCCGGGTCGGGGACGCGCGCGGCCTCGGTGAAGTCGAAGCCGTTGACGGAGTCGCCCCGGTAGCTGGGGAGCGTCACGCCGTCGCGGGTCTCGGTGTCCTTCGAACGGGGCTTGGAGTACTGGCCCGCGATCCGGCCGACCTTCACGACGGGCACGGAGGCCGCGTAGGTGAGGACGGCGCCCATCTGGAGGATCGTCTTGAGCTTGGCGCGGATGTGCTCGGCGGTCACGGCGTCGAAGGACTCGGCGCAGTCGCCGCCCTGGAGGAGGAACGCCTCGCCGCGGGCGACGGCTCCCATCCGGGTGCGCAGCTCGTCGCACTCGCCGGCGAAGACGAGCGGGGGATACGACTCAAGGTCCGCGACGACTTCGCGCAGGGCCTCGGCATCGGGGTACGTAGGCTGCTGCGCCGCGGGCAGGTCTCGCCAGCTCGCCTTGGTGGCGAGGGCGTCAATATCAGCGTTCACGGTCACACGGCCCACCATACGGGGTCCTTATGCGCGGCCGAGGGGGTGGCCGAGGTGTGAGACGGCGGTTCCGTCGTCCGGACGCGCGCCGGTTGTTCGGGTACCCTCGCCCTCATGTTCGCGACTCTTTCCACCTGGTGGTGGTCCGCTCCCTAGCGGTCCACCTCTGTCGCGTACGTCGCGAGAAGGCCGCCCGAGGGCGGCCTTCGGTGTTTCCGGGGGTGGGCCCTCAGCGGCTCCCGTCCTCCCCGGAAGGAATCCGATGACCAGCACCGCCCAGGTCCTCGCCCGTCTCACCGCCCCCGGCGCCCCGCCCTTCGCGCTGCTGCGGCGCCGTACTCCGGGCCTGGAGCCCGACACCGTCGAGGTACTGCTCGGACAGGTGCGCGAGGTGGAACGGCTCGCGGACATCCCTGACGAGGACGCCGCGCACCCCGTCCTCGCCCTCGTGCCGTTCGGGCAGATCAGGGAGCGGGGCTTCGAGGTGCGCGAGGACGGGACGCCGCTCGCGGTGCTCGTCGCCGAGGAGACGCACCGGCTGCCGCTCGACGAGGTGACGGCGCTGCTGCCCGCCCACCGCCCCGGGATCGTCGGCCACGGCTTCGACCAGGACGACGACGCCTACGCCGCGACGGTGGGCCGGGTGCTGCGGGACGAGATCGGCTCGGGCGAGGGCGCGAACTTCGTCGTGCGCCGTACGTACCGGGCCGAGATCCCCGGCTTCGGGCGGCGGGACGCGCTCGCCCTGTTCCGGCGGCTGCTCGTGGGCGAGCGGGGCGCCTACTGGACCTTCGTCGTGCACACCGGGGAGCGCACGCTCGTGGGCGCGAGCCCGGAGGCGCACGTGCGGATGACGGGCGGGACCGTCGTGATGAACCCGATCAGCGGCACGTACCGCTATCCGGCCGCGGGCCCGGACGCCGAGGACCTGCTGCGCTTCCTCGCGGACGCGAAGGAGACGGAGGAGCTGTCGATGGTGGTGGACGAGGAGCTGAAGATGATGGCGACCGTCGGCGACCTCGGCGGGGTCGTCGTCGGGCCGCGCCTGAAGGAGATGGCCCATCTCGCGCACACCGAGTACGAGTTGCGGGGGCGCTCGACGCTGGACGCGCGCGAGGTGCTGTGCGAGACGATGTTCGCCGCGACCGTGACCGGGTCCCCCGTGCAGAACGCCTGCCGGGTCATCGCGCGCCACGAGCCGGACGGACGCGGCTACTACGCGGGCGCGCTCGCGCTCCTCGGCCGCGACGCCTCGGGCGCGCAGACGCTCGACTCGCCCATCCTGATCCGCACCGCCGACATCGACCGGGCGGGACGGCTGCGCGTCGGCGTCGGCGCGACCCTCGTGCGCGGCTCGGACCCGTACGGCGAGGTCGCCGAGACGCACGCGAAGGCGGCGGGGGTGCTGACGGCGCTGGGCGTACGGGACGAGGGCGCCGCGCGGGCCACGGGCACGGCGCCGCCGCGGCTCGCGGACGATCCGCGGGTGCGGGCCGCGCTCGACGGGCGGCGGGCGGGGCTCGCGCCGTTCTGGCTGCGGCTGCGGGAGGCACCGGCCGGGGAGCCGGGGGCGCGGGTGCTCGTCGTGGACGCGGAGGACACGTTCACGGCGATGCTCGCGCACCTGCTGCGCGCGACGGGCTGCGAGGTGCGCGTGCGGCGGCACGACGAGCCGGGCCTGCGCGAGGCGGCGCTCGCCCACGAGGGCCCGGTCGTGCTCGGCCCCGGCCCCGGCGACCCGGCCGACCGGGAGGACCCGCGGATGCGGCGGCTCGGCGCGCTCGCGGAGGCGCTGCTCGCCGGGCACCGGCACGGTGTGCTCGGGGTGTGCCTGGGCCACGAGCTGATCGCGGAGCGCCTCGGGCTGCGGATCGTCCGCAAGGAGGTCCCCTGCCAAGGCGCGCAGACCGAGATCGGCCTCTTCGGCCGCCGCGAGACGGTCGGCTTCTACAACAGCTTCGTCGCCCACTGCGACGACGAGGCGGCCACCGAACTCGCGGCCCACGGCATCGAGGTGAGCCGCGACCCGGCGAACGGCGAGGTCCACGCGCTGCGCGGTCCGGGCTTCGCGTCCGTCCAGTTCCACCCGGAGTCGGTCCTGAGCCTGCGAGGGGTGGAAGTGGTGCGGGAGCTGGTGGAGGGGGTCCTCGGCTCTGCGGCCCGTCGGCGCTCCAGCCCGACCGGGGCGGCTCGCGGCTGAAGGGCGGGGAAGGGTGAGGGGCGGGGTCCGGGGCGGCGCCCCGGCCCACGCCGCTCCGCCCGCCCCGGTCCAGCTCGCGGCGCGCCGCCCCACCGCGTCAGCGGCGTCTCCCCGGTTCCTTCCGCCTCACTCCGCGTCGTCGAGCCCCTGCTCGATCGCGTACCGGACGAGTTCCACGCGGTTGTGCAGCTGCAATTTCCCCAAGGTGTTCTGCACGTGGTTCTGCACGGTCCGGTGCGAGATGACGAGACGCTCCGCGATCTGCTTGTAGCTCAGTCCCTTCGCCACCAGCCGCAGCACCTCCGTCTCGCGCTCGGTGAGCCGCGGTGTCTCCGGCCCCCCGCCGGGTGCCTTCTGCTCCGGTTCGGCCGCGAGCCTGCGGTACTCGCCGAGGACGAGCCCGGCGAGGCCGGGGGTGAAGACGGCGTCGCCGACGGCCGTCCGGCGCACCGCCTCGATCAGTTCCTCCGTGCTCGCCGACTTCACGAGGTAGCCGGTGGCCCCGGACTTCACGGCCTCCAGGACGTCGGCGTGCTCGCCGGAGGCCGAGAGCACCAGGACGTGCAGCTCGGGCCGCTCCCGCACGAGGCGCTTGCACACCTCGACGCCGGGCAGGCCCGGCAGATTGAGGTCCAGGACGAGGACGTCGGGGCGGGTAGCGGTCGCGCGGCGTACGGCCTGCGGGCCGTCCCCGGCGGTGGCGACGAGGGCGAAACCGGCCGCCTCCAGGTCGCGGGCGACGGCGTCCCGCCACATCGGGTGGTCGTCGACGACCATGACGCGGACGGGCTGTGCGGGCGCGTTCATCGGGCGCTGTCCTTCCTGTCGTTCGTCTTCTCGGGCGGGCGCGGCAGGCGCAGTTCGACCTCGGTGCCCTGGCCCGGGACCGAGAAGAGCGTGGCGGTGCCGCCGAGGTCGGCGAGGCGGCCCCTGATCGACTGCGCGACGCCGAGGCGGCCCTGCCCGGCGGCTTCGGCGAGGCGGCCCTCGGGGATGCCGGGCCCGTCGTCCCGCACGGTCACGAGCACCGCGTCCGTCTCGTCCTCGACGAGCAGCCAGGCCCGCGCCTCCTCGCCCGCGTGCCGGGCGACGTTGTCGAGCGCGGCGGAGACGGCCGCGGTCAGCTCGCGGGCGGCGTGCGCGGCGAGCGGCACGGGGGTGCCGGGGCCCGAGAGGCTCGTACGGGCGTCCGCGAGCGGGGCGAGGAGCGCCATGAGGTCGAGCGGGGCGCCCGGGTTCCCGGGGTGTGGCGCGGCGGGCGGCGGCCCGCCCCGGACGAGGGCGCGCAGGGCGGTCTCCTGCTCGCCCGCGAGCCTGCCCAGCTCCGCCGCCTCGCCGCCGAGCGCGGTGCCGCGCCGCTGCACCATGGCGAGGACCTGGAGCACGCCGTCGTGGATGTCGCGGGCGAGGCGTTCGCGCTCGCGGGTCGCCGACTCGATCTCCAGGGCACGGGCCAGGGTGCGCTCGGAGGCGCGGGCGACCTCGACGACGTACCCGATGGCGATCGCCGCGATGCAGACGAGGAGCACGTTGTGGAGGGTGCTCGGGCTCGGCGCGCCGCGCTGCACGACGTTCGCGACGCCGACGAGCACCGAGGCGGCGGCCGCCGGGCGCCAGCCGCCCTTGAGCGCCCAGGCGAGGACCGCGCCCGCCGTCCATATGGAGGGCAGCGTGGGCACTCCGCTCGCGACGCGCGCGGCGCCGTCGGCGAGGGGCGTGAGCAGGATGCCGGTGAGGGCGAGGAGGAGGTCGGCGACGAGGAAGGGGCGCGTGCAGCGGCCCCGCGCGCGCACGCGCGGCAGGGTGAGGAACGTCCAGGGAAGGAGGACGGCGTAGAAGGCCCAGGCGACAGCGGGGCGGGCGAAGTGCTCGCGCTCAACGAGGAAGAGGGCGAAGGCGTACGGGGCGGTGAGGAGGCGGTAGGCGGTGAGGGCCTGCCACAGGGGGCGCTCGACGAGACGGTTCGCCGCCTTCGGCCGCGCGGGCTCGCTCGTGGCCATGTCGTCCTGTCCCCCGTCTGTGCGTACCGGGCCCGGCTCCCGGTCCCCGGGAGCACCCTACGAGAGGGGCCCGCAGGCGGAGACGGTGCCGCCCGCCGAGGGGTTCCGCCGGTCCGCGGCGAAAGGGGTTCAGGCTGCCGAGGCGTTCCGCCGGTCCGCGGCGAAAGGGCTCAGGCCGCTTTCGGCTTGCCGTTCTTCGCGGCCTCCGCCTTGGCCGCTTCCGCGAGCCGGCGTTTGGCGGCGGTGGCGTAGATGTCCACGTACTCCTGGCCCGAGAGCTTCATGATCTCGTACATGACCTCGTCGGTGAGGGCGCGGAGGATGAAGCGGTCTCCCTCCATGCCCTCGTACCGGCTGAAGTCGAGGGGCTTGCCGATGCGGATGCCGGGCCGCATGAGCTTGGGGACGGCCTTGCCGGGGGGCTGGATCTTCTCGGTGTCGATCATGGCGACGGGGATGACGGGGGCGCCGCTGCCGAGGGCGACGCGGGCGAGACCGCCGGGCTTGCCGCGGTAGAGGCGGCCGTCGGGGGAACGGGTGCCCTCGGGGTAGATGCCGAAGAGTTCGCCGCGCGCGAGGACGTCGAGGCCGCTCTTGATCGCGGCCTCGCCCGCGCCGCGTCCGCCCGAGCGGTCCACGGGGAGCTGTCCGACGCCCTTGAAGAAGGCGGCCGTCAGCCTGCCCTTGACCCCGGGGGTGGTGAAGTACTCGGCCTTCGCGATGAAGGTCACCCGGCGTTCCAGGACGGCGGGGAGGAAGAAGGAGTCGGAGAAGGAGAGGTGGTTGCTCGCGAGGATCGCGGGGCCTTCCTCGGGGATGTTCTCCATGCCCTCGACCCACGGCCGGAACGCCACCTTGAGCGAGGCACCGAGGGAGTGCTTCATCGCGTTGTAGATCACCGGTCCGCCTTCCGTCCTCCGTCGTGGCCGACCATACCGGCCCGGGTGCTCGCACGGCCGTTCCCGGCCGCCCGGGACCCTGGTCGGTGTCGGTCCGGTCGCGTACGGTGAAATACGCCGCGACACCGTACTGTGCCTGTTCCCCCGGGCGTGCGGGTCATGTCCGGGGCCGGGTGTCCGGGCCCCCGCGCCCGCCGCTCCGTCCGTCCGTTCTCCCGTTCGTCGCCGATCGCTCACCGAAGGAGCCCGTCGTGCCGGTCATCGCCGGAGCCGAGCCCTACCGCCACGAGGGCGGTGCCACCGGAGTCCTGTTGTGCCACGGTTTCACGGGGAGTCCGCAGTCGCTGCGGTCGTGGGCCGAGTACCTGGCGGCGCGCGGGCTGAGCGTGTCGCTGCCGCTGCTGCCCGGCCACGGCACCCGCTGGCAGGACCTCCAGGTCACCGGCTGGGAGGACTGGTACGCGGAGGTGGACCGTGCCTTCGCGGAGTTGCGCGAGCGGTGCACGACGGTGCTCGTGGCGGGGCTCTCGATGGGCGGGGCGCTCGCGCTGCGGCTCGCCGAGCGGCACGGCGACGCGGTCGCGGGCCTCGTGCTGGTGAACCCGGCGCTCAAGGTGCACGGTCTCGCCGCGCACGCGCTGCCGGTGGCGCGGCATCTCCTGCCCTCGACGAGGGGGATCGTCAGCGACATCGCGAAGGAGGGCGTCGAGGAGACCGGGTACACGCGGGTCCCGCTGCACGCCGCCCACTCGCTGCGGCGCTTCTTCCGGATCGTGGACGGCGATCTGCCGCGCGTCTCGCAGCCGCTGCTCCTCCTGCACAGCGCCACGGACCACGTCGTACCGCCCGCCGACTCGGCGCGCGTGCTCGCGCGGGTCTCCTCGGCGGACACCACCGAGGTGGTCCTGGAACACAGCCACCATGTCGCGACGTTGGACCACGACGCGGACCGGATCTTCGCGGAGAGCGAGTCCTTCGTGGCCCGGATCGCCCCCGAGTACTCCCATGTCGGCCTTGTCGGCCAGGAAGGGACGGCCAGCGGTGGCTGAGAACGGCGCGGAGCGCGAGGAGAGCAGGGAGCCGGAGGAGAGCGGTGTGCCCCCGCTCGACGAGGAGGCGGCGTGGGCGGCGATCGTCGCGGGGTACGGCGAGGAGCCGGCCGACCCGCCGGGCGCGAAGCCCTTCAAGTCGGTCGACGACCTGGCGGGCCTGGAGGCGAGATCGCGCAACGAGCGGCGCGACGCCCCCGCCGAGGAGCCGGGCGAGGACGAGGAGCCCCCGGGGAGGACACCGCTCGGCGGCTCGGTCGCCTTCGCGCCCGGCGTCCGCGGCGGCCCGCCCCCGGGCCCGCGCGACCACACCCCGGCGGAGGAGGACGAGGGCCACTTCGTCCCGCCGGACCCGCAGCTTCCCGAGTCCGACGTGACCGCGAAGTTCGCCTGGCTCGCGGTGATCGGCGGCCCGGTCCTGACCCTCCTGGCCGTCCTCTTCGACTGGGACATGACCTGGTGGCTCGCGACGCTCTGCATCGGCGGCTTCGTGGGCGGCTTCGTCACCCTGGTGATCCGCATGGGAGCGGGCGATGACGAGGACGAGGACGACCCGGGCAGAGGCGCGGTGGTCTGACCACCGGGTCACCCGCAACCACCCACAAACCCAGCCCCTCCGGCGTTTGAGGAGCGGGGTCCGGGGCGGAGCCCCGCGCGCCCCGCCCCGCCGAGGGGCGCCTACCCCTCCGCCGGCACCCGCACCGCGGCCAGCACCGGCAAGTGGTCAGACGCCCGCCGCACCTCCGCGCCCTCCAGCACCGGCACCGGCACCCCGCACCCGAGCACCTCCACCCCCTCCGTCACGAACACCGCGTCGATCCGCTGGTACGGGTCCTCGGCGGTGGAGGTGAACTCCCCGCCCCAGGGCCGCGCGACGAACGCGTCCCGCAGCGTCGCCGCCACGTGCCGGAACGCCGCCCCGCGCGGCCCCTCGTTGAGGTCGCCCCCCGCGACGACGTGCGAGACCCCCAGCCCGGCCACCGTCTCCGTCAACAGCCGTGCCTGCGCGAGCCGTTCGTCCTTCGCGAGGCTCAGGTGGCAGCTCACGACGCCGAGGCGCGCGGCACCGAACCGCACGACGGCCGTCGAGAAGCCGCGCCGGTGCAGCCCGGGGGTGAGCGGCAGCAGCACGTCCTCGGTCCGCTCGACGGTCGCCCGCAACGAGCAGAGCAGGGCGGGCCCGGCGGCGGTCGCGCCGCCCGCGAGGGTCACGAGCCCGGCGGAACGGGCGAGGCGGGAGAGGGCCTTGCGCCAGCGGAAGAAGCGCGGGGCCTCCTGGATCAGGACGAGATCGGGCTCGCAGGCGCGGATGACCCGCCCGAGCGCGGCGGTGTCGTCGCGCATCGAGCGGATGTTGTAGCTGAGGACCCGTACGACGGCCGAGCCGTCCTCCTCGGTACGGGACGCGGGCAGGCCCTGGGGCGCGGCGGTGCTCATGGCGGTCAGGCTAACCACCCCCGGCCGCGCCAAGATCGCGCACCCCGGGGCACCCGTGCCGCCCCGCTGCGGGCGGGGCGGCACGGTGCCGGTGCGTGCGGCGGCGGGTCAGCCCTGGCGGGCGAGGTCGGCGGCGCCGACGAGCCCTGCCTTGTTGCCGAGCTGGGCGGCGAGCACCTGGGCGTGCGGGCGCCAGGCGCCGCCGATGAGCCAGCGCCGGAAGGAGCGGCGGATCGGGTCGAGGACGAGGTCGCCCTCGTCCGAGACGCCGCCGCCGACGATGAAGGCCGAGGGGTCGAAGAGCGAGGCGAGGTCGGCGAGCCCGGCCCCCGCCCAGCGGGCCAGTTCGCGGAAGGAGTCGATGGCGACCGGGTCGCCCTGGCGGGCGGCCTGGCTGATGTGCTTGCCCTCGATGCCGTCCGGCGTGCCGTCGCCGAAGCCGAGCAGGATCTCGGCGTTCTCCGGGGTCGCGTGGGCGCGCTGCTTGGCGTAGCGGACGAGGGCGCGGCCGGAGGCGTACTGCTCCCAGCAGCCCTGGCTGCCGCAGCCGCACAGGAGGCCGTCGGGGACGACCCGGATGTGGCCGAACTCGGCGGCGACGCCGAAGCGTCCGCGCCGGAGCTTGTTGCCGACGATGATGCCGCCGCCGAGCCCGGTGCCGAGGGTGATGCAGATGACGTCCTCGTGCCCCTGGCCGGCGCCGAAGCGGTACTCGCCCCAGGCGGCGGCGTTCGCGTCGTTCTCGACGACGACGGGGAGGCCGACGCGCTTCTCGATCTTGTCCTTCAGCGGCTCGTGCCGCCAGTGGATGTTGGGTGCGAAGAGGACGGTGGCCCGTTTGTCGTCCACGTATCCGGCCGCGCCGATGCCCACGGCCTCGATGTCGTGTCCCTTGCTGGCCCCGGCGACCGCGCTGGAGATCGCGTCGACGATGGCCTCGGCGGTGGGCGGTGTGGGCACGGTGAACGTCGAGAGGATCGTGCCCTCCTCGTCCACCACTCCAGCCGCGATCTTGGTACCGCCGATGTCGACGCCGATGGTGAGTCCCATGTGTCCCTCAGTTTTCGGTCGAGCCCCGCTGGGGCCCAACCTTACGCGAGGGCCCGTCAGTCGAGGTCGATGCGCTCCCCGCGGCCGCCGTCGCCCTCCTCGGGCGGGCGCTTGCGCGGCGACTCGCCGGCGGGCGCCTCGGACGGCTTCTCGCGGGTCCAGCGGGCCTCCTGCCCGGTGACCGCGGAGCGGTAGGCGGCGAGGAGTTCGGAGCCGGCCGCCGCGAGGTGGTCGAGCACCTCGGGGTTGCGGGCCAGGACGGGCTCGACGAAGGAGCGGGCCTGGCCGACGACCTGGCGCACGGCCTCGCCCTGGAGGGGGCCCGCGGCGCGGGAGGTGAAGCCGGTCAGCTTCTCGGCGAGGGTGTCGGCGAGACGCAGCAGTTCCTCGGCGGCGGAACCGGTCTCGGCCCGCCCCTCGCGGGCACGGCGCTCGCGCTCGGCGGCGAGGTCCTCGGCGCAGGCCTCGGACCAGGCGTCGCCCGCGGCGTCCTCGGGCGGCTGGGAGGATTGGGCTTCGCTCATGGCGGACTCCTGGGGCACGGGTGTACCTCCGAAGGTACCGGACCCGCTGCGCGGTCCGCCGGGCCCGGGGACGCACCGGCGAGAACGCCGCCGGGCCGCCCGCCGCCCCGGTCGCGGGCGGGGGCCCCGCCCGTGCTCCTCCTCAGCCCTCCGGCCACAGCCCCGGCGTCGGCCGGAACCGGACCCGCAGCACGTCCTCGCGCAGGGCCGCCCCCGTGACGTCGCAGCGGCGCAGGGCCGAGGGGAGGGGCCGGGTGCGGCGGAAGGGGCCCGCCGTGACGGCGAGTTCGTCCTCGAAGCGGTAGAGGTCGAGTTCCCCGCGTTCGGCTCCGGGCAGGGGGACGTGCCACTCGACGAGGCCCGTCCGCGCGCGCAGGTCGTGCAGGGTCCACTCGGGGGCCTCCGCGGGCTCGCCGGGCGGCGGGACGCCGAGGGCTTCGAGACCGGCGAGGTCCGCCGGTTCGGCGCCGAGGTGCGGGATCTCGCGCACGTCCTCGTACGTCCGGAGGGCCGCGCGCTGGGCCGCCGCGCCGAAGGCCCCTTCGGGCAGGACGCGGTTGGCGAGCGGCCGGTCGAGCGCGACGCCGTGCAGGCTCGCGGCGACACGGGTGAGGCGCAGCGCCTCCGTACCGGCGCGGCCGGGTTCGACGACGGGCAGGAGGCTCGTGCCGGGCCCGGTGAGGAGCGCTTCGCTCGCGGCGAGCGCGGCCTCGGCGCGCGCGGCGGCCTCGTACCACTCCCCGCCGGGCAGCGGGACGCCCGCGAGCTTGCCGAGCACGGGCCGCAGGGCGCGCGCCGCCTGGCGCTGCCGGGGCAGGAGCCGGTCGAGGTAGCGGCGCAGCAGGGCGGGCGCGGCGAGGAGCCCGAGCCCGTCGGTACCGGCCGGGAGGTCCACGACGAGGAGGCCGTACGCCGCGGTCGCGTGGCGGTGCAGGGCGGTGAGGAGGGCGTACGGGGCGAGTCCGGGCGGGGGCGCGAGTTCGCCGTCCTCCAGGGGGGTCGCTCCGAGCAGCCCGAGGAGGGCGCCCGCGCGGTCCTGGAGCCCTCGCACCCCGTCGCGGAAGGTGGCGGCGGGGTCGGCGGCCACGACGTGCAGGCCCGGGGCCGGTGCGGTGGGCTCGGGACCCGCGGGGAGGCCGAGGGGCCCCGGCCCCGGGGTGAGGAGGAGCGTGGGGGTTCCGGCGCGGGCCGCGGCGAGCGCGGTGGCGGCGGCGAGCGTGGTGCGTCCGGCCCCGCCGGGTCCGGTGACGAGGACGGTGCGCACGGAGGGGATCAGCCCTCGGTGCCGGGCGCGGTGCCGGACTCGACGCGCTTCTTCAGCCCGGCGAGGGCGCGGTCGATGATGACCTTCTCGGCCTTGCGCTTGATCATGCCGAGCATGGGGATCTTGACGTCCACGGTGAGCTGGTAGGTCACCTCGGTCGCCTCGCCCCGGGCGCGCAGCCGGTAGGAGCCGTCGAGGGAGCGCAGCATCTGGGACTTGACGAGGGTCCAGGTGACCTCGTCGGGGCTCACCCACGTGTAGGCGAGGGTCTGGTCGTCCTTGATGGCGCCCGCGTCCATGACGAGGCGGACCTGCTCGGCGCGGCCCTCGGCGTCGCTCGCGAGGACGTCGGCCTCCTTGACCTCGCCGGTCCACTCGGGGTAGCGGGCGAAGTCGGCGATCACACCCATGACCGTGGCCGGAGCGGCCTCGATGGTGATGCTTGAGCTGGTGTGTTCGGCCATCGCCGTGACTCCTCCGTGCTGCCGGGTGGCGGGGACGCGGTGCGGGGCCCGCGCGGGCAAGGCTACCGCTCCCCGGAACGCGCCCCGTCGGGGCCCGTACTCACCAGGTGAGGGCCCAGGGACGGCCCGTTGACGCGAAGTGGCCGACGTTCACGCACTCGGTGGCGCCGATGCGGGCCCGGCGCACGAGCGGCTGGTGGACGTGGCCGAAGAGGTGGTAGCGCGGGCGGGTGCGGCGGATCGCGGCGAGCAGGGCGCCGCTGCCGCGCTCGAAGCGGCGCGCGACGGTGTCGTAGCAGAGTTCGGGCACGTCGGGCGGGATGTGGGTGCACAGCACGTCCACGTCGCCGAGTTGCTCGACGAGGGCCGCGTACTCCTCCTCCTCGCGCTCGTAGGGGGTGCGCATCGGGGTGCGCAGGCCGCCGCCGACGAAGCCGAAGACGCGGCCGCCGATCTCGGCGCGCTGCCCGTCGAGGACGGTGACGCCGGGGTGCGCGTACTCGGGCCACAGGTGCGGGAGGTCGACGTTGCCGAAGGTCGCGTACGTCGGGGTGGGCATCGCGGCGAACAGGCGCGCGTACTGGTCGCGGGTGGCGCGCTCGATGGCGGGGCCCGGCTCCTCGCCGAGCGCCTCCCACAGGGAGCGGCTGAGGGCGTGCGCCTCGGGGAAGCGGCGCGCGGTGCGCAGCGCGACGATCCTGTCCGCGGCCTCGGTGCCGAAGAGGTCGGGGAAGATGCCGTGCGAGTGGTCGGCGTAGTCGAGGAACATGACGAGATCCCCGAGGCAGACGAGCGCGTCGGCCCCGTCCCCGGCGTGCGCGAGATCCCGCGCGTTCCCGTGCACGTCACTCACCACATGAACCCGCGTCATGCGTTCAGCCTAGTACGCGCCCGACGCACGGCCCTCACCTGCGGTTACTCCCCGCGGCACGGCACGGGGGACTACCCTGCCCGCAAGCCCCACCCAGGGAGTGTGACGGAGTGAACATCTCCCCGGTCCCCCTATCGGAACCGCTTACCGGTGGGTAACGTCCGGGCAGTCCGTCCTGCCCCCCGCCGGGGGCACCCGCACCGTCGCGGCGCACGCGCACTCCACGTGGTGGCCACCGGTGCCCTACGAGGAGCAGCTTTGCGCGAGTTCAGCCTTCCGGCCCTGTACGAGGTCCCCGCGGGCGGCAACCTGGCCGACATCGTCCGCCGCAACGCCGCGCGGCACCCGGACGTGGCGGTGCTCGGCCGGAAGGTCGACGGGGTGTGGCGCGAGGTGACGGCGACGGCGTTCCTCGCCGAGGTCACCGCGGTGGCGAAGGGCCTCCTCGCCTCCGGCGTGGGACCGGGCGACCGCGTGGGGCTCATGTCCCGCACCCGCTACGAGTGGACCCTCGCCGACTTCGCGATCTGGATGGCCGGAGCGGTCACCGTGCCCGTCTACGAGACCAGCTCCGAGGAGCAGGTGCGGTGGATTCTCGGCGACTCGGGCGCGGTCGCGTGCCTCGTGGAGAGCGGGGAGCACGCGCGGTCGGTCGAGGCGGTACGGGAGGGGCTGCCCGCGCTGAAGCAGGTGTGGCGGCTCGACGAGGACGCGATCGGGGCGCTGGGGACGGCGGGCGCGGGCGTACCGGACAGCGCGCTCGACGAGCGGGCCGCGGCGGTCTCCGCGGACGACCCGGCGACGATCGTCTACACCTCGGGCACGACGGGCCGCCCCAAGGGCTGTGTCCTCACCCACCGCAACTTCTTCGCCGAGTGCGGCAACGTCGTGGAGCGCCTCAAGCCGCTCTTCCGCACCGGCGAGTGCTCCGTCCTGCTCTTCCTGCCCGTCGCGCACGTCTTCGGGCGGCTCGTGGAGGTCGCGGCGCTCATGGCGCCGATCAAGCTCGGCCACGCGCCCGACGTCAAGCACCTCACCGAGGAGTTGAGCGCCTTCCGGCCGACGATGGTGCTCGGTGTCCCGCGCGTCTTCGAGAAGGTCTACAACGGGGCCCGCGCCCAGGCGCGGGCAGGCGGCAAGGGCCGCGTCTTCGACCGCGCGGCCGACACGGCCATCGCGTACAGCCGCGCGCAGGACGCCCCGCAGGGGCCTTCGCTCGGGCTGCGCCTGCGCCACAAGCTCTTCGACAAGCTCGTGTACGCCAAGCTGCGCGCCGTGCTCGGCGGGCGCGGCGAGTACGCGATCTCGGGCGGCGCGCCGCTCGGCGAGCGGCTCGGGCACTTCTTCCGCGGCATCGGCTTCACGGTCCTGGAGGGGTACGGGCTCACCGAGTCCTGCGCCGCGACGGCCTTCAACCCCTGGGACCGGCAGAAGATCGGCACGGTGGGGCAGCCGCTGCCCGGCTCGGTGGTGCGGATCGCCGACGACGGCGAGGTCCTGCTCCACGGCGAGCACCTGTTCACGCGGTACTGGAACAACGAGGCGGCGACCGCGGAGGCGCTCACGGACGGCTGGTTCCACACCGGGGACCTCGGGACGCTCGACGCCGACGGCTACCTCGCGATCACGGGCCGCAAGAAGGAGATCATCGTGACGGCGGGCGGCAAGAACGTCGCGCCCGCCGTCATCGAGGACCGCATCAGGGGCAACGCGCTCGTCGCCGAGTGCATGGTCGTCGGGGACGGCCGCCCCTTCGTCGGCGCGCTCCTCACGCTCGACGAGGAGTTCCTCGCCCACTGGGCGAAGGACCACGGCAGGCCGGAGGCGACGGTCGCGGCGCTCCGGGAGGACCCCGCCCTCCTCGCCGCGCTCCAGGAGGCCGTGGACGAGGGCAACCTCGCGGTCTCGAAGGCGGAGTCGGTGCGCAAGTTCCGCGTCCTGGACACGCAGTTCACCGAGGAGTCCGGCCATCTGACCCCGTCGCTCAAGCTCAAGCGCTCGGTCGTCACGAAGGACTTCGCGGAAGAGATCGAGGCGCTGTACCGGAAGTGAGGGGCCGTCCACCGGTGGCGAGGCGGTCGTGGGGCCGGTGGCGCGTCCGCCGGTGGCGAGCCGCCCGTGGGGCCGGTGGCGCGGGGCCGTCCACCGGTGGCGAGGCGGCCGGGCGACCCCGCCCCGCCCTCGCTACAGCAGCTCCTTCAGCCGCTCCGCCAGCAGGTCCCACCGCCACTTCTCCTCCACCCACGCGCGCCCCGCGGCCCCCATGCGCTCCCGCAGTCCCGCGTCCCCGAGCAGCGCGACGATCCGCTCCGCCGTCTCCGGGACGCTCTCGCCCCGGACGACGAACCCCGTCTCGCCCTCCTTGACGGCGTCCGGCGCGCCCCCGGAGTCCCCCGCCACGACGGGCAGCCCGGTCGCCGACGCCTCCAGGTACACGATTCCGAGCCCTTCCACGTCGAGCCCGCCGCGCCGTGTGCGGCACGGCATCGCGAAGACGTCGCCCGCCCCGAAGTGGGCGGGCAGTTCGGACCAGGGGACGCCGCCCGTGAACCGCACCGCGCCGGCGACCCCCGTCTCGCGCGCGAGGCGCCGCAGGTCGTCCCCATACGGCCCGTCGCCGACGATCAGGAGCACGGCGTCCGGCTGCGCGCGGAGCACGGCGGGCCAGGCCCGGATGAGGGTGTCCTGCCCCTTGCGCGGCACGAGGCGCGAGACACACACGACGACGGGCCGGTCCGCGAGCCCCATCGCGGCGCGCAGCGCGGGCCCTCCCGAGCCGGGGTGGAAGACCTTCTCGTCGACGCCCGGCGGCAGTTGGACCATGCGGGCCGCCGCATCCGGGCTGAGCGCGCGGGCGATGCGGGAACGGGTGTATGCGCCGAGGTAGGTGAGCGTGTCGGTGCCCTCGCCGATCCGTCGCAGCAGCTCACGGGCCCCGGGGAGCTGCGCCCAGCCCGCCTCGTGCCCGTGCGTCGTGCCGACGAGCCGCGTGGCCCCGGCGGCGCGCAGCGCGGGCGCCATGAGCCCGAGCGGCGCCGCGGCCCCGAACCACACCGAGGTCGCTCCGTACCGCCGCAGGAGCAGCTTGGCGCGCGCGGTGGTGCGCGGGGTGGGGAGCAGCATCGTGGTCTGGTCGCGGTGCACGCGGAAGGGCTGCTCGGCGTCGAAGGCGGCCGTGGCCTCGCGGCCCTCGCGGCTCCGTCTCCACGTCGAGGCGTAGACGACGAAGCGCTCGGGGTCGAGGCGGAGCGCCATGTTGTGCAGGAACGACTGAATGCCGCCGGGGCGTGGCGGGAAGTCGTTGGTGACGATCAAGGTCCTGTCCATCGCCGCCGACAGTACCGGTCGCGGCCACGGCGGTCGCACACCTCCGGCTGCCGCCGCTCGGCGGGCGAACGGGGACACAGGGCCCGGGGCGATGGCCCGGGGCGGGTACGGCAGGCATCATGACCCGGACCCCGGGCCCCCGGAGGCGGGGCCGAGGTGACGAGACGAGAGCGGGACGGTACGTGAGCGGACGGACTGGGCGGGCGACGTGGACGCGGACGGCGGGCGCGTGCGTGGTGTGGGCGGCGACACGGGTGCTGCTCCTGCTCTCCGTGCTCAAGGTGATCGTGCCCCCGGGTCTCGACGTGACGGGGGACGTCTCGGTCACGTACCGGAACTGGGCGCACGTCCTGGCGGGCGGCGTCTTCCCCGAGCACGACGTGACGTGGCAGTACCCGCCGGGCGCCGCGCTCGCGATCCTCGCGCCGAAACTGCTGCCCTTCCTTCCGTACGCGACGGCGTTCTTCGTCCTCGCGCTCGTGTGCGACGCGCTCGTGACGGCGCTGCTGCTGCACGGGGCGGCGCGGCCGGGGCGGAGCGGGGCCGGGGTGTGGGTGTGGGTCGTGGGCGTGCCGCTGCTCGGGCCGACGGTCTACGCCCGGTACGACGTGATGGTCACGGCGCTCGCGGTCGCCGCGCTGCTGCTGGGCACGCGCCGGGCGCGCGGCTTCGGGGCGCTCGCGGCGCTCGGAGCGGTCGTCAAGGGCTGGCCGGTGCTGCTGCTCGTCGGGACGCCGCGCGGGCGCGAGACGCGCCGCTCGTGGACGAGCGCGGCCGTGACGGGGCTCGTGCTGCTCGCGGGCTTCGGGCTCCTCATGCCGGGCGGACTCTCCTTCCTGACGGCGCAGCGCGACCGGGGCACGGAGGTCGAGTCGCTGGGCGCGCTCGTGTTCCACTTCGCGCGGCGCTTCGGCTGGGAGGGGCGCGTCGAGTTCCACTACGGCTCGATGGAGTTCCTCGGCACGGGTGTGCCGCTCGTGTCCGCGCTCGCGCAGGTGCTCAGCGTGCTCGCGCTCGGCTGGCTCGTGCTGTGGCGGCTGCGGGCGCGGGTGTGGGGCGAGGCGACGTTCGCGGACGCGGCGTTCACCGCGCTGCTGCTGTTCACGACGACGAGCCGGGTCATCAGCCCGCAGTACATGGTGTGGCTCCTCGGCCTCGGCGCGGTGTGCCTGCTGTACCGGGGCGGGCGGATGACGGTCCCCGTCGTCCTCACGGTGGTCGCCTCGTTCGTCACGTGGCTGGAGTTCCCCGTGTACTTCGGCGACGTGGTGAGCTCGACGCCGTTCGGCACCGGCCTCCTCGTCCTCAGGAACGGGCTGCTCGTGACGGCGACGGTGCTCGCCTGCCGGGCACTGTGGCGGGAGACGGTACGGGCCGTGCCGCGCGGCGGGAGCGGGAAGCGGGAGCCGGTGCCCGGCTGGGCGACGACGGACGCCTAGGCGGGAGGCGCGGGAGCCCGGCGGGCGCCTGCCGCTCCTGCGACGGCCGGTCCCGGCGGACGCCTAGGCGAGTTGCTCCCGCACGTATCCGCGCCATCTTCCGACGAGTTCCCCCTCGCTCACCCCGAGCACCCGGCGCGCCGCGGCGGCGACCGCGCCCTCGCGGCCCTCGTGCTCCCCCACCACCCGGTAGAAGTCGCGCAGTTTCGGCTCGCCCCATCGCTCGGCGATCATCCGGCAGGCGAGCCAGCCGCCCTCGTAGGCGCGGGCCAGTTCGTCCGGGTCCCCCGCGAAGGCGAAGTCGGCGTCGGTGGGCAGCGCGGTGGGCGCCTCGCCCTCGCGCACCGCCTCGGCGAGTTCGGGGGCCACCTGGCGGGGCGTGCGCCCGCTGCCGTGGTAGCCGGTCCAGTCCGCGAAGCCCTCCGAGAGCCACAGCGGGGTCCCGGCGGTCGTGGCCGAGCGGGTCGCGACGTGCGTCGCCTCGTGGATGAGCACGAAGCGCTTGCCGAAGGGGCCGAGTTCCTCGTACGCCTCCGGGTTGACGGTGACGCGGTCGGCGGGGACATGGGCCGCCGAGCCGAGTTCGCCGGTGGTGACGGCGGCGATGCCCCGGTAGTCGGCGGGCTTCTGGCCGAGGAGCGCGGCCATGCGGTCGAGCGAGGCGGGCAGCAGCACGATGAGCCGCCCCGCCCACCGCTCGGGCCACACGCGGCGCACGGCGGGCACCGCGTCGTCGGCGAGCGCCGCGACATCCGCGAGCTTCCCGCGCGACTGCCCGACGCCGAGCACGAGCGAGTCGGCGCCGCGCACGACGGTCATCCTGCCCTGCTCCCACAGTTGCTGCGAGGCGCCCGGCGCGGGCTTGTCGGCGCTCACGTACCAGCGGCCGGAGAGGCGGCGCAGGGTGAGGGCGCGCGCCACGGTGACGGGGGCGCTGTCGTAGCCCTGGACGCGGTACGAGAGCGTCGCGCGGACCGCCGCACGGTCGCCCTCGGGCCTGACGGAGGTGACGCGGTAGCTCCAGGCGCTGGGCCGGAGCGCGTCGAGGTTGGCGAAGACGGTCCCCGCGCGCTCGCGGGCCGCGCCGGGTGCGGTGGTCGCGAGCCAGGCGGCGCGGTCCTGGGCGCGTACGGCCCCGCCGCGCGCGTCGAGCACGGCCCGCACCCGCGCCCCCGTGCCGCCGCCCTCGCCCCCGACATCCGCGCAGCCGCCGAGCAGCAGCAGGAGGACGAGCGCCGCGGCGCGTCCGGAGCGGGGGCGGGAGGGTCGGCTTCGGGCCACGCGGCGAGCATACGGGGACGCCGCGCCCCTCCCCCGGGACCCCCGCCCCGCGTCCCCGGGACGCCCGGGGGGACTCAGGGCCGGGTCACCGAGTTGATCGGGAGCATGTGGACGGACTCGTAGCGCACGGCCGCGCCCGGGTGGGGGGCGTGGATGACCTGGCCGCCGCCGACGTACATGCCGACGTGGCTCGCGTCCGAGCGGTACGTGACGAGGTCCCCCGGGCGCGCCTGCGAGAGCGGTACCCGCTGTCCCGCGCCCGCCTGGGCCTGCGAGGTGCGGGGCAGGCCGACCCCGGCCCGTCCCCAGGCCCACTGCATGAGCCCGGAGCAGTCGAAGGCGCCGGGACCCGAGGCGCCCCACACGTAGGGGCGGCCGAGCGCGGAGCGGGCCGCCGCGACCGCGGCCGCGGCACGCCCGGAGACCGCCGCCGTCCCGGGCGGCACGTCGAAGCCCGCGCCGCGCGCGGCCCGCGCGTGCGCCGCGCCCGCGAAGGCGCCCATGCCGCCGGCGGCGTCCCGCAGTTCCGCGCGCTCCCCGGCCGGCAGCGCGTTGAGGAGGCGGCGGGCGGCGGCGAGCTTCGCCTCCACCGTGCGCTTGTGCCGCGCGACCTCCTTCCGGGTGCGCTCCAGGCGGCGCAGCGCCTCCCGCGCCTCGGTGCGGTCCTGGACGAGTGCGCGCTGGGCGCCGAGGAGACGGCCGAGTTCGGCGGCGCGCTGGGCGCCGACCTGGTCGAGGAGAGCCGCGTGGCTGAGATAGCGGTCGGGGTCGGAGGTGAGCAGGAGCGCGAGCGCGGGGTCGATGCCTCCGGAGCGGTACTGCGCGGCGGCGAGCGAACCCACGGCGCCGCGCATCGTGTTGACGCGTTCCTGGGCACGGGCCACGGCGTCGGTCGCGCGGCGCACGGTGACGCGCAGCTTGTCGGCGCGCTCCTCGGACCTGTTGTACGCCTCGGTGGCGCGCTCCGCCTGGGTGTAGAGCCGGTCGAGTCCCGCCCGGACCTCCTGCCGGTCGGGGTGCGGGGCGGCCTCGGCGGGGGCCGCGGCCGGTACGGCGGCGAGTGCGGCGGCGGCCGCGGCGGTGAGGACGGCGCCGCGCGCGGTGCGCCCGGTGGAGAGGGAACGACGGTGAGACGCCACGGCGTTCGCTGTCCTTTCGCTGGGGCACGGACCGGGGGCCCGGTGCGTCGGAGCGGGTCCCGGACAACGCGCCGGGCCGGAACACGGCCGCGATGCCGGAACGCGCGCCGACAGTAGCCGCCCCCCTGGGCGCGCACCAACGACCGACGGACCTGCGCTTTGGGCGAGTTCGTCCGCCTTCCGCCGCCCCCACGCAGGTCACAGCGGGTCCCCCGAGTCAGCACCAGGGCGCCGGATTCCCTCGATCGGGCGGGTGTGGCGCGGCCGGTCCGGGACATGACGGAGCCCCGGGAAGCGGATCTTCCCGGGGCTCCGTGAACGCCGTGATGGCCGTCAGGGGGTCAGACGCGCACGCCGAACTGGAAGGGCATGTTGCCGATCGACTCGTAGCGCACGACGGTGCCGGTGCGCGGGGCGTGCAGCACCTGGCCGTTGCCCGCGTAGAGACCGATGTGGTGCAGGTCGCCGTAGAAGAGCACGAGGTCGCCGACCTGGAGCTGGCTCTGCGAGTAGATGCGCGTCCCGGCGTTCGCCTGCGCCTGCGAGGTGCGGGGCAGCGAGACACCGGCCTGCTTGTAGGCCCAGGAGGTGAGGCCCGAGCAGTCGTAGGAGCTGGGGCCCGTGGCACCGTAGACGTAGGGCTTGCCGAGCTGCGTCTGGGCGGCGGAGAACGCGGCGCCCGCCATGCCCGTGCCCTTGCCGGGGTTGGCGGTGGTGCCGGGGGCCGAGGTGAGCGCGGTGCGCTCGCTGGCGCGGTTGGCGCGGTCCTGCTCCGCCTGCAGCGCGGCCTTCTCGGCGGCGGTCATCGAGTTGAGGAGGCGCTGCGCCTCGGCGAGCTTGGCCTTGACCTCGCTCTTCTTCTTGCCCAGTTCCTTGCGCGTGTCGGCGAGGGCGGCGAGCTTGTCGGCGGCCTCCTTGCGCTCCTGGGCGAGCTTGCGCTGCTTGGCCTGGATCTGCTTGAGCTGCTGCGTCTGCTGCGCGCTCAACTGGTCGAGGGCACCGGCCTGCTGGAGGAAGGAGTCCGGGTCGGCCGAGAGGAAGAGCTGCACGGAGGGGTCGATGCCGCCGGAACGGTACTGGGCGGCGGCGACGGCGCCGAGGGACTGCCGCTGCTCGTTCAGCTCGTCCTGGCCGCGCGCCACCTTGTCCTGGATGGCGTCGACCTCCTTCTCCAGCTTCTGCTGCTTCTCGGTGGCCCCGTTGAGCTTCTCGGTCGCCTGCTCCGCCTCTTCGTAGAGCTTGTCGACCTTCGACTTCACCTCGGACTTGCTGGGCTTGGGATCTGCGTGCGCGGCCTGCGAAGTGAGGGCCACGGCAGCAGCGGCGGTCGCGGTGAGCACGGTCACGCGGGCGCGGCTCGGCTGCTTCGGTCGACGGTGGGACGCCACGAAGGCGAGCTCCTTCTTCCTCCAGCCGCCTACCGATCCACCGGTGGGCGGTGCCCTCTCACCGCCACCCCGGATGGGTGATCAACCGAGCGAGAGTTCGGGCCGACAGTAGTGACCTTCTTGTGATCAGTTCAAATCCTCACCGGTAAAAACCTCCGACTCCGAGGTTTCTTTACCCGCAAGCCACCTGCGGTGACGAGGAACTGACCGAGCGTCGCGCCCCAAGCGCCACGAAGCACACCAGATAACGCGTCGGTCACAGATCATACGAACCACGCCGCAACAGCCATACCGGGCACAAGTGTTCACAGCCGTCGCCGAGCCTGGCCCGCAGGCGTCCCAGACCTTGCGGCGCTTGAGGAGGGGAGCCCGGAAAAGGGCAGGGGCGCAGCCCCGGGACAGGGACCCCGACCCCGGGGCCCCGCGACGTCACCCCCGCGACAACCGCCTCAGAAGCATCACGCTCGGCACCGGGCGCGCCCCCGCCTTCGCGATGCCGTCGGCGACTTCCTTGTCCGTGGAGACCACGACCACGGGCCGCCCCGGCGGCTCCGCCCGGACGAGCTGCCGGATCAGCTCGTCCGCCGTCACCCCCGCCTTGCTGAAGAGCACGCGGACCCCGCGTGGCGGCGCGAGCAGCACGGGGGCCGCGAGTTCGGCCCCGTCGAAGACACACGTCACCTCGGCCCCGCTCTGCGCCGCGAGCTGCGAGAGCCCGCCGAGCAGCCGCAGCCGCTGCTTCTCCAACGGCATCATCGGATAACCGGTCTTCGTGACGTTGTACCCGTCCACGACGAGGTGCGCCTGCGGCAGCGCGAGCAACTGGTCCAGGATCGCCGGGTCGTCCTCGGCGAGCGCGCGGGCCGCGATGTCCTTCGGGCTGAACTGCGCGGGCTCGCGCGCGTCCACGGTCTCCGCGGGCCGTACGGAGACGGGCGGGAGCGCGAGTTCGCGGCGCAGCCCCTGCGCCGCGTCGAGCACCGTGTCGAGCAGCAGGCGCAGCCGCATGTCCTCGACGCTGCGGCCCTCGCGGGTCGCCTTCCGGCTCGCCTCCAGGGCCGCCTCGACCTCGCCGAGCCGCGCCCGCACCCGCCGGGTCTCGCCCTCGGCCGCGCTCAGCCGTGCCTGGAGTTCGGCGCGCTGGGCCTCGGACCGCTCCTGCTCCTTGCGCAGCGCGGCCTCGCCGCGCTTGATGTCGCTCTGCGCGGCCCGCAGCTTGCGCCGCACCGCGTCGCCCTCGCGCCGCAGCACCTCGATCTCGCCGCGCAGGCGTTCGCTGTCCGCCCGCCCGCGCTCGCGCGCCTCGTCGCGCTCCGCGCGCAGCCGGTCCAGTTCCTCCCTGGCCGCCTCGTCCATCCGCTCGGCCCCGGCCCGCTCGGCCTCCTCACCGGCGGCGGCGACGAGTTTGAGCCACCCCGGGGGCCGCAGCAGGTACGCGACGGCGGCGACGTCCAGCGGATCGGCGGCGGGCGGCGGGGTGCCCTCGTTGAGCGCCGCGCACAACTCGGGCTGCGCGGCGCACAGGCGCTCGGCGACGCGGGCGCGGAAGGCGGCGTCGTTCTCGACCGCCGCGGCCATCGCGTTGCCCGCGTACTTGAGCCGCCGGCTCGGCGTGAACCGCGCGTACTGGCGCAATTGCGCGGGGAGTTCGGCGAGGGTGAGGCCGCCGAAGCCCGTCGCGACGTACCGTACGACCCGGTGCCTGACGCCTTCGGGCAGCGGCCTGTCCAGCGCCTCGCCGTCGGCGCCCGGATCGCCGTCGTGGCCGCGTGCCCCGTGCGCGTGCCCGCCCTCGGCCGCCGCGTGGCCCTCGTCCTCGCGGGCGCCGTCCTCGTGACCGTCCCGCTCCGCGCCGTGGGGCGCACCGGCGGGCTCGGCGTGCGCTTCCTCCACCATGTCCTCACCCCACTCGCTCGTGCGGGCCGGCTCTCAGGCGGCCGGCCCCGGCCTGTCCACCAGTTCGATCTGGTCCACCGCGTTGCACCAGCGGCAGCGGACCGAGTCGATCGTCTCACTCACGACTTCGCGCTCCTCGATGTTCGGTTTCCCGGCGAGGTCGAGGTGGACGTACTCGACGACCTTCGATGAACGGCTCACGTCGAACCTGGTGAGATTGCCGCACAGCGTGCAGCGCCAGCGCGTGGTCTCCGTCGGCAGGGGAACGGTCATCGTCTGCGTCGCTTCCTTCTCGTCGTCGTGCGCGTGATCGTGCTGGCTGCGCGTGCTTCTACGGCCGGATCGTGCTTGTGTCGCCCGTAACCCTACGGCCTGGGGGCGGGACCGCGCGGCGGGGACGGAGGCCCGGACTAAAGTGGGCCCACCAGGACAGCGAAGGGGACCAACAGCCGTGATCACCGCGATCGTGCTCATCAAGACCAGCGTCGACCGAATCCCGGAGATCGCCGAGTCCATCGCCGCGCTGGACAGCGTGAGCGAGGTCTTCTCGGTCACCGGCTCCTACGACCTCATCGCGATGGTCCGCGTCGGCCGCCACGAGGACCTGGCCGAGATCATCCCGAACCGGATCAGCAAGATCCCCGGCGTCGCCGCGACCGATACGCACGTGGCCTTCCGCACGTACTCGCAGCACGACTTGGAGGCGGCCTTCGCGATCGGTCTCGATTCCTGAGCGATCCCCCCGCGGGGCGCGTTCCCCCGGTGGTCACGCATGAGGGAGGGGCGCCGGTCCCACGACCGGCGCCCCTCCCGTGCGTCCCGCTCAGACCGCCGGCACGCAGCGTCCGTCCTCGGTGCGGTACGTCCAGCGCGCCCCCTGCTCGACGAGCTCGCGCACCGCGCCCAGGAAGCGCTCCACGTGCTCGTCGGGCGTCCCGGCGCCGAAGCTCACCCGCACGGCGTTGAGCGAGCCGCCCTCGGGCGCCCCGCACTCCCCGGGCGCGCCGGCGTCCGCGCCGAGCAGCGTGCGGACGAGCGGGTGGGCGCAGAAGAGCCCGTCGCGGACCCCGATCCCGTACTCGGCCGAGAGCGCCGCCGCGAGGTGCGAGCTGTTCCAGCCGCTCACCACGAAGGAGAGCACGCCGACCCGCTCGGCCTCGGGGCCGAAGAGCCCGAGCACGCGGACGCCCTCGATCGCGGCGAGCCCGTCCCGCACCCGTGCCACGAGCTGCTGCTCGCGCGCGACGAGCGCGTCGAAACCGGCCTCGGTGAGGGCCTTGCACGCGGAGGCGATCGCGTAGGCGCCGATGACGTTCGGCGAGCCCGCCTCGTGGCGCGCGGCCCCCGTGTGCCACTCGACGTCCACCCCGCCGTCCGCGCGCCTGCTCACGGCGCGGCTCGCGCCACCGCCCGCGAGGTACGGCTCGGCGTCCTCCAGCCAGTCCGCGCGACCGGCGAGGACCCCGGCGCCGAAGGGGGCGTAGAGCTTGTGGCCCGAGAAGGCGACCCAGTCCACGTCCAGTTCAGCGACCGAGACGGGGTGGTGCGGGGCGAGCTGGGCGGCGTCCAGGACGATCCGCGCGCCGTGCGCGTGCGCGACCCGGGCCAGCTCGGCGACGGGCCACAGCTCCCCCGTCACGTTCGACGCGCCCGTGACGCAGACGAGCGCCGCTCCGGTACCGGTACGGGCCTGCAGCGCGCTCTCCAGCGTCGCGACGGCCTCGGCGGGGCTGCGCGGGGCGTCGAGGTGGGTCACGTCGGCGGTGCGCCAGGGCAGCAGCGAGGCGTGGTGCTCGGTCTCGAAGACGTAGACCTCGCAGCCCGCGGGCAGCGCGGCGGCGAGGAGGTTGAGCGAGTCGGTCGTGGAGCGCGTGAAGACCAGTTCGTCGTCCGCGCGACAGCCGAGGAAGGCGGCGACGTCGGCGCGGGCGGTCTCGAACAGTTCGGTGGACAGCTGCGAAAGGTAGCCGGCGCCGCGGTGCACGCTGCCGTAGTACGGGGCGTAGGCGGCGACGTCGTTCCAGACCCGCTCCAGGGCCGGGGCGCTGGCGGCGTAGTCGAGCGCGGCGTACTCGACCTCGCCCCCGGTGACGAGCGGTACGCGCACCTCGCGGCCGAGGACGGGCAGCGGGGCGGCGGGGGTGGTGGTGGCGGAGACGGCGGCGGAGGCGGCGGAAACGGACATGGCGAACTCCCGTACGTGAGACGGAGGCAGCGGAAGGCGAGCTGCGAAGGCTGGGGGTTCCGGGCGGTACCACGTGCCCGGCGACGGAGGACGGCGAAGGGCGCCGCACCCTGTGTGGTGAAGGGTGTGCGCCCTACGACATTCGCTTGCTCACGGAGAACCGCTCCCTCGACGACCAGGACCCCTGGTGCCTGACGCCGCGTGAGGGGGGTGTGCCAACGCCCCTGACGGGCGCGGAGGGGTCCGCGCTTGCCGCAGACCTCGCTGCCTGCGGCCAGGTCTTCACCCGGGGCACCCCGCCACGGACGGAGGGTTGCCGGACAGCAGGCCGGGGCCGTAGTCGCTGTCACTCATGACCTGCCAGCATCCTGCCACAGGGCCCCCGGCCGCGCCCAGGGGGTTCCAGAATGCGGGACGGGCTCTGCCGACGGCGTCGGTCTCGCCTCCGACGGCTTCGGCTTCGCCCTCGGGAGCGCGACGGGCTCAGGACGCCCGTCGCGCTCCCCCGGCCCGGCCGACGCCGTCCGGCTCCGCGGGCCGCGCCCGGGTCAGGCGTTGCTCGCCGCGACCCACCGCTCCAGGGCCGCCGCCGCCGCCCCCGAGTCCAGCGACTCGGCGGCCCGCGCCATGCCCTCCCTGATCCGGTCCACCAGCGGCTCCCCGGTCGGGCGCAGCGCCGCGAGGGCCGCCGCCGAGTTGAGGAGCACCGCGTCCCTGACCGGTCCGCCCTCGCCCGCGAAGAGGCGGCGGGCGATCTCGGCGTTGTGCGAGGCGTCGCCGCCGCGCAGGGCCGAGACCGGGGAGAGGCCGAGGCCCACGTCGCGCGGGTCGAAGCTCTCCTCGCGCACCGCGCCGTCCTGGACGGTCCACACACGCGAGGTCGCCGCCGTCGTGAGTTCGTCGAGGCCGTCATCACCCCGGAAGACGAGCGCGGAGGAACCGCGCGCGGCGAGCACCCCGGCCATGATCGGCGCCATCCGGGCGTCGGCGACCCCGGTGGCCTGGGCCCGGACGCGGGCCGGGTTGGTGAGCGGGCCGAGGAAGTTGAACGTCGTGCGGATGCCCAGCTCACCGCGCGCCGCCGCGACGTACCGCAGCGCCGGGTGGAACTTCACGGCGAAGCAGAAGGTGATCCCGGCCTCCTCGGCGACCCGTGCCACCCGCTCCGGGCTCAGCTCCAGGTTCACGCCGAGCTTCTCGAGGACGTCGGAAGCCCCGGAGGCGGAGGAGGCGGCGCGGTTGCCGTGCTTGACGACCTTCGCCCCGGTCCCCGCGACGACGACGGCCGACATCGTGGAGATGTTCACGGTCTTGGCGCCGTCCCCGCCCGTACCGACGATGTCGACGGTCTCGCCGGGCACCTCGATGGTGCGCGCGTGCGCGTACATCGCCTCGACGATGCCGCTGATCTCCTCGACGGTCTCGCCCTTGGCGCGCAGGGCCACGGCGAAGCCCGCGATCTGCGCGTCGGTGGCCTCGCCCCGCATGATGCGGTCCATCGCCCAGGCGGTGTCGGCCGCGGACTGGTCACGGCCCGAGAGGAGGCCGTCGAGTACGGCGGGCCAGGAGCGGGCCGCCGCGGTGTCGCCTCCGACGGGGTGCACAGCGCTCATGGCCGCTCCTGGTGTGTGGGTACGGGGGCGGGGGACGCGGGGCGCCGGCCGCCTGTTCTTCGTCCCCCACCCTATCGGCGCGCGGGCAGCGCGAAGGGCCCCGTCCGCCCACCGGAAGGTGGGACGGGGCGGGGCCCTCAGGTGGCGTGTCGCGTGACAGTGCGGGGATCAGTGGTGGCCGTGGCCGCTCGTGATCTCCCTGTACTCCTCCTCCGTCGGCTTCGGGATCTGCGTCCCGTCGCCGTAGTAGCCCTTGGAGAGCTTGGAGCGGAGCTTCTCCGCGCCGGAGACCTTGCGCCGGACACCGTTCTCGTCGGTGGTCTCACCGATCTCGAAGGGCGCGACCTGCTCGTGCGCGGTGAGCGTGTAGCGCTGCTCGGCGCTGAGCGGCTCGTGCACCTCGATGAACTCACCGTGCGGCAGGCGCTTGATGATGCCGGACTCGCGCCCGTGCAGCACCTTCTCCCTGTCGCGACGCTGGAGACCGAGGCAGATCCGCTTGGTGATGATGAAGGCGATGACCGGGCCGGCGAAGAAGCCGATCCGCACGAACCAGCTGATCGCGTTGAGCGACAGGTGGAAGTGGGTGGCCCACAGGTCGTTGCCGCCGCCGATGAGCGTGATCATGTACATCGTCACCCAGGCGACGCCGAGGCCCGTACGGACCGGGGCGTTGCGCGGACGGTCGAGGATGTGGTGCTCGCGCTTGTCCCCGGTGACCCAGGACTCGATGAACGGGTAGACCGCCATCGCGCCGAGGACGAGACCGAAGACCACCAGCGGGATGAACACCCCGAGGACCAGCGTGTGGCCCCACAGGTTGATCTCCCAGCCGGGCATGACACGGATGAGTCCTTCGGCGAAGCCCATGTACCAGTCGGGTTGCGCGCCGGTGGACACCTGGTCGGGCCGGTACGGGCCGATGGCCCAGATCGGGTTGATCGTCGCGATGCCCGCGATGGCCGCGATGACGCCGAAGACGAGGAAGAAGAAGCCTCCGGCCTTCGCCATGTACACCGGGAGCAGCGGCATGCCGACGACGTTCTTCTCGGTCCGTCCGGGGCCCGCGTACTGCGTGTGCTTGTGGTAGAAGACCAGGATCAGGTGGCCCACCATGAGCCCCAGCATGATGCCGGGCAGCAGCAGGATGTGGATCGAGTAGAACCGGGCGACGAAGTCGCCGCCGGGGAACTCGCCGCCGAACAGGAACATCGAGATGTACGTGCCCACGATCGGCACGGACAGGATCGCGCCCTGCGTGAAGCGGACACCGGTGCCGGAGAGCAGGTCGTCCGGGAGCGAGTAGCCGGTGAACCCGGTGAACATGCCCAGGGCGAAGAGCAGGAAGCCGAACAGCCAGTTGATCTCACGCGGCTTGCGGAAGGCGCCCGTGAAGAAGACGCGCATCATGTGCACGAACATGCCGGCGAGGAAGATGAGCGCGGCCCAGTGGTGGATCTGCCGGATGAGCAGACCGCCGCGGACCTCGAAGCTGATCTTCAGCGTGGAGGAGAACGCCTCCGACATGAGCTGGCCCTGCATGGGGCCGTAGACGCCGTGGTACTCCACCTCGTTCATGCTCGGGTGGAAGAACAGCGTCAGGTACACACCCGTGAGGATGATGATGATGAAGCTGTACATGCAGATCTCGCCGAGCATGAAGCTCGGGTGGTCCGGAAAGATCTTCCGCATGTTGGTCTTGGCCAGGCTGTAGATGCCGAGCCGTCCGTCCGCCCAGTCGGCGAGCCGTTCCCCGGCCGGTGCCTGACCGCGGTCCGGCGCGTCCGCGCCGGGTGCGTGCGTGGTCTCGGTGCTCATCCGCGCTCCCAGAAGGCAGGGCCGACGGGCTGGTCGAAGTCGCCGAGCGCTTCGAGGTAACCCTCGTCGTTCACGCCGATCCGCAGCTGCGGCAGCGGGTGACCGGCCGGGCCGAAGATCACTCGGGCGCCGTCGGAGAGGTCGAAGGTGGACTGGTGGCACGGGCAGAGGACGTGGTGCGTCTGCTGCTCGTACAGGCTGATCGGGCAACCGACGTGGGTGCAGATCTTGGAGTACGCGACGATGCCCTGGTGCGACCAGTCCAGCTCGCGCTTGTCCTTGATGTCCTCCGGGGCGATCCGGATGATCATCAGGGCGGCCTTGGCGATCTGGTTCTGGAAGTCGTGGTCCGTCTCCTCCAGGCCCTCGGGCTTGGCGAACGTCAGCGAGCCGGTGATGACGTCCTCGGGACGCAGCGGCTCGTTGGTGTTCATGTTGACGATGACCGAGCCCTTCTTCCACTTCGTGGAGCGGAGCTTCTTCTCGGGCAGCGGACCGAGGTCGCGCAGCAGCACGACGCCGGAGAGCGGCACGAGGGCCAGGGCACCGAACATCGAGTTGCGGATCAGCTTGCGGCGGCCGAGGACGGAGTCCTTGGCGCCCTGCTTGAAGTCCGCGAGGACCTTCGCCTTGGTGTCGGCGTCGGCCTCGATGTCGTGCCGCTCGTCGACCAGCTCGACGTCGGACATCAGGGTGCGCGCCCAGTGGACGGCACCCGCGCCGATCGAGAACAGCGCGAGGCCCAGGGTCAGGCCGAGCGAGAAGTTCAGCGCGCTGACGTGCCCGAAGGGCCAGATGTAGACGATCTTGCCGGGCTTGAAGATCACGTACGAGGCGATGAAGCCGGCCGTCGCGAGCATCGACAGGGTGAAGAGGAAGGCGACCACGCGCTCGCTACGCTTGGCGGCCCGCTCGTCCAGGTCCTGGATGCGGTGCTCGTGGGGCGGCAGCCCCGGGTCGGCGAAGGGGTTCTTCGCCAGCTCGGCCGAGTGCTGCTCGGCGCCCTGCCCTGCGGGCAGGTTCTCTTCGGGATGGTCTTGGCTGCTCATGACTTCTTGGCCTTTGCGGTCCGGACGGCGACCCACGTGGCGACGGCGATCAGCGCACCGAGCCCGAAGACCCAGGCGAAGAGACCCTCACTCACCGGACCGAGACCCCCGAGGGCCAGACCACCGGGGTTGGTGGCCTTCTCCCCGTTGACGTCGCGCAGGTAGGCGATGATCTGCTTCTTCTGCTTCTCCGGCATCGTGGTGTCGGGGAAGGAGGGCATGTTCTGCGGGCCGGTCTGCATGGCCTCGTAGAGGTGCTTCGGGTCCACGCCCTCAAGGGAGGGGGCGTACTTGCCGTGCGTCAGCGCACCGCCCTCACCGGTGAAGTTGTGGCACTGCGCGCAGTTCGTGCGGAAGAGCTCGCCGCCCTTGGCGCTGTCCGACCCGGCGGGGTCGTACTGGTTCTTGGTCGGCACCTCGGGGCCCGCGCCGAGCGAGGCCACGTAGGTCGCGAGCCGGTCGATCTCCTGCTCGGAGTAGATGGCCTTCTTGCGGGGCGCCTGGGCGCCCTGCTGCTGGAGCGGCATACGGCCGGTACCGACCTGGAAGTCGACGGCCGCGGCGCCCACGCCGACAAGGCTGGGCCCGTCGCTGCTGCCCTGTCCACCGGTTCCGTGGCAACTGGCGCAGCCGACGTCGTAGAGCTTCTTGCCCTCGTCGATCTTCAGGGACTGGGCTGTTTCCTCAGCCTGTGCCTTGTCCGCAGGCGCGAACGCGGCGTACAGCCCCCCGGTGGCCGCCAGCGCGAGGAGTAGGACGACGACCGCCGCCAGCGGATGGCGTCGTCGTACGGAGAGCTTTTTCACGGATTACCCCGGTGTCAGGATCTTCTGCGTCGGTGCTACTGGATGTGGGCTTCTCGCCCGGGTTACTTGATCAGGTAGATCGTGGCGAAGAGGCCGATCCAGACAACATCGACGAAGTGCCAGTAGTAGGACACGACGATGGCCGCAGTGGCCTGGTGATGTGTGAACCTCTTGGCCGCGTACGTCCGGCCCAGGACGAGGAGGAAGGCGATGAGGCCGCCCGTCACGTGCAGTCCGTGGAATCCGGTCGTGAGGTAGAAGACGGAACCGTAGGGGTCGGAGGAGAGCGAAAGCCCCTCTTCCCTGACCAGTTCCGTGTATTCGAAGATCTGACCTCCGATGAAGATCGCGCCCATCACGAAGGTGATCGAGAACCACGTGCGGAGCTTCTTCACATCGCCCCGCTCGGCGGCGAAGACGCCGAGCTGGCAGGTGAGTGAGGAGGCCACCAGGATGGCGGTGTTGGTACCCGAGAACGGAACGTTCAGGGCATCCGCCATTTCCTTCCAGTGATCCGGTCCGGTCACCGATCGCAGGGTGAAGTACATCGCGAAGAGGGCCGCGAAGAACATCAGCTCGGAACTCAGCCAGATGATGGTTCCGACGCTGGTGAGGTTCGGCCTGTTGACCGACGGGTGCGCGGGCCCGGTTTCTACTGTCGTTGCTGTCGCCACGACCGACATTATGTCGGTCGCTTATCCCGCCCTCACTCCCGGGGGTGCCGTTCGGTGTGTCCGCCCCCTCGGCCGGGGCCGAACGGCCCAGGGTTGAGCTGTTCGCAGCGGTGTTGACGGGCAGTCGGACGGAGTAGCATCCGGCCCACCGGGGACCCGGTCACACCCGAGGCCAGGAGGAGAAATGCAGCCGATCGCCACCGTGCTGATCTACAGCGACAACGCCGAAACCCGCACCCAGGTCAGGCTCGCCACCGGTCACAGGCCCGCCCCCGACGCTCCCGAGGTGCAGTTCGTGGAGTGCGCGACGCTCCCCGCCGTGCTGAAGGAGCTGGAGCGCGGCGGCATCGACGTCTGCGTCCTGGACGGCGAGACGGCCCCGGCAGGCGGCATGGGCGTCTGCCGCCAGATCAAGGACGAGATCTTCCGCTGCCCCCCTGTGCTCCTCCTGATGGGCCGCCCCCAGGACGCCTGGCTCGCCACCTGGAGCCGCGCCGACGCCGCCGTCACCCTCCCGGTGGACCCGGTGGAGTTCGCGGGGGCCCTGGCGGGGCTGCTGCGGGAGAAGTCCCGCCTGGCGCACACCTGAGCCTCCCCGGGGTGTGAGGCGGCGGGAGCGCGGGACGGGGCCCCGCCGCCGGACCAGGCCCCCGTAGGAACCCCACGCGAAGGCCCTCCCCGCGCCTGGACGGCGCGGGGAGGGCCTCGGGCGTTCACTCCCCCGGGTGGTTACAGCTGCGGCCTGAGCCGCGCCTGCTCCACCCCGCCGGGAGCCGTGTTGTGCCCGCTCCCGGTCACCGCGCTGCCCTCCCCCCACTTGGTCCAGCTCAGGTTCCAGTCCCCGAAGCCGTTCCCGAAGGGGGCCATCTCGTCCCCGTCGCTGTTGACGACGCGCACGATGTCCCCCTCCCGCACGGTGTCGAAGAACCAGTGCGCGTTCTCCGTGCTCATGCCCACGCACCCGTGGCTCGTGTTCGCGGAGCCCTGCGAGCCGACCGACCACGGCGCGGCGTGCACGTATTCACCGCTCCAGGTCACCCGCGTGGCCCAGTAGACGGGGAGGTCGTAGGACTCCGAGCTGCCCGCGGCGATGCCGACGCTGCCGCTGCGCATCCGGACGAAGGACTCCTTGCCCAGGATCACCTTGGTCCCGTTGCGGGTCGAGAAGCCCGGCTTGCCGGTGGTCACCGGCAAGGTTTTTATCTCCTTGCCGTTCTTGCGGACCGTCATGTGGTGGCTGGCGGAGTCGACGAGCGCCTCGACGCGGTCGCCGAAGGTGAGGGAGAGCGGCTTCGCGTCCGCGCCGCGCAGGGTGTCTGTGACCTTGACGCCGTTGAGGTTGGCGCTCACGTCCACCTTGGAGTGCGCGGGCCAGTAGGTACGCGGCCGGTAGTGGAGTTCCTTGGAGTCGACCCAGTACCAGGCGCCCTCGACGTCCTGCGAGGACCGGACCTTGAGGGAGCGTTCGACGACGGCGCGGGCCGCCTTGTCCTTGACCGGGGCGCTCAGCTCGGCGGTGATCGGCTGGCCGACCCCGTAGGTGCCGGCCTTGGGGCCGAAGGTCACCTTGAGGCGGTTCTTGCCCGCGTCCGCGGTGTGGAAGCGGAGGGTCTTCACTCCGGGCGCGCCGTCGCTGTTCTCGGTGGCAACGCGCACCGTGTAGTCGGCGGCGGCGGCGAGGGGGCCTGTCGAGTGCCAGCGGGTTCCGTCGGCGGAGAGGGCCCCCGCGACCTGGCGGCCGAGGCCGTCGGTGGCCGTGACGTCGGTGATCCGGCTGTCCTTGCCCTTGCTGGTCACCTCCAGCGGCTTGTCCGGGTCGACGCGTTCGGCGCCCGCCGCGTTGAAGGTGACCTGCCCCGCAGCGTCGTACGGCCGGGCGGTCAACGAGTTTCCACGGGCGTCGCCGCCGCAGGCCGAGAGGCCGGCTCCAAGAGCGGCCACCAGCACAGTGCAGCTCAGTACCGTACGGGTTCGCGGTGTGTGGCTCATGGCCTCAACGTACGAAGCCGACGCCCGTTCAGCGCGGTCGGCTGAGCTGTTCGGGTGGCCCGGCGGGGCGCGAAAAGAGGGGCCAGGACCCACCGCACGGTGTGTCCTGGCCCCTCCTGGCACGGCATGTGCTACTGGTTCTGGTTCTCTCCGCGGTAGTACTCGAAGACCCAGCCGAAGAGGCCGATCAGCACGATCGGGGTCGAGAAGTAGAGCAGCCACCAGCCGATGGCCACGGAGAGGAAGGCCAGCGCGCCGCCGACGCCGAGGGCGAGCGGCTGCCAGCTGTGCGGGCTGAAGAAGCCCACCTCGCCGGCGTCGTCCGCGACGTCGGCCTCCTTGTTGTCCTGCGCGCCCGCATCGATCCGCCGGGCGGTGAACGCCAGGTAGTAACCGATCATGATGCAGAGCCCGAAGGCGAGGAAGAGCGCCGTGGTACCGGCCGGCTCCTTCGACCACACGCCATAGACGACCGCCATGGCGAGGACGAAGACGCTCAGCCAGATGAACATCTTGCCCTGGACCTTCACCGTCCGACCTCCTTGCCGCCGACGAGCGCGGTGTCGCGCTGGTCGCCGTTCTCCAGCTGGTCGAGGGCCGCGATCTCCGGGTGGTGGAGGTCGAAGGCCGGGGATTCACTGCGGATACGGGGCAGCGAGGTGAAGTTGTGCCGCGGCGGCGGGCAGGAGGTCGCCCACTCCAGGGAGCGGCCGAAGCCCCACGGGGAAGGTGCCGTGGAAGCCGACGAAGAGGGTCCAGAAGGTGATCTTCCCGAGCCGCTCGTCGAGCATCTTGCCGGTGAACTTCGGCCACCAGAAGTGGAATCCGGCGAACATCGCGAAGACGACGGTGCCGAAGACCACGTAGTGGAAGTGCGCGACGACGAAGTACGAGTCCGAGACGTGGAAGTCCAGCGGCGGGGCCGCGAGGATCACGCCGGTGAGACCGCCGAAGGTGAAGGTGATCAGGAAGCCGATCGACCAGAGCATCGGGGTCTCGAAGGACAGGGAGCCCTTCCACATCGTTCCGATCCAGTTGAAGAACTTCACGCCGGTCGGCACGGCGATCAGGAACGTCATGAAGGAGAAGAACGGGAGGAGCACCCCGCCGGTCACGTACATGTGGTGCGCCCACACCGTCACCGAGAGACCGGCGATGGCGATGGTCGCGCCGATGAGGCCCACGTAGCCGAAGATCGGCTTGCGCGAGAAGACCGGAATGACCTCGGAAATGATGCCGAAGAACGGCAACGCGATGATGTACACCTCTGGATGGCCGAAGAACCAGAAGAGGTGTTGCCAGAGCAGTGCCCCGCCGTTTGTCGCGTCGAAGACATGCGCCCCGAATTTCCGGTCGGCCTCCAGCGCGAAGAGCGCCGCGGCGAGCACCGGGAAGGCGAGCAGCACCAGCACACCGGTGAGCAGCACGTTCCAGGTGAAGATCGGCATGCGGAACATCGTCATGCCGGGCGCGCGCATGCAGATGATCGTGGTGATGAAGTTGACCGAGCCGAGGATCGTGCCGAAGCCGGAGAAGGCCAGGCCGAGAATCCACATGTCGGCGCCGACGCCCGGGGAGCGGACGGCGTCCGAGAGCGGCGAGTAGGCGAACCAGCCGAAGTCGGCCGCGCCTTGCGGGGTGACGAAGCCGCCCACCGCGATGACCGAGCCGAAGAGGTACAGCCAGTACGCGAACATGTTCAGCCGCGGGAAGGCCACATCGGGGGCACCGATCTGGAGCGGCATGATCCAGTTGGCGAAACCGGAGAACAGCGGCGTCGCGAACATCAGCAGCATGATCGTGCCGTGCATCGTGAACGCCTGGTTGAACTGCTCGTTCGAGATCAGCTGGTTACCGGGCCTGGCGAGCTCGGCGCGCATGATGAGCGCGAGCACACCGCCGATGCAGAAGAAGACGAACGAGGTGATCAGGTAGAGCGAGCCGATCGTCTTGTGGTCGGTGGTGGTCAGCCACTTCACCACGACGTTTCCGGGTTCACGGCGGCGGACCGGGGGCTCGGAGACGAGCGTCCCTTCCGCGGTCGCGACCCTCTGAGGGTCGTTGTCGATACTCACAGGTTCTTCGTCTCCCGGTTCTTCTCGTGGCCCGACTGCTCGATACCGGCCGGGATGTAACCGGTCTGGCCGTCCTTCGCGAGCTGCTTGAGGTGGGCCTCGTAGCGCTCGGGGGAGACGACCTTGACGTTGAAGAGCATCCGGGAGTGGTCGACGCCGCAGAGTTCGGCGCACTTGCCCAGGAAGGTGCCCTCCTTGTTGGGGGTCACCTCGAAGGCGTTGGTGTGACCCGGGATGACGTCCTGCTTCATGAGGAAGGGGACCACCCAGAAGGAGTGGATGACGTCACGCGAGGTCAGGACGAAGCGGACCTTCTCGCCCTTGGGGAGCCACAGGGTCGGACCCGGGTTCCCGGTCTGGGGGTTCCTGTCGGCCGGGGTGCCGGCGACGTGGACGCCTTCGGCGCCCTTGGGGAAGTCCGCGGCGAAACGGTCCGGGATCGCCTTGAGTTCCTTGGACTTCGCGGCGTCGCCGGTGGACTCGTCCCCGTCGACGTTCTCGATGTAGTTGAAGCCCCAGCTCCACTGGTAGCCGACCACGTTCACCGTGTGGGTCGGCTTGTCCGAGAGGTCCATCAGCTTCGACTCGTCGCGCGCGACGAAGTAGAAGAGGACCGAGACGATCAGCAGAGGTACCACCGTGTACAACGTCTCAAGAGGCATGTTGTACCGGGTCTGCCGGGGTACCTCGATCTTGTGGCGGCTGCGCCTGTGGAAGAACGCGCTCCACAGGATCAGCCCCCAGACGAGGACACCCACGGCGAGGGCCGCCGCCCAGGAGCCCTGCCACAGCGAGAGGATGCGCGGCGCCTCCTCCGTGGTGGGGGTGGGCATACCAAGGCGGGGGAAGTCCTTGTATGAGCAACCGGTAGCGGTTACCAGGATCAGGCCCGCAGTCAGCACCTGCGGCAGCTTCCGCCGCATCGGGCGCCGCGACGAGCGGTCGGAGCCGTTGGGACTCACGTAGCGCCTTCCCGAGAGTCTCGCCCGCGCCGAGGCGTACGCGGCCTTCACGCTGGTCGGTCGCCGTGCCCCCGCGGCGGGCAGGGTTTGGATGTTTATGCGGACCAAACCCTACTGGACTCAATTTGGGGTCGCGCGGGGAGGGTCCCCAACGCGCCGCACCACTCCCCGAAGGGGTGGAATCGCCCCTCGCGCAGGCCATCTGACGCCCCTTCTCCCGGGCGGGGCCCGGCGTGTCGGGCCGGGGCACGGACGAGCGCGCCGCGAGGGAGGAGCGGGGGCCCGGGCGTGTCGCGACGGGGCGGGGGCGCGGAGGGCAGGGGGGCGGGCGGTCTGGTGGTCGTGCCTCTCGGGGGGCGGCCGGGTGCTCGGCGGGAGACGGAGGGCGCCGCTCGCGCGGGAGGGCAAGGTGTCTCTCGCGTGCGGGAGCCGCCGGTGCACGGTGGGCACGGGGCGGCGGAGGGGCCCGCCGCCGGGTGGGGCAGGGGCGGAGGCACCGGTGGGCCGGGGTTACTTTGGGCCCGTGCCGTACTTCGACGTGGCCTCGGCCGCCCCGCTCCATCCGGTCGCCCGGCAGGCGCTGCTCGCGGCCCTCGACGAGGGCTGGGCCGATCCGGCCCGCCTCTACCGCGAGGGCCGCCGGGCGCGGCTGCTCCTGGACGCGGCCCGCGAGGCGGCGGCCGAGGCGGTCGGCTGCCGCCCGGACGAACTCGTCTTCACGCCCTCGGGCACCCGCGCGGTCCACGCCGGCCTCGCCGGGGCGCTCGCGGGGCGGCGGCGCGTGGGCGGGCACCTCGTGGTCTCGGCGGTCGAGCACTCCTCCGTCCTGCACGCGGCCGAGGCGCACACGCGTACGGGCGGTGAGGTGACGGAGGTCGGGGTGTCCCGTGCGGGCGCGGTCGATCCGGGCACGTACGCGGCGGCGCTCCGTGCCGATACCGCGCTCGCCGCGCTCCAGTCGGCGAACCACGAGGTGGGGACGGTGCAGCCGGTCGCCGAGGTGGCCGAGGCGTGCCGCGCCGCCGGGGTGCCGCTGCTGGTGGACGCGGCGCAGTCCTTGCTGTGGGGACCCGTGGAGGGCGACTGGTCGCTGCTCGCCGCGAGCGCGCACAAGTGGGGCGGTCCGGCGGGGGTCGGACTGCTCGTGGTGCGCAAGGGCACGCGCTTCGCCCCGGCCGGGCCCGCCGACGAGAGGGAGAACGGTCGGTCTCCCGGCTTCGAGAACCTGCCCGCGATCGTCGCGGCGGCGGCCTCGCTGCGCGCGGCGCGCGCCGACGCGGAGGCGCGCGCCGGGGAACTGCGCGCGCTGACGGAGCGGCTGCGGGAGCGGGTGCCGCGGCTCGTGCCGCGTACGGAGGTGGTGGGCGATCCGGAGCGGCGGCTGCCGCACCTGCTCACCTTCTCCTGCCTGTACGTGGACGGCGAGAGCCTGCTCGGCGCCCTGGACCGGGCCGGTTTCTCCGTATCGTCCGGTTCGTCCTGCACGAGTTCGGCACTGACGCCGAGCCACGTCCTGCGCGCGATGGGGGTCCTGAGCGAGGGCAACGTACGCGTCTCGCTCCCCCTGGACGTGCGCGCGGAGGACGTGGACCGCTTCCTGGACATCCTGCCGGGGGCGGTCGCGGGGGTACGGGAGCAGCTCGGCGCCCCGAGCGAGGAGGAGCCGCCCACCGCCCCGAGGGAAGAGGAGCCGCCCGCCGCGCCCTCCCCCGGGCCGCTCCTCGTCGACGCCCTGGGGAAGCGCTGTCCGGTCCCGGTCATCGAACTCGCGAAGGTGTTCCCGCGCGTCCCGCTGGGCGCCACCGTCACCGTCCTCTCGGACGACGAGGCGGCGGCCCTGGACATCCCGGCGTGGTGCGAGATGCGGGACCAGGAGTACGTGGGCCGCGAGGGCACGGCGTACACGGTGCGCAGGACGAGCTGAGCAGTCCGGGGGACACGCCCGTCCGGCGAGCCAGGAGCGCGGGCGGAGCCCCGCGGACCCCGCGCCCGGGCTCAGCCCGGGAGGTGCGCCCGCACTTCGTCCCCGGCCTCGTTGCCGTACTGCTTGGTGAAGCGGTCCATGAAGTGCGTCCGCTCCAGCTGGTACTCCTGCGTCCCCACCGTCTCGATGACGAGCGTCGCGAGCATGCAGCCGACCTGCGCCGCGCGCTCCAGACTCACGCCCCAGGCGAGCCCCGAGAGGAACCCGGCCCGGAACGCGTCGCCGACGCCCGTCGGGTCCGCCTTGCGCCGCTCCTCGGGAACGCCGACCTCGATGGTCTCCTCGCCCACCCGCTCGATCCGTACGCCGTCGGCGCCGAGCGTCGTGACGCGGTGGCCGACGCGCCCGAGGATCTCGGCGTCCGTCCAGCCGGTCTTCGACTCGATGAGGCCCTTCTCGTACTCGTTCGAGAAGAGGTACGTGGCGCCGTCGAGGAGCGTGCGGATCTCCTCGCCCTCCATGCGCGCGATCTGCTGCGAGAAGTCGGCGGCGAAGGGAATGCCCCGGCTGCGGCACTCCTCGGTGTGACGGAGCATCGCCTCGGGGTCGTCGGCGCCGATCGTGACGAGATCGAGACCGCCGACGCGCTCGGCGACGGCTTGGAGCTCGATGAGGCGGGCCTCGCTCATCGCGCCCGTGTAGAAGGAGCCGATCTGGTTGTGGTCGGCGTCCGTCGTGCAGACGAAGCGGGCGGTGTGCAGGACCTCGGAGATCCGCACCGAGGCGGTGTCCACGCCGTGGCGGTCGAGCCAGGCGCGGTACTCGTCGAAGTCGGGGCCCGCCGCGCCCACGAGGATCGGCGAGGTGCCGAGCTGGCCCATGCCGAAGGCGATGTTGGCGCCGACCCCGCCGCGCCGGACGTCGAGGTTGTCGACGAGGAAGGAGAGGGAGACCGTGTGCAGCTGGTCGGCGACGAGCTGGTCGGCGAAACGGCCGGGGAAGGTCATGAGGTGGTCGGTGGCGATGGAGCCGGTGACTGCGATCCGCACGGGCACTCCTGGTGGGGGCGGGATGGACGGGTTCACGGTATCCGGCGGGGGCGGGCCCCGCGCCGGGTGGGCCTCAGGGGCTCTGCCCCCGGGGCCCGCCCCTCAAGCGCGGGAGGGCCCGCGTGCCGGACGCGGGCCGGGCGCGGGGGGTGCGCGGCGTGGAACCGGACGGGGTGGTGTGGCGTCAGAACTTCGTCTCGTCAGCGAAGGAGTGGAGTTGGCATGAGCATGAAAATGCGGGTCTTCGCGGGGGTCGCCGGGCTGGGACTGCTCGTCGCGGGGTGCGGCGGGGGCGGGGACGCGGCGCCCGCGGGGAACGTGGCCGCGAGTGAGTCGCCGCCCGGGATAGCGCCCGGGGAGCCGGACCCTCGCGGGGTGCGGTACCGGGCGGAGGACGCGTTGCCGAAGGGGCCGGAGAAGGCGGGGGTCTACGGGGTCCGCGGGAGCGTCTCGCGGGACGCGGCGGAGCGGCTGGCCCGGGCGCTCGGGGTCCCGGGGGGCGTGCGCGCCGAGGGGGGCGAGTGGCGGGGCGAGGGACTGACCGTCGCCCGCCAGGCGCCCGGTGTGTGGAGCTACGTGGCCGAGGACGACAAGTGCGCCCGGGAGAAGGGGTGTTCCGTGCCCGGCGAGGCCGAGGCGCGGAAGGCCGCGCGACCGGTGCTCGCGGCTCTGGGGCTCTCGGGCGCGGAGGTCCGGGGCGACGGCGTACGCGGCGCGAGCCGGGTGGTGCGTGCCGATCCGGAGGTAGGCGGACTGCCCACGGACGGCTGGGCGACGCGGCTCCAGGTCGCGGCGGGCGGCGAGGTCGTGGGCGGTGCGGGACGGCTCGACGTGCCCCGTACCGCCGAGGAGGAGCGGTACGCGGTGCGCTCCGCCGCCGAGGCGCTCGCCGCGCTCAACGAGGGCGTGGGGAAGGACGGGAAGGTCGTGCCCGTCACGGGGGCGCGCTTCGGGCTCGCGGCCCGGACGCGGGAGGGGCGCCCCGTCCTCGTACCGGCCTGGCTCTTCTCCGTCCCCACGCAGCCCGCGACGCTCGCGCAACCCGCGATCGAGGAGGAGCACCTCGGCTCGGGCGCGCCCCGGCACCCGGGCGGGGCGGGCTCGGCGGGGCCCGGCACCGCGAGCGGCGCGGTGCCGCCCGTCTCGTACGCGGCGGCCGGGCGCGAGCTGAGCCTCCGCTTCACCGGGGGCGCGTGTGCCCGCTACCGGGCGCACGCGGAGGAGAAGGGCGGGCAGGTGCGCGTGCACCTGACGGAGGAGAAGAAACCGGGGAAGGTGTGCGTGATGATCGCGAAGGAGCTGACCCGCTCGGTGACCCTCGACCGCCCGCTCGGGGACCGGACGGTCGTGACGACGGCGGGAGAGCCGGTTCCGGCGGCCTGAGCGCGCACGCCTGAGCCCACTGAGCGGCGCCGAGCCGCCTCGCACGCGGCCCTCGCGCCCCCGCCGCTCCCCCACCGCCCCGAGTGCGGGGGCCGCGCGCGGACGGTCCTTCGCGCCGTGCCCGCAGGGCGCGCGCTCCCGCGGAGCGAGGAGCCGTACGCGCACGTCACCGGCTCCCCGGCACGGCATCAAGCCGCGACGCCCCTCCCCCGCCATCGGGGTGACCCGGTCTTCGAAGGGGCCGCGCCTGGCGGCGGCCACCGGCCTCGCCCGGACACGACGAAGGCGGCGACCCCCAGGAGGGGATCGCCGCCTTCGTCCTGCTCGTGTTCACGCGGAACGCGGGCGGCTCAGTGGAAGGAGTCGCCGCAGGCGCAGGAACCGGTGGCGTTCGGGTTGTCGATCGTGAAGCCCTGCTTCTCGATCGTGTCCACGAAGTCGATCGAGGCGCCGCCCAGGTACGGGGCGCTCATGCGGTCGGTGACGACCTTGACGCCGCCGAACTCCTTGACAACGTCGCCGTCGAGCGAGCGCTCGTCGAAGAAGAGCTGGTAGCGCAGGCCGGAGCAGCCGCCGGGCTGGACGGCCACGCGCAGCGCGAGGTCGTCACGGCCTTCCTGGTCCAGCAGGGCCTTGACCTTGGACGCGGCGGCGTCGGACAGGAGGATGCCCTCGCTCACGGTGGTGGTCTCGTCCGATACGGACATCTGCTTCTCTCCCGGGTTGTACGGAGACTGCTTGCCGACGTTCCAACCGGCACGGTCGGGGAGTTATTCCCGCGCGGCCACTGACCGCGTTCCCTCATCGTCGCATACGCCACCGGGACGGGTCAGGGGCCGCGGAGGGGCGCACATCACATCGGGCCGCACAGTGTCGTCAACCTGACGGTAAGCGGATATCATAGATAACGTCAATACGACGAAAAGGGGGCGGCGTCCTGAGGGCGGTGTCCCCGGAGCGGCCGCATCGCCGCCTGTCCAGAGAAGAAAGGGTGCGTGACGTGACCACGGCCCAGCCCCCCGTCGATCTCGATGTGCAGCCGACCCCGCTCGCCCTGCTGCTGCTCGGCCGTGAGGCCGACCCGCGCAGCGAGCGCGGAGTGGAGTGCCCGGGAGATCTCCCCGAACCCTCCGACCCGGACCTCGTGGCCCGTGCCCGCGCGGCCAAGGAGAAGCTGGGCGAGAAGGTCTTCGTCCTCGGCCACCACTACCAGCGGGACGAGGTCATCCAGTTCGCCGACGTCACCGGCGACTCCTTCAAGCTCGCCCGCGACGCCGCCGCGCGCCCCGAGGCCGAGTACATCGTCTTCTGCGGCGTGCACTTCATGGCCGAGTCGGCCGACATCCTCACCTCCGCGCGCCAGCGGGTGATCCTCCCCGACCTCGCCGCCGGCTGCTCCATGGCGGACATGGCGAGCGCCGAGCAGGTCGCCGAGTGCTGGGACGTCCTCACCGAGGCGGGCGTCGCCGACCAGGTCGTCCCCGTCTCGTACATGAACTCCTCCGCCGACATCAAGGCGTTCACCGGGCGCCACGGCGGCACGATCTGCACGTCCTCGAACGCGAAGCGGGCCCTGGAGTGGGCCTTCGCGCAGGGCGAGAAGGTGCTCTTCCTCCCCGATCAGCACCTCGGGCGCAACACCGCCGTGCGGGACATGGGGATGTCGCTCGACGACTGCGTCGTCTACAACCCGCACAAGCCCAACGGCGGGCTCACCACCGAGGAGCTGCGCGCCGCGAGGATGATCCTGTGGCGGGGGCACTGCTCGGTGCACGGGCGCTTCTCGCTCGACTCGGTGCACGAGGTGCGGGAGCGGATTCCGGGGGTGCGGGTCCTCGTCCACCCCGAGTGCCGGCACGAGGTCGTCACCGCCGCCGACGAGGTCGGCTCGACCGAGTACATCATCAAGGCGCTCGACGCCGCCCCCGCCGGGTCGAAGTGGGCCATCGGGACCGAGCTCAACCTCGTGCGGCGGCTCGCGAAGGCCCACCCGGACAAGGAGATCGTCTTCCTCGACCGGACCGTGTGCTTCTGCTCGACGATGAACCGGATCGACCTGCCGCACCTCGTGTGGACGCTGGAGTCGCTGGCGGAGGGGAAGGTCGTCAACCGGATCGCGGTCGACGCGGAGACCGAGAAGTACGCGAAGGAGGCGCTGGAGCGGATGCTGGCGCTGCCGTAACCGGTCCACCGGTCCGCCCCCGCGCCTTACGGGCTGAGCCCCCTGTCACCGTGCTGGTGACAGGGGGCTCAGCCCGTTTCCGTACCGCTGCCTCAGACGTTCACCGGTTCCCGCGCAGCGGGGACGTCGGTGTCGCCGCCGCGCTTCGCCGCCTTCTTCGCCGCCCTGCGCTCCTTCCGCAGCTCGACCATCGCGTAGAGGGTCGGGACGAGGAGGAGGGTCAGGAGGGTCGAGGTGAGGAGGCCGCCGATGACGACCACCGCGAGGGGCTGCGAGATGAAGCCGCCCTCGCCGGTGATGCCGGTCGCCATCGGGATGAGGGCGAAGATCGTCGCGAGCGCCGTCATGAGGATCGGGCGCAGGCGGTGCCGCCCGCCCTCGGTGACCGCCTCGATGACCCCGTAACCGCGGTCGCGGTACTGGTTGATGAGGTCGATCAGGACGATCGCGTTGGTCACCACGATGCCGATGAGCATGAGCATCCCGATCATCGCGGGGACGCCCAGCGGGGTGCCCGTGATGAGGAGCAGGCCGAGCGCTCCGGTCGCCGCGAACGGGATCGAGACGAGCAGGATCAGCGGCTGGACGAGCGAGCGGAAGGTGCCGACGAGGAGCAGGAAGACGATCGCCACGGCGGCGAGCATCGCGAGCGCGAGCTTGCCGAGCGAGTCGTTCTGGTCGGCCGTCACCCCGCCGATCTCGGTGGTGGCACCCTGCGGGAGCTTCAGCGCGTCGAGCTTCTTGGTCAGCTCCGCGCTGATCGAGCCGGTGTCGTCGCCGACCGGCTTGGCCGTGACGGTGGCGGCGCGGGCGCCGTCGATGCGGGTCATCGAGACCGGGCCGTCGACGAGCCGGACCGTGGCGAGGTCACCGAGCTCGGCGCCGCTGACCGGGAGGGCCTTCAGCTCGGCGAGCGTCGTCGCCGGGTGCGCGGAGCGGATCACGACGTCGCGCTCGGTGTCGTCGAGCGTCGCCGTGGTGGTCCTGGTGCCGTTGACCTGCTCGGCGACGAGAGCGCCGAGTGCCGCCTGGCTGAGACCGGCGTCGGCCGCCGCGGGCTTCGCGGTCACGGAGATGCGCGGCACCGAGGTGGCGAGGTCGTTCTCGACGGACTTGACGTCGTCGATCTTCTTGACGGCGTCGGTGACCTGCTGGGCCGCCTTCGCGAGCGTGTCGCGGTCGGGGGCCTTGACGACGACCGAGAGGTCCTGGTCGCCGAAGCCGCCCCCCGCGGAGACCTTCAGCTCCCCGGCCCCGTCGAGCTTCTTGAAGCCGCTTTCGAGCGCGTCCTGGACCTTGTCGGCGTCGTCCTCGCTCTTGAGCTTGATCTGGTACGAGGCGTGGTTGGAGTCGGTCGAGCCGCCGAAGGCCGCCATGAAGCCGGAGGAGCCCACGGTCACCTGGACGTCGCTGACCCCGTCGATGCCGGTGAGGAGCTTCTCGACCTTCTTCGCCGCCGCGTCGGTGCGCGCGAGGCTCGTGCCCGGCGGCAGTTCCTGCGTGGCGCTCAGCGAGTCCTGGCCGCTGTCGTCGAAGAAGTTCGTCTTGAGCTGCGTGGCCATGCCCAGCGTGATGACGAGGACGAAGACCGCGATGAGCAGCGAGGTGACCCTGCGCCGGGTCGCGAAGCCGATGACCGGCAGGTAGGCGCGCTGGAGGCGGCCCCGCGCCTCCTTCTCCTCGGCGGCGCGGCGCGCGGCCTCGGCGGCCTCGGGGCTCGTGAGGTCCTTCGGGCCGCGCAGGAACCAGTACGAGAGGACCGGGACCACGGTGAGGGAGACGAGGAGCGAGGCGAGCAGGGCCGTCGTGACGGTGAGGGAGAAGGAGCTGAAGAGTTCGCCGACGATGCCGCCGACGAGACCGATCGGCAGGAAGACGGCGACGGTGGTGAGCGTCGAGGCGGTGACCGCTCCGGCGACCTCCTTGACCGCCGTGAGGATGGCCTCCTTGCGCTCCTCGCCGTAGCCGAGGTGCCGCTTGATGTTCTCCAGGACGACGATCGAGTCGTCCACGACGCGGCCGATCGCGATGGTCAGCGCGCCGAGGGTGAGCATGTTGAGCGAGAGGTCCCGCGTCCACAGCACGATGAGCGTGAGGAGCACGGAGAGCGGGATGGAGACCGCGGTGACGAGCGTCGAGCGGATCGAGGCCAGGAAGACCAGGATCACGACGACGGCGAAGCCGAGGCCGAGCGCCCCCTCGGTGGTGAGGCCGCTGATCGCCTTGGAGACCGGCGGGCCCTGGTCGACGACGATCTTGAGGTCGGCGTCCTTGCCGAGCGAGTCGCGCAGGTCGCCGAGCTTGTCCTTGACGGCCTTGGATATGCCGACGGCGCTGCCGTCCTTGTCCATCGTCACCGCGACGGCGAGGCTCGGCCTGCCGTCGGTGCGGGTGATCGAGGTGGCGGTCGCCTCCTGCTGCGCGACGCGGGCCACGTCGCCGAGACGGACGGGCTTGGGCGCCTCGCCCCGGGCGCCGCCGCCCTGGCCGCCCTGGCCGACGACGCGCAGGTCCTCGATCTGCTGCAGCGAGGTGAAGGGCGTGCCGACCTGGACGGTGCGGTTCTCGCCGCCCTCGTCGAAGGAACCGGCCGGCATCGTGGCGCCGCCGGACTTGAGCGCGTCACCGAGCGCCGCGGCGCTCAGGCCCGCTCGGGCGAGCTTCGCGTTGTCGGGCGTGATCGTGACCTGGAGGTCGCGGACGCCGTCGATGGTGACCTGCGAGACGCCGTCGATCTCCTTCAGCTCGGGCACCACGGTGCGGTCGAGCTGGTCGGAGAGGGCCTGCTGGTCCTTGGGCGAGGTGGCGGCGAGGACGACGGTGGGGATGTCGTCGGTGGAACCGGCCACGACCTGCGGGTCGACGTCGTCGGGCAGCTGGGAGCGGGCGCGGTTGACGGCCTGCTGGACATCGGCGACGAGCTGCTTGGTGCCGCTGCCGAAGTCGAACTGCGCCATGACGACGGCGTTGCCCTCGCTGGCGGTCGAGGTCGTCGTCGAGAGGCCGTCCACGGCGTCGAGCGACTTCTCCAGCGGCTCGACGACCTGCTTCTCGACCACGTCGGGCGAGGCGCCCTGGTAGGGCGCGATGACCGACACCATCGGGAGTTCGATATTGGGCAGCAGTTGCTGCTTGAGCTGAGGTATCGCGATCGCTCCGAAGACGATCGCGACGATCGACATCAGCCCGATGAGGGCGCGTTGAGCGAGGCTGAATCTCGACAGCCAGGACATGTGTTCTCTCTCTGTGGCTTCGCGGCAAGGACGGGGCGCACGGTCCTGGACCGCCGGGTGCCGGGCGAAGCCCGGTGCGCTGGGGAAGACGGGCGACCGTACCCCCCTACGATGCGGCACGCCGAAAGCCGGTTCGAGCGCTCCCAGGACCATTTTCGCGCGGGCGCCCTACTGCGGTCGGAGTAGGCGGGGGCCCACGCCGGGTCAACCCCCGGGCTGAGCGGGCGGGTGGAGACGGCCGGAGGAGGTCGGTCCCCTTAGAGGGACGGAGAGGCCCGTTCCCTCCCCGGCCCGCGTCACTCCGTGCGCGGGCGGACGAGTCCCGTCTCGTAGGCGATGACGACGAGTTGGGCGCGGTCGCGGGCGCCGACCTTCGCCATGGCGCGGTTCACGTGCGTCTTGACGGTGAGCGGGCTGACTTCGAGGCGGGCGGCGATCTCGTCGTTGCTGAGCCCGGCGGCGACCTGCACGAGGACCTCGCGCTCGCGTCCGGTGAGCGCGGCGAGGCGGGCGCTGTCCACCCCGGCGGGCCCGCTGCCCGGGGCCTGGGCGAGGAAGCGCGTGATGAGGCTCCTCGTCGCGGCCGGGGAGAGGAGCGCGTCGCCCGCGGCGGCGGTGCGGATCGCGCCGAGGAGTTCGGCGGGCTCGGCGCCCTTGCCGAGGAAGCCGGCGGCCCCGGCGCGCAGCGACTGCACGACGTACTCGTCGACCTCGAAGGTCGTGAGCATCACGACGTGCACCGCGGCGAGCGCGGGGTCCGCGCTGATCAGCCGGGTCGCGGCGAGTCCGTCGGTGCCGGGCATACGGATGTCCATGAGCACGACGTCGGGCAGGCGGCTCGCCGCGAGCCGCACGGCCTCCGCGCCGTCGGACGCCTCGCCGATCACCTCCATGTCGTCCTCGGAGTCGACGAGGACGCGGAAGGCGCTGCGCAGCAGGGCCTGGTCGTCGGCGAGCAGCACACGGATCGTCATCGGCGCTCCTGGTCCCGGCTCGCGGCCGGTCCCGGTGCGCTCGGCCCGGGGACGGCGACGGGCGCGGTGGGGTCGGGTGGTTCGAGGGGCAGTATCGCGTGGACGCGGAAGCCGCCGCCGAAGCGGGGGGAGGCCGTGAGGTGGCCGCCGAGCGCCGCGGCGCGCTCGCGCATCCCGAGCAGCCCGTGCCCGCCGTCCTCGGCGGGCCCCTCGGCCTCGGCGCCGCGCCCGTCGTCGAGCACCGTCACCTCCACCTGGCTCCCGACCCGTACGACGCTGATCTCGGCCTGCGCCCCGGCTCCCGCGTGCTTCTGCACATTGGTCAGCGCCTCCTGCACGACGCGGTAGGCGGCGAGGTCGACGGCGGCGGGCAGCGGGCCGCCGGCGAGGGGCTCGGGGGTGACGAGGCGGACGGTCAGCCCGGCGTCGCGGAAGGTGCCGAGGAGGTCGTCGAGGCGTTCGAGCCCGGCGGTCGGTTCGGTGGGGGCGGTGGGGTCGCCGGACTGGCGCAGCAGGCCGACCGTGGCGCGCAGTTCGTCGAGCGCGGAGCGCGAGGCGCGGCGCACGTGGGCGAGGGCCTCCTTCGCCTGGTCGGGGCGGCGGTCCATGACGTGCGCGGCGACCCCGGCCTGCACGTTGACGAGGGCGATGTGGTGGGCGACGACGTCGTGGAGGTCGCGGGCGATGCGCAGGCGTTCCTCGGCGACCCGGCGCCTGGCCTCCTCCTCGCGGGTGCGCTCGGCCCGGTCGGCGCGCTCGCGCATCGCGGTGATGAAGGCGCGGCGGCTGCGCACCGCGTCGCCGACGGCGACGGCCATCCCCGTCCAGGCGAGCAGCCCGAAGTTCTCCTGCGCGTACCAGGGCAGGGGCCCGGTGAGCATCGCGACGCCGACGAGCACGGCGCTCGTGAGCAGCCCGATGCGCCAGGCGGTGGGCCGGTCGGTGTGCACGGCGAACGTGTAGAGCGCGATCCCGCAGGCCACGACGACGGGCGCGCGCGGGTCACCGGTGGCCAGTTCGACGGCCGTGCACAGCGCGGCGGCGACGAGGACCCCGGCCGGGCACCTGCGGCGCAGCACGAGAGAGAGCGCCGCGAGGGTCATGAGGACGAGGCTGAGCGTCTCGGGCGGCTGCTCGGACCAGCGCGGCCCCTGCGGCCGGTGCGGGTTGCCGAAGCTGCCGACGATCATCCCGCAGAGCACGACGGCGGCGAGCAGCGCGTCGGGCCCTGTCCGGTGCGCCTGCGCCCAGCGGCGGACGCCATGCAGGGACGGGGGAAGGTGGTCGGCCATGGCGGTCCTTTGCTGGCTCCCCCGGGCTGGTGGTCGGGCGGCGCGGGTGTGCGGGGTGGCGTACGGGCGCGTACCGACCGGCCCGTACGGTGCCGGGAGTGGCCCGCCCCCGGCGCCCGCGCCACGGCCGCCCGGTACACGTACGCCTCGGGGCGCCTCCGCCCGCGTCGGCGGGAGGCGCCCCGAGGAGGGTCCTGGCCGGGCTCAGCCCGGGATGAGGCCCTCGTCGCCGCTGAGCAGGTCCCGTACCTCGTCGAGGCTCGCGTCGGGGGACGGGAGGATCAGCTCGGAGGGCTCCAGGGCGTCGTCGGGCAGCGGGCTGCCGAGCGAGCGCACCTGGTCGAGCAGGGCGTGCAGGGTCTTGCGGAAACCGGGGCCGTCGCCGTTCTCCATCTCGGCGAGCAGCTCCTCGTCGAGCGTGTTCAGCTCGGCGAGGTGGCTCTCGGCCAGTGCGAACTGGCCCTCCCCCATGATCCGGACGATCATGACCTCTCCTCGGGCGGCTCGTGGGGGACGCCGCCTGGCGGTCCCCCGGCACTGCGGGGACGCGACGGGCCCGTACGTACCGCCGGACGCGCCGCTGCCCGGGCCCCCGGCGGGGACCCGGACGAAGGGCTCACTGCTTGTCGAAGCGCGGGTCCTGCCGCGGGGCCTGCTGAGTCTGCTGCCCCTGCTCCGCGGAGCCGGACTCGATCGCCTGCTGGCCCGAGGAGCTTCCCCCGGCCAGCTCGGCCTTCATCCGCTGGAGCTCCAGCTCGACGTCGCTGCCGCCGGAGAGGCGGTCCAGCTCGGACTGGAGGTCGTCCTTGGCGAGCCCCGAGGGGTCGTCGAGCGCACCGGAGGCGAGCAGTTCGTCGAGTGCGCCCGCGCGGGCCTGGAGCTGCGCGGTCTTGTCCTCGGCGCGCTGGATCGCGAGGCCGACGTCGCCCATCTCCTCGGAGATGCCGGAGAACGCCTCCCCGATGCGGGTCTGCGCCTGCGCCGCGGTGTAGGTGGCCTTGATGGTCTCCTTCTTGGTGCGGAAGGCGTCCACCTTGGCCTGGAGACGCTGCGCCGCGAGGGTGAGCTTCTCCTCCTCGCCCTGGAGCGTCTCGTGCTGGGCCTCCAGGTCGCTGACCTGCTGCTGGAGCGCGGCCCGGCGCGAGAGCGCCTCGCGGGCGAGGTCCTCGCGGCCCAGCGAGAGGGCCTTGCGGCCCTGCTCCTCCAGTTTGGCGGAGTCCTTGCGGAGCCCGTTGAGCTGGAGTTCGAGGCGCTTGCGCGAGGTCGCGACGTCCGCGACGCCCCGGCGCACCTTCTGGAGCAGCTCCAGCTGCTTCGTGTACGAATAGTCGAGGGTCTCGCCGGGGTCCTCCGCCTTGTCGAGGGCCTTGTTAGCCTTCGCGCGGAAGATCATCCCCATACGCTTCATCACACCGCTCATGGGCTTCGCGCGCCCCCTTCTGACGGCCTTCGGCTCTCCTGCACTTCCAACAAGACCCACAGTACGGGCCCTGGGTCTATTACCGCACTGTCCGGGCGCCTTTCCGCTCCTCCCCAAGAACGACTGGCGCCCCGTGTTCCTCAGGCGTGAGGAGTAGCCGCCCCGCTTGCGTCCGGCAACCGCCCGGTTCCTCCCCGCACCCGCGGCCCGCTCCCGGCGGCCGGAATTCCCCGGTAAATCCCCGCTGTGCCCGCTTATGCGGACGCGCGGCGTTGCGGGATCGTTCCCCGTACGGCCCCCGCCCATGCGCCGCTACCCCTTACCCTTGGGTTTTGTGTTCCGTAGCCGTACGAAGGATGAGAAGGCACCCGCCTCCGCGCCGGTGACCGACTCCAAGCTGCCCAGAGACCCTCAGGCGCCCAAGGGCCGCCCCACGCCGAAGCGGAGCGAGGCCCAGGGCCCGCGCCGCGGCGTGACCACGACGCCGATGTCGCGCAAGGAGGCCGCCAAGCGGCAGCGCGAGGCACGGCGGGTCGCGCTCCAGAAGCAGCGGGAGGCGATGGACAGCGGCGACGAGCGGTACCTGCCCGTCCGCGACAAGGGCCGGGTGCGCAAGTTCGCCCGCGACTACGTGGACTCGCGCCGCGTCGTCGCCGAGTGGTTCCTGCCCGCCGCCGTCGTGATCCTCGTCCTCAGCATGGTGCGCGTCGGCGCGCTCCAGAGCGTCGCGCTGCTGTGCTGGCTGCTGCTGATCGTCCTGATCGCGGGTGACTCGCTGCGCCTGGCCTTCGGCCTGCGCAAGGAGCTGAACACGCGCTTCCCCGACGACCGCCACAAGGGCGCGGTCGCCTACGCGCTCATGCGCACCCTCCAGATGCGGCGGCTGCGGCTGCCCAAGCCCCAGGTGAAGCGCGGGGAGAGGCCCTGAGTACTGCCCCTTCCGGATACTCCGCGCACTTCGACGGTTTCGACGGTTACCCGGGGCAGGGGCGCAGGGGCCTCGCCGGGCAGGGGCACACGCGACACCCGGCGCAAGGGCGTACGGACGGCGAGGCGCGGGCGGCGGGTGGTGACACTCCGCCGCCCCTCCCGCACCAGGTGGGCGGCGTCCCCGGGCAGCGCGGCGCCTCGCGCGAGGCTTCCCCCACCGAGCTGTGGCTGCGCGCGCTCGGCGGGGTGGCGGGCGCGGTGCGCCAGGTCCTCGTCGCGCGCCAGCTCGACGAGCGCCTCGCCGCCGCCTTCCCCGCCGGGCGCCGGCTGCGCGTCCTCGACGTCGGCACGGGGCAGGGCACGCAGGCGCTGCGGCTCGCGCGCGCCGGGCACGAGGTCACGGGCATGGAGTCCGACCCCGAGCTGCTGACGGCGGTCCGCGCCGTCCTCGCCTCCGAGGCGCCGCAGGTGCGGGAACGGGTACGGCTCCTGGAGGCCGAGAGCACCAGGACCGGAGCACACTTCACCCCGGGCAGCTTCGACGTCGTCCTGTGCCACGGGGTCCTCATGCACGTCGAGGAGCCCGACGCGGTCCTCGCGGGGCTCGCGCGGGTCCTCGCCCCCGGCGGGCTGCTCTCGCTGCTCGTGCGGAACGCGGACGCGCTCGCGCTGCGCCCCGGCCTCGACGGCGACTGGGACACGGCGCTCGCCGCCTTCGACTCGCCCCTCACGCACGACAGCGGGGGCCGCACGGTACGGGCCGACCGGCTCGGCCGCCTCAGCCAGACCCTCGGCGGGATCGGCGCGCCGCTCGCCGCCTGGTACGGCGTCCGCGTCTTCACCGACAGCTGTCCGGCGCACGCCGCCCCGCCCCGCGCCGAGGAGTTCGACCGCATCCTCGCCGTCGAGGACCGCGCGGGCCGCACCGATCCCTACCGCCGCGTCGCGGCGCTGCTGCATCTGTGCGGGGTACGGGGCTGAGCGGCCGCGCGCCGCCCGTACGGAACCGCCCGCGTCCGCATAATCCGGGCCATGAACTCCCTCTCCGCCCGGCCCCGTGTCCTGCTTGCCGCGCTCTGCGCCGCCGCCCTGCTCACCGGCTGCTCGGCCCAGGCCGAGACCCCCCGCGAGAAGACCGCGGGCGCCCAGCGGGCCGGGTTGCCGCGCGCGTCGAGCCAGCTCCAGAGCGACTACCAGAAGGTCATCAAGGACGTTTTGCCCTCGGTCGTGCAGATCACCGCGGGGGACGCGCTCGGCTCGGGCATCGTCTACGACGGCCAGGGGCACGTCGTCACGAACGCGCACGTCGTCGGCGACGAGAAGTCCTTCAAGGTCACGACGGCGACGGGCGAGCAGGAGCTGAGCGCGGACCTCGTGAGCAGCTACCCGCAGCAGGACCTCGCCGTGATCAAGCTGAGCAATCCGCCCAAGGGCCTCAAGGCGGCCTCCTTCGGCGACTCCGGGAAGACCTCCGTGGGACAGATCGTCCTCGCGATGGGCTCCCCGCTCGGCCTCTCCTCCTCCGTGACGCAGGGCATCGTCTCGGCGACCGGCCGCACGGTGACGGAGGGGCGCTCGGGCGGCGGCACGGGCGCGACGATCGCGAACATGGTGCAGACCTCGGCGGCGATCAACCCGGGCAACAGCGGCGGCGCGCTCGTGGACCTCGACGGGAAGGTCGTGGGCATCCCGACGCTCGCGGCGAGGGACCCCAGTCTCGGGGGCGAGAGCGCGGCGGCGGGCATCGGCTTCGCGATCCCGGCGGCGACGGTCCGCTCGATCGCGGGCCAGATCGTGAAGGACGGCAAGGTCACGAACTCGGGGCGCGCGGCGCTCGGCATCACGGGCCGCACCGTCCTCGGCCGCGACCTCGAACCGGCGGGCGTGGCGATCGTCAGCGTCCGCGACAACGGCCCGGCCGACAAGGCGGGCCTGCGGGCGGGCGACATCCTCACCCGGCTCGGCGACGAGAGCCTTCCCACGATCGACTCGCTGACCGCCCTCCTGGCCACCGAACATCCCGGCGACCGCGTGGAGTTGACGTACACGCGGAACGGGGACGAGAAGACGGCGCGGGTCACGCTGGGCGAGATGTAGCGGAGAGGTCCCGGGCGGCGGCGAGAGGGCCCGGGACCGGAGGGGGCGGCTGGTACGGGGCGGGGCGCTCCCGTACCCGGTACGGGGCGGCGGCAGGGGGCGCGCTCCCCCGCCCCGTACCGCCGCCCCCTTCAGCTGCCCGGCCAGGTGCTCAGCCGAGGCCGCCGATGCCCAGGCCCTGGCCCGGCTCGGCCGGCCGGGGGTCGCCGGGGACGGCCGTCTCCTCGTCCGCCGTCAGGGCGGGCTCGGAGACGTCCGTCGCGGCGGCCTCGCTCAGGCTCAGGGGGCCGTAGACGATCTTGCCCTCCTCCAGCAGGTGGACCCGGTCGGTACCGCCGGCGAGCAGGGCGCGCCACTGCTCCCCGAGCCACGACTCGGCGTCCCCCTGCGTCGTGAACTCCTCGGGCTGTACGGCGGGCTGGGTCTCCGCCCCCTCGTCGTCCTCGAACCGCCACGTCCATGCCGCCATCGAAAGCCTCCATGATCCGGGTCCTCCCCGAAGCGTAGCCGGACGGGCGCCACGGGGAAGGGCAGGCGAAAATCAGCACCGTGGATGTGACTCTGCTCGGCACCGGCGCCCCCGCCGGACTGCCCAGGACCGACTGCCCCTGCGCCCGCTGCGCCCGCGCCCTGGACGCGGGCGCGCGGGCGGCGACCGCGCTGCTCGTCGACGGGACGCTGCTCTTCGACCTGACCCCGGGCGCCGCCTTCGCCGCCGCCCGCGCGGGCCACGCGCTGAGCGGGGTGCGGCAGGTGCTCCTCAGCCATCCGCACGAGGGCCCGCCCGTCGAGGTGCCGCCCGGCCTGCCGCAGCCCGCCCGCGTCCCCGACGGCCGCGAGCTGGCGCTGATAAGCGGCCACCGGGTGCGCGCCCTCGCCCTGGACGCCCCGGGGACCGGGTACGCCGTGACGGGCCCCGAGGGCGAGCGGCTGCTCTACCTGCCGCCCGCCGCGGGGGTCGCGGGAACGCGCGGCAGCGTGGACCCGTACGACACGGTCGTGATGGACGTGACGGGCCGCCCCGACGCCGTCGCGCGGCTGCGGGGCGTGGGCGCGATCGGCGAGGACACGGTGCTCCTCGCCGTCCACCTCGACCACGACGTCCCCCAGGGCGCCGAGCTCACCCGGCGCCTCGCCGCCGCCGGGGCGCGCGCGGTGCCCGACGGCACGACCGTGCGGACCCGTCCGGTGCCCGGCACCGGCGTACGGGAGCTCTCGGGCGACGAGCGCCCCTACCGCGCCCCGCGCGTCCCGCGCCGCACCCTCGTCCTCGGCGGCGCCCGCTCGGGCAAGTCCGTCGAGGCGGAGCGCCGCCTGGAGACGTACCCGGACGTGCTGTACGTGGCGACGGGCGGCACGCGCGCGGGCGACCCCGAGTGGGCCGAGCGGGTCGGCGCGCACCGCGAGCGGCGACCGGCGAGCTGGCGGACCGCCGAGACCTGCGACCTCGTGCCGCTCCTCGCCGAGGAGGGGCCGCCGCTGCTCGTCGACTGCCTCTCGCTGTGGCTCACCGACGCGATGGACGCGGTCGACGCCTGGGACGACACGGCGTGGGCGGGCGGGGGGCGCGACACCCTGCGCAAGCGGGTGGCGGAGCTGGTCGAAGCCGTGCGCCGCACACGGCGGCGGGTGGTGCTCGTCTCCAACGAGGTGGGGTCGGGAGTGGTGCCCGCGACCGCTTCGGGACGCAGGTACCGGGACGAGTTGGGGCGGGTGAACGCGGGGGTTTCCGGTGAGTGCGAGGAAGTGGTGCTCGTCGTGGCCGGGAGGGTGCTCCCTCTGCCGGGGTGACCTCGCGGGGCCCGGCCCCGGACCCCGCGCCGCGAACGCCGGAGGGGCTGGGGGGCGGCCGCTCCGGTTTCGGTACTGTCTGGCGAATGAGCCCCATTGATCTCGACGACTTCTCCGATCTCATCGAGCGGCCCGAGGGCAAGGTGCGCCGGGCCGCCGAGGAGCGGCGCGCGCGGCTGACGGTGCCCCAGGGGGCGCTCGGGCGGCTCGACGTGCTCGGCGAGTGGTTGTCCGCCGCGCAGTCCGCCGTGCCCGTCGCGCCCGTGCGACGGCCCCGTGTCGTGGTGTTCGCCGGGGATCACGGGATCGCCGCTGCGGGCGTCTCGCGGCGGCCCGCCGGGGGCGCCTCGGCGCTCGTGCGGTCCGTGCTCGACGGCACGGCGCCCGTCGCCGTGCTCGCGCGGGCACAGGACGTGCCCGTACGCGTCGTGGACGTCTCGCTCGACTGCGACCCCGCCGAGTTGCCCGCCGAGGTGACGCGGCACCGGGTGCGGCGCGCCTCGGGGCGGATCGACCGCGAGGACGCGCTCACGATCGAGGAGGCCGAGGCGGCGGTACGGGCCGGGATGGCCGTCGCCGACGAGGAGGCGGACGCGGGCACGGACCTCGTGGTGCTCGGGGACGTGAGCGTGGGCGGCACGACGGCCGCGGGCACCCTCGTGGCGGCGCTGTGCGGAGTCGACGCCTCGATCGTCACGGGGCGCGGCGGCGAGCGGATCGACGACCTCACGTGGATGCGCAAGTGCGCGGCGATCAGGGACGCGCTGCGCCGGGCCCGCCCCGTGCTCGGGGACCAGCTCGCGCTCCTCGCGGCCGTGGGCGGCGCGGACCTCGCGGCGACGACGGGCTTCCTGCTCCAGTGCGCGGTGCGCCGTACCCCGGTGATCCTCGACGGTGTCGTCTCGGCCGCGTGCGCGCTCGTCGCGCAGCGGGCCGCGTTCCGCGCGCCCGACTGGTGGCTCGCCGGGCACACGAGCGGGGAGCCCGCGCAGGCCAAGGCGCTCGACCGGATGGCGCTCGAACCGCTGCTGGACCAGGGGGTGCGGCTCGGTGAGGGGCTGGGGGCGCTGCTCTCGCTGCCGCTGGTGCGCGCCGCCGCCTCGCTGACGGCCGAACTCCCCGTGCGTGCGGAGGAGTCGGAGAGCACCGACACGGACGAGTGAACCCCGCGCGCGCCCGCCGGTGGACGGCGGGGGCGGTCGGCGGCGGGGCGGGCGGAGCACGGCGAGGGGGCCCGAGGGTGCCCGTCCGCGCTCCCCGGACCTGCGAAAATCCCCCCATGGACGGCATACGTTTCGCTTTCGGGACCCTCACCGTGCTGCCGGTGCGGGTGCGGCGCTGGGATCGCGGCGCCGCGCGCGCGGGGATGCTGTGGGCGCCGCTCGCCGGGCTCGTGGTGGGGCTCTGCGCGGCGGCGCTCGGCGGGGCGCTGAGCGCGCTCGGCGCGGGCGCGCCGCTCGCGGCGGTCGCGAGCGTGGCCGTACCGGCGGTGCTGACGCGGGGGCTGCACCTGGACGGGCTCGCGGACACGGCCGACGGGCTCGGGAGCGGGAAACCGGCCGCCGACGCGCTCGCGATCATGAAGCGCTCGGACATCGGGCCCTTCGGGGTCGTGACCCTGCTGCTCGTGCTCCTCGCCCAGTGCGCGGTCCTGGACCGGCTGTACGGGCTCGGCTGGGCCCAGGGCGCGCTGGGCGCGGCGGTCGCGGGGGTGACGGGGCGGCTCGCGATGACGCTCGCGGCGCGGCGCGGAATCCCGGCGGCGCGCCCCGAGGGGCTCGGCGCGGCGGTGGCGGGCACGGTGCCGCCGCGGGAGGCGTACGGGGTGGGGGCGCTGTGCCTGCTCGCGTGCGCGGCGGCCGGGCTCGGCGAGGGCCCAGCGGCGGTGGTGCGGCTCGGCGCGGCGGTGCTCGCGGGCGCGGCGGGAGCGGCACTGCTCCTTCGGCACTGTGTGCGGCGTTTCGGCGGGGTGACGGGGGACGTCTTCGGCGGCATCGAGGAGACGGCCGCGACGGCGGCACTGGTGGTCCTCGCGCTGGGGCGCTGAGCGGGGGGCGCCGAGTGGGGGGCGCCGAGTGGGGGGCGCCGAGTGGGCGGCGCCGAGTGGGCGGCCGGGCGCGGGACTTGACGAAGCGTGGGGCCCCGCGTCCCGTACGGCACCGCGTCGCCCGTCCGCGGCAGGCCCCGCCGCCATGGGCGAGAGCCGTCACGGAGCGTAGGCTCTGCCCCGGCGCCGGTCCCATCGGACCCCGTGCGCCGGGCCGTCACTCCTGCACGAGCACGCAGGCGCCTTCGCGCACCCGAGGCCCCGAGACACGAGAGAGAGATTTCACCACCGTGACTGCTCTGACACTCAGCACCGCCGCCGTTGCCGGCCTGCGGGCCGACGCGATCGTCGTCGGTGTGGTCAAGGACGACGAGGGCCCGCGGCTCGCCCCCGGCGCCGAGGCCGTCGACAAGGGCTACGACGGGAAGCTCGCCGACCTCCTGGAGACGCTGGGCGCCACCGGTGCGCCGGGTGAGCTGACCCGCCTCGCGGCGCCGAGCGGCTTCAAGACGCCGCTCGTGATCGCCGTGGGCCTCGGCGCCGAGGAGGACGAGGGCGGTTTCGGCACGGAGACCCTGCGCCGCGCCGCCGGGGTCGTCGCCCGCTCCCTGGCCGGCAAGGCCAAGGCCGTCTACGCGCTGCCCGCGGGCGACGCGGACGACGTCGCCGCGATCGGCGAGGGCGCGCTGCTCGGCGCGTACGCCTTCACCACGTACAAGGACGACGAGGGCGTCAAGGCGCCGCTCGCCGAGGTGGTCCTCGTCGGGGCGAAGCCGCGCGACAAGGGGCACAAGGCGGCCGCCGAGCGCGCACAGGTCCTCGCCGAGGAGCTGAACCGCGCCCGCGACCTCGTCAACACCCCCGCGAACGACCTCTACCCGGAGTCCTTCGCCGCGCTCGTCCAGGGCCTCGCCAAGGACTACGGCGTCAAGGTGACCGTGCTCGACGAGAAGGCGCTCACCAAGGGCGGCTTCGGCGGCATCATGGGCGTCGGCCAGGGCTCGCAGCGCCCGCCGCGGCTGGTCAAGATCGAGTACAAGGGCGCGCGCGCCAAGGCGTCGCTCGCGTTCGTCGGCAAGGGCATCACGTACGACTCGGGCGGCATCTCGCTCAAGCCCGCCGGGCACAACGAGACGATGAAGTGCGACATGGGCGGCGCCGCCGCGGTGCTCGCCTCCGTCCTCACCGCCGCGAAGCTCAAGGTCCCCGCGCACGTCACCGGCTGGCTCGCGCTGGCCGAGAACATGCCGTCGGGTTCGGCGACCCGCCCGGGCGACGTGCTGCGCATGTACGGCGGCAAGACCGTCGAGGTGCTCAACACCGACGCCGAGGGCCGCCTGGTGATGGCCGACGCGATCGCGCGGGCGAGCGAGGACGGGCCCGACGTGATCGTGGACGTCGCGACGCTGACCGGCGCGATGATGGTCGCGCTGGGCAACGAGATGTTCGGCGTCATGGCGAACGACGACGAGTTCCGCGCGACGCTGCACGAGCTGTCGGAGTCGGCGGGCGAGCCGTCCTGGGAGATGCCGCTGCCGAAGTCGCTGCTCAAGGGGCTGGACTCCGGCGTCGCCGACCTCGCCAACGTGGGCGGCCGGATGGGCGGCGGGCTGACCGCCGGGCTCTTCCTCCAGGAGTTCGTGGGAGAGGGCATCCGCTGGGCGCACCTCGACATCGCGGGCCCGGCCTTCAACGAGGGCGCCCCCTACGGCTACACCCCGAAGGGCGGCACGGGCAGCGCGGTGCGCACCCTCGTGCGGCTCATCGAGGTGGCGGGCGAGGGCGAGCTGGGCTGAGGCCCCGCTCCCGGCCGGGCCGAGGCCCCGCCGCCGCAGGACGGTGAGACGGCCGGTTCCCCCGCCAGGGAACCGGCCGTTCCCGTACCCCCACCGCCCCCGCCGGGTCCTCAAGCGGGGGCAAAGAACACCACGGAATGACAAAGCGTGCCATTCCGTTGACGAGGGCGACGAAAGGGGCCGCCTGGCCCGCCCTCCGCGCCCGGCGGGTCGCCCGCCGTCCCGCGTGTCGCACGTCTCACACCCAGGGGGCGCGTCCGTTCGCCCCCTGGTAGGTGCGAAGATGGGTGATTGGCAGGACAGGGCCCCACCCGAGGGCCGAAGTAACGAGCGGCCGACGACCGCCGCCGACCGGTCACACGCGACCGGACCACGGCGCACATGCATGGAGGACGTGACGTGGCGAACGACGCCAGCACCGTTTTCGACCTAGTGATCCTCGGCGGTGGTAGCGGCGGTTACGCCGCGGCGCTGCGCGGGGCGCAGCTGGGTCTGGACGTCGCCCTGATCGAGAAGGGCAAGGTCGGCGGTACCTGCCTGCACAACGGCTGCATTCCCACCAAGGCGCTGCTGCACGCCGGTGAGATCGCCGACCAGGCTCGCGAGAGCGAGCAGTTCGGCGTGAAGGCCACCTTCGAGGGCATCGACATCGAGGCCGTCCACAAGTACAAGGACGAGGTCATCTCGGGCCTGTACAAGGGCCTCCAGGGCCTGATCGCCTCGCGCAAGGTGACCTACATCGAGGGCGAGGGACGGCTGTCGTCCCCGACCTCGGTCGATGTCGACGGCCAGCGCGTCCAGGGCCGCCACGTGCTGCTCGCGACCGGCTCCGTGCCGAAGTCGCTGCCGGGCCTGGAGATCGACGGCAACCGGATCATCTCCTCGGACCACGCGCTCAAGCTCGACCGCGTCCCGAAGTCCGCGATCATCCTGGGCGGCGGCGTCATCGGCGTCGAGTTCGCCTCGGCGTGGAAGTCCTTCGGCACCGACGTCACGATCGTCGAGGGCCTCAAGCACCTCGTCCCGGTCGAGGACGAGAACAGCTCGAAGCTCCTGGAGCGCGCGTTCCGCAAGCGCGGCATCAAGTTCAACCTGGGCACGTTCTTCCAGAGCGCCGAGTACACGCAGGACGGCGTCAAGGTGACGCTGGCCGACGGCAAGACCTTCGAGGCGGAGGTCCTGCTCGTCGCGATCGGCCGCGGACCGGTCTCGCAGGGGCTCGGCTACGAGGAGCAGGGTGTCGCGATGGACCGCGGCTACGTCCTCGTCGACGAGTACATGCGCACCAACGTGCCGACGATCTCGGCCGTGGGCGACCTCGTCCCGACCCTCCAGCTCGCGCACGTCGGCTTCGCCGAGGGCATCCTCGTCGCGGAGCGCCTCGCGGGCCTCGCGAGCGTGCCGATCGACTACGACGGCGTGCCGCGCGTCACGTACTGCCACCCCGAGGTCGCCTCGGTGGGTGTCACCGAGGCCAAGGCCAAGGAGATCTACGGCGCGGACAAGGTCGTCGCGCTCAAGTACAACCTGGCGGGCAACGGCAGGAGCAAGATCCTGAAGACCGCGGGCGAGGTCAAGCTCGTCCAGGTCAAGGACGGCCCCGTCGTCGGTGTGCACATGGTCGGCGACCGCATGGGCGAGCAGGTCGGCGAAGCCCAGCTGATCTACAACTGGGAGGCGCTGCCCGCCGAGGTCGCGCAGCTCATCCACGCCCACCCCACGCAGAGCGAGGCGCTCGGCGAGGCCCACCTGGCGCTCGCGGGCAAGCCCCTGCACTCGCACGACTGACATCCCTCGGGATCACGGACTTTTTCCACTTTCGTAAGGAGCAACTGGAACCATGCCGGTTTCCGTCACCCTTCCGGCGCTCGGCGAGAGCGTCACCGAGGGCACTGTCACCCGTTGGCTGAAGGCCGAGGGCGAGCGCGTCGAGGCCGACGAGCCGCTGCTGGAGGTCTCGACCGACAAGGTCGACACCGAGATCCCCTCGCCCGCCGCCGGCGTCCTCTCCTCGATCAAGGTCGCCGAGGACGAGACCGTCGAGGTGGGTGCCGAGCTGGCGCTCATCGACGACGGCTCCGGTGCCCCGGCCGAGGCCCCCGCGCAGGAGGCCGCCCCGGCCGCCGAGCCGCAGCAGCCCGCGCAGGCCGCGCCCTCCACCGAGGCCGCCGAGCCCGCCCCCGCCCCGACCGCCGAGGCCGCCGCCGGTTCCGGCTCGGCCGAGGGCACCGACGTGGTCCTCCCGGCGCTCGGCGAGAGCGTCACCGAGGGCACCGTCACCCGCTGGCTCAAGGAGGTCGGCGACTCGGTCGAGGCCGACGAGCCGCTTCTCGAGGTCTCGACCGACAAGGTCGACACCGAGATCCCCTCCCCGGCCGCGGGTGTTCTCCTGGAGATCACCGTCGCCGAGGACGAGACCGCCGAGGTCGGCGCGAAGCTCGCCGTCATCGGTCAGCCCGGTGCCGCCCCGGCCGCGGAACCCGCCCCGGCCCAGCCCGCCCCGGCGCAGGAAGCGCCGAAGCAGGAAGCGCCCAAGCAGGAGGCCCCGAAGCAGGAGGCCCCGAAGCAGGAGGCCCCGGCCCCGCAGCCCGCGCCGCAGCAGGCCGCCCCGGCGCCCGCCCCGGCCGCGCAGCCCGCCGCCCCTGCGCCCGCCCCCGCGCAGCCCGCCCCCGCCGCGCAGGCTCCCGCGTCCGCCGCTTCGGCGAGCGACGAGGGCGCCTACGTGACCCCGCTCGTGCGCAAGCTCGCGCACGAGCAGGGCGTGGACCTCTCCACGGTCAAGGGCTCCGGTGTCGGTGGCCGCATCCGCAAGCAGGACGTGCTCGCCGCCGCCGAGGCCGCCAAGGCCCAGGCGCAGCCGGCTCCGGCCGCCGCCGCTCCCGCCGCCCCGGCGGGCAAGCAGGCGCCGAAGCTGGAGGCCTCGCCGCTGCGCGGCCAGACCGTCAAGCTGACCCGCATGCGCAAGGTCATCGGCGACAACATGATGAAGGCCCTGCACTCGCAGGCGCAGCTCACCACGGTCGTCGAGGTCGACGTCACGCGGCTCATGAAGCTGCGCGCGCAGGCCAAGGACGCCTTCGCCGCGCGTGAGGGCGTCAAGCTCTCGCCGATGCCCTTCTACGTGAAGGCGGCGGCGCAGGCGCTCAAGGCCCACCCGGTCGTCAACGCCCGTCTCAACGAGGACGAGGGCACCGTCACGTACTTCGACTCGGAGAACATCGGCATCGCCGTGGACGCCGAGAAGGGTCTGATGACGCCGGTCATCAAGGGCGCGGGCGACCTGAACCTCGCCGGGATCGCGAAGAAGACCGCCGAGCTCGCCGGCAAGGCGCGCGGTGGCGGCCTGACCCCCGACGACATGTCGGGTGCGACCTTCACGATCAGCAACACGGGTTCGCGCGGCGCGCTCTTCGACACCGTGATCGTCCCGCCGAACCAGGTGGCGATCCTCGGCATCGGCGCGACCGTCAAGCGCCCGGCCGTCATCGAGACCGCCGAGGGCACCGTCATCGGCGTGCGCGACATGACGTACCTGTCGCTCTCCTACGACCACCGCCTGGTGGACGGCGCCGACGCCGCCCGCTACCTCGGGACCGTCAAGGCGATCCTGGAGGCCGGGGAGTTCGAGGTCGAGCTGGGTCTGTGACCTTCCCGCACGGACCGGTGCATACCGCACCGGCCCGGGGAGCACGGAGGGTGGCGTACCGCCGCTTTCTGTAAGGTTCCTCACCCACGGCGCCCCCGTTCGGACCATGTCCGGGCGGGGGCGCCGCCGTATGGTTCGTACGACACCCTGTCGAAGGAGTCGTAGGAGCTTCCATGACCGCGCCCGTCGTCCATTCGCTGCGTGACCAGATCCGCGAGCACATCGTGGAAGGGATCGTCAGCGGGCGCTGGAAGCCGGGCGAACGGATCGTGGAGCGGCGCATCGCCGTCGAGCTGGAGGTCTCCCAGACGCCGGTACGGGAGGCACTGCGCGAGCTGGAGAGCCTGCGGCTCATCGAGTCGGCGCCCAACAAGGGCGTCCGGGTCCGCAACATCACGGCGGCCGACCTGGAGGAGTCCTATCCGGTACGGGCCGGGCTCGAACAGATCGCGGCGGAACTGGCCGCCGAGCGGCTCGCCACCGACTGCTCGGCGCTGGAGCCGCACGTGACGGCTCTGTACGAGGCCGACAGCGCCTCGGACGGCACGGGCCAGGTCCGGCACACGGTCGCCTTCCACCGCGCCCTCGTCGGCGCGGCGGGGAACGCGGTGCTGCTGCACACGTGGGAGGGGCTGGGCATCGAGGTCTTCACGGCCCTGTCGATCCGCTGGCTGGGCACGCGGCAGCAGTCGTACGCGGAGGAGCACGAGCAACTGGTCCGGGCCTTCCGGGCGCGGGACCCGCAGATCGGCCCGCTGGTGAAGGCGCATGTACTGGGGTGCGCGCCGAGGGCGTGAGGGTGGGGGCTGGGGGCGGGGGCGTTGGGGCTTCCGCCCAGCCGTGACAAGCCCCGCCCAGCCGTGACAGCCCCCTCCCACCCGGGGGGCTCCCCTGTTACCAGTCTTCCGCAAATCACCCCCCGCCCCCGACTCTCCACCGAAATCTGTGGACAACTCCGCGAAACCCCTCACGCCCCTCACCCGATCCGGTGAGCACTTTCCGCACGACCCCCGAGTTGTCCACAGGCTGCCGGCCCCCTCCCGCCTGAGCGCTCTCCCCGCCACCCGAGCGCCGAGTCCGGCAAATCGCCCCAGGTCAAGCGACACTCCGTGCCGATTCGACGGGCACTGGATGCCAATTTCCCGTTCCGGGCAATTTTTTCCCTCCCAGCCTTTGATCGATCATCGATCAGCGGCTTACAGTCGAGGACGGACTCCACCGAGTCCGGCGCCCTGTCCTGCCTCCACAGGGCTAACACCCCCCTTCGACACGGAAGGCGGCGACATGACCGACCCCACCCGCATCCAGCCCAGCGAGCTCGACCAGCTCCCGGACCGCGACCCCGAGGAGACCGCCGAATGGCAGGCGTCCCTGGACGCCGTGACCGAGGCGGCCGGGCCGCACCGCGCCGCGTACCTGATGCGCCGCACGCTGGAACGCGCCGAGGGCAACGGTCTCGCGCTGCCCAAGCTCCTTGAGACCGACTATCTCAACACCATCCCCACGGCCGCCGAGCCCGAGATCGACGGCGACCCGGAGATGGAGGCCCGCGTCACCGCGTGGAACCGCTGGAACGCGGCGGCCATGGTGACGCGCGGCTCGAAACACGGCGTCGGCGGCCACATCGCCACCTTCGCCTCGGCCGCGTGGCTCTACGAGACCGGCTTCAACCACTTCTTCCAGGGCAAGGAGCGCGACGGCTCCGGCGACCAGATCTACGTCCAGGGCCATGCCTCGCCGGGCATCTACGCCCGCGCCTTCCTCGACGGCCGCCTCACCGAGGAGCACCTCGACCACTTCCGGCAGGAGGCCGGCGGCAAGGGCCTCCCGTCCTACCCGCACCCGCGCCGCCTGCCGTGGCTGTGGGAGTTCCCCACGGTGTCGATGGGCCTCGGCCCGCTCTCCGCGATCTACCAGGCGCGCTTCAACCGCTACCTGACGAGCCGCGGCATCAAGGACCTCTCGCAGTCGCACGTGTGGGCCTTCCTCGGCGACGGCGAGATGGACGAGCCCGAGTCGACGACCGCTCTCACGCTCGCGGCCCGCGAGGGTCTCGACAACCTGACCTTCGTCATCAACTGCAACCTCCAGCGCCTCGACGGACCGGTCCGCGCGAACTTCAAGATCGTGCAGGAGCTGGAGGCCGAGTTCCGCGGCGCCGGCTGGAACGTCGTCAAGACGCTGTGGGGCTCCGCCTGGGACGAGCTGTTCCAGCTCGACACGACGGGCGCGCTCGTACGCCGCCTGCGCGAGGTACCGGACGCGCAGTTCCAGACGTACCAGACGCGCGAGGTCGCCTACATCCGCGAGCACTTCTTCGGCGCCGAGCCGGCCCTCGTCGAGCTGGGCAAGCTGCTCAGCGACGACAAGATCCTGGAGTGTTTCAAGACCTCCCGCGGCGGCCACGAGCCCCGCAAGGTCTACGCCGCCTACCGCGCCGCGCTCTCCCACAAGGGACAGCCGACCGTGATCCTCGCGCAGACCGTCAAGGGCTACACGCTCGGCAAGGGCTTCGAGTCCAAGAACGCCAACCACCAGATGAAGAAGCTCACGGTGGACGAGTTCAAGGACATGCGCGACCTGCTCGGCCTGCCGATCCCCGACTCCGCCTTCGTCGACGGCCAGGTGCCCTACGGCCACCCCGGCGCCGACTCGCCCGAGGTCCGTTACCTGCACGAGCGCCGCGCGGCCCTCGGCGGTCTCGCCCCGGCCCGCCGCACCCAGCCGCTCGCGCCGCTGCCCGCGCCCGCCGACAAGGCGTTCGCCGCCTTCGACAAGGGCTCCGGCACCCAGCCCGTCGCGACCACGATGGCCTTCGTCCGCCTCGTGAAGGACCTCATCCGCGACAAGGAGACCGGCAAACGCTGGGTCCCGATCGTGCCCGACGAGGCCCGCACCTTCGGCATGGAATCGCTTTTCCCGTCCCTCGGGATCTACTCCCCCAAGGGCCAGACGTACGAGCCGGTCGACCGCGACCAGCTCATGTACTACCGCGAGGCGGAGAACGGCCAGATCCTCAACGAGGGCATCACCGAGGCCGGTTCGATGGCGGACTTCATCGCCGCCGCCACGTCGTACGCGACGCACGGCGAGCAGATGATCCCCTTCTACATCTTCTACTCGATGTTCGGCTGGCAGCGCACGGGCGACCAGATGTGGCAGCTCGGCGACCAGCTCGGCCGCGGCTTCCTCGTCGGCGCCACGGCCGGTCGTACGACCCTGACCGGCGAGGGCCTCCAGCACGCGGACGGCCACTCCCCGGCCATCGCGGCGACGAACCCGGCGGCGCTCACGTACGACCCCGCTTTCGCCTACGAGATCGCGGCGATCGTCAAGGACGGTCTGCGCCGAATGTACGGCGAGGCGCGGCCCGACGAGGACCCGAACGTCTTCTACTACCTCACCGTCTACAACGAGCCGATGCCGCAGCCGGCGAAGCCCGAGGGCGTCGAGGAGGGCATCCTCAAGGGCCTCTACCGCTTCAACACGGCCGAGACCGCCGGGCTGAGCCTCGGCGAGAAGGCCCCCCGGGCCCAGCTCCTCGCCTCGGGCACCGCGATCCACTGGGTGCTCAAGGCGCAGCGGATGCTCGCCGAGGAGTGGGGCGTCGCCGCCGACGTGTGGTCGGCGACCTCGTGGAGCGAGCTGCGCCGGGACGCCATGGAGGCGGACGAGGCGCTGCTGCGCGGCGAGGAGCGCGTCCCGTACGTGACCCGCGCCCTCTCCGGGGCCCCGGGCCCGGTCGTCGCGGTGAGCGACTACATGCGCCAGGTCCCCGACCAGATCGCCCAGTGGGTGGAGCAGGACTGGACCTCGCTCGGCGCGGACGGCTTCGGCATCTCCGACACGCGTGAGGCGGCCCGCCGCTACTTCGGCGTGGACGCCGAGTCGGTCGTCGTCGCGACGCTCGCCCAGCTCGCCCGCGGCGGCCTGGTCAAGCCGGCCGCCGTCAAGGAGGCACGCGAGCGCTACGGCCTCTGAGCCCTTTGGCAGGGGGTGGGACGCGACCCGCGGGTCGCGTCCCACCCCCTGCCCGTATCCGCCCTTTTGCCCGCTTCCGCGAGCCGTGCGTGAATGGACTCGTCCCCGGGCGCCCGCGCACCGCGCCACGCCCGTGCCACCGACCGGAGCGGGAGCACGGTCCATGAAGATCGCCAACGTGCCGTCGGCGCCCTGCTGGGCGGATCTGACGACCCCCGACACGGCCGCCGCGCGCCGCTTCTACCGGTCCGTCCTCGGCTGGGAGGGCAGCGAGCTGCCGGGCGGGGACGCCCAGGGCTACGGGCTCTTCGCGCTCGACGACGGCCGGAGCGTGGGCGGCTTCGTGCCGACCGCGCGCCCGGACCGCCCGGCCGCGTGGCTGCCGTACTTCCAGGCCGAGGGCGTGGACGCGGTCACCGCGCGCGTCGAGGGCGCGGGCGGCACGGTCACGGCGGGTCCCTCGGACATGCTCGACCAGGGCAGGTACGCGGTGTGCGCGGACCCGGCGGGCGCGGTCTTCGGGCTGTGGCAGCGGCGCGCGCACCCGGGCTTCGGGGTCGTCAACGCGGTCGGGGGCTTCTGCTGGTTCGAGCTGGCGAGCCGCGATCCCGCCGTACCGACCGACTTCTACGCCACCGTGCTCGGCTGGGCGACGACGAGTCCGGACGAGAACGGCTACCGCATGTGGACCGTCGACGACGAGCCCTTCGGGGGGCTGCTGCGCATGAACGACTCCTTCCCGGCGCACGTGCCGCCGCACTGGACGGTGTACGTGGCGACGGAGGACTGCGACGCGACGGCCGCGCGCTGCGCCAAGGCGGGCGGCACCGTGCTCGTCCCGCCCCGCACGATCGCCTCGGGCCGCTTCACCGTGCTGAGCGACCCGCAGGGCGCCGTCTTCGGGGCGCTCGCGCTGAACCCGCTGAGCGGCCTGGCGGAGCTGGCCTGATCCGGACGCTGTCCCGCCTCCGGCGCGGCGCGTGCGCCCTACCCGCCCCGCGCCCTCGCCACCCGCGCGGGCGGGGCAGAACGCACGTTCCCGCCCGGCCCGGCGTGCGCCGGGCGCGGTAAGGGCGGATGCTGTGCTCGTGATGGACGAGACGCAGTTCTGGGAGATCATCGACTCCGCCCGCGAGGCGGCGGACGGCGATCCGGAGGAGCAGGCCGACATGGTCGTCGACCGGCTCCTCCAGCTCGACCCCGAGTCGGTCGCGGACTTCGCCCGTCATTTCACGGTGCGCTTCCGCCGGGCATGGACGTGGGAGCTGTGGGGCGCGGCCGGAGTGCTGCTCGCCGCGCCCGAGGGGGCCGACGAGGAGAGCTTCGACTACTTCCGCTGCTGGCTCATCGCGCAGGGCCGCTCCGTCTTCGAGGGCGCGCTCGCCGACGCCGACTCGCTCGCGGAACTGCTCCCGGACTTCGACGAGGAGATCGACGGGGACGCGGGCGAGCTGGGCGAGGCGGCCGAGGACGCCTACGAGCAGCTCACCGGGGCCCCGCTGCCCGCGCTCGGCCTGCCGCCCGAGGCCGAGGTCCCCGAGGGCACGCCGTTCCCGCTCGACGACGAGGACGAGCTGGAGGCCCGGTACCCGCGGCTGTGGGAGCGGTACGGGGGTTGAGGGGGCCGGGGGGCTGAGCGGGCGAGGCGCACTTCGGGCCGCGCGGGCCGGGCCCGCCGGTTCCGCACGGGCGAGGTCCGCCGGTTCCGTACGGGCGAGGCTCTCCGGTCCGCTCATCCCGTCCCGCCGCCCGGCCCCGTCACCGGGTCGGTCACGTCCGGCGGGTCGGGCAGGTCCGGCGGGTCGGGGGCGAAGACGAGCATGGCGACGTCGTCCGTGATGTCGCCGCGCGCGTAGCCGCGCAGGTCGTCCCAGAGGGTGTCGGTGAAGGCGATCGGGTCGTTTGTGCGCAGCCGGGCGGCCCGCTCGGTGAGCGGGTAGAAGGTGCCCCCGCGGTCGCGGGTCTCGGTCACCCCGTCGGTGTACGCGAAGAGCCACTCCCCCGTCCGCAGGGGCACCGTCAGCGTGCGGTAGCCGTCGGAGGGGACCCCGAGGCCGAGCGGCGGGCCGGCGATGACGGGGAGTTCGCGGGCGCCACCGGCGTGGATGAGGAGCGGCGGCGGGTGTCCGCAGGAGACGATCCGTACCTCCGTGGAGCCGGGCGGGAACTCGAGGAGCACGGCGGTCGCGAAGAGTTCCGAGACGGCGTCGGTGTCGCCCTCGATCCGGCCGGCGGCGATCATGTCCTCGGCGTCGACGCTGAGTCTGCGGTCGAGTTGCCCGGCCACGCCGGTGAGGCGTTCCTGGTCGAGCACGGCCTCGCGGAAGGCGCCGAGCAGCGCGGCGACCGTACCGACCGCCTGGAGTCCGTGCCCCTGCACGTCGCCGACGAGCGCGCGCACCCCGTACGGGCCCTCGCGGACGTCGAAGAGGTCCCCGCCGACGAGCGTGCCGTGCTGCGCGGCGCGGTACAGCCCCGCGCAGCGGACCTGGCCGACGCGGGGCGGCAGTGGGGGCAGGACCGCGAACTGGGCGGCCTGGGCGACCGTGCGGACGGTGACGAGCTGTTCGTCCCTGCGGCGCCGCGCCCAGGCGATGACGACGCTGAGCACGGCGACGAAGGCGACCGTGATGAGGTCGGAGTCGCCCGCGCGGCCGAGCCGGATCGCGGGCACCCAGAGCAGGACGAGCACGATGCCGCCGAAGACGGCGGTGCCGAACGCCTTGTAGGTGAGCGCGGCGAGCGGCGGGATCGCGCCGATGAGGAAGCCGAGCTCGATCCTGTTCCCGACGATCCCCTGGACCACGGCGAGCGCGAAGAGCAGGTAGACGGGGAGCCACCGCAGCCACCGGGAGGGGCGCGCCACGCGCAGCGGGCCGCCGCCGCGGTCCTGGCGGCGCAGCACCGCGCGCGCGGCGACGGCGACCCGCCAGGGCCGGTTCTCGCCGCGGCTCGTGTTCTCGGGCTCCGGCCCCTGCATCGGGTGTACTCCCTCCGGGCCCGCTGTCGATCCGGACCGCTCGCCCCGCCTTCGTACGGCGCGGGTCCCACCCTCGTACGGTGCCGCTCGCACCGCACGCCGGGTGGCCCCGGCGTCACTCCTCGGGGTGTACCACGAGGCCCATGAGGACATCGTCCACGTACGCCCCGTCGAGGAACATCTCCTCCGGCAGGATGCCCTCGACGGCGAAGCCCTCGCTCTCGTAGAGGCGCCGTGCGGGTGTGTTGTGGCCGAGCACGCGCAGCGTGAGGCGGCGGGCGCCCTCGGCGCGGCAGCGGGCGACGGCGGCGCGGAGCAGGGCGCGGGCGACGCCCCGGCCCCGTACCGCCGGGTCGACGGCGAGGCCCTGGATCGCGCGGACGTGGGCGTTCGCGGGCAGGGGGAGGGACGGGACGAGGCGGAGATAGCCGACCGGGCGGCCCGGCGTCTCGGGGACTTCGGCGACGAGGTGGGCCTCGGGGCCGCGCTCCGGACGGAAGAAGGGCGGGAACGGGGGTACGGGGCGCGGGGTGACGGCGTGGAGCGTGGACCAGGTGGCGGCGTCGAGGGCGGCGAGCGCGGGCTCGTCCTCGGCGCGGGCGGGGCGGATGAGGGGAGCCCCGGGGGCGGGGCGCGGGGCGGGCGGCTGCGCGGGCGTGGCTATGGGCTGTTCGGTCGGCATGGGGTCATCCTTCACCCGGGCCGCTCACCCCTCACGCCATTTTCCCGGACCGGCGGGGCACGATGACGGCATGGACGAGCACGAGCACGACGACGGCACGGGCGCGGCGACGGGTGGGGGCCCCGTGGCAGGCGGGGGTTTCGACGCGGACGAGGCGGCGGCACGGGAGGGGCCCGCGCGGCGGCGCGTGGCGATCGCGGGGGCCTCCGGGCTCATCGGCGGCGCGCTCGCCCGCTCGCTGCGCGCCGACGGGCACGCGGTGGTGCGGCTCGTACGGCGCGAGGCACGGGCCGGGGACGAGGCGCGCTGGGACCCGGAGCGCGGTGACGTGGACACCGCGGCCCTCGCGGGCTGCGACACGGTCGTGAACCTCGCGGGCGCGGGTGTCGGCGACCACCGCTGGACCGAGGCGTACAAGCGGACCATCCGTGACAGCCGCGTGCGCGGCACGGCGACGCTCGCGGAGGCGGTCGCCTCGCTCGACCAGCGGCCCGAGGTCTTCGTGTGCGGCAGCGCGATCGGCTACTACGGCGATACGGGCGAGCGTGCCGTGGACGAGAGCGCGGGCCCCGGCGAGGGCTTCCTGCCGGACGTGTGCGTGGAGTGGGAGGCGGCGGCGGGCGCCGCGGCCGAGGCAGGGGTGCGGACGGTGTTCGCGCGCACGGGGCTCGTCGTCTCGCGCCGGGGCGGGGCGTGGGGGCGGCTCTTCCCGCTGTTCAGGGCGGGGCTCGGGGGGCGCATGGGGAACGGGCGGCAGTACTGGAGCTTCATCGCGCTCCACGACCACGTCGCGGCGCTGCGCCACCTCATCGACACGCCCGCGCTGGAAGGCCCCGTCAACCTGACGGCGCCCGAGCCCGTGACCAACCGCGAGATCACCGCGGCGATGGGGCGCGTCCTGCACCGCCCCACACCCTTCCCCGTCCCGGCCCCGGCCCTCCGCCTCGCCCTGGGCGAGTTCGCGGGCGACGTCCTCGGCAGTCAGCGCGTCGTCCCCCGCCGCCTCCTCGACTCCGGCTTCCGCTTCGCCTTCCCCCTCGCGGACGAGGCGATCGCGGCGGCGGCACGGGGCTGAGGACGGCTGCGGCGGGGGCGGAGCACGGCACTGCGGGGCGGGGCGGGACCGGAGGCTTGGGACCGGCGAGCGGCGGTACGAGGCCGGGGCCCAAGACCGGCGAGCGGCGGGGCGGGAGCGGGGAATGGCGGCACGTGGTCCGGGGCCCGGACCGGCGAGCGGTGGTACGAGGCCGCGTCGCGGCGGCCGGTGACCCGGCGTGCCCGGTACCGAGCCACCCCGTGCCACCCCGCGCCCCCGTGCGAGCGCTCCCCCGCTTCCGGCCCCGCTCCTAGGCTCGTCGAGGAACTGGGCTCATAGCGCGGGCTGTTCGGGGCACACGCCCCAGCGGCAGACGCCCGACCCCGAGGGAGGGGCCGTGTTCGATACGGCACAGCAAGCGGATGTGATCATCGTCGGAGCCGGAGTGGCGGGCCTCTCGGCGGCGCACCACCTGGTCAGTACGGGAGTGACGGTCTCCGTCCTGGAGGCCGGGCCGCGCGTCGGCGGGCGCATGGCGACCGAGGAGGTGGACGGCTTCCGGCTCGACCGCGTGGGCCGGTTGCTGAGCACCGCGCACCCCGAACTGCGCCGCACCCCGGGCCTCGAAGGGCTCCCGCTGCGGCCCTTCGCACCGGGCGCGCTCGTACGCAGCGGAGGGCGGCTGCACCGTGTCGGCGACGGCAGGCGCGCCAGGGGCGCACTGACGGCGGCACGCGCCCTCGCGAGCGCCCCCCGTCCGTACGGAGCGGGGGCCCGCGCCCTCGACCAGGCGCGGCTCTCCGCCGTCCTCTCCCGGCTCGCGCACGCCGACGACGCCCGGCTGAGCGCACGCGAGGAGCGCACGGCGGCCGAGGCGCTCGTGGCGCAGGGCCTGCCGCGCCGTACCGCGCAGACGTTCCTCCGGCCGCTGCTCACCGCGCTGCTCCTCGACCCCGAGCTGTCCACGTCCTCCCGCGTCGCGGACTTCGCGCTGCGCGATTTCGCGCGGGGGCGGCTGTGCGTGCCCGAGGGCGGCTCGGGGGCGCTCGCAGAACGGCTCGCCGCGACGCTGCCGCCGGGCACGATCCGTACCGGCGTGCACGTGACGGCCGTGTCGACGTCCGCCGTGACAACGAAGGAGCACGGCGAACTCCACTGCCGCGCGCTGCTCGTGGCGACGGGCGCCAGGGACGCGGCGGAGCTGCTGCCGGGCCTTCGCGTGCCACGCTTCCACGAGGTGACGGTCTTCCACCACAGCGCGCCCGTCGCGCCCGCCACGGGGTCCTCGCTCGTCCTCGACGGCGACCGCTCGGGCCCGGTCTCGCACACGGCGGTGCTGAGCGCCGTGGACCCGGGCCGTGCTCCCGCCGGGCGCGCGCTCGTCTCCTCGACGATCCCGGGCCGCCCGCCCGCCGGTCTCGACGCCCCGGTACGGGCGCACCTCGCGGCGCTGTACGGCGTGCCGACCGGGGACTGGGACCTGCTCGCGGTGCACCACGACGCGGAGGCGGTCCCCGCGATGGCCCCGCCGCACGACCCGCGCCGCGCGGTCCGCGTCCTGGACGGCCTCTACGTGTGCGGCGACCACCGCGACACCGGCTCGGTCCAGGGCGCCCTCAGCTCCGGCCGCCGCGCCGCCCACGCCGTCCTGCGCGACTTCGGCGTCACACCCAGCGCACGGACCCGCGGCCTGCCGGAGGTGGTGGCGGCCTGAAGGGGCCCACCGCGCCCACCACCCGATCCGGTGAGCGCTTTCCGCAGGACCACCGAGTTGTCCACAGACCGCTTTCAGCCACTCCGCTTCACTGATACGCCGCCACCCGGTCCCGGTACCCCCGGACCGGGCCCGCGTCGCGGTACGGCTCCAGGCGGCGTTCGAAGTCGCGTACGTACTCGACCGCGCGAACGGAGCGCATCTCGCCCGCCGCCTGCGCGGCCTCCGCTCCGTGGGCGCAGGCCGCATCGAGGTCGCCGAGGCCGAGGCGGGCCGTGGCGAGGACGACGCGGCAGAAGAGGCGGCTGCGGGCGTAGCCGCTCGCGCGCAGTTGCAGGGAGCGTTCGGCGTGCTGTGCCGAGGCCCGGTACTGCTGGAGGTCGCGGTAGCAGTGCCCGAACTCGTCGGCGAGCTGGGCCTCGTCGAAGAAGCGGGCCCAGCCGGGGACCTCGTCGCCGGGGCGGGCCGCTTCGAGCGCCCGCTCGGCCCGTACGAGGGAGGCCGTGCAGGACCGCGTCTCGCCCAGCACCCCGTGGCCCCGCGCCTCCGCCGCGTGCAGGAGTGCCTGCACGGTGGGCGGCACCGCCGAGCCGACGCCCTGCTGGGCGACCCGCGCGAGCTGCACCGCCTCCCTGCCGTGGCCGAGGTAGACGGCCTGGCGGCTCATCGTGATGAGGACGTACGCCCCGTAGACACGGTCGTCGGCGGCCTGCGAGAGGCGCAGGGCCTGCACGAAGTACCGCTGCGCGAGTCCGTGCGCGGCGATGTCGTACGAGGTCCAGCCGGCGAGCCTCGTGAGGTCCGCCACGACGGCGAAGAGGCGGCGGCCGGTCTGCTCGCCGTAGACGCCGCGCAGCATCGGCTCGGCCTCGTGCTCCAGGTAGCGGACCAGGGCCTGCCGGGCGTGGCCGCCGCCGTAGGCGTTGTCGAGGGAGCGGAAGAGGTCGGCGACGGAGCGCAGCGCGGCGATGTCGCCGCTCGTGACCTTCTGCCCGGGGCCCCGCTCGCTCCCCGAGCGCTGCCACGAGGCGCCCGGCGCGGGGGCCGGACCGCGCAGGGCCCCCGGCCTGGCCTGCTGCGGGACCCGGTTGGCACCCGCCGTCGGCTGCGGGGGCACGCCGAGCGCGCCCACGGGCATGGGTTCCTGCCGGGGGATCTCCGTGTTCTCCGCGCCCTCCTTGGGTTCCGGGCGTCCCGCCCGCCCCGCGCGTTCGTCCGCGAGCCGCCCCACCCGCTCGTCGGGGCGGCCGATGAGCCAGTCGCGGCTCGGGACGACGAGGCCCGCGGGGGTGAAGGCGATCTTGCGGAGTTCGGCGTGGCTCCCGGAGTCCTTGCGCCACAGGCCGCCGACGATGTCGACGGCCTCCTCGGGCGTCCCGGCGAATTCGAGGCCCGCGTAGACGGGGGCGCAGGCGTCCAGGCCGAGGTCCTGGGCGCTGAGCCTGCGGCCGAGGCGTCGCGTGAAGACCTCGGCGATGAGCGCGGGGGTCGTGCCGCGCGGTTGCTGGCCGCGCAGCCAGCGGGTCACGGAGGTTTTGTCGTATCTCAGGTCGAGCCCGTGTTCCAGTCCGAGCTGGTCCACTCGCCGGGCGAGCCCCGCGTTGGAGAACCCCGCCTCCGCGATGAGCGCGGCGAGCTGTCGGTTGGGGGTGCGCTGAGGGGTTCGGTCCGTCATCAGCTGTGCGGTCTCCTGCCTTCCGGGCCCGAAAGCTGCCCTCGTGGAACGGCGCGAATGTAACGGGCGGCGAACTTCTCATCACGTCCTTCGTCCCTCGTTCATCCGATCGTGTGAGGATTGCCCGGAGAACTGACGGAAAGCGGGCCCTGGAGGCCGTACGCGTTCACTCGTTCGTGGCGCGTCAGGATTTCCCCTGAACCGGCTGCTTTCCGGCTACGTGAAACCTCTCCCCCACCCGCCCGTCGGCCCGTGCCCACCCCCGTTCCACCCGTGGCCGCCGCGCCTGTCGCCCCCTGCCCACCCCGCCGGTCGGCCCGCGCCCGCCCCAGCCATCGGCCCGTGCCCGCCCCACCGGTCCGCCCCGGGGCCTGCCGTCGCCGTCCGCGCGCGCCGCCGTACAGTGGCGAAGGCACGCGTGGGTGCCGGAGGACCGAAGGACGCATGTGGGAAGGCACGCCGTGAGTGAGCTGCGATTCGTCCGTATGGGCCTGGAGTCCGCCGAGACGGCGTACACGCCCTACCTCGACGCCTGGGAGGAGCAGCGCCGGGTGCACGCGGCGCGCGTCGCCGACGAGATCCCCGACACCTGTCTGCTCCTGGAGCACCCGCCGACGTACACGGCGGGCCGCCGTACCGAGGAGAGCGAGCGCCCGCTCGACGGCACCCCCGTGATCGACGTGGACCGCGGCGGCAAGATCACCTGGCACGGCCCCGGCCAGCTCGTGGGCTACCCGATCGTGCGGCTCCCGAGCCCGGTCGACGTCATCGCGCACGTACGGAACCTGGAGGAGGCCCTGCTGCGCACGTGCGCCGAGTTCGGCCTCGAAGCGACGCGCGTCGAGGGGCGCAGCGGCGTGTGGATGCTCGGCGACCCGGTCGAGAAGCGGCCCGGCGGGCTGACCCTCGAACTGGAGCGGACGGACCCGCTCTTCGATCCGCGGCTCGCGGGCCCCGAGTACGCGCCCTCCAACGCGGGACAGCGCCACGAGGACCGCAAGCTCGCCGCGATCGGCGTGCGGATCGCGAAGGGCGTCACGATGCACGGCTTCGCGCTCAATGTGAACTCCGACACGACGGGCTTCGACCGCATCGTGCCCTGCGGCATCCGCGACGCGGGCGTCGCCTCGCTCTCGGGCGAGCTGGGCCGCGAGGTCACGGTCCGGGAGGTGCTGCCGGTCCTGGAGCGCCATCTCGCCGAGGTCCTCACGGGCGCGGGCGCGCCGCCGCTGTCGACAGCGGTCTGACGGGGCCCGGGGCCGTACGGGTGCGACGCCGCCGCCCGTACGGGAGGGCCGACCCCGCCCCCGTGGGGAAGCTCTTCCCGCCCCCGTACCGGGGCCAGTTCCCCGACCAGTGGCCTCCGTTGGGCCGTACGGGGGAATGCGCCTGCGGTTCGCTGGGTTGGGCACGGAGCGGGCCCCTGCCCTCACGGGCGTAGGCTGGGCCTCGCCGAAGAATCGAAAGCCACGACGCGCGATCGCAGCAGAAAGGGGCGCCGGGCATGTCCGCAGTCGCACCCGACGGGCGCAAGATGCTCCGCCTGGAGGTCCGGAACAGCCAGACCCCCATCGAGCGCAAGCCCGAGTGGATCAAGACCCGCGCCAAAATGGGCCCCGAGTACAACGAGCTGCAGAAACTCGTGAAGAGCGAGGGTCTGCACACGGTGTGCCAGGAGGCCGGCTGCCCCAACATCTACGAGTGCTGGGAGGACCGCGAGGCCACCTTCCTCATCGGCGGCGACCAGTGCACCCGGCGCTGCGACTTCTGCCAGATCGACACGGGCAAGCCGCAGGCGCTCGACCGCGACGAGCCGCGCCGCGTCGGCGAGTCGGTCCGCACGATGGACCTCAACTACGCCACCGTCACCGGCGTCGCCCGTGACGATCTGGAGGACGGCGGGGCCTGGCTCTACGCCGAGACCGTCCGGCAGATCCACGCGCTGACCGCCGAGCGGGCCCTGGGCGGCACGAAGGTCGAGCTGCTCATCCCCGACTTCAACGCGGACCCGGACCAGCTCGCCGAGGTCTTCGCCTCGCGCCCCGAGGTCCTCGCGCACAACGTCGAGACGGTCCCGCGCATCTTCAAGCGCATCCGTCCGGGTTTCCGCTACGAGCGCTCCCTCAAGGTCATCACCGAGGCCCGCGAGGCCGGTCTCATCACGAAGTCGAACCTCATCCTCGGCATGGGCGAGACCCGCGAGGAGGTCAGCGAGGCGCTGCGCGATCTCTACGAGGCAGGGTGCGAGCTGATCACGATCACGCAGTACCTGCGCCCCTCGCCCCGGCACCACCCCGTCGAGCGCTGGGTCAAGCCGCACGAGTTCGTGGAGCTGAAGGAGGAGGCCGAGCAGATCGGCTACTCCGGGGTCATGTCGGGCCCGCTCGTCCGCTCCTCGTACCGCGCCGGCCGCCTCTTCCAGCAGGCGATGGAGCGGCGCGGCGCGATGGCGGGGCCGCTGCCGACCGTGTGAGGCCCAGGGGTCCGCTGCCGACCGTGTGAGGCCCAGGGGCCCGCTGCCGACCGTGTGAGGTCCGGCACAGCGGCGCGCGTCCCGCGCGCGCAGGGCGCGCCCCGTTCCCGGACGGGAGCGGGGGGGGCGGACCGCGCAGTGCCCCCGGCCCCGGAACCGTTCCCCCAGGCGGGGGGCGGTTCCGGGGCCGCCGTCTTTCGCCTGTGATCGCGAAGGCCCGCGCGGCGTGCGCACGTCGTTCGCACGGCGTTCACGGAAGACGGTCTTCCGCCGCTTCATGACCGTTTGACCCGTCGGTCACCGGCTGGTAACACCGTGCTGTGACGCTGGGAGCGAGGCGCCGCGGGGGTTCGCGTGACGTTCTCGCCCGTACGAGCAGCGCGTCACCGTCGTCAGCCCCGGGGAGCCCCACCGTGCCGAGCGTCCACCACCTGCCGAAGGCCCGTACCACCCTCCTCGCCCCGCTCTCCTCGGCCGTCCGCGCCGTGGACTCCGCCCTGCTCAGCCGCTCCGCGCGCAACGCGCGCACGGCCGTGATCGCCGACCGCGCGCGAGCCAGGGAACGGGCCGAGGCGGAGGCCGTCCTGAGCGCGCTGCCCGCCCGCACGTCCTAGCGCGGGGCGCGCCACGTAAACTCCACAGCATGGCGAGGAAGGACACCGCAGAGAGCTCTGCGAATCAGGGGCGACTGAAACAGATCGCTCTCACTTACAAGATGACCCGACGGGTCGATCCGAAAATCGGCCTGGTGATCGGTGCCGTGGGGATCGTCGTCTTCGGCGTGCTCCTCGCGATCGGCTTCCTGATCGGCCACCCGGTCTACCTGGGTATTTTCGGCTTCCTCGTCGGCGTTCTCGCGATGGCGATCATCTTCGGGCGGCGCGCCGAGCGTGCGGCGTTCTCGCAGATGGAGGGGCAGCCGGGCGCGGCGGCGGCGGTGCTCGACCAGATGAAGCGCGGGTGGACGACGACGACGGCGGTCGCGATGAACCGCAGCCAGGACGTCGTGCACCGCGCGGTCGGCAAGCCCGGCATCGTGCTGATCGCCGAGGGCAACCCGAACCGGGTCAAGAGCCTGCTCGCGGCGGAGAAGCGCAAGATGGCGCGCGTCGTCTCCGACGTGCCGGTGCACGACATGATCGTGGGCAACGGCGAGGGCCAGGTCCCGCTGAAGAAGGTCCGTACGACCCTTCTGAAGTACCCGCGCGTCCTCACCGGGCCCCAGGTCACCGAGACCACGGACCGGTTGCGCGCGATGGGCGACATGATGAAGAACATGCCGCTCCCGAAGGGGCCCATGCCGAAGGGGATGCGGATGCCCCGGGGCCCGCGCCGCTGATTCCTCCCACCCGTCACCACAACCGCCGAAGGGGCGGGCCCGCCAAGGGGCCCGCCCCTTCGGCGTGCGAGGGGCCGGGATCGTGCGCTTGCCGGGGAGGAGCGCCGTCCTCGTCGAGGGGGCGGCGGGCGAACGGCGACACCATGCCGAACATGCCGCTCCCCATGGGGCCCGTGCCACAGGGCATCCGGACGCCCGTCCGCAGGTGCCGGGAGTGAGGGAGTGCGCCAAGACGTACGGCTCGCGGAGAGGCGGCCTCAGACCCGGATCTGCACCGCGCGGGCCAGGCGGTCGTGGAGGCCGCGGGAGTCGCGGTCCCAGATGAGGGCCGGGATGGCGAGGCAGAGGAGCACGCTGCGGATCAGGACGCGGACGATGCCGAGCCTGCCGCCGTCCTCGGCGATGACGCGGAGGCGGAAGAGGGCCTTGCCGGGGGTGCCGCCCACCGTGCCGAGGGTGAGCACGCTCAGGACGAAGAAGATCGCCAGGGCCCAGTTCCCCGCCGCCTGCTGGTCACCGCGCGCGAGGAGACCGTATGCGATGAGCATGCACAGGGCCCAGTCCACGAAGAGGGCGCCGAAGCGGCGGCCGAGAGGGGCGAGGGAGCCGGGACCTTCCTGCGGGAGCCCGAGGCGCTCGCCCCGGTACCCGAAGTCGACACCCATCTCCTCGGCGGCGGCACGCGGGCCCGAGAGCCACGATCCCATTGCATCCCTGTTGTCCACCGCTCCACGGTACTGCGCCCGGCCCCCGCGCCCCCTGGCAGCCCCCGCCCGGCGCGTACGGGCGCGTGGGGGCGGCGGACGCGGGTAGACGCGCGCCGTGGCCCGGCCGCTCAGGAGCCCCGAGGTGGTTAACTTCGGTGAAACAAATGGGTCACGCTTGAGAAATCCCGTCTTTCTATGGTCGGCTCCACCGTGGGTCACCGCACTGACTGCGGGCACGAGCTGAAACCCCCGCCCCTCCCCGGGTGGGAGGAGGAGGAGTTGGATGTTCCAGAACGCCGATGACGCCAAGAAGTTCATCGCCGACGAGGGCGTGGAATTCGTCGACGTCCGCTTCTGCGACCTGCCGGGCGTGATGCAGCACTTCACGGTGCCGGCGAAGGCGTTCGACCCGGCCGATGAGCTCGCCTTCGACGGCTCGTCGATCCGCGGCTTCCAGGCGATCCACGAGTCGGACATGGCGCTGCGCGCCGACCTGTCGACCGCGCGCGTGGACCCCTTCCGCCGCGACAAGACGCTCAACATCAACTTCTTCATCCACGACCCGATCACGGGCGAGCAGTACAGCCGTGACCCGCGCAACGTGGCGAAGAAGGCCGAGGCGTACCTCGCCTCGACCGGCATCGCCGACACCGCGTTCTTCGGTCCCGAGGCCGAGTTCTACGTCTTCGACAGCGTCCGCTTCGAGACCTCGGCGAACCGCTCGGTCTACGAGATCGACTCCGAGGCCGGCGCCTGGAACACCGGCTCCGAGGTGAACAACCGCGGCTACAAGGTCCGCTACAAGGGCGGTTACTTCCCGGCCCCGCCGGTCGACCACTTCGCCGACCTGCGCGCCGAGATCTCCCTGGAGCTGGACCGCGCCGGCCTCGAGGTCGAGCGCCAGCACCACGAGGTGGGCACGGCCGGACAGGCCGAGATCAACTACAAGTTCAACACGCTGCTCGCCGCGGCCGACGACCTGATGCTCTTCAAGTACATCGTGAAGAACGTCGCCTGGCGCAACAACAAGACCGCGACCTTCATGCCGAAGCCGATCTTCGGCGACAACGGCTCGGGCATGCACGTGCACCAGTCGCTGTGGACCGGCGGCCAGCCGCTCTTCTACGACGAGCAGGGCTACGCGGGCCTCTCGGACATCGCCCGCTACTACATCGGCGGCATCCTCAAGCACGCGCCCTCGCTGCTCGCCTTCACGAACCCGACGGTGAACTCGTACCACCGCCTGGTCCCCGGCTTCGAGGCCCCGGTCAACCTGGTCTACTCGCAGCGCAACCGCTCCGCCGCGATGCGCATCCCGATCACGGGCTCGAACCCGAAGGCGAAGCGCGTCGAGTTCCGCGCGCCGGACCCGTCCTCGAACCCGTACCTCGCCTTCTCGGCGCTCCTCCTCGCGGGCCTCGACGGCATCAAGAACAAGATCGAGCCGGCCGAGCCGATCGACAAGGACCTCTACGAGCTCGCCCCCGAGGAGCACGCGGGCGTCCCCCAGGTCCCGACCTCCCTCCCGGCCGTCCTCGACGCCCTCGAAGCGGACAACGAGTACCTCCAGGCCGGTGGCGTCTTCACCTCCGACCTCATCGAGACCTGGATCGACTACAAGCGCACCGCCGAGATCGCCCCGATCCAGCTCCGCCCGCACCCCCACGAGTTCGAGCTGTACTTCGACATCTAAAGAGCACGCGGGGCGTGGGCGGACACCTCGGACGCACGGGCTGACCTGCTGAAAAGCTGACCGTCAGTGCTCGTTGTTCCCTCTCGCTCGTCCCCCTGTCGTGCACCACGTGCGCACCGCGCCCGGTTCCGCCTGACGCTTCGTCAGCAACAGTGAGGCCGCCATCCCTTCCTGGATGGCGGCCTCACTCAGTTCCTCGTCACCCCAGCGACTAGATAGTCCGGGAGAGAACTCCGTACGCCGACACCTCTCGCCGATGGCGCCGGGCTGCCTCGTCAGCCCCGAGAAGGCACAGAGAACACGGTCACGGCGGCGAGGCGGTGCTTGACGGCTCCCTGGAGCCGCCGCCGCTGCCCGCGCGGTTCCTCCTTCTTGGCCACCTTCGACTTCGGAGTTCGGGGCCGCTTCCACCCCACGGGCGCATCAGCCTCGGCTCTTGGGCCTCATCGAGCGCGGCAGCCATTCCCTCGTAGGCGGCACGGGCACGGGCGAGCGCCTCTTCGGCGTTGCCTGCGGCACGAGATACAGGGCGGGCTTCAGGGCGTGGAGAACTGGAAACAGCGCGAACACCGTGCTCTGCTGCGGCAAGGACGGCGCTCTGACCGACCCGTAAAAGGAGCACGCCGAGACCTTCCGGCAACCCGTCGTCCGGCAGGCAGGGTGGTGTGTCCGGGCAACGGCTGATCGGCCCCGTCGCGTCAGACGGCGGTGAAGCCGCCGTCTGCGGGTACCACGGCTCCGGTGATGAAGCTGGAGCGTGGTGAGGCGAGGAAGCAGAGAACCTCGGCGATCTCTTCGGGCTGTGCGACGCGGCCCAGGGGCTGGGCGTCGCCGAACGAGGCGAGGTAGGCGCGGCTGTCGGGGCGGATCGTGTCGAGGAAGTCGGTCTCGATGACGCCCGCGGCGACGAGGTTGGCGCGGATGCCCCAGGGGCCGCCTTCGACGGCGAGCACCTTGGTCAGCTGGGCCAGGGCGCCTTTGGACGCGCTGTAGGCGGCGCCTCCGGGCAGGGCGACCGTGCCGGCGTAGGACCCGGTGCTGACGATGCTTCCGCCGCCGCGGCTCCGCATGGCCCGGAAGGCTTCTCGGGCGCAGAGGAAGGATCCGCGGGCGTTGACGGCCATCACGGTGTCCCAGTCCTCGGCGGTGGTCTCGGTGACGGGTTTGTGCAGGGTGCGTCCGGCGTTGTTGACCAGGATGTCCAGTCCTCCGAAGGTGTCCAGCGCCGAGCGGACCGCGTCGGCGGCGGTCTCCTCCCGTGTGATGTCACCGCGCATCGCGAGTACGCCGGGGAATTCGTCCCGCAGGGTCGTGACGTCGGGACGCAGGTCGACGGCGACGACGTGGGCGCCGCGGGCGTGGAGCAGTGCCACGGTCTCCTTGCCGACGCCGCGCGCGGCCCCGGTGACCAGGGCGGTCTTCCCGGCGAACTCGGACGCTTCGGCGGAAGCGGCGGTGGGCGTCATGATGAGTTCCTCTCGTAAGGATCGGGTCGCGCGCGGTTTCCCGCGCCGGCTGTCCGGGCTGCTGAACGGTCACGCACGCACGAGGCGGACGGCACGGGAGATGAGCGCGCTTGCCGCGCATGCGCACCGGTGGCGTCGTGGACGCTCGGCGGTCGGGTTGTTCAGTGCGCGGTGAGGCCGCCGTCGACGACGAGTTCCGAGCCGGTGACGAAGGAGGAGTCGTCGCAGGCGAGGAAGAGGATCGCGGGGGCGATCTCGTCTGCGCGGCCGGCTCGGCGCATGGGGGTGCGCTGGATGTCCGGTTGCTGGTCGCCCTGCTCGTCCAGGAGGTCCTGGATCATCGGTGTGGCGACCACTCCGGGATGTATCGAGTTGACCCGTACGCCCTGCCGCGCGTACTCGACCGCGGCCGTCTTGCTCAGCAGGCGCACAGCCCCCTTCGACGCCTGGTAGGCCGCGGCCGCGCCGCTGCCCACCAGGCCGAGCACGGACGAGGTGTTGATCACCGACGCGTTGCCGCTCGCTCGCAGCAGCGGCATCGCCGCCTTCATGCCGAGCCAGGTGCCTTTCTGATTCACGTCGATCACGCGGTCCCACACCTCCTCCCGCGTGTCCTCGATACCCGGCCAGTCCACGATTCCGGCGAGGTTCACCAGCACGTCCAGCACGCCGAAACGATCGCGCACGAGGGCCGTCACCTCCTCCCATTCCCGGGCGGAGGAGACATCGAGGAGGGCGGTCGCCACCTCCGCGCCACCCGCCTCGATGCGCCGCGCCAGGTTCTGGAGGGGTTCCCGGGCCACATCGGTGATCACCAGCCGGGCGCCCTCCCGGGCGAAGAGTTCGGCGGTCGCCGCGCCGATCCCCCCGGTCGCGCCCGTGATCAGGGCCACCTTGCCCTCAAGACGTCGTCCGGTCATGCATACGGTCCTTCCCTTGCGTTTGATACGTCTGTCAGCGACTGCTGCCTGCCTCGGCAGTCGGGCCGGTCCGCTCCCACGGGGGGGCGCTCTCCCCGGCCGGAGGAGCTGCCGCCCGGACCCCGTTGTCCCGCCCCGCTCGCCGCCCCTACGACGGGCTCGACTCCCGGTACAGCACGAGGTGTTCGTGGTAGAGCACTCCGTCGCGGATGTCCCCGGTGGCGGTGAACCCGGTGTCGTCGACGTAGTCCAGGTGACTCCCGGTGACTGTGTAACGGCCGGTGTACGCACTGGCCCGCTCGCCGCGCGCCTCGTCGTAACGGCCGTCCGGCAGCAGCTCCTGCCGGATGTGCCCGTCCTCGGTCACCCACATACCGACCACGTCCACGTGGCCGTCCTCGATCTCGGCCATGGCGGTCTCCTCTCCTCGAACGGTGCGGTCCTTCCCGCTCCACCGAGTCTGCGCTGGTCAGCCATGTCCGACCAGGACGCTTGCTGCCTGGGTGCGCCACACCCAGGCAGCCCGGCGGCGCGTCTCCTAGCCTGAAGGCATGGACGAAAACCGCCTGGGGGACTTCCTGCGCGCACGCCGCGCCGCCCTGCGCCCGCACCACGTCGGGATGCCGAGCCACGGGACCCGCAGAGTCGCCGGGCTGCGCCGCGAGGAGGTCGCCGTCCTGGCCGGAGTGAACGCCGACTACTACACCCGCCTGGAACAGGGCCGCGAACGCAACCCCTCACCCCAGGTGATCGACGCTCTCAGTCATGCGCTGCACCTCGACGAGGACGCCAGGGCGCACCTGTACCGGCTGGCCGGAGCCGCCCCCGCCGACCGGCTGTCGCCTCGCCGGACCGAGCGCGTCAGCCCCGCCCTGCGACAGCTGATGGACGGCTACTCCGACACCCCGGCGTTCGTCATGAACAGGACCCTCGACCTCCTCGCGGCCAACACGCTGGCCCAAGCCCTCTACTCGGCGTTCACCCCGGCGGACAACCTCGCCCGCATGACCTTCCTCGACCCGGCCGGCCCCACCTTCTACACGGACTGGAACCGGACGGCACAAGCCACCGTCGCCAACCTCCGCGAGGCGACCGGCTTCGAACCGGACAACCCCCGGCTGCGCGAACTCGTCGGCACCCTCACCGAGCACAGCGCGGACTTCGCGCGCCTGTGGCACTCCCACACCGTGCGAGGCAAGACGCAGGAGGCCAAACACATCCACCACCCGGACGTCGGCCCGCTCACGCTCACCTACCAGGCGTTCGACGTACGCGAGGCACCCGGCCAGCAGCTCGTCATCTACCACGCCGAACCGGGCAGCCCCAGCGCCCACTCCCTCCACCTGCTCGGCTCCCTCCACGCAACCCGGCGCCAAGACCGCGCCCAGCGCACAGCCGATCAGCCGACACAACCCGGAGACCCGCACCGATAGTGCGACCAAGGCGATCGGCCAACGCCACTGAACCGCAGCACGGGGCAAGCCCACCGAGTCGCTCCCAGCCCGCTGGGGCACCCTTTACGCACCGCCTGTCCACCAGACAAAGAGCACGCGGGTGGGCGGACACCTCGGACGCACGGGCTGACCCGCTGAAAAGCCGCCCGTCAGCGCTCGCTGGTACTGCTCGCTCTCCGCTCCCGTCCTGCACCACGGCGCGCCATGCCCCACACCCGTCAGCAAACGCGCCATGACCCACACCCGTCAGCGAAAGTGAGGCCGCCACCCCCTCTCGGGGGTGGCGGCCTCACTTGCTTCCGTCTGGACGGTGACCAGCAGGTCCCGGGCTTGTTCGCCGACCGCGTCCGGGACCTCGGTCATGTGCCGGGCGCCCCCGCACCGTGCGCGCCGCTTCCTCGCTACCGTCCGTGCCGACGCGCGCGCCCGGCAGCCCGCCCCGGAACGGCCGAGCCCGCTCACCCGCCATGAGGTCCAGCGCGCGGTCGTCGACCTCGTCGTGCGACCCGGGCACGACGACGCCCCGTGGCGGCTGGTCGCCCACTGAACACAGTGGGGGGCACTTCCGTGCTCCGTGGGCGAAGGCGGCTGTTCAGTCGAGAATCGCGGTGGTTTCGATCTCGACCAGGTGGTCGGGGATGTCCAGGGCCGCGACACCCAGCAGCGAGGCCGGTGGGGCCGCGGTGGTGCCCAGCTTCGCGGTTCCCCGGGAGATGCCCTCCAGGAGCTGGGGCATTTTGTCGGGGGTCCAGTCGACGACGTAGAAGGTCAGTTTCGCCACGTCGTCGAAGGAGCCGCCGGCCTCGGCCAGAGCGGTGCCGATGTTGAGGTAGCACTGCTCGACCTGGGCGGCGAGGTCGCCTTCGCCGACCGTGGTCCCCTCGGCATCCCAGGCGACCTGACCGGCGATGAAGACCAGCTTCGACCCCGTGGCGATCGACACCTGCCGGTAGACGTCGATCACGGGCAATCCGCTCGGGTTCACCAGGTTGACGGCCATGCTGTCTGTCTCCTTGTACTGGGCGCCTGCGGGGTCATGTCAGCCCGGCCCCAGGCACCCGCGGTCTCTTGTGGTTACTCAGGAACCGTAGGAGAGTGTTCGCTGACATGGAAGAACGCACTTTTCAGTGACTGGGGAACCCGTTGGTGACCAAACAGATCAAGAGCCCGTCCGATGAAGCGGACCTCAGGCGCGCGGACTCCTTGGCGCGAGAGATCTTCTCCGACGTCGCCAACAAGTGGGCGTTCCTGATCATCGAGACACTCGGGGACGGGACGCTGCGCTTCAGCGAGCTGCGGAACGAGATCGAGGGCATCAGCCACAAGATGCTCACCCAGAACCTGCGCATGCTGGAGCGCAACGGCTTGGTCGAGAGAAACGTGCACCCCACGGTCCCGCCACGTGTCGAGTACACCCTCACGGAGCCGGGCCAGGGCCTCCGCGCCACCGTCGACGCGATGTGCGACTGGACGCACCGCTACTTCAGCCACATCGAGGCCGCCCGCCACCGCTTCGACCCCGGCAGCTGAGCGCGGTCCACGACCGAAGTGCTCGTTTCCCTTCGGACGTGCCTGCCGCTCTTCTCGGCGTAGCTCCGCCTCCGTGCTGCGCGCGGCGACGGCGACTCCCTCGCCTGTCGGAAGGCTCACCCAGGGGGTGCCGCCGTCCGGCTCGTGGGTGATCAGGCGTGCGCCGTCCGCGTCCTGGATGTCTCGCGTCAGGGACTCGGTGCCGTTCCGCCGGTCATCGGATCTCGTTGTCAGGGTGCTCGCTGTCGTAGGACGCGCGTGCCTGGGCGATGTCCGCGCGGTGTGCGAGTGACCAGTCGGCGAGCGCCTTGACGAGGTGGGTGAGGCTGGCGCCGGTCTCCGTGAGCCGGTAGTCGACCTGGGCCGGCACCGTCGGATAGACGGTCCGAAGGACCAGTCCGTCCCGCTCCAGCCTGCGCACCGTCAGGGTCAGCATGCGCTGGGAGATGCCCTCGACGGCGCGCTGGAGCTCCCGGAAGCGTCGCGGGCCGTTGGCGAGTTCGACGATGACGAGGACCGACCACTTGTCCCCGACCCGGTCGAGGACGTCTCTGATGCCGCAGTCGGGGTGGTCCCGCTGTCCGCACGGCTCAAGCTCGGCGGCTCCCGTGGTCACACCGGTGTGCGTCAGTGACATGAAACTGCCTCCTTGTGAGCCGACGACGGCCGGTCGGGGATCTCCACCGTAGTTACTGAAGAGAACCACGGCAGGAGACAGAACCGAAATGATCATGGTCACCGGCGCGAACGGACAGTTCGCCTCCCTCACACTCCAGGAACTGGCGGAGCGCGACATACCCGCCGTGGGCGGCAGTCGATCGCCTGCCGAGGGGCAGCGGGGCCTCGACTTCGACGAGCCCGCGAGCCTCGACCTCACGCAGGTCTCGACGCTGGTCCTCGTCTCGGCGGGGTACGCCGAGGACGACCAGGTCATCGCGCGTCACCGGGCCGTTCTCGACGCCGCGGTGCGCGACAGGGTGACCCACGTGGTGTACACCAGCCTCACCGGCGACGGTGACCACCTCGGCTTCGCGCTCGCCCACCGGGCCACCGAGCGCCTGGTCAAGGCCAGCGGGCTCGACTGGACGATCCTGCGCAACGGCCTTTACGCCGAACTCTTCGGCGCGCTGCTGACCTGGACCCCTGAGGGCCTGGAATCAGCGTTCGGCGACGGCGCGCTCTCCGCGGTCGCGCGGGCGGACCTGGCCGCTGCCGCGGCGGTCGTGGCCGGCGATCCGGCCGCGCACGCGGGCAAGACCTACGACCTGGTCGGCGAACCGGTCACCGCGACCGGCGTCGCCGACAACCTCGGAGTCGCGCACCGTGCGATCGGGCTCGGCGAGTACCGGGACCGGCTCCTCGCCGATGACACCCTGCTGCCCTTCCAGCCGCCGATGCTCGCCTCGATCGCGTCCGGTGTCCGCCACGGATTCCTCGGCGACACCACCCCCGACCTCGTCCGGCTGCTCGGCCGCCCCCTGACCGACCCGCTCGCCGTCGCCACAGGCGTCGCGGCCGCGACGCGTCCCGGGACCCGCTGAGCGCGCGCATCGGCCCCGTACGGTTCCCGGGCACCATCGGAACCTCGCCCTCTCCCCCGTCGTCACCCGCCTCCGCCCTCTCGGCCCCACGCGCGGACATCCTCCGCGCCGCCGCCCCCGCCCGCCTCCCGAGGGCCCGCGTCGCGCGGGAAACGCCGGGAGCCCCGCACAAAGCATGTGCGCCGCGCCCGACTCGGGGCACCCGGAGCACAGGGGCGGGTGAGAACGGATGCGAGCGAATGCGGGCAGGTGAGTGGTGGTGTCGGACGAGGACGGGCACGCCGGAGGGCATGGCATCGAGGGCGAGAACACGCACGAGCGGCGCACGGGCCGGGGCGGGGGCGGGCTGCGGCCCGGGGAGGCCCGGGAGCAGGTGTACGACGCTCTGCTGGCGGTGCGGCCGCCGGTGGATGTGCTCGTGCTCGCCGACGCGGTGCTCGTGGCCTCGGAGCTGGTGAGCAATGCCGTGCGGCACGCCGGGGGTGTCACCCGGTTCCGGGTGAGTGTCGGGGACGGCGAGGTGGAGATCAGCGTCTCGGACGGGTCGGACGCGCGGCCCTACGAGCGCAGGCCGCAGCCGCTCGTGCGGGAGGGCGGATACGGGTGGGGCCTCGTGACGAAGCTCGCGCGGGTCGAGGTCGCGGAGCGGGCCGGGGGAGGCAAGACGGTGCGGGCGCGGCTGTCGCTGACGTCCGCCCACAGCGCGTACGAGCATCCCGGCTTCATCCCCGCGCAGCGCAAGCCGCCCGCCGAGGGGAAGCGCTGACAGGACCTCAGTCGGCGTCGATCGCCTCGCCGATCGTCTCGTACACGTCGAGGACCGTGTCCGTGCCCGTCAGCGCGAAGAGCTGGCGCAGCGCGTCCGTGGGCGCGACCAGGCGCAGCCGGGTGGTGGTGCGGGCGCGGATGAGGAGGTTGAGGAAGCTGGAGTCGCCGAAGCCGACGCGGCTCAGGTCGAGTATCACGACCGGGTAGCGCGCGGCGGCCTCCTCCAGTTCCCGGCGCAGCGCTCCCACGGTGTCGAGGTCCAGCTCGCCGGAGGCCCGGACGAGCCACATCCCGGCGGCGTCGCCGGGCAGGTCGCGTCTCTCGGGATCGGCGGAGGTCTCGTCCGCCGGTTCCTGCTCGGGCGGCTCTGCGGGTTCGGGCATATGCGCATCCTGCCTCAAGCGCCACGGGGGTTCCGAATCACCCCCTCCCCGCGCGGTCACCGGCTCCCCACGGTCGTTCGCCGCTCCTCACGAGGACAGCGAGTCGCGGCACGAGCAGTGCGCGGGGTCGTGCGCGCGGCCCCGCGTCTCCCAGGCGCGCAGACAGCACAGCGCCTCGAAGACCTGCCAGTCGGCGACGGGTCGTGGGGGCGGAACGGGGGCGGGTCGCGGGACGTGCTCCTCGGCGCACTCGTGCTCGCGCAGGAGCGCGGTGACCAGGAGCGCCGATCCGGCGACGAAGGCGAGGGCCGTCCACCAGGCGCCGTTCCGGGCGCTCGCCGTGGCGCAGTGCCCGAGCCAGACCACCGCGGCGAGGTAGGCGGCGCTCAGGACGAGCGAGAGGCGGCTCACCGCGCGCACCCGGGGCGCGAGGGGGCGGGGCGGGGAGGGGCGGGGTGCGACTGGGGCATGGGCGGCGTCCTCTCGTACGGGCTGCTCGGCGCGCGGGCGCACGGACCGCTCGGTGCGTACGCGTGCGGGCTGTTCGCCGCGTGCGCGCGGGCTGTCCGGTACCTACGCGCACGGGCGTGCGTCACGTATGGCGATCGCCCGGTCACGCGCGGCGATCTGACCGGCCAACGAGCCGGCGGCGCGGGCGCTGCGCCCGTTCACTCCTGCGGCCCGCGCGAGCGCGCCTGTCCGAATTCGCGTCGGTCCGTGTGGGGGACGTGCGCCACCCGGTGAGGGGACGGGTCGCACTGGGGTGCGACTCGGGATGCGGGAGGGCGGGGGGCGTGTGACCTTGAGACGAGGCAGGCAGGAGGAGGCGGGATGGGGCACGAGACCCGGGCGGCTTCGCTCGCCGCCGAGGCGTACGTCTACGGCACGCCGCTCGTGCGCGGCCTGGAGACGGTCGGGATGCTCACGCAGGACGGGCTCGGCTCGCTGCCGGCGACGGCCTTCAACCATTTCGCGCACGCCGAGCCCGCCACGGGCTGGCCCGGCGACGAGGGCACGCTGTGCTCGCTCGCCCCTCTCGACCTCTCCGAGGGGCCGCTCGTCCTCCAGGTCCCGCCGAGCGGTCCGCGCTACGCCGTGTACCAGTTCGTGGACGCGTGGACCAACGACTTCGCGTACGTGGGGCTGCGGGCCGGCGGGGCGGACGGCGGGAGCTGGCTGCTCGCGCCGCCCGGCTGGGACGGGCAGGTGCCGGGGAGTGTGCGGGAGGTGATCGAGGCCCCGACGGCGGTCGCGACGCTCGTGGTGCGGTACGCCTGCGTGCTCGGGGACGCGGAGGACGTCGCGGCGGTGCGGGAGCTGCGGGCCGGGCTCGCGCTGCACCCGCTCACCGCGCCGGGCCTGGGGCGCGGCGGGCTCCCCGGCGGTGACCCGCTCGCCGAGCCGGCGCTGCGCTTCTGGGAGCGGTTGCGGGTGTGGGCGGGCGATTTCCCGCCCTCGGGGGCCGATCGCGCCTACCAGGAGCGGTTCCAGTCGCTCGGTCTCCTGGAGGAGGGCGCGACGCCGTACGCGGAGCCGGCGGCGGAGTTGCGGTGGGCGCTGGAGGAGGGGGAGGCGGCGGGGCGCGCGCAGATCGAGGCGGCGGCGTGGCGGTGGGGCCAGGACGGGCGCGAGGGGGACGGCGCCCCTTCCGGGAGGTCGGCGGAGGGCGGCGGTTCCGCCGGGGCCGTCGCTTCGGAGGCGGAGGGCGGCTCCCGTGAGGGCTGGAAGGGCGCGGCGCACCTCTTCGACTTCAACCTCGACCACCTCGGCCCGGGCACGCTCGACGCCCCGCCCTGGCGCGTCGCGGACCGCTCCGAGGCGTATCTGCGGCGCGCGGTCGCCGCGCGGGTCGGGCTGTGGGGGCCGCACGGGTACGAGGCGACGACGACGCAGACGTACCGGGACGCGGCCGGGGAGCGGCTCGACGGGGCGAACGCGTACACGCTGCGCCTGCCGCCCCCGCCGCCCGCGCACGGCTGGGCGCTGAGCGCGTACGGGGTGCCGCGCCGCCCGGGGCCCGAGCCGCGCGCGGTGAGCGACCGCACGCCCGGCCTCGTCCGCGAGCCGGACGGCACCGTGGTCCTGCGCCTCTCGGCGCGCCCGCCGCGCACGGCGGCGGCGAACTGGGTCCCGGTCCCGGCGGGGCCCTTCCGGGCGGTGCTGCGGCTGTACGTGCCGGAGGCGGGGTACCGGGTGCCGGGGCTCGTACGGGCGGAGCGGGAGTGACCCCGGCCCGTACGGGCCCCTGCCGTCGTCCCGTCAGCGGCTGTAGCGCATGAGCGCGCGCACCATGTGGCAGGTGACGGGGGACGGCGGGTGGATGCCGACGCGCTCGGCGGCGAGCCGGATGGTGCGGTCGTGTGCCTGCTCGGGACGCCAGACGCCCGCGTCGAGGAGCACGATCGCGAGCCGCATGGCCTTGAGGCGGCGGTTGTGCGCGATGTACCACTCGCGGGGGCGGCCCGCGGGCAGGGCCCTCTTCTCGACGGGCATGTAGGGGAGGTCGAAGAGCGGGGTCGTGGAAGCGGTCGCGGGGGCGGTCGGGTCGAGGGTCGCTGCTCGGGCCACGGGCATCCTCCTGAGCCGTCGGACGAGGGCGGGACCGGCCAGGCGTGAGGTCGGTCCCGCTCCCCCGTCCACGTTCGAACACTGCCTCCATTCTACTGCCGAGGACTGACAAAAGCCGCTGGTGGAAGGGGATTTGAGGCGTTCGAACACGGGAGTGCCACAGGGGTACGGCGGCGCCCCCGGAGCCCCTCGGACACGTCGGCGGACCGCTGGCTGACGGGGTGAACGCCCTTGCGCGCGGCGGCTGTCGTGCGTCGGCTTTTCGCTTCGGCTTCGGCCGAAACCCTCTCCCCGGGCCTCATGTCATCTGCTTCAATGGACACATGGACAGCTTTCGGAACCTCGTGACGGGTCACGTCGACCTCGAACCGTTCTGGCCGTCCCGTCAGCACCACGATTTCGACCGGGTGTGTCAGCCCCCGCGGAACGCACGGGCCCTCTAACACCCTCCCCGCCCTTCCGGCCGGGCTCAGGTCTTCGGTCCGCGCGACGACGTATGTCCCTTCCGTGGCATCCCCGGCACCGCCTCGGTGCCGCTTCGTGCGAAAAGAGCTGACACCTCCCATGGCGAACCATCCTTCCCTCTCCACCGCCCCGCTCGCCCGGCCCGTGAGCCCGGTGGGCCCCCCGCGTCACCGGCTGCGGGCCGTCGAGGCGGGTGAGCCCGCCCCCGCCCCCGAGGTCGCGCTGCCCGCCGGGGCGACGTGGCTCCCCGTGCCGCCGCACACGTTGCCCGCACTGCCGGGCAACCCGCCGATGGTCGGGTACCTCGTGCTCGTACCGGCCGGCCAGCAGCCGCCCTTCGCGGAGGCCGCCGCGCCCGCCGTGAGCGCCGTGCCCGAACCGGAGCCCGCCACGCCGGAACCGGAGCCCGCCGCGCCCGAGCCCCGTGCCGAGGCCGTCCGGGTCGACGCGCACCGCAGGACCGCCGAGGTCGACGGCCGCCCGCTCGACCTCACGTACCTGGAGTTCGAACTCCTCGCGCACCTCGTCGCGCACCCCCACCGGGTGCACACGCGCGACCAGTTGGTCACGACGGTGTGGGGCTACGGGCACGTCGGCGACGGGCGCACCGTGGACGTGCACATCGCACGGCTGCGCCGCAAGCTCGGCAGCGCGTACCGGCACAGCATCCAGACGGTGCGGCGGGTCGGGTACAAGTACACGCCGCCGCTGCGCTGAGCGCGCGACGCCGTCGCCCGTGGCACCGCGCGTGCGGGAAAGGTTCCCGGACACGCGGGAGTTCGGCCGACAGCGCACAAGCTCCTCCGAGAGCGAAAAACGGTCCCCGGCCCCGTCCGGAACGGGCACGCTCCTCGCATGACAGCGAACACATCAGCGAACGCGTCGGCGACACGGCTGCTCGTCCTGGGCGGGACCGAGTTCGTGGGGCGCGCGACGGCCGAGGCGGGACTCGCGCGCGGCTGGGACGTGACCGTGCTCAACCGGGGCACGAAGCCCGCGCCGGAGGGTGTCCGCGCGCTCGTCGGCGACCGGACGGCGCCCGGCGGGCTCGCGGCGCTCGAAGGCGGCGAGTGGGATCTCGTCGTGGACACGTGGCCGCGCGGACCGCGGGCGGTACGGGACGCCGCCGAGGCCCTGAAGGAGCGGGCCGGGCGGTACGTGTACGTGTCGACGTGCTCGGTGTACACGTGGCCCCGTCCGGCGGGTACCGGCACCGAGGCGCCGCTCGTGGAGGGCGACCCGGACGCCGAGGAGCGCGACTACCCGCGCGACAAGCGGAGCGCGGAGCTGGCCGTCGCGCGCGCCTTCGGCGAGGACCGGGCGCTCTTCGCGCGGGCGGGTCTCATCCTGGGCCCGCACGAGAACATCGGACGGCTCCCGTGGTGGCTGCTGCGGATGCGGCGCGGCGGCGAGGTGCTCGCGCCGGGGCCGCGCGAGCTGCCGCTCGCGTACATCGACGCGCGGGACCTGGCGGCATGGCTGCTCGACGCGGGCACGGCGGGCCGCTCCGGCGCCTTCGACCTGGTCAGTCCCTCGGGGCACACGACGATGGGTGAATTCCTGGAGACCTGCCGCACGGTGACCGGCTCGGACGCGGTGCTGCGCTGGGCGACCCCGGAGCAGGTGGAGGCGGCGGGGATCGCGCCGTGGACGGAACTGCCGGTGTGGTGCCCGCCGGGCGAGATGCACGGGGCGATGCACACGGCGGACGTGACCGCGACGCTTGAGGCGGGGCTTCGGTGCCGGCCGGTGGCGGAGACGGTCACGGACACGTGGGCGTGGCTGTCGGGCGAGGCAGGGGGGACGCTGCCGCCGTGGACGAACCCGAAGGCGGCGGTGGGGCTGGACGCGGAGAAGGAGGCGGCGGCCCTGGCGGCGCTGGGCGAGCGCGAGGGGTGAACCCGGCCGGACGGGCACGGGCCGCCGAGGGGCCGCGCTGCGGGCGGAGGCCCCTCCTGCGGGGAGATCGGGCCGAGGCGCCTGACGGTCCCCGCGCAGGCGCCTCGGCCCGGGGCTTCTCGCGCGGGCGGAGGCGGGGGCTCGTGGGCGAGTCCCGGGGGTGTACTCAGGTACACCCCCGGGACGGGGGCAGGACGGCTGCCGGACGGCGAAGGCGCCCCGCAGAATCGGGGTGTCGGGCCGCCGGGGCCCGGCCGGGCCGTCGGGTCCGTGGTGGAGGAAGTGGTTGATCATGGGCGGGCTGACGGCGAACGAGGACGAGGGCGGGCGGCGCGTGTACGCCCGCCTGCGGGCCGGGGAGCGCACGGCCGAGCGGTTCCTGGCGGCGGCGGAGGGCGAGGGGCGCCGCGACGAGGGGCACGGGGTGGCGCGGGTCTTCCGCGCCGGGGTGCGGGGGGCGGTGCTCGCGGCCGTCTCGCTCGGCGTGTCCTGCCTGCTGTTCTGCCTCGTGCTGGTCTCGCTCTGTCTCATCCCCCTCGGCGTGGGGCTGATCACGACGCCGCCGCTCCTCGCCGTGATCCGCGAGTACGCGCTGGGTCGCCGTACGCGCGCCCTGGAGTGGGGCGGGGTCCGGATCGGCGTCGCCTACCGCCCGCTGCCGCCGCTCAAGCCGGGCCTCGCGGGCGAGGCGAGCCTGTGTCTCGCGCTACTGCGGGACCCGGCCACGTGGCGGGACATCGGCTGGCTGTTCGTGGACTGCACGGCGGGTCTCGTCCTCGCCGTCCTCGCACCGGCCGCGCTGCTCTACCCGGTGTGGGGCGTGGTGCTCGCGGCCGGCGGGTGGCGGGTCTTCGAACACAGCCCGGAGTGGTACCTCTTCATCCCGGTGGACAGCCAGGCGACGGCCCTCCTCGCTTTCGCGCTCGGCGTGGTGATCGCGCTCACCGCCCGCTGGTCGGCCCCGGCGTTCGTCCGGGCGTACTTCCGGCTGACGCGTGCGGTGCTCGCGCCGAGCCGCGAGCAGGAGATGGCCGCGCGGATCAACCGGCTCACGGCCACCCGCGAGGACGCCGTCGACACCTCGGCGGCCGAACTGCGCCGCATCGAGCGGGACCTGCACGACGGGGCGCAGGCGCGGCTCGTCGCGGTGGGCATGGATCTCGGGCTCATCGAGTCGCTCGTGGAGCGCGACCCGGCGAAGGCGAAGGAACTGCTCGGCAAGGCGCGGCAGTCCTCGGCGGAGGCGCTCGGCGAGCTGCGGGACCTCGTACGCGGCATCCACCCCCCGGTGCTCGCCGAGCGCGGGCTCGTGGACGCGGTGCGGGCGCTGGCGCTGCGGCTGCCCGTCGAGACGGAGGTCGTGGCGGAGGTGCGGGGGCGCGCCGAGGCGCCGGTCGAGGCGGCGGCGTACTTCGCGACGAGCGAGTTGCTCGCCAACGCGGTCAAGCACTCGGGCGCGGACCGCGTCTGGGTCGACCTCGGGTACCGCGAGGGGCGGCTGCGGATCAGCGTCGGGGACAACGGCGAGGGCGGGGCGAGCGCCGCGAAGGGGACGGGGCTCGCCGGGATCGAGCGGCGGCTCGGTACCTTCGACGGTGTCCTGGCCGTCACTTCTCCCCCCGGCGGCCCCACTCTGGCCACCGTGGAGCTGCCGTGCGTGTTGTCCTAGCCGAGGACCTGTTTCTGCTGCGGGACGGTCTGGTGCGCCTGCTCGAAGCGTACGAGTGCGAGATCGTCGCCGCGGTGGAGAGCGGGCCCGAGCTGACCCGGGCGCTCGCCGCGGAGCGCCCGGACGTCGCGATCGTGGACGTCCGGCTGCCGCCCTCGTACACCGACGAGGGCCTGCAATGCGCCCTCGCCGCCCGGCGCGAGCGGCCGGGGCTCCCGGTGCTGGTGCTCTCGCAGCACGTCGAGCAGTTGTACGCGCGGGAGTTGCTCGCGGACGGCAACGGCGGGGTCGGGTATCTGCTCAAGGACCGGGTGTTCGACGCCGAGCAGTTCGTGGCGGCGGTGCGGCAGGTCGCCGCGGGCGGTACGGCGATGGACCCGCAGGTCATCTCGCAGTTGCTGCGCCGTCCCGCCGCCGAGCGGCCGCTCGCCCGGCTCACGGCGCGCGAGCGCGAGGTGCTCGAACTGATGGCGCAGGGCCGCTCGAACGCGGCGATCGCCGAGCGGCTCGTGGTGACCGAGCGGGCGATCGCCAAGCACACGTCGAACATCTTCGGCCGCCTGGGGCTGGAAGTCTCCGACGACGACAACCGCCGGGTCCTCGCGGTCCTCGCCTTCCTCGACGGGAAGCAGCCGGGCCGGGAGGCGCTGCGGGGGGACACCGGCATCTGACCTCGTGGGCGACTGCCGCGCGGACGCCGTCGGCGCGGCCGCTCGTGTGCGGAGGACGTGGGGCGGCCCGCTCGTGCGGTGACCTCGGGGGGCGTTTCTCGTTGCGCTGGACGTGGATTCCGCGAAGCTCGCCCCCCGACGCTCCCGCCGGTCGCGTTCCGGCACCGCCCCCTCCTCCCCCGGCCCCGCGCCGGTCGGCTTCGCACAGGCGGAGGCGGCGCTCGTCGAGCACTACCCACGACTCGTGCGGCTCGCGCACCTCGTGCTGCCCTCCTCGCTCGGCCGCGCCCGCCGCGTCCTCGCGGCGCACGCGCTCACCCAGCGGGCCCTGCCGCGGCGCGGGGAACTCGCGGGCGCGCGGGTGCCGGGCCCGCGCGCGGCGGGGCCGGACGGCGGCCGGGACCGGTCCGGGGGCGGCGTCTCGGCACGCGACGCGGGGTACGCCTGCGTGCGGGTGCGGGTACTCCGCGAGGCGTTGCGGGCCTGCGGCGAGGGCGGCTCCGGGAGGCCGGGCAAGGCGCGGGTGCCGTTCGGGCTGCCGCGGGTGTGGGGGCTCAAGCTCTTCCCGCGTGCGGGCGGCACCGAGGAACTCGCCCTGGACCAGGCGCTGTCGCGGCTGAGCGGGGCGGGCCGTGCCGCGTACGCGCTGCTGCACCTGGAGGGCCTCGACGCGGAGGCGGCGCGGGCGCTGCTCACGGAGGCGGGCGCGGCGGACGCGGGAGCCGCGCTCGGCGAGGCGGCGGGGGCCGAGGTCCCCGCGGGGGCGCGGGCGGCGGCGCTGCTCGCCTCGCCCGAGTTCGACCCCTGCTCGCTCCAGGCCCGGCCCACCGACCTCGTCCGGCGTCGCCAGGGCGTGCGGGCGCTCGGCGCGGGCGCGGCGGTGCTCCTCGTGTGCGGGGCGGCGTTCACGGGCTGGGCGCTCACGCGGAGCCAGGAGCCCGCCTCCCTGCCGAGCGTGGCGGAGCGCGAGTCGCTCGACCCGGCGCGCCTGACGACGGTGGCCCCCGACGCCTGGGAGACGGCGGCACGCCGCGACTTCTCGGTGTGGCCGGCGCGCGGCGAGCTCGTCTCCGACCGGGCCCTGCTCGGCCGGGCCTTGCGCGCCTGGGCCCGCCCCGGTCCCCGGACGCACGTCTCGGCGACACCGGGCACGCCGCTCGGGGGCCCGGCGGGGCCGCCCCGGCTGCTGTGGGCCGGGCACACGGCGGGGGCGGACATCGTGCTCTTCTACGACGGGCTGCGCCTCGTGCGGTACGCGGAGGCGGCGGGCGACGGCTTCGGCGATCCGGCGCTCGATCTCGTACGGGCCGACGGCGTCGACGAGGCGGGCGCCGCGGTGGTCGCGGTGGCGCGTACCGACGGCAACGTGCGGTATCTGACCGCGCCGTGGGTGAAGTCCGTGGCGCAGCGGGATCTGCGCGCCCCGCAGCGCGCCTCGACGCCGCGCGCGACGGAGCGGGACGGGACGGTGTGGCCTTTCCAGCAGCCGGGCCGCAAGCCCGCCCCCGGCGGCGGCTGCACGACGTGGAACACGGTGCAGGTCACCGGGCGCGACGGCCACGCGCGGCTGTACACCGACCTCGGCGACCTGTTGCCCGCGCACCTCACGACCGGCGCCCCGGCCGCTCCGGGGGAGGTCGACGACCTGGCGAGCAGGACCGCGTGGGCACCCTCGGCGTGCTCGCTCGTGGCGGGCCAGGGGCGCGGCGTGCGGGCGGTCAACTCCTGGTCGTACGCGCGGCAGCCGCTGCCCGAGGGGGCGGGGACGGCGCGGTGGGCGTGCACGCGGATGGAGACGTGGCGGGGCGGCGGCACGCTGACGCTCGCCGAGTACCGCGCCCCCGGCCACGCGCTCGGCTCCGTCGCCGCGCAGGCCGGCGACTCGCCCTCGTGCGGCGCGCGGCAGCCGGACGTCCTCGCGGGCGCCATGTGGAAGGCTCCTTCGGGCCAGTGGTACGTCCTCGCGGCGGGCTCCGAGGGGGTCGCCTCGATCACGGCGCGCGACGGCATCCGCGGCTCCTCCCCGACCCGGCTCTTCGCCCTTCCCGCCCGGAAGGGCTCGACGGCGGCCCTGAGCGCCACCCTCGTGACCGGCGGCACGCTCGACGGCCTGGGCTGAACAGGCGCTGAGGCGGCGGGGATACGGGGGCGGGCCGGTTCCGGGCGCCTCCCTCCGGTCCCCCCGCTGCCCTAACCCGCCTCTCTCGGTAGGCTGTTCGTATGACGACCGGGGTGCGCCGCAGGATGGGTGTCGAGGAGCGCCGGGAACAGTTGATCTCCGTGGCACTGGAGTTGTTCAGCCGCCGCCCTCCCGCCGACGTGTCGATAGACGAGATCGCGGCCGCCGCCGGGATCTCGCGGCCCCTCGTCTACCACTACTTCCCCGGCAAGCTCAGCCTCTACGAGGCCGCGCTGCGGCGCGCGGCCGACGATCTCGCGCACCGCTTCGTGGAGCCGCGGGAAGGGCCGCTCGGGGCGCGGCTGTCGCGGGTCATGGAGCGCTACTTCGACTTCGTGGACGCGCACGGCCCCGGGTTCTCGGCGCTCATGCGCGGCGGCCCCTCCGTGCCCTCGGGGGAGGCGGCGAACGCGCTCATCGACGCGGTGCGGCAGGCCGCGCGGGACCAGATCCTCGCCCACCTCGGCGTCGCCGAGCCCTCGGCACGCCTCGACCTCGTCGTACGGTCGTGGGTCTCGCTCGCCGAGTCGACGGCGCTCCTGTGGCTCGACGGGCGGCGCCTGGCGCGCGCCGAGCTGGAGCGCCAGCTCGTGCACGACTTCGTCGCGCTGCTCGCGGTGAGCGCGCAGCGCGATCCCGAACTAGCGGCGCTGCTGCGGGGGATCCTGGCGCGGGAGCCCGTGGACGGGCCCTTCGCCGAGCTGGTCGCCGGGCTCTTCGCGCTCGCGCCCGCGGGGCTGCCGCGGGCGCGAGCGGAGGCGGAGGCGGAGGCGGAGGCGCGGGAGGTCATTTCTTCGCCGCGTACGTGATGTGCACCGTGTCGAAGCCGAGCGAGTGCAGCAGTCCCTCCAGCATCGCGGTCGTGTTCTTCTCGGCGCGCCCGGTCAGTTCGCTGTCCTTGGCGGCGTCGCCGATGTGCTGCGCGGCGAGCTTCTGGACGGCGCGTTCGTCGTTCGGGTTGTCGGAGAAGAAGTCGCCGAGCCGGTCGAAGAGTCCGCGCTGCTTGGAGACCGCGTAGGAGCGGTCGGGGTCGAGCGCGGGCTTGCCGAGCACGGCGTGCGGCAGGCGCAGGGTCGCCTCGGTGCGGTCGTCGTTGACGCGGACGTCGTCGTCCTTGAGGCCGCCGAGTTCCACGTAGGCGGAGACGGCGCCCGCGCCGACGTAGAGCGTGCGCTTGCCCTTGAGGGCGTCGGGGAGGTACTTCGTGTCCTTCTCCAGGTCCACGACGACCTGGAAGTTGCCCGTGGCGGCCTCGTAACGGCTCATGTCCTTGATGGACTTGAGCAGCGCGGGCCCGGTGCGGTCGTGGGTCTCCTCGCCGAACAGCTCGCCGAGGCCGGGGATCACGGCGAACCGGATGAGCAGGACGAACAGCACGACGAGTGCCACGAGAGCCGCGAGGAGCTTCCCCCACCAGGGCAGGCCGGTCCCGCGGCGCGGCGTCGTCCCCGCCCTCTCCTCGGACACGGCGGTCTTCTGGGGCATGACGGCGCTCCCCTCTCTCCCGTAGGGGCCGCGCACTCGCGTCGGCCCGTCCTTCACAGCTCTCTGATGCCCAAGGCGCGGACTTTCAGGCGTCGTTGGCGTTCTGGTGACAGGTCCGTGACAGACCGGCGGCGCTGCTCACGCTCGCGCTGCCGGACTCGGTGTACGGGTACCAGGGCGAGGAGCTGGGACTGCCGGAGGTGCTCGACCCGCCGGAGGGGGCACGCCAGGACCCCGCGTACTTCCGGGGCGGGGCTGTCGTGCGGGACGGGGCCGGGCGGCGGGGACGCGGCCGGGCTGCCGAGCGCGCCCAACGCGGCGAGGCTTCCCGCTGCTCGCCTCGGGCCCGGTGGAGGCGGCGGGCGGGCGCGCGGTGCTGCCCGGGGGCACGTGCGGGTGGTGGGCGAGCGGGGGGTGAGAGGAGCCCCGCGCGGGGAAGGAGGGGGCGGGAGGCCCGGTCAGGGTTTCCCCGGAGTCCCCGCGCCCGGCCCTCATCCTTCAGGCGGAGAAGAGGGGAGCGAGGCCGACCGGAGGGATGATCAGCATTCGTGCCGGATTCTGGCAGACTCTCTGCTCATGGGTGAGATGACTGTGACACCGATGGAAGGCCGTGAACCGGCCGCCTCCTCACCCGCGACGGAGCGGCCCGATCGCCCCACCGCCGTGCGCCGCACGGTGCGGCGCCTGCGCACCCCGAAGCGGCCCCGGCTCTGGTTCGAGATCCTCCTCATCGGCCTCAGTTACTGGGTCTACTCACTGATCCGCAACGCGGTCCCCGAGCAGCGCGCCGCGGCGCTGCGCCACGCGGACTGGATCTGGCGCGTCGAGCACGATCTCGGCCTGGCCTTCGAGCAGTCGGTCAACCACGCCATCGACAAGATCACCTGGCTCATCGTCGGGATGAACTACTACTACGCGACCCTGCACTTCGTCGTGACGCTGGGCGTGCTCGTCTGGCTCTTCAAGTGGCACCCGGGGCGGTACGCGGCGGCGCGCCTCGTGCTCTTCGCGACGACGGGCGCGGCCCTGCTCGGCTACTACCTGTACCCGCTGGCGCCGCCCCGCCTCATGACGAACACCCACTTCATCGACACCGTCCTCGTGCACGAGACGTGGGGCTCGATGGCCTCGGGCAACCTCAAGCACGTGTCGAACCAGTACGCCGCGATGCCCTCGATGCACATCGGCTGGTCCACGTGGGCGGGCCTGACGATCATCGCCCTCGCGAAGACGCCGTGGGCGAAGATCCTCGGGGCGCTCTACCCGATGGCGACGCTGACGGTCATCGTGGCGACGGCGAACCACTTCTGGCTCGACGCGGTCGGCGGCCTCCTCTGCCTCGCCTTCGGGTACGTGGTGGCCTCCCTCTGGTACGGGAAGCTGCCCTACGCGCTGCCCCGGCTGATCACCTCACCGGGCAAGGGCTCACGGCTGCGCGCGGCGGGGGCGGCCCAGGCGGCACGGGCCTCGCGCTGAGAGGCGCGGCGTTCACAGCGCCGCCCCGTAGAACAGCTCCTCCACGACGCCGCGTGCCCGCCGGGTGGTGCGCCGGTAGTCCTCCAGCATGTCCCCCGCGTGCCCGGCCTCGTAGCCCAGGTAGCGGCTCACGGCGCCGAGTTCGCGGGTGTCGGTCGGGAAGGTGTCGCCGGCCCGGCCCCGTACGAGCATGACCGCGTTGCGCACGCGTGCGGCGAGGACCCACGCCTCGTCGAGGATGCGGGCCTGTTCCTGGTCGAGGAGGCCCGCCTCGAATGCGGCGGCGAGGGCTGCGCGGGTACGGGTCGTGCGCAGTCCGGGCTCGTGGTGGGCGTGGCGGAGCTGGAGGAGCTGGACGGTCCACTCGACGTCGGAGAGGCCGCCGCGCCCAAGCTTGGTGTGGAGGGTGGGGTCCTGGCCGCGCGGGACGCGTTCGGCCTCCATGCGGGCCTTGAGGCGGCGGATCTCGCGTACCGCCTCCTCGCCGACGCCCTCGGCGGGATAGCGGAGCGGGTCGATCAGTTCGGTGAAGGCTCGCCCGAGTCCGGCGTCGCCCGCGACGGGTTCGGCGCGCAGGAGGGCCTGCGCCTCCCAGGTCTGCGACCAGCGCCGGTAGTAGGCGGCGTACGAGCCGGGGGTGCGCACGAGGGGGCCGTTGCGGCCCTCGGGGCGCAGGTCGGTGTCGATGAGGAGGGGCGGGTCGGCGCTGGGGAGCTGGAGGAGGCGGCGCATCTCGGCGACGACGGCGTTCGCCGCGCGGGACGCCTCGGCCTCGTCGACGCCCTCGCGCGGCGCGTGGACGAAGAGGACATCGGCGTCGGAGCCGTAGGCGAGTTCGTGGCCGCCGAAGCGGCCCATGCCGATCACGGTGAACCGCGTGGGCAGTTCCTCGCCCCAGCCGGCGCGGACGACGGCGCGCAGGGTGCCCGCGAGGGTCGCGGCGGTGAGGTCGGAGACGGCGGAGCCGACACGGTCGACGAGCGTCCCGTGGTCCTCCTCGGCGGGGGTGTCCTCGGTGCCGTAGGAGCCGATGAGGTCGGCGGCGGCGGTGCGGAACAGCTCCCGGCGGCGCACACCGCGCGCGGCGACGACTCCCGCCTCGGGGCTCTCGGCCCGTCCCACGGCGGCGAGGATCTCCTGTTCGAGCTGGGCGCGCGGACGCGGGTCGAGTCCGGCCGGGTCGCCGAGGAGCGCGACGGCCTCGGGGGCGCGCAGCAGGAGGTCGGGGGCGAGGCGGCCCGCGGACAGGACGCGGGCGAGGTTCTCGGCGGCGGCGCCCTCGTCGCGCAGCAGCCGCAGGTACCAGGGTGTCTTGCCGAGGGCGTCGGAGACCTTGCGGAAGTTGAGGAGCCCGGCGTCGGGGTCGGCGGAGTCGGCGAACCAGGCGAGGAGGACGGGGAGCAGGGTGCGCTGGATCGCGGCGCGGCGCGAGACGCCGTGGGTGAGGGCTTCGAGGTGGCGCAGCGCCGAGGCCGGGTCCGCGTAGCCGAGGGCGACGAGGCGGTCGCGCGCGGCGGCGGGGCTCAGCCCGGCCTCGCCGGGGGCGAGGTGGGCGACGGCGTCGAGGAGTGGGCGGTAGAAGAGCTTCTCGTGGATGCGGCGGGCGGCGCCGGAGTGGCGCTTCCACTCCTTGAGGAGCGAGGCGATGGGCTCGGTGCGCAGGCCGAGGGAGCGGCCGAGGCGGCGCAGGTCGGCCTCGTCCTCGGGGACGAGGTGGGTGCGGCGCAGCTTGAAGAGCTGGATGCGGTGTTCGAGGGAGCGCAGGAAGCGGTACGCCTCGTCGAGCTGGAAGGCGTCGGTGCGGCCGATGTAGCCGCCGTCGGCGAGTTCGGCGAGCGCGGCGAGCGTCGTCGGGTTGCGCAGGCTCGTGTCGGTGCGGCCGTGGACGAGCTGGAGGAGCTGGACGGCGAACTCGACGTCGCGCAGACCGCCGGGGCCGAGCTTGAGTTCGCGTTCGGCCTCGGCCGCGGGGATGGCGTCGATGACACGGCGGCGCATCCGCTGCGTGTCGGTGACGAAGTTCTCGCGCTCGGACGCCTGCCAGACGAGGGGGGCGAGGGCCTCCACGTACTCCCGGCCGAGCGCGAGGTCGCCCGCGACGGGCCGGGCCTTCAACAGCGCCTGGAACTCCCAGGTCTTGGCCCAGCGGTGGTAGTAGGCGAGGTGGCTGGAGAGGGTGCGCACGAGGGGGCCGTTGCGGCCCTCGGGGCGGAGGTTGGCGTCGACGGGCCAGATGGTGCCCTCGACGGTGCTCTCGGAGCAGATGCGCATGAGGTGGGCCGCGAGGCGGGTCGCGGCGCGGATCGCCTCGCCCTCGTCGACGCCGTCGTGGGCGGGTTCGCCGACGTAGATGACGTCGACGTCGGAGACGTAGTTCAGCTCGTGGCCGCCGCACTTGCCCATCGCGAGGACGGCGAGGCGGCAGGCGGCGGCGTCCTCGGGCGCGGCCTCCTGGGCGAGGCGCAGGGCGGTGCGGAGCGTCGCGGTGGCGAGGTCGGCGAGTTCGGCGGCGGTCTCGCTGACGTCGGTGGTGCCCGTGACGTCGCGGGCGGCGATCGACAGGAGGCAGCGGCGGTAGGCGACGCGGAGCGAGACGGGGTCGGTGACGTCGGCGAGGCCGCGCTCGAACTCGGCGACATCGGGGTGCAGGTCGCTCGACTCGTACGTGACCAGGGTCTTCCAGTCCTCCGGGTGGCGCGCCAGGTGGTCGGCGAGCGCCTCGGAGGCGCCGAGCACCCCGAGGAGCCGGTCGCGCAGCGGCTTCGCGGAGACGAGCGTGGTGAGCAGCGTGCGCCGCGCCTCGGCGTCGGGCTGCGCCTCCGCGAGCCGGACGAGCCCGAGCAGGGCGAGGTCCGGGTCGGCGGCGGCCCCGAGCGCGTCGAGCAGGACGGGGTCGGTGCGCACGGCCGCGAGGGCGTCCTCGCCGAGCAGCTTCTCGGCGTGCGAGGGATCGACGAACCCGTACCGCAGCAGCCGCGTGAAGGTACTGCTCCTGCGTCCGCTCGGGACGGTCATCGCCACGCCCTCCTGCCATCACCCTGCCGGTCAGGGCCCACGGTGGTGAGCGTAGCCGGGGCGTGGGGAAAGCGGCGGGGCCACCCGGTGCGTGTGCCGGGTGGCCCCTGGATCGCCGCCGGTGCGCCGGTTACGGAGTCCCGCCGGTGCGTCGGCCGCGGTCCTCCGCCGGTGCCTCGGCTACGGGACGGGGGCCGGGGAGCGGCCTTCGTCGGGGCCCCGGCCGGGCGCGGGTGCCGCGGCGGCGGGGGGCGGCGTCGGGCCGCCCGTACCGCCGTGCGGCTCCGTACCGCCGTGCGGCTCGGTACCGCCGCGCGGTTCGGTACCGCCCTGCGGCTCCGTACCGCTGTCCGCCGCCGGGGGCTCGGCCAGGTCGACGCTGTCGCGGAGGGTCGCGGGGGTGAGGAAGGCGGCGGCGAGGATGCCGACGAGGGCGATGAAGGCGGCGATCAGGAAGATGTGGCCCGTCGCGTCGCCGTAGGCGCCGCGGACGACCTCCTGGACCGGGGCGGGCATCCCCTTGACGTCCAGCGTGCCGCTGCCGCCGCCCGAGGCACCCGCCGCGCCGTCGATGCCGAGTCCCCTCAGGCCGTCCGCGATCCTGCCGCTCACGCTGTTCGCGAGCACGGCGCCGAGGACCGAGACGCCGATCGTGCCGCCCAGGGAGCGGAAGAAGGTGATGGCGCCGCTCGCCGCGCCGAGTTCGTGGAGCGGCACGGTGTTCTGGAGGACCAGGACGAGGTTCTGCATCGACATGCCGACACCGGTGCCGACGAGGAACATCCACGCGCCGACGACGAGGAGCGAGGTGTGCGCGTCGATCGTGGAGAGGCCGAAGAAACCGCCCGCGAGGATCACCGTGCCGGCCAGGATGAACGGCTTGACCTTGCCCGTCTTCGAGACGAGCCGCCCCGCGACCGTCGAGGCGAGGAGCACCCCGGCCATGAGCGGGATCGTCAGCAGCCCCGCCTGGGTCGGGGACTTGCCGCGCCCGATCTGGAAGTACTGGCCGAGGAAGACCGCGCCCCCGAACATCGCCATGCCGACCGCGAGGCTCGCGACGATGGCGAGCGCGGGGTCGCGGCGCTTGATGACGTGGAGCGGGATGACCGGCTGGGAGACCCTCGACTCGACCGCGACGGCCGCGCCGAGCAGGACCACCGTGCCCGCGAGCATCGCGCCCGTCTGCCAGGAGATCCAGGCGAAGTCGTTGTCGACGAAGGTGACCCACAGGAGCAGGAGGCTGACCCCGGCCGCGATGAGCGAGGCGCCCCAGTAGTCGACCTTCGTGTCGGGCCGGCGGATGTCCTCCAGGTGGAGGGTGCGGGCGAGGATCACCGAGGCGACGGCGGTGAAGGGCAGCGCGATGAAGAAGCACCAGCGCCAGCCGAGCCAGTCCACGTCGGTGATCGCACCGCCGAGCAGTGGGCCGCCGACCGTGGCGACGGCCATGACGGCGCCGAGGTAGCCGTTGTACCTGCCGCGCTCCTTGGGGCTGATCATCGCCGCGAGGATCACCTGCACGAGCACCTGGAGCGCGCCCATCCCGAGGCCCTGCACGGCGCGGAAGCCGATGAGCGTCGGGGTGTTCTGCGCGAATCCGGCGCCGAGCGAGGCGACGACGAAGATGCCGATGGCGATCTGGAGCAGCAGCTTCTTGTTGAAGAGGTCGGCGAGCTTGCCCCAGATCGGCGTCGACGCCGTCGAGGCGAGCAGGGTCGCGGTGACGACCCAGGTGTACTGCGACTGGGTGCCGCCGAGTGAGCCGATGATCTGCGGCAGCGCCACCGAGACGACGGTGGAGCTGATCATCGCGACGAACAGCACGAGGAGCAGGCCGCTGAGGGCCCGCAGGACGTGCTTGTGATCCATGGGGGCGGAGTCGCTGGACTCCGTCGCCGCCACCGCTTGGGCGCTCACGCGCTACCTCCGGAATGCGGGAGTGGGACGTACGGACGTACAGGCGTACAGGCGTACAGGCGTACGGGCAACGGACGCACGGCCGTACCGGGCGTGTGGACGTACGGACGTACGGGACGGGTGGTGCGCGGGCGCGGTACGGGGGTGGCCGGGCGCCGGGGCGGTCCCGCGGCGCGCTCGCCCGAGCCCCCGCTCGTCTCCGCGCTGACGGATTCACCATACATGCGCACTGGGCAATTTTGCACACTGGGCACTTAAAGTGGGTCGCCTACGATGGACGGACCATGGAGAGCACAGTGGGTTTGCGCGAGCGCAAGAAGGCCGCCACCAGGGAAGCCGTGCACAAGGCGGCGCTGGATCTGGCGGTCGAGCACGGTTTCGAGCACCTCACCGTGGAGGCGATCGCCGACGCCGCGGGCATCTCGCGCCGGACCTTCTCCAACTACTTCACGGCGAAGGAGGACGCGGTCCTCTGGGGCGAGGAGCAGCACATCAAGGCCCTCGTCCTCGCCTTCCGCGCCCGCCCTCCGCACGAGGGCCCCTGGCAGGCCCTCGCGAACGCCGTCATCGACCGTTTCCCCACCGACAAGGCCCCCGACCGCGAGACCGCGATCCGCACCCGCCTCGCGCTGCGCCACCCCACCCTGCTCGCCCGCCAGCTCGCCAACCACGCCGTCCTCGAAACGGACTTGCGCCAGGCCCTCACCGACCGCGGCGGCCTCACCCCCCTCGAAGCCGGCTGCCTCGGCGCCGCCTTCCTCGCCTCCATCCGCCTCGCCATGCAGCGCTGGGTCGCGGGCGACGAGGCGGACGACCCCCGCGAACTGATCATGGAGACGATGGGGACGATGGCCGGAGTCTTCGGCTGAGAGCCACCCCCTCCGGCCCGGTGTGCCACCGCGCCCGGCTCCGTATCGGCGCCCGGACGCGGGTACGGCACCACCACCCGGGCCCCCTCCGACGACGACCGGCAGGTGAGCGCCGAGGAGGAAGCGAGAGCGCCTTCAACGCCCGGAATGCCCGGACGCGCGGCGCGCGCCGACCGGGCCCGGAGGGACTGGGCACCGAGGAGCGACGCCGGGGCGCACGGCCCCGCGGCCGGACGGCCCCGCGGCGGCCCGGGATGAAGCAAACACGTCCGGCGGGAGGCCGCGCCCCCGCGCCGCGTCCCGCCGGAATACTCCTTTTCCCGCCCTGGCCTGCGCCTACAGCACCGGCAGGTTCTTCTTCAGCTCGAAGGCCGTGACCTCGCTGCGGTACTCCTCCCACTCCTGCTTCTTGTTGCGGAGGAAGAAGTCGTAGACGTGCTCGCCCAGGGTCTCCGCCACGAGTTCGCTGCGCTCCATCAGGGCGATGGCCTCGCCCAGGTTCTGGGGAAGGGGCTCGATGCCCATCGCGCGGCGTTCGGCGTCGGAGAGGGCCCAGACGTCGTCGTCGGCGCCCGGGGGGAGTTCGTAGCCCTCCTCGATCCCCTTGAGGCCGGCGGCGAGGAGGACCGCGTAGGAGAGGTAGGGGTTGGCGCCGGAGTCGAGGGAGCGGACCTCGACGCGGGCGGAGCCGGTCTTGCCGGGCTTGTACATCGGGACGCGGATGAGCGCGGAGCGGTTGTTGTGGCCCCAGCAGATGTACGAGGGCGCCTCGCCGCCCGCGCCCGCCGTGCGCTCCGTACCGCCCCAGATGCGCTTGTAGGAGTTGACCCACTGGTTGGTGACGGCGGAGATCTCGTCGGCGTGGCGCAGGAGCCCGGCGATGAAGGAGCGGCCGACCTTGGAGAGCTGGTACTCGGCACCCGACTCGTAGAAGGCGTTGCGGTCGCCCTCGAAGAGGGAGAGGTGGCTGTGCATCCCCGAGCCGGGGAACTCCGAGAAGGGCTTCGGCATGAAGGTGGCCTGCACGCCCTGCTCCAGCGCGACCTGCTTCATGACGAGGCGGAACGTCATGATGTTGTCGGCCGTCGAGAGCGCGTCGGCGTAGCGGAGGTCGATCTCCTGCTGGCCGGGGGCGCCCTCGTGGTGGCTGAACTCGACCGAGATGCCCATCGACTCCAGCATGGTGATCGCCTGGCGGCGGAAGTCCATGCCGACGTTCTGCGGGGTGTGGTCGAAGTAGCCGGAGTTGTCGGCGGGGGTGGGACGCGAGCCGTCGACCGGCTTCTCCTTGAGGAGGAAGAACTCGATCTCGGGGTGGGTGTAGAAGGTGAAGCCGAGGTCGGAGGCCTTGGCGAGCGCGCGCTTGAGGACGTAGCGCGGGTCGGCGAAGGACGGGGAGCCGTCCGGCATGAGGATGTCGCAGAACATGCGCGCGGTGCCGGGGGCCTCGGCGCGCCAGGGCAGGACCTGGAAGGTGGCGGGATCGGGCTTGGCGATCATGTCGGACTCGTAGACGCGGGCGAAGCCCTCGATCGCGGAGCCGTCGAAGCCGATGCCCTCGTCGAACGCCTGCTCCAGCTCGGCCGGGGCGACGGCGACGGATTTCAGGAAGCCGAGGACGTCGGTGAACCAGAGGCGCACGAAACGGATGTCCCGCTCCTCAAGCGTGCGGAGCACGAACTCCTGCTGCTTATTCATATCCACCCATCCTTGCTGGTCGAGCCGCCTTGCACCGTTGCCGTGCCCTGGGCGTACGAGCATCCCACCACACGGTTTCCCGCAGGTTGCGAACACAAGGACGATCTCCCGCGGCGCAACCGCTCCCGCCATAGTGCATCGCCCGGACGCCGCGACCGACAGGCCCCGAGGGGCACGGGAGGCCGCGCCCATTGTGGGGGACGGCTCCCTCCCGGGTCGACCCGCTCCCCCACCGGCCCCGATGGCCCACTCAAGTCCCTTGCGCCACAGGGTCTTTGACGGCGCGCGGACGGGGGTGGGGACGCCGCGCGAAACGGCGCCACCTTCGCGTACCGCACCAAGGCGGGGTAAAAGACACGCCATGGGCTGCGCCGAGAATGCCTCGAAATCAGCAAACGGCGCGGCGCCGGATTGCCGGGCCCACCGCCGCCGCCACCCCGCGCGCCCCGCCCCACCACCGCCCTGCCGCCACCCCCGCGCTCCCCGCGCGCCCGCCCCGGCGCCACCCCATCGCCGCCCCGCCGTCAGCGCCCGGCCCACCGTTCGGCCCCGCCCCGCCCCCACATCGCGTCAGAGAGACGATTACACTGGCGACCGTGCCTCAACTACGTCTCGCCCTGAATCAGATCGATGCCGTCGTCGGTGATCTCGCCGCCAACGCGGACTCGGTCGTGCAATGGACCCGGCACGCCGCGGAGCGGGGCGCCCATCTGGCCGCCTTTCCCGAGATGGTGCTGACCGGCTACCCCGTGGAGGACCTCGCGCTGCGCTCCAGCTTCGTGGAGGCCAGCCGCACCGCTCTGCACGCGCTCGCCGCCCGGCTCGTCGACGAGGGTCTCGGCGGCCTGCCCGTCGTCCTCGGCTACCTCGACCGCAGCGAAACCGACCAGCACCGCTACGGGATGCCCGCGGGCTCCCCGCGCAACGCCGCCGCCGTACTGCACCAGGGCCGCGTCGTGCTCCGCTTCGCCAAGCACCACCTGCCGAACTACGGCGTCTTCGACGAGTTCCGCTACTTCGTGCCCGGCGACACGCTGCCCGTCGTGCGCGTGCACGGCGTCGACGTGGCCCTCGCCATCTGCGAGGACCTGTGGCAGGACGGCGGCCGGGTGCCCGCGACCCGTGCGGCGGGGGCGGGGTTGCTGCTGAGCATCAACGCCTCCCCGTACGAGCGCGAGAAGGACGACACGCGCCTCGAACTGGTCCGCAAGCGCGCCCAGGAGGCGGGCTGCACGACCGCGTACCTCGCGATGTCCGGCGGGCAGGACGAGCTGGTCTTCGACGGCGACTCGATCGTCGTCGACAAGGACGGCTCCGTCATCACGCGCGCCCCGCAGTTCACCGAGGGCTGCTTCCTCCTCGACCTGGACCTCCCCCCGGCCCCGGCCGAGGAGCCCGCCGGGACCGTCCACGACGGCCTGCGGATCGAGCACGTCACGATCTCGCCCACGCCGCTGCCCCCGTACGAGCCGGAGTACACCGGCGAGTACGCCGAGCGCCTGGAGGACGCGGAGGAGGTGTACGGGGCGCTGGTCACGGGCTTGCGCGCCTACGTGCGGAAGAACGGTTTCCGCACCGTCATCCTCGGTGTCTCCGGCGGCATCGACTCCGCGCTCACCGCCGCGATCGCCTGCGACGCGATCGGCGCGGAGAACGTGTACGGGGTCTCGATGCCGTCGAAGTACTCCTCGGAGCACTCCCGGGACGACGCGGCGGACCTCGCCGCGCGCACCGGGCTGCACTACCGCTCCGTGCCCATCGCCCCCATGTTCGACGCCTACATGGCCGCGCTCGGCTTCACGGGGCTCGCCGAGGAGAACCTCCAGGCGCGGCTGCGCGGCACGACGCTGATGGGCATCTCCAACCAGGAGGGGCAGATCGTCCTCGCGCCCGGCAACAAGTCGGAGCTGGCGGTCGGCTACTCGACGCTCTACGGGGACGCGGTCGGCGCCTACGGCCCGATCAAGGACGTCTACAAGTCGCAGGTCTTCGCGCTCGCCCGCTGGCGCAACCAGGCGGCCGAGCAGCGCGGCGAGACCCCGCCGATCCCGGAGAACACGATCGCGAAGCCGCCGAGCGCCGAACTCCGTCCGGGGCAGGTGGACACCGACTCGCTCCCCGACTACGACGTGCTCGACCGCATCCTGGCGATGTACGTCGACCGCGACCAGGGCTCGGACGCGATCGTCGCGGCCGGGTTCGACCCGGAGGTCGTCGCGCGCGTCCTGCGGATGGTCGACAACGCCGAGTACAAGCGGCGCCAGTACCCGCCGGGGACGAAGATCTCCGCGAAGGGCTTCGGCAAGGACCGCCGTATGCCGATCACGAACCGGTGGCGGGAGAACGCGGGGGCCTGAGGGGCCACGGCCGGGCGCGCCGCCCGGCGGTCACCGGTGGACCGCCGGGTGCGCCGCCGGGAGGGGGTCCCGGCCGGGATGTCGTGTGCGGGGCCGCGTCGGGGGGCGCGGCCCCGCACGCCTCGGCCAGTGCTCGCCGAGGGGCCGCCGCAGCCCGTGCCCCCTGCCCGGTCCCGCCCGTGCCCGTGCCGCCCCGGCCCCTCCCGGCCCGTGGCCTCAGCCCGTGCTCGCCAGGCGGATGGACGCGGCGACCGGGAGGTGGTCGGAGCCGGTGCGCGGGAGGGTCCAGGAGGAGACCGGTTCGGCGCCGCCGACGAGGATCTGGTCGATGCGGGCCATCGGGAAGGCCGCCGGCCAGCTGAAGCCGAAGCCCTTGCCCGCCGCGCCCTGCGTGGAGCGGAGCTGCGAGGTCACCGGCGAGAGGGCGCGGTCGTTCATCGTCCCGTTGAGGTCGCCGACGAGGACCTTGTTGGTGAGCGGTTCCTCGCGGATCGCCTTGCCGAGCGCCTCGGTGCTGCGGTCGCGCTGACCGGCGACGAAGCCGGTGTCGAGCTTGACGCGGACGGAGGGCAGGTGCGCGACGAAGACGGCGACGGGGCCCTTGGGGGTCTCGGCGGTCGTGCGCAGGGCGCGCTCCCAGCCCAGTTCCAGGTCGACGGGCCTCGTGCCGCGCAGCGGGTACTTGCTCCAGAGGCCGACGGTGCCCTTGGTGACGTGGTACGGGTAGGTGGCCTTGAGGGCGCTCGCGTACTCCGGCACGGCCTGCTCGGTCAGCTCCTCCAGGGCGAGGAGCTGGGCGCCGGAGCCGACGAGGGTGCGGACGGTGCCCGGGAGGTCGCCGTTCTCGGCGTTGACGTTGTGGGTGACGACGGTGAGGTCGCCGCGCGACTGGTCGTGGCCGAGGACGAGCCCGCCGAACAGGTTGAGCCACACCGCGACGGGCAGGACGAGGGCGAGGAGCGCGGTCGCGGAGCGCCGCAGGACCGCGAGGACGAGCAGGACGGGGACGAGGAGCCCGAGCCACGGGAGGAAGGTCTCCAGGAGGCTGCCGAGGTTCCCCACGCGGTTGGGGACGTGCGCGTGGACGACCATGAGGCCCGCGAGGGCGAGCGCGAGCGCGGCGAGCACGATGCCGCGCCGCCACATCCCCCACGACCCTCCCCCGCCCGGCGCCCCGGTGCGCCGGCCCCCCAGGCGCATCCGGCCGCGCAGCCCTCCGGGGCGCTGTCCCTCACTACCCGTTTCCGCCTTGTACGCCTGCGCCATCGTGCCGCCTCACTGACCACCGTGCACCCGTTCCGCCCCTGACCCTAGGGGATGGAAGGGCCCCTGCCCGCCGCCACGGCGGACCTGTGCCGAGTCCGTGTGCGGAGGGGCCCGGCGGGACTTCCCGGTTGGGTGCGGGCTGTGGCTTTTGTACGTGCGGGGGCTCCCCCCTCTTTCCGCCATCACGTGCGAGGTGTCACCATGGGGAGCGAATCCGGGGACGCCGCGAGGGCGCCTCGAGATGACCAGAAGGAGCCGCGTGATGAGCGAGCTTTCCGCTGCCCGCGCACAGTCCGAAGCCCCCTCGGGACCCCCGTCCGGCGAGGGCGCCGCACCCACCGGGACCCTGTACGGCAAGGCCGTGCGCCGCCGGGTCACCGTGCACGACATCGCCCGCGCCAAGGAGCGCGGCGAGAAGTGGGCGATGCTGACCGCCTACGACGCCATGACCGCCTCCGTCTTCGACGAGAGCGGTATCCCGGTCCTCCTCGTCGGCGACTCGATGGGCAACTGCCACCTCGGTTACGACTCGACCGTCCCCGTGACGCTCGACGAGATGACGATGCTCTCCGCCGCCGTCGTACGGGGTACCAAGCGGGCCCTGATCGTCGCCGACCTCACCTTCGGCTCGTACCAGGAGGGCCCGAAGCAGGCGCTGCGTTCCGCGATGCGCCTGGTCAAGGACGCCGGTGTCGGTGCCGTGAAGCTGGAGGGCGGTGAGCGCTCGCACGAGCAGATCAGGACGCTCGTCGAGGCCGGTGTCCCCGTCATGGGCCACATCGGGCTCACGCCGCAGTCCGTGCACGCGATGGGGTACCGGGTGCAGGGGCGCGGCGAGGAGGCGGCGGCCCAGCTCCTTCGCGACGCGAAGGCCGTGCAGGACGCGGGCGCCTTCGCCGTCGTGCTCGAACTCGTCCCCGCCGAGCTGGCCGCCGAGGTCACGCGCACGCTCGCCATCCCGACCGTCGGCATCGGCGGCGGCGCGGCGACCGACGCGCAGGTCCTGGTGTGGACCGACATGGCGGGGCTCACGGGCGGCAGGGTGCCGGGCTTCGTGAAGCAGTACGCGGACCTGCGCGGCATCCTCGGCGACGCGGCCCGCGCCTTCGCGGCCGATGTCGCGGGCGGCGCCTTCCCCGCGGCGGAGCACGAGGTGCACTGACGGCCGGGGCGCGCGGCGCGCCGACGCCCGCGAGGGCGCGGCGACCCGGGGCGCCACGGCTGGGGGCCGGTCCGGCGGGGTCTCCCGCGGGGCCGGCCCTTCCGCGTGCGGTCGCCCCCTGGACGCGCACGAGGCCCCGGGGGGGGCGTGCGCTCACGCGTGCGCCTCCCGGGCCGACGGGACACCGACAGATCTCCTCTTTCCGCAGGTCACCGGCGTGTAGGTGAGGTGTGGGCGGCTTGTCGGTGGCGGCTGTCAAGGTGGTCGGCATGACGCGAATCGCTACGACGAACACACCGAAGGGGCCGTGGGACGGCGGGGACATCGCCGTCTCGGTCCGCGGTCTGAAGAAGCACTTCGGCAGCACCAAGGCGCTCGACGGGGTGGACCTCGACGTCCGCCGCGGCACCGTGCTCGGGGTCCTCGGCCCGAACGGCGCGGGCAAGACGACCCTCGTGCGCTGCCTCTCCACCCTGCTCACCCCGGACGCGGGCTCCGCGACCGTGGCCGGCATCGACGTCCTGCGGCAGCCGAAGGAGCTGCGCCGCAGGATCGGCCTCACGGGCCAGTACGCCTCGGTCGACGCGAAGCTCTCCGGGCGCGAGAACCTGTACCTGATCGGGCGGCTGCTCGACCTGAGCCGCGCCGAGGCGCGGGGCCGGGCCGACGAGCTGCTCGAACGGTTCTCGCTCACCGAGGCGGCGAAGCGCGTGGCGGGCACGTACTCCGGCGGGATGCGGCGCCGGCTCGACCTCGCCGCGTCCATGATCGGCCGTCCCGCCGTGCTCTATCTGGACGAGCCCACCACGGGTCTCGACCCGCGCACCCGCCAGGAGGTGTGGAGCGAGGTGCAGAGCATGGTCGGCGACGGCGTGACGGTGCTCCTCACCACGCAGTACATGGAGGAGGCGGAGCAACTCGCGAGCGAGCTGACCGTCATCGACCGCGGGCGGGTCGTCGCCGAGGGGGCGATCGACGAGCTGAAGTCCCGCGTGGGCGGCCGGGTGCTGCGCGTGCGCCCGGCGGACAGGAGCCTGCTGCCCGAGGTCGCCCGCCTCGTCGAGGAGAGCGGTCTCACGGGGCTCGCCACGCCGACGCTCGACGAGGAGAGCGGCAGCGTCCTCATCCCCCTCCTGAGCGACGAACAGCTCACCGCGGTCATAGGGCTGCTCGCCTCGAAGGGCGTGGCGCTCGCCGACCTGCGCACGGAACTGCCGAGCCTCGACGAGGTCTTCCTCTCGCTCACCGGCCAGAAGGCCACCCACACCGGCCAGGAGCAGCCGCAGGACGGCGCCGCTCCCGTACGAGAGAAGGTCTCGGCATGAGCACCGCCACCCTCACCGCGCCCTCCGCCGCGCCCGTCGTGAGCGAGGCCAGGATCGGGCCGCGCGCCCACCTGCGGCACATCGGGGCGCTGACCCGCCGCAACATCCTGTGGATCAAGCAGGACCCGGAGTCGATGTTCGACGCCGTCCTGATGCCGATCGTCTTCACACTGCTCTTCGTCTACGTCTTCGGCGGCGCGATCGCCGGCAAGGGCAACCAGCAGGAGTACGTGAACTACGTCGTCCCCGGCCTCATGGCGATGATGGGGATGAACATGGCGACCGGCGTGGGCACCGGCTTCAACCAGGACTTCCAGACCGGGGTCATGGACCGCTTCCGCAGCCTGCCGATCGCCCGCTCCTCCGTCCTCATCGCGAAGATCATGGTGGAGATCCTGCGGCTCGTCATCGCGGTGGGCATCCTGCTCGCGGTCGGTTTCGCCCTCGGGCTCTCGGTCTCCAGCGTGCCGGGGCTCTTCGCCTCGATCGGTCTGTCGATCCTCTTCGGCTCCTCGCTCATGTGGATCTTCCTGACCCTCGGCGTGACGATGAAGAGCGCGCAGGCCATCCAGGCGATGGGCTTCCTCGTGATGATGCCGCTGCAGTTCGGCTCCTCGATCTTCACGCCGACGTCGACGATGCCGGGCTGGCTCCAGGCCTTCACCGACTACAACCCGATCTCCACGCTCGCCGACGCCTCGCGGGCGCTGTGCAACGGTGGTCCGCTCACGCACGGGCTGACGTGGACGCTGATCTGGACGGTGGCGATCACGGTGGTCATGGCGCCCATCGCGATCCACAAGTTCCGCACGAAGTCCTCCTGAGCGGGACGGGGGGACCGGGCGAGGGGGCGGGGGGTACGGATGACGTACGGGCCGAAGCCGCGGCTCCGGAAGGGACGTTCAGTCCCGGCCGGGGGGCGCGGCTTCGCCGTCGTGCGGGGCGGGCGGGAGTGCCTCGCGGAGGAGGCCGAGGCCCCCGCGCAGGCCGAGTCGGGCGCCCTCGGCGCGGGCGCCGCTCAGGGCGGGGGCGGTGAGCGGGAAGGCGTCGTCCTCGGCAGCGGCGGTGATCAGCCGTTCGGTCTCGGCGTGGAGTTCCCGCTCGACGCGGGACTCGCGGCGCGGCGCGGGCAGCGCCGAGGCGACGGCGGCGAGCAGGCGCGCGGCGAGGAGCAGGTCGGGGGCGGAGCGCCGGGCCGTGCCCCGCAGGGCCAGGGCGTAGGCGGCGGTCTGGAGGTGGCCCGCGGGGAGCTGCGGGGCCATGAGCAGGGCGAGGTCCTCGAAGGAGGAGTCCACTCCCTGCCCGAGGCGGCTCAGGCTCTGGTCGTATCGGCCTTCCAGGGCGTCGAGCCAGCCCTCCAGGCGTCCGAGCATGCTGTCGAAGAGGACGAAGGAGCCGGTGCCGAAGTCGTCGCGGAGCCGCCCGACGACCCGCCAGGCCTCGGCGAGGCGGCCGGTCCCCGCGTAGCGCATGGCGAGGAAGAGGTGGGCCACGGGACGGGCCTCGGAACTCGCCGGGCTCTCCTCCTCGACCATCTCGCGCAGCAGTTTCTCGCCCCGCGCGCTCTCCCCGGGGTCGTCGGACTCGATGAGGAGCCCGCCCATCCGGGCCCGCAGCACCCCGGTCTGGCTGTGCGCGCCGAGCGCGACGGCGTGTGCCGTGGCCTCTTCGTAGTCGGCGGCGGCCTCGGTGTAGCGGCCGTGCCACTCCAGGACCTCGGCGCGGGCGGCGAGGGCCTCGGCGGCGCCCCAGCTGTCGCCCAGTTCCCGGAAGATGCGCAGTGCCTCGCCCGCGTCGGCGAGGGCGTCGCCTTCGAGGTCGCTGCGGTTGGCGAGGAGGTTGGCGCGGTTCTGGAGGGCGAGGGCCAGCTCCCAGGGCCGGCCCAGTTCGCGCGCGGTGCGCACGGTGCTGTCGACGACGTCGCGGACGAGGTCGAGGTCGCCGGTGAAGAGGACGGCGAAGAACCACACGTGGGCCGGGGGCCGGCAGGTCTGCGGCAGGCCGGGGCGGTAGACGTCGGCCGCCCGGTGCAGCCTCTCGCGCTGCGTCGGGTCGCTCCAGTGGTCGAAGTCCATGTCCATCTGGGCGAGATGGATGAGGTGGACGCCGCGTCTGGCCTCGTCGAGGACGGGGCCGTTCCACGGCGGGGGCGTCGCCAGGCAGCTCTCCGCCACGGGCGGGGCCGGGGGCGCGTCCTCGCCGAAGGGGTCGGGGCCGAACGCCGCCGCGGTGCCCGCCCAGTGCAGCGCCTCCTCGCGCGGGCCGCGGATCTGCCAGTACCAGGCGAGCGAGAGGACGAGGCAGAACACCTCCTGCTCCGCCTGCCGCTCGACCGCCTCGCGCAGGGCGAGCCGCAGGTTCTCGTACTCCGTCTCCAGGAGGGCGATCGCGGCGGTCTGACCGTGTCCGCGCAGGAGCGGGTCGGTGGTGCGGGCGAGTTCGCGGTAGTGGAGGAGGTGGGCGTGGCGGGTCGCCGCCGCGGCGCCCTCCTCGGCGAGGCGTCCGCCGGCGTACTCGGCGACGGTCTCCAGGAGCCGGTAGCGCATGGTGCCGTCGGGGGCGGGCGCGGCGATGACGAGGGACTTGTCGACGAGCGCGCCGAGCACGTCGGGCACGTCCGCCGCGGGTGCCCCGGGCGCGGCGCACACGGCTTCGACGGCGGCGAGGTCGCAGCCGCCCGCGAAGACGGAGAGGCGGGCGAGGACGGCGCGTTCGCGCGCGTCGAGGAGGTCCCAGGACCAGTCGACGACGGCGCGCAGGGTCTGCTGGCGGGGCAGCACGGTGCGGCTGCCGGTGGTCAGGAGCCGGAAGCGGTCGTCGAGGCGGTCGGCGATCTGGCGCGGGGTGAGCAACCGCAGCCGCGCGGCGGCGAGTTCGATGGCGAGGGGCAGGCCGTCGAGGCGGCGGCAGATCTCGGCGACGGCCTCGGGCTCCGTGTCGGGCGTGAAGCCGGGGCTGACGGCGGCGGCGCGTTCGGTGAAGAGCCGGCGCGCGGCGGGCTCGGGGAGGGGCTCGACGGGGCGGAGCACTTCGCCGGGGACGCCGAGCGGTTCGCGGCTGGTCGCGATGATCGTGAGGCGGGGGCAGCGTTCGAGGAGCGTCTGCGCGAGGTGGGCGGCGGCGTCGACGACGTGCTCGCAGTTGTCGAGGAGGAGGAGCATCCGGCGCGGGGCGCAGTACTCGGTGAGCCGGGTGAGGACATCGTCGTGCTGCCGGTCGGTGGCGACGCGGAACTCCTCGGCCCCCGCGCCGCGCAGCACGGTCTCGCGCGCGCCGACCGCGCCGAGCACGACGGCCGGGACGCCCTCGGGGTCGGTGACGGGCGCGAGTTCCGCGAGCCAGACGCCGTCGGGGACGCGGTCGGCGAGGGCCTCCGCGGCCTCCTGGCTGAGCCGTGTCTTGCCGGAGCCGCCGGGCCCGAGGAGGGTCACGAGCCGTGAGCCCGCGAGGTCGGCGCACAGCGTCTCGATGTCCGTGTCCCGGCCGACGAAGGAGGTGAGGCGCGCGGGGAGGTTGCCGGTCCTGCGCGGGCGCGCCGGTTCCGGGGCGGGGCCGGGCGCGGGCCGCTCTCCCGCGCCGAGGAGGTCGGCGTGCAGGGCGCGCAGAGCGGGCCCTGGATCGGTGCCGAGGCGGTCCGCGAGGGTACGGGCGAGGGTCGCGTAGGCGGCGAGGGCCTCGGCGGGGCGCCCGGTGTCGCGCAGGGCGCGCAGGCGCAGCAGGTGGAGGGGTTCGTCGAGGGGGTGGGCGCGGCACAGGGCGGTGAGCGGGGGCAGCGCCTCCTCGGCCTGGCCGAGGTCGAGCGCGGCGGCCCAGCGGGCGGTACGGGCCGTGCGCAGCCGCTCGGCCCAGTGGCGGGCCTCGGCCTCCGCCCGCGGCAGGTCGGCTAGCGGCGGCTCGGCCCACAGCGCGAGGGCCTCGTCGAGCAGCCCGGCGGCGCGCGCGGGCTCCCCGGCGTCGAGCGCGGCCCGCCCCTCGTCGGCGAGCCGTCCGAAGCGGTGCAGGTCCACGGCGTCGGGCGGGACGTCGAGCCGGTACCCGGCGGGCTCCGAGACGATCGCGCCGGGCCCGAGCGCCCGCCGCAGCCGTCCGACGAGCGCTTGCAGCGCGGCCTGCGGCTCCGCGGGCGGGTCGGCGCCCCACACCTCGTCGGCGAGCACGGTCGCGGACACGCTCCGTCCGGCCCGCACGGCGAGCACGGTGAGCAGGGCGCGCAACCGCGCCCCGCCGAGGGGGACGGCGCTGCCGTCGGGGCGGAGGGCGGCGGTGGTGCCGAGGACGCGGTAGTACACGGCACCCATTGTGTACGGACACGGTCCGGGGCGAGGGGCGGGCGGTCGGGTCGGGGCGGCCCCCGGAGGCCGGGGGCCCGGCGGGCGCGCGGTCCCGGTCCCGGCCCTCGGCGAGAACGCCGGTCCGGCGCGTACGGGGGCGGAACCGGCGGCGGAGGCGGCATGTTGGGGGAGGGTCCGCCCCTCGTGGTGACCGCCCCCGTACGCTTGCCCGGACCCCGGCCCCCAGCCCGGACCCCGAACTCCCGGACCCCCAGCCCGATCCCCGAACTCACGGGCCCCAGCCCGGACCCCGGCTCCCCGGCCCGACCCCGGGGAGTGATCCCCAGCTTTGGAGCAGCCCTCATGGCCACCCCGTACGCGCGACCGAACCGTTCGGACCGGCGGATCAGTCCCGTCTTCCTGGGCATCGTGGCGGTGGCCGCCGTCTCCGGCTGGGCGGTGTGGACCGGGTACGCGGACGCGACGGCCTTCGCGGTCTTCCTCTTCGTCACGGCGATGTGGGTCGTCTCGCTGTGCCTGCACGAGTACGCGCACGCCCGGACCGCGCTGCACAGCGGGGACCTGAGCGTGGCGGCGAAGGGCTACCTGACGCTCAACCCGGCGAAGTACACGCACGCGCTGCTGAGCGTCGTGCTGCCCGTGGTCTTCGTGATCCTCGGCGGCATCGGCCTGCCGGGCGGCGCGGTGTACATCGAGCGGGGCGCGATCAGGGGCCGCTGGCGGCACAGCCTGATCTCGGCGGCGGGGCCGCTCACGAACGTGCTCTTCGCCGTCGTGTGCACGGCCCCGTTCTGGCTGCACGCGCTCGACGGGGTGCCGCGGTCCTTCCGGTTCGCGCTGGGCTTCCTCGCGCTGCTCCAGGTGACGGCGGCGATCCTGAACTTCGTGCCGGTGCCGGGCCTCGACGGGTACGGGGTGATCGAGCCGTGGCTCTCGCGCAGCGTGCGCCGGCAGGTGGAGCCGTTCGCGCCGTTCGGCCTGATCGCCGTCTTCGCGCTGCTGTGGGTGCCGGAGGTGAACGTGGCCTTCTTCGACGCGATCAACGGCCTGCTGCGGGCGCTCGGGGTGCCGGAGTTCGACACGTACTGCGGCCGGGACCTGTTCCGGTTCTGGACGGAGCGGAACGCGATCTGCGCGCTCGGCGCGTGAGGTCGTGGGGCCCGGCCAGGGGACGCCGTACGGGCTCAGCCGGTGACGGGCGTCGCTGCCCGGCGCTCGGCCTTGGCGCGGCGCACGTAGTACCAGCACATGTTCGACGAGACCCCGGCGAGCAGCACCCACACGATCCCCAGCCAGCTTCCCTGCGAGAAGGAGACCACGGCGGCGGCGACGGCGAGGACGCAGACGACGAGGGCGTAGAGCGCGAGGCGGGGCATGGGGGTGGCTCCTTGTCGTGGACGGGCGGGCCTGCTGCCCGACCAGTGTCCCCCATGCCCCGAGTGCCCCGCTCCGGGGGGCTTGCCGTGCGCCCGGCGCGCCGCCGGGGCGGTGGCGAGGCGTCGCCGGAGCGGGTGGCCGCGCGCCGCCGGGGCGGCGGCGGAGCCCGGGCGTCGCTCAGACGTCGGTGACGCGCAGCCCCGCGTGGGCCTTGTAGCGGCGGTTGACGGAGATGAGGTTGGCGACGAGCGACTCGACCTGGTGCGCGTTGCGCAGCCGCCCGGCGAAGACGCCGCGCATACCGGTGATGCGCTGGGCGAGGGCCTGGACGAGATCGGTGTCGGCGCGGGCCTCCCCGAGCACGAGGACGTCGGTGTCGATGCTCTCGACGTCCGGGTCCTGGAGGAGCACGGCGGACAGGTGGTGGAAGGCCGCCGTCACGCGCGAGTCGGGGAGGAGGGACGCGGCCTGCTCGGCGGCGCTGCCCTCCTCGGGCGTGAGGGCGTAGGCGCCCTTCTTGTCGAAGCCGAGCGGATTGACGCAGTCGACGACGACCTTGCCCGCGAGCTCCTCGCGCAGCGAGGCGAGGAGCGCCTTGTGCCCCTCCCAGGGGACGGCGACGATGACGATGTCGCTGCGGCGCGCGCACTCCGCGTTGTCCGCGCCCTCGACACCGTGCCCCAGCTCGGCGGCGGCACCGGCGGCCCGTTCGGCGGCCCGCGAACCGATGATCACCTTCTGGCCCGCGAGCGCGAGCCGGTAGGCGAGACCGCGCCCCTGGTCCCCCGTGCCGCCGAGCACGCCGACGACGAGCCCGGAGACGTCGGGCAGCTCCCAGGGGTCCTTGCGGGGCGGCTTCTGCGCGTGATCGTCCGTGGTAGTCATGACGGCAGCCTACTGGCAGGTAGGGCTCCGGTCCGCGCGGAAAATCACTGGCACACGCCCATTCCGTCCCTCATAGTCGTCCGCCGTGACCTTCCTCTCCCGGGTGCTGCCCGATCCGACGCCCTGGCGGACGCTGCCGGACTTCCGGCGCCTGTGGGTGCAGGGCGTCATCACCTCGCTCGGCAGCTTCATGGCCGTGGTCGCGCTGCCGCTCCAGATCAAGGAGCTGACGGGTTCGCCGTTCGCGGTGGGCGCGATGGGGCTCGTGGAGCTCGTGCCGCTCGTGGTGTGCGGGCTGTACGGCGGGGCGCTCGCGGACGTGGCGGACCGGCGCCGGATCATCCTGCTCACGGAGGCGGGGCTCGGGCTCCTCGCCGCCGTGCTGCTCGTCAACGCGCTGCTGCCGCACCCGCTGTTGTGGCCGCTGTACGTCGTGGCGGCCGGGGTGTCGGGGTTGAGCGGCCTTCAGCGCCCGGCGCTGGACGCGCTCATCGCCCGTATCGTCCCGCACGAGCAGGTCCCGGCCGCCGCCGCGCTCAACTCGCTGCGCTGGCAGCTCGGCGCGATCGCTGGTCCCTCCCTCGCGGGGCTCGTCGCCGCCTCGGCGGGCACGGCGACCGCGTACGCGCTCACGGCGACGGGCTTCGCGGTCTCGGTGGTGCTGTGCCGCCGCCTGTCGCCCGCGCCCGCGCGGGGCACGGAGGGGCGGCCCTCGCTGCGCGGGATCGCGGAGGGCGCCGCGTACGCCTGGTCGCGGCCCGTCCTTCTCGGGACGTACGCGGTGGACCTCGCCGCGATGTTCTTCGCCGTGCCCGACGCGCTGTTCCCCTTCCTCGCCGAGGACCTCGGGGCGCCCTGGGCGCTCGGGCTCATGTACGCGGCGATCTCGGTGGGTTCGCTGCTGCTCGGGCTCACGAGCGGGTGGGTCGCGCGGGTGCGCAGACACGGGTTGCTCGTGGTGGGCGGCGCGGCGGCGTGGGGGCTCGCGATCGCGGCGGCGGGGTGGAGCACGAACGTGTGGCTGCTCCTGTTCTTCCTCGTGCTCGCCGGAGCGGGGGACATGGTGAGCGGGCTCGGCCGTTCGACGATCTGGAACCAGACGATCCCGGACGGCCTGCGGGGCCGGCTCGCGGGGATCGAGGTGCTCTCCTTCAGCACGGGGCCGCAGCTCGGCCAGTTGCGCGGCGGCACGGTCGCGGGCTGGACGGGCACGCGGACGGCCCTGTGGTCGGGCGGGGTGGCGTGCGTGGCGGCGGTCGGGCTGCTCGCGGCCGTACTGCCCCGGATGGTGCGCTACGACGCGGACACGGACCCCGACGCGGTACGCCGCCGCGCGGAGAAGCAGGCCGGGACGGGAGCCGGGCAGCCGCTCCCCGTGCCGCCGCAGGTCCCGGCCGCCGGGGACCCGGCCTGAGCCCACGCGCCCGGGGCCGTCGTGGCGGCGGGCTCGTCGTCCGCCCGCCGCGGGGCCCTCCCCCGCCGCCCCGTGCCCGGCGCTCCCGTCACTCCCCTTCGGGGCGTCCCCCGTCGCTCCACCGCTCGTCGTTCTCCCAGGCGCGGTTGCGTTCCGCCGCGCGTTCCATCGCGTGCTCGGCCTCCACCCGGGTGGCGTACGGACCCATGCGGTTCTTGGAGGGGCACTGGGGGCCCTCCTCGACCTTGCCGTGGTCCAGGCAGTAGTACCACTCGCCCGGTTTGCCGCTGCCCTGCTTGTCGCTCCTGCCGAAGAGAGCCATGCGCTCCGTCCTTCCGCGGTCCGGCCGGGTGCTGCCCCGGGCTCCGGTCCCATCGTGCCCGAGATCGGGCCGCTCAGTCGGCCCGCGCCCGGACCGCTCCGCCGGACCGGGAACCCCCCTCGCGCGGCCCCGCTCCGTACGCGCCCCCGCTCCCGGCGGCCTGCCGCCATAGACTCACCCCATGTCTGGCCAGTCATTTGTCGTAAGCGGAAAGATCTCTCCCCCGCGCGGTGTCCCGAAGGACATCCCGCGTCCCGAGTACGTCGGGAAGCCCGCGCCCACCCCCTACACCGGTCCCGAGGTGCAGGACGCGGAGACGATCGAGAGGATGCGGGTCGCGGGGCGGATCGCGCGGCGGGCGATGGACGAGGCGGCGAAGCACATCGCGCCCGGTGTCACGACCGACGAACTCGACCGCGTCGCGCACGCGTACATGGTCGAGCACGGCGCCTACCCCTCGACCCTCGGCTACCGCGGTTTCCCGAAGTCGCTGTGCACCTCCGTCAACGAGGTCATCTGCCACGGCATCCCCGACTCGACCGTGCTGCGCGACGGCGACATCGTGAACCTCGACGTCACCGCCTTCAAGGACGGCGTGCACGGCGACAACAACGCGACCTACCTCGTCGGCGACGTGGACGAGGAGTCGCGCCTGCTCGTCGAGCGGACCCGTGCGGCGCTGGACCGGGCCATCAAGGCCGTCCGCCCCGGTCGGCAGATCAACGTCATCGGGCGCGTCATCGAGTCGTACGCCAAGCGGTTCGGCTACGGCGTCGTGCGGGACTTCACCGGGCACGGCATCAACACGTCCTTCCACTCCGGCCTGATCGTGCCGCACTACGACAGCCCGCACGCCACGACCGTCATGCGCGAGGGCATGACCTTCACGATCGAGCCCATGCTCACGCTCGGCACCTACGACTACGAGCAGTGGGACGACGGCTGGACCGTCGTGACCAAGGACCGCAAGCGCACCGCCCAGTTCGAGGAGACGCTCGTCGTGACGGCGACGGGGGCGGAGATCCTCACGAGGCCCTGAGCCGGGGGGCGGTGGCGGCGTCCGCCGCGCGGAGTTTTGCCGACAGGCCGTCGGGAACCCATTGACTTAGGTATACCTAAGTTAGATGATCGTGTCCGGTTCCCGCACGCTTCGGCGCTTCCTTCACGCCCTGGAGGTCCTCCTTGGACACCTCGACGGACGTCTCCCCCGGCTTCCCCCGCGACGCCGGGCCCGCTGAGACCCCCTTCTCGACCGTCATCCGCACCGCCTCGCACGCCCAGCACACCGAGGCCGAGAGCGCGGCCTTCATGAGCGACCTGCTCGGCGGGCGGCTCGGCGTGGACGCCTTCGCGCGCTACACCGAGCAGCTCTGGTTCGTCTACCGGGCCCTGGAGGAGCGCTCCGCCGCGCTCGCGAGCGATCCCGTCGCCGGGCCGTTCATCGACCCGGGTCTCGCCCGGCTCCCCGAGCTGGAGCGGGATCTGGCGCACCTGCGCGGGCCCGGCTGGCGCGCGGGGCTCGCCCCGCTGCCCGCCACCGAGGAGTACGCGGCGCGCGTCGCCGAGTGCGCGGCGGGCTGGCCGGGCGGGTACGTGGCGCACCACTACACGCGCTACCTCGGGGACCTCTCGGGCGGGCAGATCATCCGCGACAAGGCGGAGCGGACGTGGGGGTTCGCGCGCAAGGGCGACGGGGTCCGCTTCTACGTCTTCGGGACGGTGCCGAACCCGGCGGCCTTCAAGCGCGGTTACCGCGAGCGGCTCGACGCGCTGCCGCTCGACGCGGCGGAGAAGGAGCGGGTCGTCCAGGAGTGCCGGCGCGCCTTCGCGCTCAACACGGGCGTCTTCCGCGCGCTCGGCGAGGAGTTCCCGCTCGCCGCCGCGTAGGGCCACGGGAGACGCGCGCGGGCGGACGGGGCGTGCGGGCGGACGGGGCGTGCGGCGGCCCGTAGCAGCCCTCGCGGGGCCCGTCAGCGCGTCCGGACGGCCCGTCGGCACACTGCGGGCCCGTCAGCGCGTACGGCGGCCCGTGGAACGAAAAACGGCGGCCCGGCACCCCCGCCCGGAGGAGGGAGTGCCGGGCCGCCGCGGTTCAGCCCTGTGCGGGTGTCACGCGTCGCAGCGCTTCACGTACGACAGGTTCTTGACGTAGCGGGCCGTGACCCAGCCCTTCGAGCCCGTGCGGTACCAGACTCGGTTGCCGTCGACGGACTGGCCGTCGATGATCTTGCAGCGCAGCTCGATGATCTGGCCCGGCCTGACCGTGCGCAGGACGCTCGAGTGGGTGGTCGGCTTCTCACGGACGTTCAGGTCGATCCTGGAGACGACCTTGCCCTTGGCGTACGCGGCCGCGGCCTCCTGGGAGGCCGTCTGGGTGCCGGTGCGGTCGTTCGCGAGCGCCGGGGTCGCGAGGACGGTACCGGTCAGCAGGACGCCCACGAGAGCGGCGGCCGTGCGGGTTGCGCGCATTGAGTTCCTCCGTGCCGTTGCCCGGGCGGGTCCCGGGCCGCGACCGGGGCGTCGGCACCCCGGTCTCGTCCCTTGATCGCATGTGATATGGGCCGGGGGCGAGAGCGGCGCGGCCGCTTCACCCGGGTGGCGGCGAGCGCGTCGGGAGTGCGGCGCCCGTTCGGGGCGCGCCCCCCCCCGCAACGGTCCGCCGAAGTTTTGCCCGCGCCCGGTCGCGTCCTCAACGGCCCTTTACCCGCACCCCCACGCCGGGCATCCCGCACGCACCGCCCCGCCTCTCCCCCGCCGCTCTCACCGGGGCTCCCCGGCGAACCGCACCCGGCCGCCCAGCTCCACCAGCCCATCGGGGCCCGGGGCCGTGAGGAGCTGGGAGCCCCTGCCCTGGCGGATGTTGAGCGCGCGTCCGAGGTGGGCCGTGAGGGCGATCGCCGCCGAGCCCGTCGCCTCGTCCTCGTCGACGCCGTCCCCACGCCCGGGGAAGCCCCTGGCCCGTACCCGTCCCGCGGCCTCGTCCTCCCAGGCCCACGCGTACTGCCAGCCGGCGCCCGGCGCGGGGACGGACAGGGCGTCGACCTCCTCGGGACTTCTGTAGCGGACGGGGACGCGCTCGGCCGCCCAGGCGGCGCGGGCGGTGATCCACGTGAACTCGCCGTCCGAGCGGGCCTCGACGAGCCCGGCGGGCGGGGCGAGTTCGGGCAGGTCGAGGAGCCAGGCGCAGCCGACGAGCGGATGCCCGGCGAAGGGCAGCGCGGTGCCGGGGGTGCGGATGTCGAGCACGCCGCGCTCGGGGTCGTCGACGAAGACGGTCTCGCTGCACCCGAGCCGCGCGGCGAGCCGCCCGCGCTCCGCGTCGCCGGGTACGCGCGTGCCGTCGCGCACGACGCCGAGGGCGTTGCCGTGCCTCCCCTCGGCGTCGCAGAAGACCCGCAGGACGTCGAGGCCGGGGGTGCCTGAGGTGCTCATGCCCGCATTGAACCGCATACGGGCGCGCGGGTTGAACCGCGTACGGGCGCGCGGGTGGGCGGTGCGGAGGCGGCACGCGAAGGGGCCGCGCCCCGCGCGCGCGGCCGCAGACGCGCGGCCGTGCGCGGAGGGCGCGGCCCGGGTGCCGGTGAGTGGCCGCTCACCGGCACCCGGGCGAGGGCGCGGGGACGGGGGGCGGCGGTCCTGTGGCGACAGCGCGCCGCCCCGTCGCACCGGCCCTCAGGCCGGGCGTGCGCTCACGCCTGCTCGGTGACGCGGCGGCGGCGCGCAGCGTAGAGCGCGCCCGCGCCCGCCGCGACGACGGCCGCGGCGCCGCCGAGGAGCGGTGCCGTGGGCAGGCCCGCGCCCGTCGAGGCGAGGGACCCGGTGGCGCCGCTCGTGCCGAAGCCCGAGCCGGTCGCGCCGGAGCCCGTCCCGCCCGGTCCGGTGCCGGAGCCCGTGTCACCGCCGGTCCCCGCACCACCGGCCTGGAAGTCGGCGTCGTCGCTCAGGGCGAGGCTGACGGTGACCGGGTCGAGGGCGTCGCCGGCCTTGTACATCGAACCAGTCGTGTCGTTGGCGAAGGCGGCGGCGCCCGCCGCCGTGAAGGTCGCGGGGACCTGGCTGAGCGTCACGACGTCGTTCTTCACGGCGTAGGAGGCCGAGGAGAGGTCGAGCTTCGCGAAGCCGACGTCGTCCTTGGTGCCCTGCGGGGTCGTGACGTCGAGCGTCAGGGTGCCCTTCGTGCCGCTCGTGACGACTTTGACGTCGCTGAATTCCATGTCGATGCCGTGCGCCTTGTACGTGAAGCGCACCGCGCCGCCGAAGGCCGCGTCCGTCTTCTCCGCCTCGGGGTCGACGGTGCCGGAGGCGTACGGGAAGGTGAAGACCTCGCCGCTCTTCTTCGCCCCGCCCGAGACCTCGCTGCCGCCACCGGTCGCGATGTACTTGCGCCACGACTCCTTGAGGCCCCAGGTCAGGGCGCCCTTGACGACGCCGTGGGAGGCGGCCGGGGTCCCGCTGTGTGCGTCGCTCGGCTTGTCACTCGGCCTGCCGCCGGGCTCGCCGCTCGGCTCGCCCGTCGGTTCGCCGCCGGGCCTGCCGGTCGGTGCGCCGCTCGGCTCGTCCGTCGGCGTACCGCTGGGCCCGTCCGTCGGAGCGCCGCTGGGCTCGTGCGTCGGGTCCGTCGTCGGCTCGGCGGTGTCCGCGGTCACGGTGAGGGTCGCGGCGTCGAGCGCGGCACCGGCCTGGTAGAAGCCCTGGAACGCCTTCGCGCCGTCGGCGGTGAGCGTGGCGGGGATGTCCTCGAAGACCATCGCGCCGCCCGCCCCCGTGCCCGGGCGGATGCCGTCGAGGCTCAGGTCGGCGATGACGACGTCCTGATCGGTCGTCGGCTTGCCGTCCTTGACCGTCGTGACGTCGGCGGAGATGCCGCCGCCCGTCGTCGTCGTCGTGACCTGGAGGTCGCTCAGCTTGATGTCGAGCACGCCTTCGTGGCCCTCGAAGCGCACGCTGCCGTGGAAGGCGGTGTGCGTGCCGTGGCTGCCGGTGTCGTACGTGCCCGTGCCGCCCGTGAAGGTGAACGGGCCGTTGTCGTCCGCCTGCGTGGCGCCGTCGCCGGGGGTGATCTCGCCCTTCGCGACGGGCGAGAGGAGGTACTTGCGGAAGGACTCCTTGACGCCCCAGTCGAGCGTGCCGTCCTTGAGTGCGAGGGTGGGCGCCCCGGCGGCCCGGGGGGCCGCTGAGGCGGTGGGCAGGGTGAGCGCGCCGGTGCCGAGCGCCGCGGCGGTGGCGACGGCCGCCGCCAGGACGGTGGTGGCCCTGCGGCGTCTGGTGACTGCCATGGTGACTTGCTGCTCCTCGGGTGGACCGTCCCCTGCTGCGGGGGCGGTGGCGGGTGGTGGGGACGGGGGCTGGTCGAGTGCGGCGGCCTGCCGCGTGGGGGCGACGTGCCGTCAGGTGCCGGGGGGCGTGCCCCTGTCGGCGTCTCCGGCGGCCGTGCGCGCCCTGCGCGCGCGGGTGAGCCCGTAGGCCGTGCCCGCCGCGGCGATCAGGACCACGGCTCCCGCGCCGAGCGCGAGCGGCACGGCCGGGGAGCCGTCGTCGGACGCGGCGGTTGTCGCGGAGCCCGCCGCCGGGGCAGGGGTGGTCTCAGTGGCCTTCCTCGGGGCGGCGGAGGCGTCGCTGCCGATGTCGGGCAGGGCGGGGAGTTGCGCGGTGTCGTCGAGGGCGACGGCGAGCGAGACGGGGTCCATCGCGGTGCCCGCCTTGTAGACGCCGCCGAAGACCCCGGCGCCCTCGGCGGTGAGTGTCGCGGGGGCCTCGGTGAGCAGCACGAGGCCGTCGTCCTTCTTCAGCTTCTCGGCGTCGAAGGTGACGAGGGTGCGGGTCCGGGCCTTCGCGCCGTCCCGCGCCACCTTCGCGCTGAGGGTGCCCCTGCCCTCGCGCACCTTCACGTGCGGCGCGGCGAGGCGCAGGTCGAGGCCGTGGGCGCCGGTGAAGCGGAGCGTGCCGGTGAAGTCCGCGTCGAGACGGCCGTTCTCCGCCTCGTACGTACCGGAGCCGCGCGGGAAGCGGTAGAGCGCGCCGCCGTCCTGGGCGCCGTTCCCGAGGGTCCACTCGCCCTCGGCGACCGGGCCCGTCACGTACTCGCGCCACGTGCGGCGCACGCCCCAGTCGAGCGCCGCGTCCTCGATGCGCCCGGCCTTCGCGGGGCTCGCGGTCTTCTTCGCCGGGCTCTTCGACGGGCCCGGACTCTTCGACGGCGCCTGGGTCGTGGCGGCGGCGAGGACATCGACGGAGAGGGTGACGGGGTCGAGCGCCGTACCGGCCGTGTAGTAGCCGGCGAAGGCGCTCGCGCCCTGCGCGGTGAGCGTCGCGGGCACGTCGGCGAGGCCGATCGGGGTGCCACCGCCCTTGGTGCTGATCCCGCCGAGGTCGAGGCGGGCGAGGGGGACTTGGGCGCGGTCGCTCCACCGCCCGCTGCCCTTCGCCTTGCCGCGCAGGTCGGCGTAGAGGGTGCCCGAGCCGTTCGCGATGCGGACGGTGGGGCGGCTGAGGGTGAGGTCGAGTGCGTACGAGGCGCCCTCCTTGTGCCCGACGAAGCGCACCGCGCCCGCGAAGCTGGTACGCAGCGCGCCGCTGTCCGGGTCGTACGTGCCGCTCGCCGAGGGGAACCGGAACTGGCTGCCCCCGACGGTGCCGACGCCGCCGCTCAGGCTCCAACTGCCTTGCGCGATGGGCCCGGTGACGTAGCTCTGGAACGAGGACTTGATTCCCCAGTCGAGCCGGCCGCCGCTCACCGTGCGCTCGGCCGCCCGCGCCCGGCCGAGCGGGAGCAGGGCGAGAGCGAGGGCGAGCAGCAGGGCGAGGGCGGCCCAACGGGCCGAACGGCTGCGCGATGCGTGCGTCATGGACACCTTCGGGGAGGGGCGCACGGCACCCCGAGGGGCGTGCGGCGGTACAGGAGAGGGCCACGGAAAGGACGGGTCGCCCCGGCAAAGCCCTGGCTAATAAGGTAAGGCTAACCTAATATACGACCTGCGGTCCCGGGAACCCCGGTTCCCGCACAAGCCCGCACGAACCCACCACGACAGGATGGTTGACCGGTGCGCACACCACTGAGGCCGTCGTCCCCGGCCGCGAGACGGTCCCCGGTGACAGCCCGCTTCCGGCTCGGCGCGGCACTGCTCGCCGCACTCGTCCTCGCGGCCTGCGGCACGGGCGGCGGCTCCGGCGGCACGGGGGACGGGGCCACCCCCCAACGGTCGGCGAGCGCCGCCGCGCACCGCGATCGCGTCGAGCCGCTTCCCGGCGAGCCCTCGCCGGAACTCCCCGCGCGGGTCAAGTCGGCCGACGGGCACACCGTCACCGTGCGGGACGTCTCGCGGATCGTGCCCCTCACCGGGAGCCTCAGCGAACTCGTCTTCAGCCTCGGACTCGGTGACCGCGTCGTGGCGAAGGACGTCACGGCGACCTTCGCGCAGGCGAGGAAACTGCCCCTCGTGACGCGCGCGCACGACGTCTCGGCCGAGAACGTCCTCTCGCTGCACCCGAGCCTCGTCCTCGCCGAGTCCACGACCGGGCCCGCCGAGGCGATCGAGCAGATCCGCGAGGCGGGCGTCCCGCTCGTGATCCTCGATCCCGCGAAGAGCCTCGACGACGTGGCCCCGCGCATCCACGCCGTCGCACGGACCCTCGGTGTCCCCGGCGCGGGCGACGCGCTCGCCCGGCGCACCGAGCACCGCCTCGCCGCGGCGCGCGAGAAGATCCCCGCGCACGCCGACCACCCCCGCGTCGCCTTCCTCTACCTGCGCGGCACGGCCTCCGTGTATCTCCTCGGCGGTGCCGAGTCCGGGGCGAGTTCGCTCCTGGAGGCGGCGGGCGCGGTGGACGCGGGCAAGGAGTCCGGGCTGCGCAAGGACTTCACCGCGATCACGAGCGAGGCCCTCGCGAAGGCGGCGCCCGACGCGATCCTCGTCATGCGCAAGGGACTCGACTCGGTCGGCGGCGTCGACGGGCTCCTGAAGATCCCCGGTGTCGCAGAGACCCCCGCCGGACTCGACCGCCGCGTCGTCTCGGTCGACGACGGCGTCCTCCTGAACTACGGCCCGCGCACGGACGAGGTCCTGGCGACGCTCGTGGACCAGCTGTACGGCACGTCAGGCACGGACCGTCAGGGCGGCACGCCCGGCAAGGGCGGCAAGGGATGACGGCCTCGGAGGCGGTGCGGGCCGGGGAAGCGCCAGGTCAGGAGGGGGCGCGGCCCTCGCGGGCCGCCGTTCCCTCCCCCGGGGCGCCCCGCCCCGTCGCCCGCGTCCTCACCCCCGCCCTCGTCCTCGCCCTCGTCGCCCTCTGCCTCGTCTCCGCGAGCGTCGGCGCCTACCACGTCCCGCTCGGCGACCTCCTCGCCTCGCTCGCGCACAGGGCGGGCGTCGGCGGGCACGCGCTGGACCGCGTCGGCGAGAGCGTGCTGTGGAACGTGCGGCTCCCGAGGGTCGTGCTCGCGCTGCTCGTCGGGGCCTCGCTGGGCTGCGCGGGGGCGCTCACGCAGGGGGTGTTCGGCAACCCGCTCGCGGAACCGGGCGTCATCGGGATCTCGTCGGGGGCCGCCGTCGGCGCGGTCGGCTCGATCGCGCTGGGCATCGACGTCCTGGGCACCTGGACGGTCTCGGTCTTCGCGTTCGTCGCGGGCCTCGCGACGGTGCTGCTCGTCTACGCGCTCTCGCGCGCGGGCGGGCGGACCGAGGTGGTGACGCTGATCCTCACGGGGATCGCCGTCAACGCCTTCGCGGGCGCGCTCATCGGCCTCTTCGTCTTCTTCGCGGACAACGCGCAGGTCTCGCAGATCACCTTCTGGCAGCTCGGTTCCCTCGCGCAGGCGACATGGCCGAAGGTCCTCGCCGTCCTGCCGTGCGCCCTCGCCGGGCTCGTGGTGGCGCCGCTGTACGCGCGCAAGCTGGACCTGCTCGCGCTCGGTGAACGCCCGGCGCGGCACCTGGGCGTGGATGTCGAGCGCTTGCGGCTCGTCCTCGTGCTCGTCGTGGCGCTGCTGACCGCCGCCGCCGTCGCGGTCTCGGGGGTCATCGCGTTCGTGGGACTGCTCGTGCCGCACCTGCTGCGCATGGCGGCGGGTCCCGGACACCGCTTCCTCGTCCCGGCGAGCGCGCTCGGCGGGGGGCTCGTCCTCGTGGGCGCGGACCTCGCGGCCCGTACCGTCGCGGCCCCGGCGGAGTTGCCGCTCGGGGTGCTGACGGCGCTCTTCGGCAGCCCGTTCTTCTTCTGGCTGCTGCGCAGGACCCGTCGCGGGCAGGGAGGCTGGGCATGAGGTGGCACGGAGCGGGCGGGCGCGCGCGGCGGTCACCGGAGCGGCCCGCGGCGGGCGAGACGGTGGCGCGGGCGGCGGGGGTGGGGCTGGGGCTCGGGGGGCGGCCGGTGCTCAGTGGCGTCGAACTGACCGTACGGGCCGGGGAGGTGCTCGCGCTCGTCGGGCCGAACGGGGCGGGCAAGTCGACGCTCCTGGCGGTGCTGGCCGTCGACGCGCGGCCGGAGGCGGGCGCGGTGGAGATCCTGGGGCGGCCCGCCGGGCAGTGGAGCGCCGCGGAACTCGCTGTGCGCCGCGCGGTGTTGCCGCAGGCGGCGACGCTGTCGTTCCCCTTCACCGCGGCGGAGGTGGTCCGGATGGGCCGCGCCCCGTGGGCGGGCACGGAGCACGAGGAGCAGGACGGGGCGGCGGTGCGCGAGGCGATGGCGACGACGGAGACGACCGCCTTCGCGGCGCGCCCCTTCTCGGCGCTCTCGGGCGGTGAGCGCGCTCGCGTCGCGCTCGCCCGCGTCCTCGCCCAGCGCGCCCCGCTCGTGCTGCTCGACGAGCCGACGGCCGCGCTCGACCTGCGCCACCAGGAGCTCGTCCTGCGCGTGTGCCGCGAGCGCGCGGCGGCAGGGGACGCGGTCGTCGTCGTGCTCCACGACCTCGGCCTCGCCGCCGCGTACGCGCACCGCGTCGCGATCCTCCACGAGGGCCGTGTCACGGCGGACGGGCCCCCCGCCGACGTCCTCTCGGCGGACCTCCTGACCGAGGTCTACCGGCAGCCGGTCGAGGTCATCCCGCACCCGGCGACCGGCGGCCCCTTGGTGCTCCCGGTCCGGGCCCCCCTCAAGTGACCGCCTCATAGCTGCACTTGACCACACCTTGACCCTTTCATGACTGTTCCTCACGGATGAGAGGCAGATCACGAGAAGCCGGTGTTCCGGTGAGGTAAGGCTCCGCTAAATTAGGGTCGCCTCACCGGCACTCCCCTCCCCCGGCGGCCCTTCCCCGGCCGTCGCCTCGTGCTCCTGGAGCCCTCCCATGCGTCCCCTGCGCCATCCCGTACTCGCCGTGCTCACCGGCGCCCTGGCCCTCGGTGGGCTCACCGCCTGCACCGAGAAGAGCGACGCGAAAGCGGGCGAGGACGGGACCATCGGCGTCACCGCGGCGGACACGGCCTGCGACACGACCGCGAAGACCGCGAAGGCGGGGAAGGTCACGCTCGCCATCGCCAACAAGGGCAAGCGCGCGACCGAGGTCGAGATCGTGATGCCGGACGGCCGGATCGTCTCCGAGAAGGAGAACATCGGACCCGGCGTCACCTACACGCTCACCGCCGAGGTCAAGGCGGGCGACTACGAGATCGCCTGCCGTCCCGGCATGGTCGGCCACGGCGTGCGGCAGAAGCTCACCGTCTCGGGCGGGGACGCCGCCGCGCGCGACCCGCGCCTCGACGCGGCGGTCTCCGCCTACCGCGACTACGCGCAGGACCAGGCCGACCAGACGCTGCCGAAGGTCAAGGTCTTCACCGACGCGATCCGCGCGGGCGACCTCGCCGCGGCGAAGAAGGCTTACGCGCCCTCGCGCATCGGCTGGGAGCGCACCGAGCCCGTCGCGGAGTCCTTCGGGGACATCGACCCGAAGACGGACACGCGCGCGGACGGCCTGGAGAAGGGCCAGAAGTGGACCGGCTGGCACCGCCTGGAGAAGGCGCTCTTCGCGGACGGCAGGATCGGCGCCGAGGAGAAGAGCCTCGCGACCCGGCTCGACACGGACCTCAAGGACTGGCAGCGGCGCGTGGGCCGCGCCGTCATCACGCCGACCTCGATGGCCAACGGCGCGAAGGACCTCCTCGACGAGGTCGCGACCGGCAAGGTGACCGGCGAGGAGGAGCGCTACTCGCACACCGACCTCGTGGACTTCAAGGCGAACGTCGAGGGCGCCGAGAAGGCGTACACGCTCCTCAAGCCCGTCGCGAAGGCCCACGACGCCGCGCTCGTGAGGCGGCTGGACGCGCGCTTCGCCGCCCTCGACAAGCAGCTCGACGCCTACCGGCCGAGCGCCGGCTCCTACGCCTTCACCTCCTACGACAAGGTGAAGGAAGCCCAGCGCAAGAAGCTCTCGGACGGCGTGAACGCGCTCGCCGAGCCGCTCTCGAAGCTCGCAGCGGCGGTCGTGGGCAAGTGAGCACGGACGAGCGGGAAACGCACGGCGGCCCCTCCCGACGCCACCTGCTCGGCTGGGGCGGGGCCGGGCTCGTCCTCGGCGCGGGCGCCGCCACCGGCACCGCGCTCGCGCTCGACGGCGCGGACCCGGCCGCGCCGTCCGCCGCCGTGCCCTTCCACGGCGCCCACCAGGCCGGGATCGCCACGCCCGTCCAGGACCGGCTGCACTTCGCCGCCTTCGATGTCACGACGACCGAACGCGCCGAACTCGTCGCCCTGCTGAAGGAGTGGACGAAGGCCGCCGCGCGGATGACCGCCGGTCACACCGTCGGCGAAGGGGCGTTCGGCGCGGACGAGGCGCCCCCGGACGACACCGGCGAGGCGTACGGGCTCTCCCCCGCCCGCCTCACGCTCACCTTCGGCGTCGGGCCCTCGCTCTTCACGCGCTTCGGGCTCGAAGGCCGACGTCCCGACGCGCTCGAAGAGTTGCCCGCCTTCCCCGGCGACCACCTCGACACGGCGCGCGGTGGCGGCGACCTGTGCGTCCAGGCGTGCGCCGACGACCCGCAGGTGGCCGTGCACGCGATCCGCAACCTCGCGCGCATCGGCTTCGGGACCGTCGCGATCCGCTGGTCCCAGCTCGGCTTCGGCAAGACCTCGTCGACGACCCCGGGCGCGGAGACCCCACGCAATCTCTTCGGGTTCAAGGACGGCACGAACAACATCGCGGGCGACGAGACCGCCGCGCTCGACCGGCACGTGTGGGTCCCGGAGAAGGACGGGCCCGCGTGGCTCGTCGGCGGCTCGTACCTCGTCGCGCGGCGCATCCGCATGAACATCGAGGTGTGGGACCGGACGTCGCTGCGCGAGCAGGAGGACGTCTTCGGGCGGACGAAGCGGACCGGCGCGCCGGCCGGGAAGCTCGCCGAGCACGACCCGGTGGCCCCGCGCGCGATGCTGCCCACCGCGCACGTCCGGCTCGCCCGGCCCGCCGCGCACGGCGGGCACCGCATCCTGCGGCGCGGCTACTCCTTCACGGACGGCACGGACGGGCTCGGGCGCCTGGACGCGGGCCTCTTCTTCCTCGCGTACCAGCGCGACCCGCGGACCGGGTTCATCCCCGTGCAGCGCGCGCTCGCCCGCCACGACGCGCTCAACGAGTACATCCAGCACGTCGGTTCGGCGCTCTTCGCGATCCCGCCCGGGGTGCGCGACGCCCACGACTGGTGGGGACGCGCGCTCTTCACCGCCCCGGCCAAGGACTGAGAGGCCCCGCATGTTCGCCAACTACCTCATCGGGCTGCGCGAGGGCCTCGAAGCGAGCCTCGTCGTCTGCATCCTCGTCGCCTACCTCGTCAAGACGGGGCGGCGCGAGGCGCTGCGCCCCGTGTGGACCGGGATCGTCGTCGCGGTCCTGCTCGCGCTCGGCTTCGGCTGCGCCCTCACCTACGGCTCGCGCGAGCTGACCTTCGAGGCGCAGGAGGCGCTCGGCGGCTCGCTCTCGATCATCGCCGTGGGGCTCGTGACGTGGATGGTCTTCTGGATGCGGCGCACAGCGAGGCACCTGCGCAGCGAGCTCCAGGGCAAGCTGGACAAGGCGCTCGTCATGGGCACGGGGGCGCTCGTCCTGACCGCCTTCCTCGCGGTCGGCCGCGAGGGCCTGGAGACGGCGCTGTTCGTCTGGGCCTCCGTGCAGGCGTCGAGCGACGGCACGCACGCGCCGCTCATCGGCGTCGTCCTCGGGCTGCTGACCGCCGTCGTCCTCGGCTGGCTCTTCTACAAGGGCGCGGTCCGCATCAACCTCGCGAAGTTCTTCCTGTGGACGGGCGGCATGCTCGTCGTCGTCGCGGCCGGTGTCCTCGCCTACGGCTTCCACGACCTCCAGGAGGCCGGCTGGCTCGGCGGCCTCACCGACCTCGCCTTCGACATCGGCTCCACGATCCCGCCCGAGTCCTGGTACGGCACGCTCCTGAAGGGCGTCCTCAACTTCCAGCCCGACCCGACCGTCCTCCAGGTCACGGTGTGGACGCTGTACCTGGTACCGGCGCTCGGGCTCTTCCTCGCCCCGGTAGGGTTCGGGCGCAGCAGGGGCAAGCGCGGCGGGGAGAGGGTGGCGGGAGCCGATGAGGGCAGCGCGGAGGACGCGGGGACTTCCGCGGCGGGGTGAGCGGAGCCGGTACGGGGCACGGGGCGGGCTGCTCGCGCTCGCGCTCGCGCTGACCGCCACGGGCTGTGTCACCGTGCACGGCGAGACGGCGCTCGTCCCGGCCGCGACGCGCGGCGAGGCGGCGACCGCGCTGAAGCGGTTCCGCGGCGCGTACAACGAGGCGGCCCGCGACCTCGACCCGGCGAAGGACGCCGCCGTGCTCGCCGGGCCCTTCGGCGCCATCACGCAGCAGAGCCTGCGCTCGCGGAAGGCCGCGAACCCGGCGGGCGGCGCCAAGGCGAGCCCGCTGGAGGTCTCCGACGTGCGCTACCTGATACCCCGCCAGCGCGGCTGGCCGCGCTGGTTCGTCGCGGACACCGACACCAACCGCGACGTGGACGACGACCCGGCGCGCGACACCCGCTGGCTCTTCCTCTTCACCCGCTCGGCGCCGGAGGCGGACTGGCGGGCCACCTACCTCGCGATCCTCTCGCCCGGCGCGATACCGAAGTTCCGTACGGACGGGGACGGGTACGTCGTCCCGGCGACGCCGGGGGCGCTGAGCCGCGCGTACACGACCTACCTCCACGACGGCAAGGGCGAGCGCTTCGCGCCCGGGCGGCACACGACGGGGTGGCGCGAGCAGCGCGCGAAGACCGCCGAGCGCCCCGGCTGGACGATCCAGTGGGCCGACGAGCCCGCCGACACGGGCGCCTTCCGGCCGTACGCGCTGCGCACCGCCGACGGCGGCAGCCTCGCCTTCTTCGCGAGCCGCCACTACGAACGCCGCACGGGCGCCCAGAACGTCGCCGTCGTCCCGCCGCTCGCGGCGAAGCCGCTCCTGAAGGGCCGCGTGGACCGCTCGTACACGCTGGAGTACACGTCCAACGAGACGGTGAAGGTGCCCCCGTCGGGCGGACCCGCCGTCTTCCTCAACCGGCTCCAGGGACTGACGGGAGCGGAGGGGAGCTGAGGCGGGGGCGGGGGCTGCGACGGCGGGCGGTGCGGGGCGTCCGGCGGGGAGGTCGCGCCGGGGCCCGCCTCACCAGCCGCGCCGGCTCACCCCTCCCTCACCTCTCCTGTTCCTCTCCCGGCGTTCCCGCCGCCACCGCCTCCGCGTCGGTGAAGGCCGCGAGCAGCGGCAGCGGGTCCACGAGGGGGTGCTCCGGGCCCCGCAGCCACGTGACGCCGAGCCCTTCGCCCGGCAGGCGCGCGGGCGGCACGAGGACATAGCTGCCGCGACAGTGCCAGCGCAGGCCCGGGTGCTCGTCGACCGACTCGGGGTGCGAGTCCAGCTCACAGGGCCAGTACTCGTCCTCGTCCTCGGGCGTTCCCCGGGTCGTCGTGAAGAAGAACATCCGGCCGTCGTCGCTCACCGCGACGGGGCCGATCTCCGTGCCGTCCCCGTTCTCGGCGAGGCGCGCGAGGACGCGCTCGCCGGTGTCGAAGGGCACGTCGAGCACGTCGTGGACCATGCCGGTCGCCGTGACGAAGTTCGCCTCGGGCTCGGCCGCCGCCCACCGCTCGATCTGCGCGCGGTCGTGCGTGGACTGGGTCTGCCAGGCGAAGGAGACGGGGTGCCTGCCGGGCGTGGGGCAGCCGACGCGCGCGCAGGAGCAGCGGTGGCCGACCGGGTGGGCGGCGGGGGCGAGCGGCAGTCCGGCCTGGGCGACGGCGAGCAGCAGCGCGGTGCGGTCCTGTGCGGGGGGTTCACCGCCGGGGGGCTGTCCGGTGGCACGCCGCCACCACTGCGTGAGCCTGCCCGGCCGCCGGTCGTGCGCTGCGCCCATCTCACCTCTCACTTCGTCCCGGTGATCCGTCCATGGTGCCACTTGTACGGGGCGATCACGGACGGGGCCCGTTCCCGGGGGCCTCGGCGACGTTCACCCGTTCGGCGCGCAGACCGGCGCCCGGCGTCTGCCGCACGATGGCCGTGCCGTGCCGGATGGCGCGGCGGCGGGCCGCCCGGCCGCGCGCGGGCCCGCGTGATCTCCGTACCCCGCGTACGAGGAGGTTGCCGTGATCCGTACCGCGAGCGCCCGCGAGGCGAGCCCGCGCCACTACCTGATGTGCCCTCCGGAGCACTTCGAGGTCCGCTACGCGATCAACCCGTGGATGGACCCGGGCACGCCCGTGGACCGGGCGCGTGCGCTCGCGCAGTGGGAGGGGCTCGTGGCCCGCTACCGGGCGCTCGGGCACACCGTGGACGTGCTCGACCCGGAGCCGGGGCTGCCGGACATGGTGTACGCGGCGAACGGGGCGACCGTGGTCGGCGGGCGCGTGTTCGGGGCGCGCTTCGCCTTCGCGGAACGGGAGCCGGAGGCGGCGGCGCACCGGGCGTGGTTCACGGCGCGGGGCTGGGCGGACGTCGGCGTTCCCGTGCAGGTCAACGAGGGCGAGGGGGACTTCGCCGTGACGGGCCGGTGGCTCCTGGCGGGGCACGGCTTCCGCTCCTCGCCGCTCGCGCTGGGGGAGGCGCAGGAGTTCTTCGGCCGCCCGGCGATCGGTCTGGAGCTGGTCGATCCGCGCTTCTACCACCTGGACACGGCGTTCGCCGTCCTCGACGCGGAGCGCGAGGAGGTCGTGTACTTCCCCGGCGCGTTCTCGCCGGGCAGCCGGGCGGTCCTCACCGCCCTCTTCCCCGGCGCGCTCCTCGCGAGCGAGGCGGACGCGCTGGCCCTGGGCCTCAACGCGGTCTCGGACGGACGGCACGTGGTGCTCCCGCGCGAGGCGCGGGGCCTCTTCGGCCCGTTGCGCGAGCGGGGCTTCGACCCGGTGGGGGTGGAGCTGGACGAGCTGGTGAAGGGGGGCGGGAGCGTGAAGTGCTGTACGCAGGAGCTGCGGCCCGCGCCGGTTCAGCCGGCCGTGCCCCCGCCCGCTTCCCCGGCCCGTTCGGCGTCCCCGGCCGGGGGCCACGCGTCGCCCCAGTCGATGTCGCGCGCGGCCCGGTAGAGGGGTCCCTGGCGCTTCGTGACGGTCTCGCGGCGCAGGGTCTCGCCGGGTGCGCAGAGGTCCAGGAGGACCTGGCCCTTGCGGATCTGGGGGCGGCGCAGGATGCGGGTGGGGACCCGCTCGGGCGTGGCGCGCGTGGCCGCCACGTAGGCGAACTTCTCGTCCTCGTACGGCAGTGAGCCGCCCTTGACCTGCCGGTGCAGCGAGGAGCGCGCGACACGGGCCGAGAAGTGGCACCAGTCGCGGCCGGGCTCGATGGGGCAGCGTCCGTCGTGCGGGCAGGGGGCGGCGACGTGCAGCCCGGCGGCGAGGAGGCGGTCGCGCGCCGCGAGGACGCGGGCGTAGCCCTCGGGGGTGCCCGGCTCGGTGACGACGACGGCCGCCCCGGGGTCCTCGCCGATCGCCGCGAGAGCGGTGTCGACGACGGCCGCGCGGTCGTTTTCGGTCAGTTCGCCCAGGACGTACGAGATCGTGACGAGGGGTGCGGCGGGGGCCGTGCCCGTGCCGACGCGGCCCTGCGTCCAGCGGGCGCCGCGCACGGCGGGCCAGGGCGCGGCGGCGGCGAGTTCGGCGCCGAGGTCGAGCGCGGGGCGCGCCCAGTCGACGACGGTGACGGGCCGTGCCCCCTCCCACGTCGCGCCCGCCGCCCACACAGCGGCCCCGGTGCCGCCGCCGAGGTCGAGGTGCCCGGCCGGGGTCCAGCCGGGCCGGGCGGCGGCGAGCGCGCCGAGCGCGGCCCGCGTCGCCTCGAAGGTCGCGGGCATCCGGTACGCGGCGTAGGCGGCGACGTCGGAGCGGTCGCGCAGCACGGGCGCCCCGGTGGGGGTACGGCCCCGGTAGTGCCCGATGAGCCGGTCCACGGACTGTGCGGCGGCACGGGCCGGGAGCCCGTCGAGGAGGGAACCGAGCGCGACGCGCAGTACCTCGGAGGGGGCCTGGTGCGGGTGGGTCACCCCGGGATTGTTCACCCCGGGATTCTAGGGCGTGCCCGGAAAGTCCTGGGCGGTCCCTGCGGTGTCCGGTGCGGGCTCCCGGTGCGGCGGCTCCGGATCCTCGTACGGCAGCGCGCGGCCCGTGTCGCGGACAGCCCGCTTGAGGCGGGTCGCGGCGCGGGCGCGGGGGGTGCTGTCGGGGGTGCGGCGGCGGGGGTGGACGGTCGTGGCGAGGAGCACGAGGAAGGTGTCGGTGGCCCGGTCCACGACGAGCGAGGTGCCCGTGAAGCCGGTGTGCCCCGCGCACAGCGGGCCCGCGAGTCCGCCCATGTACCAGGGCTTGTCGACCTCGAAGGCGAGTCCTTCGTCGAGCATGAGGGCGGTGTACTCGGGGGCGAGGACGCGTGCCGTGCCGTAGGCGCCTCCGCCGAGCAGGGCGCGGCACAGGACGGCGAGGTCGCGTCCCGTGCCGAAGAGCCCGGCGTGCCCCGCGACGCCGCCGAGCGCCCAGGCGTTCTCGTCGTGGACGAGGCCCCGGACCATGCCCCGGTCCGCCTTGGCCCACGGGCGGCGCTCGTCCTCGGTCGCCGCGGCGGCGGGGCACGGGCCGAAGCCGGTGGAGGTCATGCCGAGGGGGCGGGTGATGCCCTCGGCCACGAGCCGGTCGAGGCGTTGCCCGGTGAGGCGTTCGAGGAGGTGCTGGAGCAGGAGCGGGTTGAGGTCGGAGTAGCGGCGCGTGCCGGGCTCGGCGACGGGTTCCTCGGTGGCGAGGGCCCGGTAGCGGGCGGCGTCGTCGGGGAGCGCGTACAGCGGGAGTTCGGCGCGCAGCCCGGTGGTGTGGGTGAGCAGGGCGCGGACCGTGAAGCCGTGCGCGGCGGCGGCCGGGTGGTCGGTGAGGATCTCGGCGACGGGGGTGCCGAGGGCGAGGGTGCCGCGCTCGACCTGCTGGAGCGTGGCGATCGCGGTGAAGAGCTTGGTGAGCGAGGCGAGGTCGAAGGGGGTGTCCAGGCGCGCGGGGACGCGTTCCTCCGGGGGGAGTTCCACGCCCGCGCCGCGCTCGGGGTCCCAGGCGCGGTAGCGCACGGCCCACCCCGCCGCCGATTCGGCGGCGAGGTGGGGGCCGCGCCCCGCGAGGACGACGGCCCCCGCGCACCAGGGCTCGGGGCCCTCGGTGAGGGCCCGCACCTCCTCGGTGAGCAGGGCGATCTCGCGGGGGTCGAGTCCGGCGCGCTCGGGGCTCGCGCGGCGCAGGCGGGCGGCGTTCAGCCTTCGTCAGCCCCTTCGCGGCACGGGGCCCCCGCCGCCTGGGTGGCGGGCGCGGGCAGCGCGGTCGTGGTGACGTCGTGCCGCGCCGCCGTCAGCGTCGCCTTCGTCCCCGTGCCGGGGCGGCACAGGAAGACGTAGGCGGCGCCCGCGACGAGGACGCTCACGAGCTGGACGAGTGCCATCGGCACGGCGGTGTCCTCGCCCGCGATGCCGACGAGCGGCGAGGCGATGGCGCCGATGAGGAAGGACGAGGTGCCGATGAGCGCGGACGCGGACCCGGCGGCGTGCGGAGCGCGCTGGAGGCCGAGGGTCTGCGCGTTGGGCAGCACGAGGCTCATCGAGGACATGAGCACGAAGAGCGCGACCGCGAGCGGCACGAGCCCGACGCGGCCGAACACCCCGCTCGTCATGACCAGGAGGGCGATCGCCGCCGCCGTGATGAGCGAGAGGCCGACGGCGGTGGCGCGTTCGAGGCTCACGCGGCCCACGAGGAGCCGCCCGTTGACCTGGCCCATGATGATGAGCCCGACCGAGTTGACGCCGAAGAGCAGGCTGAAGACCTGGGGGCTCGCCCCGTAGATCTCCTGCACGACGAACGGCGAGGCGCTCACGTACGCGAAGAGCGCCGCGAACGTGAAGCCGCCGACGAGGACGTGGCCGGTGAAGACGCGGTCGGCGAGCAGTCCGCGCATCGTGGCGAGCGCGTCGCGCGTGCCGCCCGTGTGGCGGTCCGCCGGTGGCAGCGTCTCGGGGAGGCGTCGCACGACGAGGAGGGTGAGCAGGACGCCGACGACGGTGAGGACGAGGAAGATGCCGCGCCAGTCGGTGAAGCGCAGGATCTGCCCGCCGATGAGCGGGGCGACGATCGGCGCGACCCCGGAGATGAGCATGAGCGTCGAGAAGAACCGGGCCATCGCGAGCCCGTCGTACAGGTCGCGGACGACGGCGCGCGCGATGACGATCCCGGCGGCCCCGGCGAGGCCCTGGATCAGCCGGAAGACGATGAGCAGCGCGGTGCCGGGGGCGAGCGCGCACGCGGCGGTCGCGAGGATGTAGATCACGAGGCCGACGAGCAGCGGGCGGCGGCGCCCGAAGCGGTCGCTGAGCGGGCCCACGACGAGCTGACCGAGCGCCATGCCGGTGAGGCAGGCGGTGAGCGTGAGCTGCACGGTCGCGGCGGGGCTGCCGAGCGCGTCGGTGACCTTCGGCAGCGCCGGGAGGTACATGTCCATCGACAGCGGCGGCACGGCGGTGAGGCCGCCGAGCACGAGCGTGGTGAGCAGCGAGGTGCGGCGGGCGGACGCGGATATGGCGGGGTCCGCCTGGTCCGTGCCTTCGGCGGCCTCGGGGGCTCTGGCCGGGGGGACGGTCGCGGAGGCCGGGACGGGAGGGGGAGTGGGTGCGGAGGGGGGGTTGGTGCCGGGGACGGGTGATTCGTCTGCGGGCTGTCGCGTGCCGGGGGCGCGCTCCACCATGTGTGCCTCTCTTGAGCGGGAACAGGTTTCCTATGCTCTCAGCTCGGACGGACCGCTGCGGACCGTTTTCCGCCACGCCGGGCCGTTCCGGGTCCCGGCGGGCGGTGCGAGAGAGATGGGGACGGCATGGGCGAGGGGATCACGGGGCGCCCCGTGCGCTGGGGAGTGCTCGCGACGGGGGCGATCGCGGCTTCGTTCGCGGCGGACCTCGTGACGGTGCCGGGCGCCGAGCTGGTCGCGGTCGGTTCGCGTACGGAGGAGGCGGCGCGCGCCTTCGCCGAGCGCTTCGCCGTCCCGCGCGCGCACGGCTCCTGGGCGGCGCTCGCGGCGGACGAGGACATCGACGTCGTGTACGTGGCGACGCCGCACACCGCGCACCTGGAGGCGGCCCGGCTGTGCCTGGAGGCGGGCAAGGGGGTGCTGTGCGAGAAGCCGATGACGCTGGACGCGCGGCAGGCGGCGGGACTCGTGGAACTGGCCCGCGCGCGGGACGTCTTCCTCATGGAGGCGATGTGGACGTACGTCAATCCGCTCGTACGCCGTCTGAAGCTGCTCGTCGAGGAGGGGGCGATCGGTGAACTCTCCGCCGTCGAGGCGGACTTCTCCGTCGACGGGCCCTTCCCCGCCGGCCACCGCATGGTGGACCCGGCGCAGGGCGGCGGCGCGCTCCTCGACCTCGGCGTCTACCCGGTCGCCTTCGCGCAGCTGCTGCTCGGTGAGCCGGAGGGCGTGGCGGCGAGCGCGAAGCTCTCCGAGGAGGGCGTGGACCTCCAGACCGGGATGCTCCTGGACTGGGCGAACGGCGCGCACGCCCTTCTGCGTTGCGGGCTCCTGGGGGCGGGACCGACGCGGGCGGCGGTCGTCGGCTCCGAGGGGCGTATCGAGGTCGCGGGGAACTTCTTCGCGCCCGGGGAGTTCGTCCTGCGCCGCCGGGGCGCCGAGCCCGTCACGTACACGGCGCGCGAGGAGGGCGGCGGCGAGGGCTACGTGCCGGAGGCGGTCGAGGTGACGCGCTGTCTGCGCGAGGGGCTGACGGAGTCGCCGCTCGTACCGCTGGAGGGGACCCTCGCGGTACTGCGGACGCTGGACAGGGTGCGGGAGGCGACGGGGGTCCGGTACGAGTGACCCGTGGCCGGGGGCGGCCCGACGTGGTGGGTCGCCCCCGCCCGTACGCGGGTCAGGCCGGGGTCAGTCCCGGCTTCCCCGCCTCCGTCACGAAAGACCCCGCGACCGTGAGCGGCGCGCCGGGCGTCGTGACCGCCGAGACCGTCTTCCAGTCCGCGCGCGCCGACCGCGTGCCGAGCGTCACGACCGCGTAGCCGCGCCGCCCGTTGTAGAAACGCAGGTGCGGGTTGGCGGTCATGTAGGTGTCCCAGTTGGCGGGCTTGTCGGCGCCGTCGCCGCCGCTCGTGATCGAGCTGGTGACGATCTCGGTGCCCAGGGTCTTCGAGGCGGGGTCGTCGAAGTCCGCTTTCAGGTCGAAGCCGTAGTGCACGTGGACGTCCCCGGTGAGGACCATGAGGTTGTTCTTGCCGCTCGCCCGCCACCCGTCGAGGAGGCGCTGCCGCGAGGCCGGGTAGCCGTCCCACGAGTCCATGGACAGCTTGAAGCCGTCCGTCGCGCGGTCCTTGCGCTGCGCGAAGGTGACCTGCTGCGGGACGACGTTCCACGTGGCCTTCGAGGCGCGCCACCCGTCGAGCAGCCAGCGCTCCTGCGCCTCGCCCGTGAGCGTGCGCGAGGGGTCCTCGGACTCGGGCCCCGGGACCTGCCAGCCGTCGCCGTACGCCTGGTCGCTGCGGTACTGGCGGGTGTCGAGGACATCGAACTGGGCGAGGCGGCCCCAGTGGCGGCGCCGGTAGAGCCTCATGCCGGACCCGGTGGGCCGCTGCGGCGCGCGCAGCGGCTGGTTCTCCCAGTACGCGCGGTAGGCGGCGGCCCTGCGGAGCAGGAACTCCTCCGGCGGGACGTCGTTCTCCGGGATGTCGTCCGCGTAGTTGTTCTCCGTCTCGTGGTCGTCCCACGTCACGACGAAGGGGTGCGCGGCGTGCGCGGCGATGAGGTCGGGGTCGGACTTGTAGAGCGCGTACCGCAGCCGGTAGTCCTCCAGGGTGAGGGTCTCGCGGTTGAAGACGGCGGGCAGGCGCCGGTCGGTGTACTTGCGGTTCCCTCCGACGGCCGTCACCGCGTACTCGTAGAGGTAGTCGCCGAGGTGGAAGACGAGGTCCACGTCCTCGTCCGCGAGGTGGCGGTACGCCGTGAAGTACCCGTCGTGGTACGCCTGGCAGGAGACGGCGGCGAGCTTCATCGCGGTGGGCCTCGCGCTCGTCGCGGGGGCCGTCCGGGTGCGGCCCACGGGGCTGATCCACGTCCCGGCGCGGAAGCGGTAGTAGTACGGGCGGTCCGTGTCGAGACCGGGCACCTCGACGTGCACGGTGTGCGCGAACTCCGGGTGCGCGGTGGCCGATCCGCGCTTCACGACGCGCGTGAAGCGGGCGTCGTGGGCGAGCTCCCAGCGCACGGTGACGCGGCCTCTCGGCATTCCGCCGTCGCTCTCGTACGGGCTCGGGGCGAGGCGCGTCCACAGCAGGACGGACCGCGGGAGCGGGTCCCCTGAGCCGACACCGAGCGTGAAGGGGTCGGCCTTGACGGCCTTCGCGTCGAGTTCGGCCGCCGCGGCGCTCCCGGCGGTGGGGAGGTTGACGGCGAAGGCGAGCGCGGCGGCCGCGCCCGTCATGGTGAGGAAACCGCGACGCCCGAAGTGCCGGGCGGCGGCGCGGAGTTCGGCGTCGGGGTCCTGGAAGCTGTGGCTCATCGGGTGGGGTCCCCTCGTCTCGGTGGGTGGCGCAGGGGACTCTCCGGGACGGGGGCGACGCACACCCGTCGCCGGTGCGACGCGGGTGTGGACGGGGGGTGAGCTCTGGGGGTGGCCGGATCCCCGCGCCGGGGCTCCTGGGGCGGCCGTCAGTCTTCCAGGGCGAAGCGGCAGTTGGCGCGCCGCCACGCTTCAAGATCACCCGTCGGCGCGCACCGTACGGGCCGCCGCCTCGCCGCGAGGGGCGCGCGGCGGTGGGGGCGGGCGCGGACGCGGCGGTGGGCGCGAGCGCGGCCCGCCGCCGGACCGCTCGGGGCCCTCTCGGGACGACGGCCGAGCCCCGGCCCGGAACGACGCGAAGGCGAGGGCCCTCAGAGGCCCGCACGTTTTATCCACGCTTCCCCTGCAACCAATCCACGAAGTGCGTGGTCTGTCATATGTCGGCCGGAGGCGACCAGGGGCGGGAGGGGAGCAAGGCGGCGCGCGCTGGACGGACTTGCGCGCCCAGGGAGTGAACGTGCGGGGTCACGAGGCGGACTTCGACGAAACGCTCCCCCCACTCCTCACCACTTAGTACGATGAACCGTCTTTCACTCGTATGACGGACATACCCGCATACGAGCCTCTTTGCCGTTCCTCGGCACCCGCATGTCCTTTTCCGTGATCTTCGGAATCCTTCGGAACACTTCGGAGCACTACGTGCGCATTCGTTTCGCGGCCCCGGCCGTTCTCGCCGCCGTCGCCCTCGTGGGTCTCGCGACCTCCCCCTCGCAGGCCGCCCACAAGAGCGGGATCCACCTCGGGCTCATCCAGTTCGACAGCCCGGGCAAGGACACCCGCAGCAACGCCTCGCTCAACGGGGAGTGGGTGAACATCCACAACAACTCCAAGTCGGCGGTGCAGCTGAAGGGTTACAAGCTCAAGGACAACACCGGCTACACGTACACCTTCGGCAGCTACAAGATCGGCGCGGGCAAGACGGTCAAGGTCCGCACCGGCAAGGGCAAGAACGTGCCCGGAACGGTCTATTGGAACCGCGGTTCGTACGTGTGGAACAACACGGGCGACAAGGCGCGGCTGTACACCGCGAAGGGCGCCCTGCGCGACTCCTGCTCCTGGAAGACCGCGAAGAGCGGCCAGAAGAACTGCCACTGACCGCAGGACCGGCGCGGATGCGGGGCGCCCTCCCCCCAAAGGGAGCGCCGCCCCGCACCCGCGCCCACCTCACCGGCGCCCCGGGGCCGGCGGTTCCACAAGAGGACTGGCCGGGTCGCCCGGCGCACCCCTTTCCCCACGCCCCGTGCTCCCATACGCCCCGTCCCCCGGGGCGCGGCGGGAATACCCCTCGCTCCCCCGCCGGTTGTCCTCGGCATGACGTCACCAGGCTCCCTGCCTCCGGCCGCCCCGGCGGCCTCCGCTCCCCGTGTCAGCCGGTACGCGGCGTTCACCACCGATCCCGGCGCGGGCAACCCCGCGGGGGTCGTGCTGGACGCCTCGGGGCTGAGCGACGACGAGCAACTCGCTGTCGCCGCGCGGCTCGGATACAGCGAGACGGCGTTCGTGCTCCCCGGCGAGGAGCCGCGCACGCACCGCCTGCGCTACTTCAGCCCGAAGGCCGAGGTGCCCTTCTGCGGGCACGCGACGATCGCGACCGCCGTCGCGCTCGCCGAGCGGGAGGGCCCCGGCGCGTACGTCTTCCTGACACCGGCCGGGCAGGTGCCGGTCGGGGTCGAGGAGAAGGACGGTGAACTGCGCGCCACGCTGACGAGCGTCATGCCCCGGATCGAGGACATCGCGCCCGGCGACCTCGCCGAGGCCCTCGCCGCGCTCGGCTGGCCCGCCGCCGACCTCCACCCCGAGTACCCGCCGCGCATCGCCTCGGCCGGGGCCAGGCACCTCGTGCTGGCGGCCGGAAGCCGCGCGCGGCTCGCGGCGCTCGACTACGACTTCGAGCGGCTCCGCGCACTCATGGAACGCCTCGGCCTGACGACCGTGCACCTCTTCTGGCAGGACCCGGACACCGGCGTCTTCCACACGCGCGATCCCTTCCCCGTCGGCGGTGTCGTCGAGGACCCGGTCACGGGCGCGGCGTCGGCGGCCTTCGGCGCGTACCTGCGCGCGCTCGGTTTCGTGCGCGAGGACGCGCGGCTCACGCTCGTGCAGGGCGAGGACCTGGGGCGCCCGGGAACGGTCACCGTGACGCTGCGGGCGGGCGATCCCCGGGTGCGGGTCGCGGGCACGGCCGTACGCATCCCGGCGCGGGCGGACGACTGACCGCGACCGGACGGCTGAGCGCGGCGGACGGCTGAGCGCGGCGGACGGCTGAGCGCGGCGGACGGCCGGGCACGGACGGATGACCGGGCCGGGACGGCCGGGCACGGGCGGCGCCGGACGCGCGGGCCCCGCCGTGCGTCGCGGCGCGGGAGGCGTAGCCTCGAGATCACCGTGTCACGGCGGCGTACAGCGGTGTGCGCCCGGTGCGCAGGAGCCGTCCCCGCGACACGGCATCCCCTACTCCAATCCCCCAGGGAGACAGCGTGAAGTGCCACGGAAGCCGCACGCACAGCCGTCGGCTCGACCTCGGGCTCCTCGCCCTGCGCGTCGGTACCGGCGGGGTGCTCGCCGCGCACGGTTCGCAGAAGCTCTTCGGCTGGTTCGGCGGCGGCGGGCTCGACGCCACGGGCCAGGCCTTCGAGTCGATGGGCTACGCCCCCGGCAAGCTCAACGCGCTCGCGGCCGGGCTCGGCGAGGCGGGCGGCGGCGCGCTGCTCGCGCTCGGCCTCGCGACCCCGGCGGCGGGCGCCGCCGCGGCGGGGACAATGGCGGGCGCCGCCGCCGTCCACGCTCCCGGCGGTTTCTTCGCGCAGGGCGGCGGCTACGAGTACCCGGCCTTCCTCGGCCTCGCCGCGGCGGGACTCGCGGTCACGGGCCCGGGCAGGTACTCGCTCGACCACAAGCTCGGTCACGCCCTCAACCGCCACTGGATGGTCCCGGCCGCGCTCATCGGCGGCGCGGCGGCGGCCCTCACGGTCGTCGCGCAGCGCAACAAGCGCCTCCGCCAGGCCGCCCCGGCGGAGGCCGAGGAGGTCTGAGGCGCGTACGGGGGCGGGGCCGCCTTACCCGAGGGGCGGCCCCGCAGCCGTTCCCCGGGCGGAAAACCATTCGCCGCCGGCGGCCCCCGCTCCGTACCGTCCGCTCCCATGACCTCCCCCGCGACGCGCCGAGAGACGCCGGACGCCCCACCCTCCGGCCTGCCCGCCCTCACCTTCCACAACCCGCTCTCCGAGGAACGCGCCGCCCGCGTCGTGGCGCGACTCGCCGCCGCGCGGCCCGCGACGGTGCTCGACGTCGGCTGCGGCTGGGCGGAGCTGCTGCTGCGCCTGCTGGAGGCCGTGCCGCAGGCGCGGGGCACCGGGATCGATCTGCGGGGCGAGGATCTCGTACGGGCCGGGGAGCGGGCGCGCGAGCGCGGTCTCGACGGGCGGGTGCGGCTGCACGAGGAGTCGGCGCGGGGCACCACGCGGGGGCCGGCCGACCTCGTGCTGTGCGGGGGCTCGGGGCAGGCGCTCGCGGACCCGGACGGGCCGGACTACCTGCCGACGCTCTTCGCCGAGCTGCGGCGGCTCGTGAACCCGGGTGGCCGGGTGCTGCTCGGTGAGGGCTTCTTCACCCGTACCCCCGGCGCCGGGGAGCTGGCCCGGCTGTGGCCGGGCGCGCGGGCCGACGACCATCCCTCGCTCGGGGCGCTCGTGGACGCGGCCGTCGCGGGCGGCTTCAGGCCGCTGTGGACGGAGACGGCGAGCGCGTCGGAGTGGGAGGAGTTCGAGTCGGGGTACCGCGCGGCGGACGAGGAGTGGCTCGCCCTGCACCCCGGCCACGCCGCCGCGGACGCCGTACGGGAACGGCTCGACGCGCAGCGCGCCTTCTGGCTGGACGGTCACCTGGGGCTGCTCGGTCTCGCGTGGCTCACGCTCGTGCCGGTGGGGCGCGCGGGCTGAGGCGGAGGGCCGGGGGACGGGTGGGCTGGGGACCCGCCCGCCGGGCGTTGGACAATGGGCGGGTACGGGGACGCGCGACACCGGAGGCTCAGGCCATGAGGCAGCAGAAGATCCCGGCCCTGGGCCGGGCGCTGAGGGCGCTCGGGGAACAGGGCGACGAACTCGGCGGCGACACGAGCGAGGCCAAGCTGCACGAGATCGCCAAGGACCTGCGACGCGCTCTCGACCTCCTGGAGGAGGCCGTCGAGGGCCCCGAGCCGACGACGCGGTGCGCGGAGCACCCCTTCGGGCCCCGGGACGACAGCGCGCCCGACCTGTGCCTGCTGTGCGAGACGCGGCGGCGCGGGGGGCGCAGGGCGGCCCGGCTGCCGGACGGCGAGCGGGAGTACCTGGTGGCGCCCTCGCGCTACGGCGAGCGCGAGGAGCGCCCGCAGGCGCGCGAGCGCTGGATCCCGGAGATGTGGAACGGCCGCACGTGGCAGTTGTGCGGGACCCCGCGCCACGACCGCCGCGAGGCCGAGGCGTTCCTCGCCGCCGAACGCCGCGGCCCGCACGCGGGCACGGCGTACCGGCTCGTGCAGGAGTTCACGGACTACGAGGTGGTACGGGGCTGGGGCAGCCCGGTGCGCAGACTCCCCGACACCATGGGCGGGCGTGGCTGACGTCGCGGGCCTCGTGGCCCGGCTCCGCGCGGCGGGCTGCGTCTTCGCCGAGGACGAGGCGGCGCTGCTGCTCGCGGCGGTGCCCGAGGACGCGGCGGGCCGGGACGGGCGGCTGGACGCGCTGGTCGCGCGGCGCGTGGCCGGGGAGCCCCTGGAGCACGTCGTGGGGCACGCGGTGTTCCACGGGCTGCGGATCGAGGTCGGGCCCGGGGTCTTCGTGCCGCGCAGGCGCAGCGAGTTCCTGGTGGCGCGGGCGCTCGACGGGGTGCGCGCGGAGGGCGAGGTGACCCTGCTCGACCTCTGCTGCGGCTCGGGCGCCCTCGGTCTCGCGCTGCGCACGGCGCTCGGCCCGCGCGCGACGCTGTACGCGGCGGACGTCGACCCGGGCGCGCTGCGCTGGGCGCGCCGCAACCTGGCCCCGGTCGGCGCGCACGTGTACGAGGGCGACCTGTACGCCCCGCTCCCGGACGCGCTGCGCGGGCGGGTGGACATCCTGACGGCGAACGTCCCCTACGTACCGAGCGAGGAGGTCCGCCTCCTTCCCGCCGAGGCCCGCGCCCACGAGCCCCTCGTCGCCCTCGACGGCGGCACCGACGGCCTCGACCTGGTCCGCCGCGTCGCCCACGAGGCGACCACCTGGCTCACCCCGGGCGGCCACCTCCTCGTGGAAAGCGGAGAGCGCCAGGCTTACGAGATCGCCAAGCTCTTCACAGCCGCGGGCCTGCGCGCGGAGGTGGTGCACGAGGAGGAGGGATGGGCAACGGTGGTGAGAGGCACGCGCCCCCACACCTCAGCCTCCGGCCAAGAATTTCAAGCCCCTCCGGCGATTGAGGAGCGGGGTCCGGGGCGGAGCCCCGAAACGGGGGCCGGGGGCGGAGCCCCCAAACGGGGACCCGGGGCGCAGCCCCGGGGCACCCCCCGCCCCCACCATCTGCTCCGTCCGGCTGACGAAAGCCGTGTCCACCCCGCCCCCGGCGCCCCCCGCGCCTACCGTGCCGCCCGTGGAGCTACCCGATGACCTGATCACCCTTCAGCAGGCGGCCGACGAAGAGGGCCGAAGGATCGAGCACTTGGAGGGCGAGGAGCAGAACGCGCAGCGGCGCGTGTGGTTCAACGCCGCCGCCGAGGTGCACATGGCGGTCACCGACTGGGCCCGTGAGCAGGGCCTCAACCGCTACGACGTGGAGAAGGAGCTGCGGCAGCGCGTGCGGCACGTCCCGCACGGCTGACGGGCACGAGGGGGTGTGCGGCGCGCGGGTAGGGTTCTGCCCGCGTCCGCCGCACCGCCCGCCGCGTTCCCGAGAGAGGCCGCCCCATGACCGAGCCCGCCGCCGACTCCGTCCGGAGCCTCGTCCCGCCGCCGGACTCCGTCCGCGCGCGGATTCCCGCCGGGGTGCCCGTGTACGTGCGGGGCGAGCGGTACGAGGGCGAGTATCCGCCGCTCGCCCCCGAGGCGGCGCGCGGCCGGATGCTGCGGGTGACCGAGGTCGGCGAGGAGATCCTCGCGCGCCGCTGCGCCGAGGCGACCGGCTTCGGCACCCCTGAACTGGCCCAGCTCGTCGACGACATGTTCCTGACGATGTACCTCGCCGAGGGCGCGGGGCTCGCCGCCAACCAGGTCGGCGTGGACCTGCGGCTCTTCGTCTACGACTGCTTCGACGACGAGGGCGCCCGGCACGTCGGCCACGTCCTCAACCCCGTGATCGACGAGGCCGCCTCGGGCCGCGCCCTCGTCGAGGACGTCGAGGGCTGTCTGTCGGTGCCGGGCGCCCAGCACGAACTGGCCCGTGCGGACCGCACGGTGGTGCACGGCGTGGACAGGGACGGGCGCGCCGTCACGATCGAGGGCACGGGCTACTTCGCGCGCTGCCTCCAGCACGAGACGGACCACCTGAACGGCATGGTCTACGTGGACCGGCTCGCCAAGCGCGCCCGTCGCGTGGTCCTCGCCGACATGGCCGAGGCCCGCGACACGGTCCTCGCCGAACGCCGGGCACGGGCGGCGGCGATGGGCGTGGAGGACCTGAGCGGGGAACGGTAGGGCGGGGACGGGAACGGAGCGCGTCCAGCGGGGCGGGCTGCGCCCAGCGGGGACCGAGCGCCCGGGGCGGAGCCCGCACAAGGACCCCTCACGGCCCCGTACCCCTCAGTGCTCGTCGCGCTCCCGCACCTCTCCGCACCCGGCGCACACCCACACGTCCCGCTGGAGCCACATCGTGCGGCGGCAGCGCGGGCAGCCCGTGGTGTGGATGCCGTCGGGGCCCATGAGGGGCGGGTCCGGTGTGTCGGCGGCGTAGGCGAGGAGCCCGTCCCTGTCGTCCTCGGGAGCGGCCATCCGCAGCAGGCGGGCGGCACGGCTGCGGGCCTCGTCGGCGAAGTCGTTCATGTCGTGGGCGCTCATGTCCTGGGAGAGAGTACGCGGCGGGCGCCGGTTCCCGTGGGCACGAGGCCGCCCGGTCGCGAAGGTTTCCCCTCGTGACCGGGCGGCCTGCGCCCGCCGTCGCCCGCCGTCGTCAGGCGTGCGCGCCCTCGCCCGCCGTCTGCCGGTGGCCCGCCGGGGACTGGGCGGCCGACTCGCGCACCACCGTCCCCGCGCGGTCCGCGCGCGGACGCAGCAGCACGAAGGCGAGCACGGCGGCGACGAAGGTGAGGGCCGCCGAGATCGTCAGGCACAGGCGCAGCCCTTCGAGGAAGGCGTCGCCGACCGCCCCGTAGACCTGTCCGGCGCGGGCGCCGAGCGGCACCGAGCCGACCGCGCCGAGGCCGCTGCCGTCGACCGCGTGCGTGAGCCGGTCGGCGAGGGCGCCGGGCACGCCCTTGTCGGCGAGCTTGTCCGGCAGCGCGGAGGCCGCGCGGCTCGTGAGGAGCGCGCCGAGCACGGCCGGGCCGAGCGCGCCGCCGACCTGCCGGAAGGCGTTGTTGCCCGCCGCGGCCATCCCGGCGAGCGGGTGCGGCACGGAGGCGACGGCCGTCGCGGTCATCGGCGTCGTGACCAGGCCCATGCCGAGCCCGAGCAGGATCAGCCGCCACGACAGGGTGCCGAAGGAGCTGTCCGCCTCGGCGCCCAGCAGCGTGAGCAGCGCCGCCGTCACAAGGAGCAGACCGGCCGTGATCATGAGGCGCGGCGCGACCTTGTGCATGAGGCGCCCCACGACCCCGCTGACGACCAGCGCGGCCCCGGTGACGAGGATCATCCGCCAGGCGGTGTCGAGCGTGTCGAGGTGCTGGACCATGCCGAAGTAGAGGCTCAGCACGAAGAAGAAGCCGATCATGCCGAGGAACATGACCATCGCGACGAGCGCCGTGGCGGTGAAGCCGGGGCTGCGGAAGAGCTTGAGGTCGAGCATGGGGTGCTCGGCGCGGCGCTCGACCACGACGAAGAGGACACCGCTGACGACGGCGACCGCGAGCGCGAGGACGACCTGGACGTCCGTGAAGGAGCCCGCGCCGCCCTCGATGACGCCGTAGACGAGACCGGTGATGGCGAGCGTCGCGGTGATCTGGCCCGGCCAGTCGAGGCGGCTCGTGCGCGGCGCGCGCGACTCGGGCAGCAGCTTCGCGGAGACCGCGAAGGCGATGAGCGCGGCGGGGATCGTCACGAAGAATATCCAGCGCCAGGACGCGTGCGCGAGGATCGTGCCCGCGACGATGCCGCCGAACGCGAGCGCGCCCATGAGGCACATCGCCCAGAAGCCGATGAACTTGCCGCGCTCGCGGTGGTCGGGCACGGCGTGGCTGATGAGCGCGAGCGTCGTGGGGAGCAGCGCCGCGGCGCCGAGCCCGGAGAGGGCCTGGCCGGTCCAGAGCTGGCCCACGGAGTGCGCGGTCAGAGAGGTCGCGGCGCCCGCGGCGGAGAGCAGGAGACCGGCCAGGTAGACCTTCTTGCGGCCGTGGACGTCGCCGAAGACACCGGCGGTGAGGATGAAGGCGGCCATCGGCAGCACGAAGGCGTCCGAGACCCACGAGAGTTGCGAGGTCGTCGTGGAGAGCGCCGACTGGATGGCGGTCAGGCTCACCGAGACGCTCGTCACCGGCAGATAGGCGACGAAGACCCCGAGGCAGGCCATGAACAGCGTCACCCCGCGATGGGGCTCGACTGCTGCGGGCGGTGACTGGGACAAGGGAACTCCTTCGGAGCGCCGGGGTTCCGGCGCGTGGGACGGGCGAGGTCGTGGACGGTACGGCAGGTCCGGCCGTACGGGCCGGGCGGGGCGGCCGATGGCGGCCTTCCCCCTCGGGCGTACGGGCTGCCGGACGGCGCCTTCGTCGGCCGGCGGGACGGGGCGGGGTGCCCGGGCGTACGGGGTACGTACGCACGCCGGGCCGGACGGCGCTCCAGGGACTGGCCGGGGCCGGGGCCCTGGCCGGGTGGCTTGAGCCGGTTGGCTTCGGCCGGTGGCTTCATGTCCTGGAGGCGCGCCGTGAACCGTCCGCGAATCCTCCGGAATTCTCCTTCGGAACCGCGAATTCCACCAAGACGGACCCTGCGCAGCGCCGGAATCATCCACAGCCTGCGGGGGTGATGCGATGCTTCCTCCATGTCCGACATCCTCGACAGTCATATCCTCCACGCCCTGCACGTGGCGCCGCGCGCGCCGTTCCGGCTGGTCGGCGAGGTGGTGGGAGCCTCCGAGCAGACGGTGGCCCGCCGCTTCCGCGCGATGCGCAGGGCGGGCACGGTGCGGGTGGTGGGGCTCGTGAACCCGGCGGTGCACGGCCTCGCGGCGAGCGTCGTACGGATCTCGCTGCGGCCCGACCGGCTCGACGCGCTCGCCGAGGCGGTGACCCGCCTGCACGAGATCTCCTTCGCCAACATCACCTTCGGCGGCTCGGAGATCGTCTGCTCCCTGGAGACTCCGCACGACGGACGGGTGCCCGACGTCCTGCGCCGGCTCGCCACTTTTCCCGGCGTCCTGGCCGTCGACACGCGCCTGGTGCTGCGCCCCTACTCACCGCCCGGCGCGGACTGGGGGCACCTCGGGCCCTCACTCCCGGAGGAGGCGGTGGCCCTGCTCCAGGAGCGCCACCCGCGTCCGGTGCCGCAGGGACCGCCCGTCGAGCCGCGCCCCGAGGACGCGCCGCTGCTCGCGGTGCTCGCCGAGGACGGCCGGGCCAGCCAGGCCACCCTCGCCGAGCGCACCGGCTGGACACCGGGCCGCATCGCCCGCCGCATCGAGATCCTGGAGCGGACCGGCACCCTCTTCTACGACGTGGACATCGTCCCCGAGCGCCTCGGCTACCCGTTCAGCGCGGCCCTGTGGCTGCGGACGACGCCCGCCCTGCTCGACGAGACCGGGACGGCGGTGGCCGCGCTGCCCCGGATCGTCTTCGCCGCCGCCACGAGCGGCGAGCAGAACCTCATGGCCATCGCGATGTGCACCGACACGGCCGACTTCTACGACTTCCTGAGCCGGAGCCTCGCGAGCATCCCGGGCATCACTGGCTACAGCGTGAGCGTGCGGCTGCGCACCCTGAAGCAGGCGGCGTCGCTGGTGTACCGGGGCCGGCTCGTGGCCCCGGCCCCGGCACCGAGGCGGTGACGGGGCGGACCAGGACGTGCGCCCGAAGTCGCCCCCTCCAAATGACCGGCCCGTGGAGCCAGAAGGGGACAAGCGCAGGGGGCGGCAGACGAGTCGGGCTGTACGCCGGATTCTGTCGCCCGGTCGCCTCGCGGCGGCCGGGGAGACGGCCATCCATCTAGGGCCGGCGTTGCCGCCGGCCTCGTGCGGTCTACCCGCGGACTCGGGCGGGCAGCCCTCGAACGTCCGCGCAGAGCACGTTTCACGGTGCTCCTTTTGACCTTGCTCCGGGTGGGGTTTACCTAGCTGCCCAGGTCACCCTGGGCACTGGTGGTCTCTTACACCACCGTTTCACCCTTACCCGGCACCGGAGTGCCGGGCGGTTTGTTTTCTGTGGCACTGTCCCGCGGGTCACCCCGGGTGGCCGTTAGCCACCACCCTGCCCTGTGGAGTCCGGACGTTCCTCGGGGGTCCCCGAAGGGGCCCACGCGGCCGTCCGCCCGGCTCGTCTGCCGTGCGGTCATGGTACCGGTCGGGCGCGGACCGGCGCGCCGCGCTCCCCCGCCCTCATGAGGCTCAGGGCGTGAGCCCGCCAGGCTTCGCCCGTTCGCCTTCGGGGCCCCGGCCCCGCTTACCCTGGCCCGGGGCCCCGCACCGATGGCCCCGGGCGTTCGGGAACGAGGAGAGACACCGTGCTGGTACTGCTGCCGCCGTCCGAGGGCAAGGCCGCCGGGGGCGAGGGAGCCCCGCTCGCGCTCGGCGGTCTTTCGCTGCCGGGACTCACGGCCGCGCGGGAGCGGGTGCTCGACGAACTCGTCACGCTGTGCGGCGGCGACGAGGAGAAGGCGCGCGAGGTGCTCGGTCTCAGCGAGGGGCTGCGCGGCGAGATCGCGAAGAACGCGGCGCTGCGCGAGGCCGGGACGCGGCCCGCCGGGGAGATCTACACCGGCGTCCTCTACGACGCGCTCGGCCTCGCCACGCTCGACGCCGCCGCGCGGGAACGGGCGGCGCGCTCACTGCTCGTCTTCTCGGGACTCTGGGGCGCGCTCGGCACGGCGGACCGCATCCCCTCCTACCGCTGCGCGATGGGTGTGAAGCTCCCCGGGCTCGGGGCGCTCGGCGCGTACTGGCGGCCCTTCATGGCCGAGGTACTGCCCGGCGCGGCGGGCGAGGGGCCCGTGCTCGACCTGCGCTCGGCCGCCTACGCCGCCGCGTGGAAGCCGAAGGGCGTGCTCGCCGAGCGCACCCTGACCGTGCGGGTGCTGCACGCGCGGACGATCGGCGGGGTCGAGAAGCGCTCGGTCGTGAGCCACTTCAACAAGGCGACGAAGGGCCGGCTCGTACGGGACCTGCTCGCGCACGACGTGCGTCCCGCCTCGCCCGCCGAACTCGTCACCGCGCTGCGGGACCTGGGGCACACGGTGGAGACAAAGGGCCCCGGCGCCAAGGGGAGGCCCTGGGCGCTCGACATCGTGGTCCGGGACGTGCACTGAGCCGCCTGGGACGCACGGGCGTTGCACCCTGCGCAACGTGCTTTGCGCAGGGTGTCGCGGGCGAGGCACGATGAGCGCATGACAGACGCGTCCGTTCCCGCCCAGTCCGCCGCCGAGGTCCCCGCCTCGGTACTCGACCTCGCCCCCGTGCTCCCCGTCGTCGTGATCGACGACCTCGCCGACGCCGTACCGCTCGCGCGCGCCCTCGTGGCCGGGGGGCTGCCCGCGATCGAGGTGACGCTGCGGACGCCCGTCGCGCTCGACGCGATGGCGGCGATAGCGGGCGAGGTGCCCGACGCGGTCGTGGGCGCGGGGACGGTCATCGCCGCGGCGCACGTGGACGCGGCGGTGCGGGCGGGAGCGCGGTTCCTGGTGAGCCCGGGGTGGACGCCCGCGCTGCTGGCGGCGATGAAGGCCTCCGGAGTGCCCTTCCTGCCCGGTGTCTCGACGACGTCGGAGGTCGTGGCGCTCCTGGAGGCGGGCGTGCGCGAGATGAAGTTCTTCCCCGCACAGGCGGCGGGCGGCGCCCCGTACCTCAAGTCGCTCGCGAGCCCGCTGCCGCAGGCGCGATTCTGCCCGACCGGGGGCGTGAGCCCGGAGAACGCGCCCGGCTACCTCGCGCTGCCCAACGTCGGCTGCGTGGGCGGCTCCTGGATGCTCCCCGCCGACGCGGTGCGGGCGAAGGACTGGGGCCGGGTCGAGGCACTGGCCCGCGAGGCGGCGACGCTGCGCTGAGCCGGAAGCGAGCGGCGGGGCGGCGGGACCGGCCCGCAGCGGGCTGTCGAGCCCCGGTGTGCGGCACCACGGCCCGGGTCGCGGAGGCGGTGGACAGACGGCGGCCGGCGCTCTCGGGCACCGGCCGCCGCCGCACGCCCGTCCCGTACCCGTCCCGCGCCCGGTCGGGGAGGGTCGGGATCCGGCCAGGTCCGGCCCGCTCCGTCCCCGGTCCGGCTTGGCGGAAATCAGGAGGTCAGCGGCACTTTCGCCACTGTCGGCCCCGGCGGCACCCTCCCTAGGCTGCTGCCGACAGCTCCCGAGAGAAAGCCGGCGGACATGCCCGACCAGAATTCCGACAGGAATGACGAGGCGAAAGGCGTCACCCGGCGCACGGCGCTGGAGCGCGGCGCCGGATTCGCCACGGTGATCGCCGCCTCCGCGCTCGCCACCACGGTTTCCCCTGCCGCCGCCGCTTCCGCTGACGCGGTCCCGGCACCGCAGGGCAACGCGCCGCGATCAGGCGCCGCGAACCTGCCTGCGGCGGTGGCCGGAGTCCGTATCCCCGACAGCGAACTGGCCCGCGCGGCCGCGGCGTTCGCGCGAAAAGTATCCTCCGAGACGCTTTTCCATCACGTCATGCGTTCGTACGTGTTCGGCTCCCTGCTGTTCGACCGGCGCGGCGTCCGCTACGACCGCGAACTCGCGTTCCTCGCCGCGGTCCTGCACGACCTCGGCCTTGTCCCGGCGTACCGGACCCCGGAGGCGCGCTTCGAGGTGGACGGCGCCGACGCCGCGCAGGCGTTCCTGCGGGAACAGCGCGTGCCCGCCGCACGGGTGGCGGTCGTCTGGGACGCGATCGCCCTGCACACCGACATCGGCATCGCGACCAGGAAAAGGCCGGAGATCGCCCTGACGGCCGTCGGATCCGGAATGGACTTCTCGGGAAACGGCCTCGACCGGATTCCGTCCGACGCCCTTGAGGAGATACTCGCCGCCTTTCCCCGGGCCGGATTCAAGCAGGACGCCCTCGACACCATGCTGTCGCTGTGCCGCACCAAGCCCATGTCGCTGCTCATGCACCCCTTCGCCGAGGTCGGCCGCCGCCACATTCCGGAATTCCCGGTGCCCACGGTGGAGGACCTGGTATTCGCCGCGCCGTTCGCGGAGTGAGGCGGGGACGGGGGCCGGATCACGGGACGGGGTGGCGCGCGCGCCCTTTGGCCGGATCCGGTGCGTACGAGGGGCTTGGGCGGGAGTAATGATTGAACGGTCAACCACTTAGGGGGCCCCGCCGTGGTGCGGTGGGGCCGCCCTGGAGAGGACCGAGACATGAGCGTCGCCCTGGTGCGCAACCCCGGTGAAGGCGAGAACTACCAGTACTACAGCGCCGTGATCGAGCAGGTGGTGTCGACCACCGAGACGGACGGGGCGGTCAGCGTGGTGCGGCTCGCCATGCGCCGCGGTGACGCGCCGCCCCTGCACACTCACAGCCGGGAGGACGAGAGCTGGGTGGTCCTGTCGGGGCGCGTCCGGTTCTGGGTGGGCTCGACCACCCTGGACGCGTGCGACGTGCGCGACGCCGGACCCGGTGCCTACATCTACAGCCCGCGGCTCGTCCCCCACACGTTCCAGCCGCTCACGGCGACCGCGGAGGTCCTCGTCATCAACAACCCCGGAGCCGTCGAGGCCTACTTCCGCTCGATCGGATCCGCCGACGCACGCCGCGACGGCGAGCACACCGACCTTCTGGCCCAGTACGGACTGACGCTGCACGGCGACCCGCCCCGCGCCGAGTGACCCGAGCCGGAGATTCGCCGGCAGTGGGCGGCGCATCTCCGGCTCGGGTCACCAGCCCCGCACTCCCCCGCCCTCCGCTCAGGCGGGCGGGAGGTGCGCCGTGGTGTTCACGTACCGCACCGTCGTGTTGCCGTCGCCCCACACCGCGAGCGCCGAGAGCGAGGCCGGGTCGAGGTCCATGCGGAACAGCGCGGCGGGCGGGGCGTCGAGCGCGAGGCGCAGCAGGGTCTTGAGCGGGGTCACGTGCGAGACGAGCAGTACCGTGCGGCCCGCGTGAGCGGTGCGGAGGCGGTCGCGGGCCGCCGCGACGCGTACCGCGACCTCGGCGAAGCTCTCGCCCTCCGGCGGGGCCGCCGACGGGTCGGCCAGCCAGGCGGCGAAGACCTCCGGGTCCCTGGCCCGCGCCTCGGCGAACGTCAGGCCCTCCCACGTACCGAAGCCCGTCTCGCGCAGGTCCTCCTCGACCGCGTACGGCAGCCCGAGCGCCGCCGCCGTCTCGCGGCAGCGGCGCAGGGGCGAGGAGACGACGGCGTCCACGGTCGTGCCGCGCAGATGCCGCGCGACCGCCGCCGCCTGTGCCCGCCCCGCGTCCGCGAGCGGCGGGTCCTCGCGCGCACCGCTCCCGGAGAAGCGGCCCCGGGCGGTGAGCGCCGTCGCGCCGTGGCGCAGCAGAAGGAAGGTCGTGGGCGGGCCGAGGTCGGGGGGCGCGGACGCGGCGGCCGTACGGTCGCGCGAGGCCGCGCCCCCCGCGCTCACAGACCCGATTCGGAGGTGCGGACCAGGATGCGCCCGCAGTTCTCGCAGCGGACGACGGCGTCGGGCTCGGCGGCCTTGACCTCGTTCGCCTCGGTGATGTTCAGCTCCAGCTGACAGCCCTCGCAGCGGCGCTGGTAGAGGCGGGCCGCGCCGACGCCGCCGCGCTGGGCGCGCAGCTTCTCGTAGAGGGCGAGGAGGCTGTCGGGAACGGAACCCGCGACGACCGCGCGCTCCTTGGCGAGGGTCGCCGTCTCGGCGTCGATCTCCGCGGCGGCGGCGTCGCGGCGCTCGGTGACCTCGGCGATACGGGCCTCGACGGAGCCGAGGCGCTCGGTCAGCTCGGTCACGCGGGACTGCGCGGACTCGCGGCGCTCCATGATCTCCAGGACCACGTCCTCCAGGTCCCCCTGGCGCTTGGCGAGCGAGGCGATCTCGCGCTGGAGGTTCTCCAGGTCCTTCGGCGAGGTGACCATGCCGGAGTCGAGGCGCTGCTGGTCGCGGGTCGTACGGGTGCGGACCTGGTCGACGTCCTGCTCGGCCTTGGTCTGCTCGCGGGCGGTGTCGCCCTCCTCGGTACGGGCCGCGACGAGGAGGTCGCGCAGTCCGGTGGCGTCCTTGCCGAGCCCGGCCAGTTCGGCGTGCTCGGGCAGCGACTCCTTGCGGTGCGCGAGCTGGCCGAGGCGGGTGTCGAGGGCCTGGAGGTCGAGCAGGCGGACCTGGTCTGCGGGTGCGGCGTTCAGTTGGGGGCTCCTGTGGAATCGAAGTGTGCGGACCAGGGGTCGGTGACCGTCTTCGAGACGTGCACCCGCAGCTCCCAGCCGTGGCGGTCGGAGATCTCGTCGAGCTGTGCGGCGGCCTGCTCGCACCAGGGCCACTCGGTGGCCCAGTGTGCGGCGTCGATGAGGCCGAGCGGGCTGTGCTCGGTGGCCTCGGAGGCCGGGTGGTGGCGCAGGTCGGCGGTGAGGAAGGCGTCGGCGCCCGTGGCCCGTACGGCGTCGAAGAGGCTGTCGCCCGCGCCGCCGCTCACGACGACCTTGCGGACCGGCGCCTCCGGGTCGCCCGCCAGGCGGATGCCCTGCGCGGTCGCCGGCAGGGCGCGGGCGGCGGCTTCGGCGAGGGCGCCGAGGGTCAGCGCACGGGTGGGCTCGCAGACGCGGCCGAGGCCGCGGCGGCCCTCGGGGTCGCTCGTGTCGGGGGCGAGCGGGCCGAGGACGCGCAGGCCGAGCGCGCCCGCGAGGGCGTCGCTGACGCCGGGGTCGGCGCTGTCGGCGTTGGTGTGCGCGACGTGCAGGGCGATGTCGTGCTTGATGAGGTCGTGCACGACGCGGCCCTTGAAGGTCGCCGCCGAGACGGTCGTGGTGCCGCGCAGGTAGAGGGGGTGGTGCGTGACGAGGAGGTCGGCGCCGAGGCGGATCGCCTCCTCGGCGATCTCGTGGACGGGGTCCACGGCGAAGAGCACGCGGCTCACCCGGGCCCCGGGATCACCGACGACGGTGCCGACCGCGTCCCACGACTCGGCGCGGTGCGGAGGCCAGAGGGCGTCGAGAGCGGCGGTGACTTCGGAGAGACGGGGCACGGGGGCAAGGTTACCGGGAGCGGGCGGGGTGCCTTCGGGGCGGTACGGGGAGCGCCCCGGAGTCCCTGTGCCGAGCACAAGGTGTCCCGGATGTCAGGCGATTCGCCGGTTCGCCACCCGTTGGGGTGAAGTCGGTGGTCCTGGGCTGCCGTGGGGGCGCCTGAAAACTAGCTTCGTCGCCGGAGGTGACGCAGCGATGACGGTCAGTGAGACCGCGCGACCGCAGGATGAGGGTCCCGGATTCGTGGTGGCGGCGGACGGTTCGTACGCCGCCAGGATCGTGGCGCCCGGCGGGCCCGGCGAGGGCGGAACGGCGGGGCCGCACGTGGAGCGGTGGACGCTCGGCGGGCCGGAGCCCTTCGCCGTGCCGCTGCCCGTGGCCCGCCCCGAGCCCCCGGGCACGGAGGCCCAGCCCCTGCCGGACGGCCGGGTCCTCGTGCACCGGCCCGAAGGGCCCATGCACTACTTCTCCCTGCTCTACCCGACCGGGCCCGACACGGGGGAGCTTCCGCTCGGCGCCGTCGAGCACGTACGCGCCGACGGATCGCCCGGCCCCCTGCGGCTGCTCCCGCCGAGCCCTGTGCCCGGGCACGTGTACGCGCTCGCTCCGGGCCTGCACTCGACGGCCGTGTGGCTCGTCGCGGGCGGCGCCTTCGGGCCCGAGCACCTCGCGGAGATCCCGGGGCGCTGCACGGGCGGCGTGTGGCTGGACCGCGAGGCGCGGATGCTCGCGGTGGACCGCACGGGCGAGGACGGGGTGACGAAGGCGGTCGCCGTCGACCTCGAACGCGCGGGCGAGGTCTCCCCGTTGCTCCAGATCGCCGAGGGCAGCGACGACCGGCTGCTGAGCGCCGACGTGGACAGCGGACTGCTCCTCATCCGCTCGAACGCGCCGGGGCAGGACCGGCTCGGCTGGGGAGTGCTCGGCAGCGCGCTGCCCGTGCGCTTCCCCGAGTGCCTGGCCCTGTCGGAAGCGGGGCTCACACCCTTCGCCGTGCAGCCGGGCCAGGGCCTGCTGCCCGAGCACAGCGCGGTCGCCTTCCGCGTGGACGGCCCGGTGGGCGGTAGCTGGATCGGCGTGTGGCGCCCCGTGGGCCGCCGCCTGCACCAGCTCCCCGCGCCGCGCGGCTGGCTCGCGGGCGGCGGCCTGTGGACGCGGGACGGCGTGCTGCGGCTGCCGTACGCGGAGGAGACGGGCCTCTGCGGGCTCGCGCGGGTCACGTGGCCCTCGGGCTCGGACACGGGCGAGGTGGTCCTCGCCGCCGCGTCGGCGGGCGGGCCGGGGAACGCGGGCGAGGCACACGCGGGCCGTCCCGGCGGCGGAGGTACGGGTGTCCCCGGCGCGGGGCACCAGGACGCGCGGCAGGGTACGGCGGAGGGGGCCGCAGCGGAGGCGGCGGCACCCGTCCGCTCCGTACCGGCCCCGCGCCCCGCCTCGGCATCCCCCGTTCCCCCGGCGCCCGTCGCGCCGCCCACCCCGCCCGTCGAGCACGATCGCGGCCCGGACCTGGAGGACTCCGCCACCCGGCCACTCCCCGGCCTCACCCCGGAGCGACCGCGCCCCGAAGCCCCGGAACCGGACGAGCGGAACGGCACGGAGGAACAGCAGGGGCACCAACGGCCGGAACAGCACGCGCAGTCGGGGCCGCACGCACAACCGGAGCAGCACGAACAGCCCGGTCAGCACGGGCAGTCGGCGCGGCCCGCACCGCGCGAGCAGCACCCACAGCAGGCGCGGCCCGCGCCACCCGACCAGCAGGCCCAGCCGACACCGCCCGCTCAGCCGACACCCCCTTCCCAGCCCCCTCGGCCCGCCCAGCCCCCGCAGCCCGCCGCCCCTCACGACCGGCACGGGCACCCGGCACCACCGGCGTACCCGGCCCCCCAAGCGCGACC
>NZ_JOGO01000002.1 GCF_000719475.1 Streptomyces sp. NRRL F-5630 | reverse complement strand
TGCTCTGGGGGTGGGCGGAGGACTGCCCTGGGGCAACGGAGGGGCCCCAACCTCTGCGGCAACGGACGGGCCGCCAACTCCTGCCGCAACGGAGGGGCCGCCAACCCCTGCCTCAACGGACGGGCCCCCAACCCCTGCCGCAACGCGACAGACCCCGCCCTCCCAAAGGGGAGGTGGGCCACCCGCTGCCATCAATTCTTCCGCCCCGCCCCCGCCCCTCCCGACCAGAACCGCGAATCTGTGGATAACTCCGCGAAACCCAGAAAACCTCTCACCCTTCCGAGTGAGAGGTTTTCTGGGTTTCCCGGCCAGGAGCCGGCCCCCGGCAACGAGTCCCGCGCCACGCCCCACGCCCGGCCGCCCGCCCCGACCTCCGCCCCACGTGGCCGCCCGCTACCGGCTCCGCCCGCCACAGTCTCCGCGCGCCACTCGCCGCCCGCTGTGGCTGGGGCCGCCACGCTCGCCGCCCACAGCCCACCACCGCCACCGCCGATGCCACGCCCGGACCCCCCGGCCCCCACCCCCGGAGCCCCATCAGTTCGGCGTGTTGTCGAACGGGGCCGTGAGCTGGCGGAGGAGGTTCGCCAGGTCCTGGCGCTGGGCGCCGCTCAGTTCGGACAGGAGGGCGCGTTCCTGGACGAGGAGCCCCGCGAGGGCGGCGTCGGCGACCTCGCGGCCCGAAGGCGTGAGGCGGACCAGGACGCCGCGGCGGTCGTTCGGGTCCGGGAGGCGTTCGACGAGGTTCTTCTTCGCGAGGCGGTCGATACGGTTCGTCATCGTGCCCGAGGTGACGAGCGTCTGCGTGAGCAACTGGCCCGGTGAGAGCTGGTACGGCTGCCCGGCGCGCCGCAGAGCCGTGAGCACGTCGAACTCCCACGTCTCCAGGTGCAGCTCCGCGAAGGCGAGCCTGCGGGCCCGGTCCAGATGACGCGCCAGCCTGCTGACGCGGCTGAGCACCTCCAGCGGCTCCACGTCGAGGTCCGGGCGCTCCCGGCGCCAGGCCGCGACCAGCCGGTCGACCTCGTCCTCCATGCGCTCAGTGTAGAGGGTCGCTCGACATGAAGTCTCTTGACGTCGAGATAACCCGGCTCCATGATGACAGCACACGATCCGCCGCCGAGGAGGCCCCGCCGTGCCGCACCACCACGTCCGTCCCCCGGGCCCCCCGCCCGTCAACGGCTACAGCCACGCCGTCGCCGTCCCGGGGCCCCTCGTCGTGGTCTCCGGTCAGGTCCCCCTCGACGCCGAGGGTGCCCTCGTGGGCGAGAACGACACCGAGGCGCAGGTCCGGCAGGTCTACGCGAACCTCGCCACCGCACTCGAAGCGGCCGGCTCCGACCTCGCGCACGTCGTCAAGTACACCTTCTTCCTCACCGACCTCGCCCGCGACCTGCCCGTCCTGCGCGCGGTCCGCGACGAGCACCAGGACCCCGCCCGGCCGCCCGCCTCCAGCCTCGTCCAGGTCGCCGCCCTCGTGCACCCGGCCTTCCGCGTGGAGATCGAAGCGCTCGCCGTCCCGGCCGTCTGACCAGCCCGCCTCAGGAGTACGTCATGCCCCTCGCCCCCAGCTGGGACCCCGCCCAGTACCTGCGCCACGCCGGCCACCGCACCCGGCCCTTCGCCGAACTGCTCGCCCGCGTGCCCGACCCGGCCACCGAGCGGCCCCGCGTCGTGGACCTCGGCTGCGGTGCCGGGAACGTCACCGCGCTGCTCGCCGCCCGCTGGCCCGCCGCCCACATCACCGGGCTCGACAACTCGGCCGCCATGCTGGACCGGGCCCGTGCCGAGCACGCCGGGCCCCTCGACGGCGGCGGCTCCCTCGACTTCGCCGAGGCGGACCTTGAGGACTGGCGCCCCGACCGCGGCTACGACCTCATCGTCTCCAACGCCGCCCTGCAGTGGGTCCCCGGCCACCTCGACCTGCTCCCCGCCTGGGCCGAGGCCCTGCACCCCGGCGGCACCCTCGCCTTCCAGGTCCCCGGGAACTTCGGCGCCTCGAGCCACGTCCTCATGCGCGAGACCGCCGCGCTGCCCCGCTTCCGCCCGCTCCTCGACGGCGTCCTGCGCCACGAGGACCCCGTCGCCGGGCCCACCGACTACCTTGCCCGGCTCACCGCGCTCGGTCTCGCCGCCGATGTCTGGGAGACCACCTACCTCCACCTCCTCACCGGCGAGGACCCCATACTCGACTGGGTCAAGGGCACAGGGCTGCGCCCCGTCCTCGACGCCCTCGCCCACCACCCCGAGGCCCGCGCCGACTTCCTCACCACCTACCGCGACGCCCTCCGCACCGCCTACCCGGCGGGGCCGCACGGCACCGTCTTCCCCTTCCGCCGCCTCTTCGCCGTCGCCCACGCCGGCTGACGGGGGGAGGGGGACGAGACCGGCTTCCGCTCCGCCCCCCGCAAGGCCCGGCCTTCACGGCACCGCCATCGACACCTCCGCCATCCGCCCCACGGACCGGGGGTTCCCCTCACCCGGGACGACGTCTCCCCGGCCGGGGCCGCTTCTCCGCGCGAGCCCCTTCGGGCAACAGGTGGATTCCCTGAGCCGGTCACAGGGAGTCCACGGCGTCCCAGGTGATGTCGAGATCGATGTCGAACGGAGCCGAGACCTGGAGACGTTTGTGATGGATGCCGGTCAGCGCGTACGCCCCTGTCACGGGATCCAGCTCGTACGTGCGCACCACGGGGTGGGTGTCGTCCGGAGGCATCTCGACGAGCCAGAAGTGCGGAATGCCCGAGGCGGCGTACTTGCGGGGTTTGTACTGTTCATCGCGGAGTCGCGACTCGGGGGAGATCACTTCCACCGCCAGTACGACATCCGTGGCCGCGTACCGCGTCTTCTCCCGGGAGACGGCGTCGGCACGCACTACCGTCACGTCCGGCTCGGGCCCGTTGGCCCCGTCCAGGATCACGGTCATTTCCCGGCGTACCCGAAACCGCCGGGGTGTCGAGTCGCGCAGTCCCGCGACCAACAGGTCGATCATCACGGAGTGGGTGTCTCGCTGCGGACTCACGAAGATCAGGCTCCCGTCGAGCAACTCGGTGTGCGGCGGGAGATCAGGCAGCGTGAAAAGGTCCTCCACGGTCCACCCACCCGGGGGCGGCACCGGCCAGCGGTAACCAGCGTCCTGCGGGGAATCGGCGGTCATCGTTCCTCCCATGGACGCGAGTCTTGAGCTCTGGGATCACCGTAACGGGCGCTTTGCCCGCGCGTCAGCACAAAGAGTGATCAACACCCTGAAGCTGACGCCCCAAGCCCTCAGCCTCCAGGCACTCGGTCCAATGCACCCGGCCCCAGGCCCCAAGGCCCGGGGCCCCGCGCCCAGGCCCCGCGCGCCCCAGCCCCAGGCCCCAGGCCCCAGGGCCAAGGCTCCCCGGCCTCCCGGCGCCCCCCGGCCCCCGGCGCCCCCCCGAAGACCCTCACTGCCGCCGATGCCCTATCAGCCTCGGCTTCTGTTCCAGGCCGTCCAGTCCGTGCCAGGCCAGGTTCACCAGGTGGGCGGCGACCTCCGCCTTCTTCGGCTTGCGGGCGTCCAGCCACCACTGGCCCGTCAGCGCGACCATCCCCACCAGTGCCTGCGCGTACAGCGGCGCGAGCTTCTGGTCGAAACCGCGGCTCTTGAACTCGCTGCCCAGGATGTCCTCGACCTGTGTCGCGATATCGCTGATCAGCGAGGCGAAAGTGCCCGTCGACTGGGCCACCGGGGAGTCACGGACCAGGATGCGGAAGCCGTCCGTGTCCGTCTCGATGTAGTCCAGGAGCGCGAAGGCCGCCTGCTCCAGCAGCTCCCTGGGGTGCCCCGCCGTCAGGGCACCCGTCACCATGTCCAGGAGCTGCCGCATCTCGCGGTCCACCACGACCGCGTACAGCCCCTCCTTGCCACCGAAGTGCTCGTAGACCACCGGCTTGGAGACCCCGGCCTTCGCCGCGATCTCCTCCACCGACGTTCCCTCGAACCCCTTCGCGGCGAACAGCGTGCGCCCGATGTCGAGCAGCTGTTCCCTGCGCTGCGCACCCGTCATCCGGGTACGGCGCGTCCGCCGGGACTTCTCCGCGCTCGTACCGGAGACGCCCCTGCCGGAGCCACTGTTGCCGGGAACACCTGAACCACCTGAGACCGCATCCGTCGCCACGGTGCCATCATGCCGGTTCGGCCGCCTTGTCCCTGCGGCGGGAGCGAATGCGCTCCGCGGAGGGCCAGCGCACGTCGTGCACCCAGCCCGCCAGCTCCATCCAGCGGATGATGCGCGCCGAGGAGTCGATCTGCCCCCGCTCGACGCCGTGCCGCGCGGATGTCGGGTCCGCGTGGTGCAGGTTGTGCCACGACTCACCGCAGGAGAGCACCGCCAGCCACCACACGTTCCCCGAACGGTCCCGCGAACGGAAGGGCCGCTTGCCCACCGCGTGGCAGATCGAGTTGATCGACCACGTCACGTGGTGCAGCAGCGCGACCCGGACGAGGGATCCCCAGAAGAAGGCCGTGAACGCGCCCCACCACGACCACGTCACCAGCCCCCCGACCAGCGGCGGCGTCAGCAGCGACACGAGCGTCCACAGCGCGAACTGCCGCGAGACGCGACGGATCGCCGGGTCCTTCACCAGATCGGGCGCGTACTTGTGCTGCGGCGTCTGCTCCTCGTCGAACATCCACCCCAGGTGCGCCCACCAGAGCCCCTTCATCAGGGCCGGCAGTGTCTCCCCGTACCGCCACGGCGAGTGCGGGTCCCCCTCCGCGTCGGAGAACTTGTGGTGCTTGCGGTGATCCGCCACCCAGCGCACCACAGGTCCCTCCACCGCCATGGACCCCGCGATCGCCAGCGCCACCCGCACCCACCGCTTCGCCTTGAACGAACCGTGCGTGAAGTAGCGGTGGAAGCCGATCGTGATCCCGTGGCAGCCCAGGAAGTAGAAGAAGACCATGAGGCCCACGTCGAGCCAGCTCAGTCCCCAGCCCCAGGCCAGCGGCACCGCCGCGACCACCGCCACGAAGGGCACCACGATGAAGGCCAGCAGCGCGAACTGCTCCACCGAACCCTTGCGGTCACCCCCCATCGTCGCCACCGGAGCGCCGCCCGGTTGCTTCTCTTCCGTTCCCGCCTCGGCGGGTGATGCGGTCGAGGTCATATGAGCCCCTTGCGTGTGTCGAGGATTGTGTGTCCCGAAGGCCGCGGGCCGGGAGCCGGTGCGCGGCCCCTGCTCCCCGTCTACCCGCGGAGTGAACCGTGTGACGAGGTCGTGCGTGTGGGAAGCCGTGCGGCCGGGAAGGTCCCGTTCCGTAGACCCGTACACGTAGATACGCCCGAGCGACGGCAGACTCGCGGCACCACGCCACGGCGCGGCCACGCACAGCTCCGCACCTACGGATACGTAACCTACGGTGACGTAAGTATGGCAGCGCGCTGCGCTCCGGCAAGAGGCCGAACGCCTGTGCTGCCCAGGCGCCACTTATTGTGGGGACGGTCGGACAGCGCGGTCCGCTCGGAAACCCGCCCGGGCCCCACCGCCCGGGTTCCCTCCTGTTCAGCCACCACACTGCAAGGAGCCGCACCTGTGAGCAGTGCCGACGAACACCGTCTTCCCGCCCCGGCCGCCGCACCGGAACTGCGCGCCGACATCCGCAGGCTCGGCGATCTCCTGGGCGAGACCCTCGTCCGCCAGGAGGGCCCCGAACTCCTCGAACTCGTCGAACGCGTGCGCCACCTCACGCGCAGCGACGGCGAAGCCGCGGCGCGCCTGCTCGGGGAAACCGAACTGGAGACCGCGGCGCAGCTCGTGCGCGCCTTCTCCACGTACTTCCACCTCGCGAACATCGCCGAGCAGGTCCACCGCGGACGCGAACTGCGCGAACGGCGCGCCGAGGAGGGCAGCCTCCTCGCCCGTACCGCCGACCGCCTCAAGGACGCCGACCCCGAACACCTGCGCGAAACGGTCGCCCACCTCAACGTCCGTCCCGTCTTCACCGCGCACCCCACCGAGGCCGCCCGCCGCAGCGTCCTCAACAAGCTCCGCCGCGTCGCCGAACTCCTCGACACCCCCGCGAACAGCGCCGACCGCCGCCGCGTCGACACCCGCCTCGCCGAGAACATCGACCTCGTGTGGCAGACCGACGAACTCCGCGTCGTCCGCCCCGAACCCGCCGACGAGGCCCGCAACGCCATCTACTACCTCGACGAACTCCACGCCGACGCCGTCGGAGACGTCCTGGAGGACCTCAGCGCCGAACTCGAACGCATCGGCGTCAAGATCCCCGACGACACCCGCCCCCTCACCTTCGGCACCTGGATCGGCGGCGACCGCGACGGCAACCCCAACGTCACCCCGCAGGTCACCTGGGACGTCCTGATCCTCCAGCACGAGCACGGCATAAACGACGCCCTCGAACAGATCGACTACCTGCGCGGACTCCTCTCCAACTCCATCCGCTACACCGGCGCCACCGAGGAACTCACCGCCTCCCTGGAGAACGACCTCGCGCACCTGCCCGAGATCAGCCCCCGCTACAAGCGCCTCAACGCCGAGGAGCCCTACCGGCTCAAGGTCACCTGCGTGCGCCAGAAGCTGGAGAACACCAAGAACCGCCTCGCCAAGGGCACCCCCCACGAGCCGGGCCGCGACTACCTCGGCACGAGCGAACTCCTCACCGACCTCGCCCTCGTCCAGGACTCCCTGCGCGCCCACCGCGGCGGCCTCTTCGCCGACGGCCGCCTCAGCCGCATCATCCGCACCCTCGCCGCCTTCGGCCTCCAGCTCGCCACCATGGACGTCCGCGAACACGCCGACGCCCACCACCACACCCTCGGCCAGCTCTTCGACCGCCTCGGCGAGGAATCCTGGCGCTACGCCGACATGCCCCGCGAGTACCGCGCCAAGCTCCTCGCCAAGGAACTCCGCTCGCGCCGCCCCCTCGCCCCCACCCCCGCGCCCCTCGACGCGGCCGGCGAGAAGACCCTCGGCGTCTTCCACACCATCCACCGCGCCCTCGACGTCTTCGGCCCCGAGGTCATCGAGTCCTACATCATCTCCATGTGCCAGGGCGCCGACGACGTCTTCGCCGCCGCCGTCCTCGCCCGCGAGGCCGGACTCATGGACCTCCACTCCGGCTGGGCCAAGATCGGCATCGTCCCGCTCCTGGAGACCACCGACGAGCTGCGCGCCGCCGACACCATCCTCGACGACATGCTCTCCGACCCCTCCTACCGCCGCCTCGTCTCGCTCCGCGGCGACGTCCAGGAGGTCATGCTCGGCTACTCGGACTCCTCCAAGTTCGGCGGCATCACCACCTCCCAGTGGGAGATCCACCGCGCCCAGCGCCGCCTGCGCGACGTCGCCCACCGCCACGGCGTACGCCTGCGCCTCTTCCACGGCCGCGGCGGCACCGTCGGCCGCGGCGGCGGCCCCAGCCACGACGCGATCCTCGCCCAGCCCTGGGGCACCCTCGAAGGCGAGATCAAGGTCACCGAGCAGGGCGAGGTCATCTCCGACAAGTACCTCGTCCCCTCACTCGCCCGCGAGAACCTCGAACTCACCGTCGCGGCCACCCTCCAGGCCAGCGCCCTGCACACCGCGCCGCGCCAGTCCGACGAGGCACTCGCCCGCTGGGACGCGGCCATGGACCTCGTCTCCGAGGCCGCCCACACCGCCTACCGCGACCTCGTCTCCGACCCCGACCTCTCCGCCTACTTCCTCGCCTCGACCCCCGTCGACCAGCTCGGCGACCTCCACCTCGGCTCCCGCCCCTCGCGCCGCCCCGACTCCAGCGGCGGCCTCGACGGACTGCGCGCCATCCCCTGGGTCTTCGGCTGGACGCAGTCCCGGCAGATCGTCCCCGGCTGGTACGGCGTCGGCTCCGGCCTCAAGGCCCTGCGCGAAGCCGGGCTCGACGGCGTGCTCGACGAGATGCACGAGCACTGGCACTTCTTCCGCAACTTCCTCTCCAACGTCGAGATGACCCTCGCCAAGACGGACCTGCGGATCGCCCAGCACTACGTCGACACCCTCGTCCCCGACGAGCTGAAGCACATCTTCGACCTCATCAAGGCCGAGCACGACCTCACCGTCGCCGAAGTCCTCAAGATCACCGGCGGCGAACAGCTCCTCGACTCCAACAAGCCCCTCCAGCAGACGTTCAACATCCGCGACGCCTACCTCGACCCGATCTCCTACCTCCAGGTCACCCTTCTCGCCCGCCAGCGCGCCGCCGCCGAGGCCGGCGAGGAACCCGACCCGCTCCTCGCCCGCGCCCTCCTCCTCACCGTCAACGGCGTGGCGGCAGGGCTCAAGAACACCGGCTGAGCGGACCCACGGGCACGGGCCCGCACCCGCCCGCACACGCAACCGGCCCCGGCGACACCACGTCACCGGGGCCGGCCCCGTACCGCGCCGGACCGGCGGGAGCGGCACCGGACCCCCGGGAGCGGCCCGTACCGCGCCGGGCCCGCGGGACGCGACAGCCGCTCAGGAGTGGTACGAGCCCTGCGCCCGCTCCAGGCCCTGCGTCACCAGCGCCTCCACCGCGTCCGCCGCGCGGTCCACGAAGTAGTCCAGCTCCTTGCGCTCGGCCGAGGAGAAGTCCTTCAGCACGAAATCCGCGACCTGCATCCGCCCCGGTGGCCGGCCGATCCCGAACCGCACCCGGTGGTAGGCGGGACCCATCGCCTTCGTCATCGACTTCAGCCCGTTGTGCCCGTTGTCCCCGCCCCCGAGCTTCAGCCGCAACACCCCGTAGTCGATGTCCAGCTCGTCGTGCACCGCCACGACCCGCTCCAGCGGCACCTTGTAGAAATCGCGCAACGCCGTCACCGGACCGCCCGAGAGATTCATGTACGAGAGCGGCTTCGCGATCACCACCCGCGTACTCGACACCCCCGGCACCCCGAGCCGCCCCTCCACCACCTGCGCCTGCGCCCGCGCCGCGCGCTTGAAGCGCCCGCCCACCCGCGCCGCGAGGAGATCGGCGACCATGAACCCCACGTTGTGCCGGTTGCCCGCGTACTCGGGGCCCGGATTGCCGAGCCCCGCCACCAGCCACGGCGCGTTCTCGTCCGCTGCCATTGCGTCCTCCACCGCTGTTCGTACGTACGACGGCGGGGTGGCGCCCCCACCGGACGCCCCCCCCCGCCACAACGATCCGTGAGAGCCCTCGGGCCCCCGCGAGGGCTCAGCCCTCCTCGGAAGCGCCCTCCTCGGCGGCACCCTCGGCCGGGGCCTCCTCGGCCTGCGCGGCCAGGACCTGGATGACGACCGCGTCGGGCTCGACGGCGAGCGAGACACCGCTGGGGAGCTTGATGTCCTTCGCCTCGATCGAGGCACCCGCCTCAAGACCGGCGACCGAGACGGTCAGCTGCTCGGGGATGTGGGTCGCCTCGGCCTCGACGGGGAGCGAGTTGAGGACGTACTCCAGGAGGAACTGGCCCGGGGCCAGGTCACCCTCGGCGAGCACCGGGATGTCGACCTGGACCTTCTCGCCGCGCTTGACGAGGAGGAGGTCGACGTGCTCCAGGAAGCCCTTCAGCGGGTCGCGCTGGACGGCCTTCGGGATGACCAGCTCGTTCTTGCCGTTCAGCTCGATGGCGAGCAGCACGTTCGAGGTCTTCAGGGCCATCATCAGCTCGTGACCCGGGACGGTCACGTGGACGGGCTCGGCGCCGTGGCCGTAGACGACGGCGGGAACCTTGCTCTCGCGGCGGATGCGGCGGGCCGCACCCTTGCCGAACTCGGTACGGGTCTCAACGGCGAGCTTGACCTCGGCCATGGCTCTTCTCCTCAACAGACGGTTCACAGGGGTGGTCACCCGGCCACGAACGGCCTGCTACGAAGAGCGCGTCGATAACGGAGCGCCGGACCACGTCCACCAACGGACGGAGCGGCCTCCCTCGCCGAGCAACTCTCGCGAGTCTACCCGGCGGGGAGGCCGCCCCAGAAATCGATCACCAGCGAGCGGTCAGCGGCGGCGGGCCACCGCGCGGTGGCCCATGCAGAACCGTTCCTGCAACTCCCGCCCCGACGCCCGCACCACCACCGGCGGGCCTCAGCCCACCGGCTCCTCCTCGAACAGGCTCGTCACCGAACCGTCCTCGAAGACCTCACGCACCGCACGCGCGATCGTCGGCGCGATCGACAGCACCGTGATCTTGTCCAGCTCCAGCTCACCCGGCGTCGGCAGCGTGTTCGTCAGCACGAACTCACTCACCTTCGAGTTCTTCAGCCGGTCCGCCGCCGGACCCGAGAGCACCCCGTGCGTCGCCGTCACGATGACGTCCGCCGCGCCGTGCGCGTAGAGCGCGTCCGCCGCCGCGCAGATCGTCCCGCCCGTGTCGATCATGTCGTCCACCAGGACACACACGCGGCCCTTCACATCACCGACGACCTCGTGCACCGTCACCTGATTCGCGACGTCCTTGTCGCGCCGCTTGTGCACGATCGCCAGCGGCGCCCCCAGACGGTCGCACCAGCGGTCCGCGACCCGCACCCGGCCCGCGTCCGGCGACACGATCGTCAGCTTCGAGCGGTCCACCTTCGCACCCACGTAGTCCGCCAGGATCGGCAGCGCGAACAGGTGGTCCACCGGCCCGTCGAAGAAGCCCTGGATCTGGTCCGTGTGCAGGTCCACGGTGAGAATCCGCGTCGCGCCCGCCGTCTTCAGCAGATCCGCCATCAGACGCGCCGAGATCGGTTCACGCCCGCGATGCTTCTTGTCCTGCCGCGCGTAACCGTAGAACGGCACGATCACCGTGATGGAACGCGCGGAAGCCCGCTTCAGCGCGTCCACCATGATGAGCTGCTCCATGATCCACTTGTTGATCGGAGCCGTGTGGCTCTGGATCACGAAGCAGTCCGCACCGCGCGCGGACTCACGGAACCGCACGTAGATCTCGCCGTTGGCGAAATCGAAGGCCTTGGTCGGAACTATGCCGACACCGAGCTGGTGCGCCACTTCCTCCGCCAGCTCCGGGTGGGCGCGGCCGGAGAAGAACATGAGCTTCTTCTCGCCGGTCGTCTTGATTCCGGTCACAGCACTTGTCTCCTCGGACGAGTTCTTTCGCTGCTGCACCCGTCGGGCATCCCGGACCCCATCACGACACCCAGAACCAACGAGCCAGCCGAATCGCGTGCGCCTATCACGGTACGCCGTGAAGGACGCACCTGTTTTCGGTCAGCTTTCGCCTTCCGAACCCCGGGAAGAGTCCTCGGCGGCCTTCGCCGCCGCGCTCCCGGGACGCTTACGGGCCACCCAGCCCTCGATATTCCTTTGCTGGCCACGGGCCACGGCGAGCGCACCCGCCGGCACGTCCTTCGTGATCACCGAGCCCGCCGCCGTGTACACACCGTCCCCGATCGTGACCGGTGCCACAAACATATTGTCCGAGCCCGTACGGCAGTGAGAGCCGATCGTCGTGTGGTGCTTGTTCACGCCGTCGTAGTTCACGAACACGCTCGCGGCCCCGATGTTCGTGTGCTCGCCGATCGTCGCGTCCCCCACGTACGACAGGTGCGGCACCTTCGTACCCGCACCCACGGTCGCGTTCTTCATCTCCACGTACGTACCCGCCTTCGCGCCCGTCCCCAGACGCGTCCCCGGCCGCAGGTACGCGAACGGGCCCACGCTCGCCTCGGCCCCGATCTCCGCCCCGACCGCCACCGTGTTGTCCACTCGCGCGCCCGCGCCCACGACCGTGTCCGTCAGCCGCGAGTTCGGCCCCACCTCGGCACCGTCCTCGACCCGCGTCGCACCGAGCAACTGCGTACCCGGGTGCAGGACCACGTCCCGCCCGAAGCCGACCGTCGCGTCCACGAAGACGCTCGCCGGGTCGATCACCGTCACGCCCCCCAGCATCGCGGCCTCCAGCAGCCGCTCGTTCAGGACCCGGCCCGCCTGCGCGAGCTGCACCCGGTTGTTGATCCCCGCGATCTCCCGGTGATCGCCCGCGAGCGCCGCCCCGACGCGGTGGCCCGCCCCGCGCAGGATGCCCAGGACATCGGTCAGGTACTCCTCGCCCTGCGCGTTGTCCGTGCGGACCTGCCCCAGCGCCTCGGCGAGCAGTCGGCCGTCGAAGGCGAAGACACCCGAGTTGATCTCGCGGATCGCCAGCTCCTCCGGGCCCGCGTCCTTGTGCTCCACGATCGCCGTCACGGCGCCCGAGCCGTCCCGCACGATGCGCCCGTAACCGCTCGCGTCGGGCACCTCGGCGGTGAGGACGGTGACGGCGTTGCCGTCGGCGGAGTGCGTACGGCACAGGGCGTCGAGCGTCGTGCCGGTGAGGAGCGGGGTGTCGCCGCACAGCACGACGACCGTGCCCTCGACGGTGCCGCCGAGTTCGGCGAGCGCGGTGCGGACGGCGTGGCCCGTGCCGCGCTGCTCCTCCTGCACGGCGGTGCGGACCGCCGTGCCGCTCTCGGCGAGGTGCGCGGTGACCTGCTCGCGGCCGTGCCCGACGACGACCACGACCTCCTTGGGCTCCAGCTCGCTCGCGGCCTGGAGCACATGGCCGACGAGGGTGCGGCCGGCGAGGCGGTGCAGGACCTTGGGCGTGGCGGACTTCATGCGGGTGCCCTCACCCGCTGCGAGGACGACGACGGCTGCCGGGCGGTTGGTGGCACTCACGAGCGGGCCCTTCGGCTTCGGTGCGGATGACACGCGAACAATACCGGGGGGTGTGGGGGAGAACGCGGGAAAGGCCCTGACCGGGGGGATCAGAGCCTTGTGGGGTGGTTCGGGGGAGGTTCCTGGAGCTTGCTCCCCTGCCAGGACTCGAACCTGGAACACCAGAACCAAAATCAGGCGTGTTGCCAATTACACCACAGGGGATGGCAAGAAGGGCTAAGCGGACATTTCGATAGTCCTTCTTGGAGCGCCCCCTACTATGCCGCACCAAGCTCCCTCCACGCGACGGTACAAGTCCGCGCTCTTGGCAACTTTTACGACAAGGCAGCCGCGATAGGCGACGCCGGTGTTCTTGCGAACCGTGAGCGGGTTGTGACGCTTGAGTGAGGTTTTGAGGAAGTCTGAGCGCGGGATGCCGGTGACCTCCGCCCAGAACTCTTCGGCGCCCCCGACATCGGCCGATTCGTGGATCAGCAGGGACAGTCGGCGATGGGCGCGGGGGACGTCGAGCAGGTCGAGCCACTTCATGAAGAGGCCGATCATGTCCGGGTCGCTGTTGACGAAGACGAGGCGTTCCCGGCGGGCGTAAGCCTTGTCCTTCGTTCCCTCCGCCCAGTACAGCCCCACCCCCACCAGGAACAGCTCCCGGTCGCTGAGCCGTCCGATCTCCGACCGCGCCTCCTCCTTCACGCGCCTGCGGTGCTCCTCGCGCTCTGCGAGCACCGGCTCCCAGCGGGCGCGGGCGGCCTCGCGGGCGCGTTCCTGCGAGGTGAAGTTCGGTTCCGGCTTCGGCAGGTCCCGCACCCAGAGCGAGACCGAACTCTTCGAACACCCCACCTCCTCCACGATCCGGTCATAGGTCCACCCCTTCAGGCGGAGTTCTCGTGCTTTTTTCCGTGCGTCTGTGCGTGCCGCGACCATGTGGACGATCTTCATGGCGGAATCACAGGTTCCGGCACGGTTCGGGGGTGTTTCGCCTGATCGGGTGAAGGGTGGGGGTGTGCGGGGCGCGCGGTCCGGGTGCTGTGGGCTGGCGCACTCCCCCGGGATTCGGGACGGATCGCCCGTACGCTGGGGGCCATGACCACGACGGGGGAAGGGCACCGGGCGGCCGGGGGGCCGTGGTGGTGGCAGCGGCGGCGGAGTGCCGTGCTGGATGTGGGCCTTGCGGGAATCTCGGCGCTGGAGTGCGGCGTCGAGGGGGCGGTGTTCAGCGACCGGGTGGGGCTCGGCGCGCTGCTCGGGGTGGTGCTGGGGCTCGTGGTCGGGTCCGTGCTCGTCCTGCGGCGGCGGTGGCCGGTCGCCGTGGTGCTCGTGGCACTGGCGGTCTCGCCCGCCGAGATGGGGACGGTCCTCGGCTTCGTGGGCCTCTACACACTCGCCGCCTCGGAGGTGCCGCGCCGGATCACGGCCGTGCTCGCGTCGATGTCGGGGCTCGGCTCGCTCGTCGTCTCGCTGGTGCGCACGGGGCAGCACGTGGACGAGAACGGCTCGGCGATGACGCCGTGGTTCACGCCGTCGATGGCGGTGCTCATGGCGCTCGGGATGACGGGGCCACCCGTGCTGCTCGGTCTCTACGTGGGGGCGCGGCGCCGGCTCATGGAGAGCTTGCGGGAGCGTGCGGATTCCCTCGAACGGGAGCTTCAGTTGCTCGCGGAGCGCGCGGAGGAGCGTGCGGAGTGGGCGCGGGGCGAGGAGCGGCGGCGGATCGCGCGCGAGATGCACGACGTGGTGGCGCACCGGGTGAGTCTGATGGTGGTGCATTCGACGGCTTTGCAGGCGGTCGCGCTGAAGGACCCGGAGAAGGCGGCGAGGAACGCGGCGCTCGTGGGGGACATGGGGCGGCAGGCGTTGACGGAGTTGCGCGAGATGCTCGGGGTGATGCGGGCGTCGTCGGGGGTGCCGGTGGCGCGGGCGGCGGAGCCGGAGCCTGTGGTGCCCGTGCCGGAGCCGCGTGCGGTGCTCGTGGAGGAGGAGCAGGGGCCTTCGCTGGCGGAGTTGGAGGAGTTGGTGGGGCAGTCGCGGGCGGCCGGGATGGTGGTGGAGTTCTCGGTGGAGGGGGAGGGCTCGGGGTACGGGGCGCGGGTGGAGCGTACGGCGTACCGGGTGGTGCAGGAGGCGTTGACGAACGCGCACAAGCACGCGGCGGGTGCGACGACGCGGGTGCGGCTCGCGCGGCGGGCCGAGGAGATCGCGATGCAGGTGGAGAACGGCCCGCCGCCGGAGGGTGGCGTGGACGCGAAGCTGCCGAGCGGGGGGAACGGGCTCGTGGGGATGCGGGAGCGGGTGCTCGCGCTCGGCGGGGTCTTCGTGGCGGGGCCGACGGACGCGGGGGGCTTCCGCGTGTCGGCGGTGCTGCCGGTGGGGGAGTAGAGGCGGCAGGGGGCCGGTGCGGGTCGCGGGGTGTCCGGTGCTCAGCTCTTGGGCGGGTCCTCCACGCAGAGGCGTTCCGGGGCGGTGCCGGTCAGGAGGGTGGTGAGGCCCTGGTCGATGTCGGCGCCGAGGTACCAGTCGCCGGTGTGGTCGAGGGCGTAGACGCGGCCTTCGTCGTCGATGGCGAGGGCGGCGTGGGTGGTGGTGTCGAGGCCGAGGGGGCACAGGTGGGTGCCGAGGGCGGTGCCGAGGTCGCCGAGGGTGCGGGCGAGGTGGAGGCCGTGGAGGGGGTCGAGGTCGAGGCGGGCGGGGGCGAGGTGGCGGCCCTTGGCGGTGGGGTGCGGGCTGAGGCCGCCGAATTCGGCCCAGGCTTCGACGGCGGCGGGGGAGACGTGGTGTTCGTGCCCGGCGGGTGAGGTGTGGGCGCGCAGGGTGTCGGCCCAGATCTCGGCCTGGGCGATGTCCCAGCGGCCGGGGGTCCATCCGGCGGTGCGCAGGGCGGAGTCGACGGCGTCGGGGAAGCGTCCGGTGGGGACTTCGCCGAGGGCGTCGAGTCCTTCGAGGCGGGTGAGTTCTTCGAGGGGGTGGGGCGGGGTCTTCATGGGATGCGCCGTCCGGGTTCAGTCCTGGAGGGTGGGGTCGATGACGCGGACGCCGAAGTGTTCGGCGAGAGCGGTGCAGGAGCGGCAGGGCGGGGCGAAGGCGCCGTGGAGCGGGTCGCCGTCCTCGCGGATGTGCCGGGTGGTGAGTTTGGCGCCTTTGAGTGCTTTGCGGGCTTCGCCGGGGGTCATGGGGCGGCGTGCCGCGCGTTTGGAGCGGGCGGTGCGGGCGGCGTCGGCCTCGGTGAGGTGGCGGGAGAGGAGGACGGCTTCGGCGCAGCGTCCGGTGAAGCGTTCGCGTCTCTCGCTGGTGAGGGTGTCGAGGAAGTCCTGGACGAGGGGGTGCAGGGCGGGGGGCTGGTCGCCGCGTGCGGCGGTTCCGGTGAGGGTGGTGCCGCGTACGGAGAGCGCGGCGGCGACGGCGGGGAGGATGCCGTCGCGGCGGTGGCGCAGGGCGGGCGGTTTGCTGCCGTCGTGGCTCCAGTCGACGCGGGGGTCGTGGGCCGGCAGGAGGGAGGAGGGGCGCGGGACGCGGGGGTTGGGGGTCGCGGGCGTCGCGGGGGCGGTGGGCGCGGTGGCCTCGGGGCCTGGTTGTGCGGTGTGCATGGCGGTGCCTTCCCCTCCGTACCTTCCCCCGTGTTGTTCTCCCGGGGGGACCGTGTGGCGCCCGGCCGGCCCTGGAGAGCGCTGTCAGCCTGCCAAACGTGCGCTTCCGGGTGGTGGTGGGGGTGTCCTGCCGGGGTTACAGCTTCGCACGTGGCGGGCGTGGGAACGGTCCGGCGCGGACGGCCCTTGGCTCGTGCCGCCGCCCGCCCCGGGCCCGGCTGCCCGCCGTCGCCGTCCCGTGCCACCGCTTGTCCCCGCCTGTGCGGCTGCTGGCCCTGTGACCCCTCGGGGCCCACCGCATAGGCTGGGGCGACTGCTTCCGGCGCGGTGTCCGGTTGGTGTCCATTGGTGTCAGTGTTGGTGTCAGCGAGCGTGCAGGGGGCTTCCGCCATGACGACAGGTCGGCTCGGTGAGGGGGCGCCCGCGCAGGGTTCTCCGGTGCGGAGCGCGCCGCCGAACGCCGCGTACGCGGGGCAGTCGGTGCGCTTCCCGGACCCGGTGCGGGCGGCGCGGTATCCGGCGGGTGTCGCGGTGGACGGCGGGGGGCGGCCGGTGTTCACGCCGTACGCGCGGGCCGCTGTGGAGATCGCGGAGCCGCCGACGGGCTTCGGCGTGGACGAGCTGCGGCTGACGGATTACGTGTCGGCGAACGCGGCGATGGCGGCCTCGGGCGACGCGTTGTGGGAGGGGCTGCCCGCTGTGGCGACCCCGCACGGCTGGACGTGGCACCACGTGGCGGACGCGCGGCGGCTCGAACTCGTGCCCGTGGAGGTGAAGGCGCTGCTGCGGCATCACGGGGGGCTGGCGACGGCGCGGGTGGAGCACGAGCGGCGGGGGACGCGGCCTCTTCAGCAGACGAGGCCGGCGCACTTCGGGCTGCCGCGTGAGCTGGTCGCGGTCGAGGAGCGGCAGGTCCTGGCGCTGGAGGAGGACTTGGGGTACCGGTTGCCGGGTGCGTACCGCTCGTTCCTGAAGGCGGGCGGCGGGTGTGCGCCGGTGGGGGTGGCGCTGGACGCGGAGTTGGGGCTGCTGGTGGACCAGCCGTTCTTCACGGTGCGTGAGGAGGCGGCGGTCAACGATCTCGCGTACATCAACAAGTGCTTGCGTGATCATGTGACGAAGGACTACCTGGGGGTGGCCTTCGTGCAGGGCGGGCTCCTGGTGGTCAAGGTGCGGGGTGAGGCGCCGGGTTCGGTGTGGTTCTGCCCGTACGACGACGCGCGGGACCGGGACGGGCTCGATGTGGCGGCGCGGGTGCGGGAGTTGCTGCTGCCGTGCGGTGCGGACTTCGACGCGTTCCTGTCGCGGCTGGCGGGGAGTCCGCCGGAGCTGGAGACGGTGGCGCAGTTGATGGTGGACGGTGGGTTCGCGCGTGTGGTCCCGGTGGGGGAGTGAGTGACGTGGTGACGTTCGCGCAGGCGCAGGAGCGCGGGGAGCGCTGGATCAACGGGGACGTGCCGCGCTATCAGCATCGTGAGGTGCGGGTGCGGGAGTTCGGGCTCGGTTTCGTGGTGTGGGCGGAGGACCGTGCGGAGGCGGGGCCTTCGGACGGGGGCGGGCAGCGCGTGGTGATCGCGCGGGACGGCCGGGATGTGACCTTGTGGCCGGATCTGCCGGTGGCGGAGGTGATCCGGCGGTACGAGGAGGAGTACGGGGCCGTGGCGGAGGAGGAGGCGCCGCCCGAGCCGCCGGAGCGGATCGACCTGAACCAGACCTCGTTCCTGCTGTCGCCGCCGGAGTGGTTGCAGGAGGCGGCGGACCAGTTGGGCATCCCGGGCGGGCGCGGGGACGCCGCGCGGGGCGGTGAGGCGACGGAGGACGAGGCCGCGACGGCCGGTGCTTCCGCCGCGAGCGGTTCCGGTGCGACCGCGGGCGGTTCCGGTACGACCGTGGGCGGTGCGCGGTCCGCCGAGCCGGTCGCTGGTGAGGGGACGTGGGAGGCGGCGGACACGACGGGGGCGGCGCAGGGCCGACTGGTCGTGCCCCCGGCCACGGTGGACACGGCGCAGGGCGACGAGGAGGCGGCGGGCGGTCCCGGTGCCGGGGAGGTCGCGGAGTCGGAGGCGCGGACGCGGTTGCTGGACGGGACCGTGCCGCCGCCCCCCGGTTTCCCCGGGGCGAGGGACGCGCTCGGGGCGCCGGATGTGCCGCCGCGTCCGGCTCCGGGCGCGGAGGAGCTGAGCGAGGCCGCGACGAGCAAGGCGGCGCCGAGGCGCCCCGACCGGGCCCCGGTGCCGCCGCCCGGTCCGGCCCCGGCGGGTCCGGGCGCGGGCCCCGGCGGCACGGGGCAGGACGGTGCGGGCCAGGACGGTGCGGGGCGGGGCGCCTCCGGTGCCGGGGTGCACCACGCCCCCACTGTCTTCGCGCCGCCGCCCCCCGGCCCTGTCGGCGGGACCCCGGCGGCGCCGCCGCCCCCGCCGCCCGCGACCGCCCCGCCCGAGGGCGTGGCGCACGCGGCCACGGTCCTGTCGCGCCCCCCGGGCCCGGGCACGCCCCCGCCGCCCCCGGTCCCCGCCCCGCAGGCGCCGCCCGTACCGCAGACCCCGCCCGGCCCCGTGGCGCCGCCGCAGCCTCCGCAGCCTCCGCAGCCGCCGCAGCCGCAGGGCTACGGCTCTCCGCGCCCGGGGGTGCCGACGGTCGGCCCCGGTTACCAGGCGGTGCTGCGGTTCCGGGCGCCCGACGGGTCCGAGCAGCAGGTGATCCGGCGTTCGGCGCCGGGGCTGCCGCACCCGGAGTGGCAGATCCTGCACGAGTTGCGGGCGAGGAACGTGCCGCCGCAGCAGGTGCTCGAACTCCACACGGAGCTGGAGTCGTGCGAGCTGCCCGGGGCGTACTGCGCGCGGATGATCAGGGAGACGTTCCCGCAGGCGCGGATCACGTCGATCGCGCCGTACGGGACCGATCACGCGAGCAGGCAGAGCGGGATGGCGCAGTTGCTCGCGCACCAGGGCGAGCTGCACCAGGTCGCGGACGGCCCGGCGCGTCCGGCGCCGGTGCGGGTGCCGCTGCCGCAGGTGCCGCGGGCGCCCGCCGTGCCGCTCGACGAGGTGGCGCGGGAACTGGCCGGGGCCTTCGGGCCGCAGGGCGTGTTCCGCTTCGAGCCGCAGGCGGTGGCGCGTGCCGGGGTTCCCGAGGTCGTCGCGGCGTCGCTGACGGCGGCGGGGCTGCCGTTCGACATGGGCCCGTTCTTCTGGGCGCAGGCGCAGCCGGGACGTCCGGTGCCGACGCTGGCGGAGCTGGCGCGGGAGCGGGGCGTCGCCGCGGCCCCGGACGCGGGGACGTATCTCGTCGTGGGCAGCGACTTCGGCAAGGCGCTGTGCGTGCAGTACGGGACCGGGCACATCGTCGCGGTGCCGGTGGAGGCGGGGCCGGGCGGGGCGCCGGTGCCGCCGCAGTTCGTGAACACGGGGCTCGTCGAGTTCACGCGGTGCCTGGCGATGCTGGGCCGCATGTGGCGGCTGCGCTACGGCCTCACGCAGGAGCAGGCGGGCCGCTGGACGGTCGACTTCCAGGCGGAGCTGGCGGCGCTGGACCCGGCGGCGCTGGCCTCTGCGGAGTCGTGGTGGTCGGTGGTCCTGGAGCAGTTGTGGGACGGGCTGCTGTAGGGCTCACAGTGTGCCGTGCGGCTCACTCGCGGGGGGCGCTTCCGCCGCTGGGATGACGCATCCTTGTGAGTGTCATCAGCGGAGACGGAGGCCCCCGGCGTGAGCAGCAACGAGCACGGTTTTTCGCCCGCGCCCCCCTCCGTCCGCCCGCGCGCCTACCGTCCCGCCGAGGTCGACGCGTTCCTCGACCGCCTCGGTGAGGAGTACACGCTCGCGCGGGCCCGGGCCGAGGCGCTGGAGGCCGAGGCGGCGCGGCTCGGCGCGGAGGCCGAGGCGTTGCGCGAGGCGGTCGCGGCGCTGCCGCCCGCCGATTACGCGGTGCTCGGCGGCGGGGCCGCCGATCTGCTCGGTCTCGTCGAGGAGGAGGCGGAGGAACTGGTCGCCGCCGCGCGTGCCGACGCGGACGCGCTGGACGAGCGGGCGCGCGCGGAGGCGGTACGGCTCGCGGCGGCGGCGCACGAGGCGGCGACGGCGGCGCGTGCGGGGGCCGACGCGGAGGCGCAGGCGCGGCGCGCGGCGGCCGAGGCCGAGGCCGAGGCGGTACGGACGGCGGCGCGCGCGGACGCGGAGCGGGTGCGGGGCGAGGCCCGTGCGGCGCTGCGGGAGGTGAAGGAGGCGACGGCGGCGCATCTCGCGGCCGTCGAGCAGGAGCACGGCGAGCGCGCGGCCGCCTTCGCGCGCGAGGCGGAGGCGGCGCGTACGGCGGCGGCCGAGGAGGCGGCGGCACGTCTGGACACGGCGGAGTCGGCGCTCGCGGCGGCGCGCAGGGAGCGCGCGGAGGCGGAGGAGGCGGCGCGCCACCGGCAGGAGGACAGCGAGGCGCGGGCGGCGGCGCTGCGCGCGGAGGCGACGGCGCGGGCGTCGGCGGTGCTGCGCGAGGCGGAGCGGTACGCGGCGGCGCGGGCCGAGCGCAGTGAGCACGTCCGGGCGCATCTGCGGCACATCAAGGGCGCGCTGGCGGCGCTGACGGGGCGGGGCGTGGCCCCGGCGGACCCGGGCGAGGACGCCCCCGTGGACGGCGAGGCGGCGGACGCGCACGGGTGAGCGGGAACCGGGCGGATGGGCGCGGGCGTTCTCGCTCCTGACACCCGGTGAGGGAGCGCGGGCGCGGGTCCGGGGCGGCACCGGACGGGAACGGGGGCGGCGGTGGCGGGGTGGCGGGCCCGGGTCCGGGCGTGGGTGCGGGTGCCGGGGTGGCTGCGGACGCGGCGGGGGCAGCGGCTGGCGTTGCGGGCGGTGGTGGGGCTGTGCGTGCTCGCGCTGCTGCCCTCGGCGTGGATACGTGTGGCGGCTGACGACGGCGTGCGGGCCGAGGCGGACGTGGACCGGGCCCCGGTCGCGGTGGTCTTCGGCGCGGGGCTGTGGGACGGCGAGCCCTCGCCGTACCTGGCCCACCGGCTGGACGCGGCGGCGCGCCTGTACGCGGCGGGGCGGGTCACGGCGGTGCTGGTGACGGGGGACAACAGCCGCACGACGTACGACGAGCCGACGGCGATGCGCGACTACCTGACGCGCGCGGGCGTCCCGGCGCGCCAAGTGGTGCGGGACTACGCGGGGTTCGACACGTGGGACTCGTGCGTGCGGGCGCACCGGATCTTCGGCGTGGACAAGGCGGTGCTGATCAGCCAGGGCTTCCACATCCGCCGGGCGGTGGCGCTGTGCCGCACGGCGGGCATCGACTCCCAGGGCGTCGCGGCCCGCGACCCGCGCGACCTCACCTGGTACTACGGCGCGACCCGCGAGATCCTGGCCGCCCCGAAGGCGGCCCTGGACGCCCTGGTCCACCGCACCCCGACCCTCGGCCCCCGCGAGCCGGCACTGCGCGAGGCGGTGGCCCGGGGACGGGCGCGCGGATAGGGCGCATCAGGGAGTGCGGGGGCGACACCGGCCCGGGTGGTCGCGATAGAGCGGGCAGGGGTGGCGGCACGGCGGGAGGACCCGGACCCGCCAGGGGATCGGTGAAGGAGGCGGTGACGGACAAGCCAAAGGAAGTGGCTCACTTCAACCGCATGTTCGATGCTATGGCGGCCTGTGCCCGCCCGCCGGGCGAGACGCCGGAGTTCATGGCCCAACTAGCGAGAGAGATCGCACAATGAACGAACCCGGCCGCGCTGTGCCCGGCGTCCAGTGGCGCACGTCTTCCTACAGCAATGGCACCGGCAACTGCGTCGAGGTCGGCCACGGTCGCTCCTCGTCCGTCTCCCTCCGCGACTCCAAGGTGGCGGACGGCCCCGTGGTCGTCGTCTCGCGCGCGGCCTTCGCGGAGTTGACGGGGACGTTCGGGCGTTCCTGATCCGAGCCCTGCCCCGGCGCGCTCCCGGGCGAGGGCGGCGGGGCAGGGCAATCCCCGTCCTCCCTGCTCGACGGAGGCCGTCCGCCTACGCCGTCGCGGCGGCCCCTCCGGGCAACCGCCTGCTCAGCTCACGCCGGGGCCGTCGTGAAGACCGGCCAGCCGATCTCCGTGCGCCGGCGGGAGGGGTCCGGGGTGTCGTGGAAGCAGACCAGGTAGAACTCGTGGACCGGGCCCGCCACGGCGAGGGCGTGGGGTGACGTACGTGGTGAGGCCGCCGTACGCGCGGTCGACGCCCGCCTCGGGGCCGTCGTGGGCGATGACGGCCAGTTCCACCGGGGGAGTTCCGTCAGCCGTACGCGTCCCGCCGCGCGCGGCTCCGCCGCGATCGGCACGTTGACCGTGGCGCGCCCGTGTCCGAGGGTGAACAGGCTGTCCTCGTGGACGCCGCCCGGCGGGCCCCCGGGCGGGACACCCTGGCTGTCGAGCAGCGCGAACGGCTCGCCGAGCGCTCCGTGGTACCAGGCGCCGATGTCGGCGACGTGGAGGTCTTCGGCGGTGACGGCGGCGACGTGGCGCGCGGCCAGGCGGCGGTGCGTGATCGGGCCGGTTGTCTCGGGGTGCTCCAAGAGGTCGCGCAGGGAAGAGACGGCGTCGCGGGTGCGGGCGGGCCGGTCCTCCAGGCGTCGCAGGTGCCTCGCGATCAGCGCGTTGCGGGCGCCGGGGTCGGGGGTGCGCAGGGTCTCGCCGATGTCGGCCGTTTCCCGCACAGCCGGTTCTACGCTCCCCGCGAGGCCGGGCCGTTCGGGGCCGACTCGGCGGAGGACGGAGCCGGCGGGGCGACCACTTCGTGCAGCTCGGCGGTGGCCTGGGCCATGAGCTCAGCGAGGGTGGTGTCCGGCTCTGCCAGCCAGCGGGACATGGCGCGCCGGTGGATCGCCAGCACCACGTCGATGACGAAGCGTGCTTGTCCGGGCCCTACGCCGCGGCGCTCGAGCGCCGGTGCCAGCGCGTCGGCGATGTCGGCGAGCTTGATCAGATCCCGCTCGGCCAGCGCCGGGTTGGCGGCGATCACTCTTCCCCGGCGCAGCAGGAACTCGCGCGACGGGAAGAACTCTTCGGCGGTTCCCAGCGCGTTCAGCAGCGCCTCGACCGGGGTGAGGCCCGGGTCGGCCGCCTCGACCTGGCCGACGAGGTGGGCCTCGAGTCCGTTGCCGGCGAAGAGGACCTCCCGCTTGTCGGGGAAGTAGCGGTAGAAGGAGCGCTCCTTCAGACCGGCGGCGCCCGCGATCTGCGCGACCGAGGTGCGCTCGAACCCCTGCGTCTCGAACAGTTCGAGCGCCGCGCGTTCGAGCCGGCCCTGTGCGTCGGATTCCCATCGCGGCATACCACCAGGATACGACGACAGAAGCTGTCATCCGCTGGTACGGTCGATGACAACAGATGCTGTTATCAGTCGGGAGATCGTGATGAAGGCTCTGCAGTTCGACCGGTTCGGTTCTCCGGACGTGATCGTGCTCCGCGACGTCCCACGGCCGGAGCCCGGAGCCGGCCAGATCCGGATCGCCGTGCGGGCGTGCGGCCTGACGCCTGCCGACTGGCACCTCGTCGACGGTCTCCTCGCCGACCATCTGCCGCCTTTGCCGCGCGGGCTCGGCCTCGAGGTCGCGGGCACCGTCGACGCGCTGGGCGAGGGCGTCACCGGTGTCCAGGCCGGCGACCGCGTCTTCGGCCCGGCCGCCTTCGACGGCCCGACGGCAGGCGCCGCCGAGTACGCGGTGATGCCGGCCTGGGCGCGCGTTCCCGAGGGCCTGAGCGCCGAGCGGGCCGCCGCACTGCCGGTGGCGGCCGAGACGGCGTGGCGTGCGCTGGACGGCCTCGGCGTTCAGCCCGGTGAGCTGCTGCTCGTCCACGGCGCGGGCACCACCGTGGGTGAGGCGGCGGTGCGCCTCGCGCTGCACAGGGGCGTCCGGGTGATCGCCACCGCCGGGCCGACCCGGGCCGCTGCCTTGGGAGAGATCGGTGCCCAGGTGACCTCCTACGGCGAGGGCATGGCCGCACGCGTCGGCCAACTGACCTCGGGCCCCGTGGATCGTGCCCTGGACGCCACGCCGACCGGGGGCCGGATCGACCGCGCCGACCAGGCCAGTCCGGCCGGGGGATCGCTGCCGACCCTGATCGAGCTGACCGGGGACCCCGATCGTGTCCTCACCGTGTCGGACTTCGCCGCCGCGGCCGAACTGGGCGTCCGGATCAGCGCCGAGCTGCGCTACGACCGGATGGACGAGTTCGCCAGGCTCGCCGGGGAAGGCATCCTGGTCGTACCGGTCGCCCGCACCTACACCCTCGACCGGATCCAGGAAGCGGCCAGGCTCAGCCAATCCCGTCGCCCCGGCGGCAAGCTCGTCGTCGTCCTGTGATCACCGGGCCGTCGTGGTCGAGCGAATGAAGTCCACGTGACGTGATGATCGCCCGGTGACGGCCCCCGTTCCCGGCCAGGCCCCGCGAGAGCCCGACGTCACGCTGGAGTCCTCGCCGCCCGGCCCCGCCGGTCTTCGAGCCGCACGCGGACGGGGGGCTTGCTACGGGGCGCCGAGACACCCGCGCGAGACCGGGCAGTGCGGCGGTCCCCCCTACCGCCCGGCCCCCGCCGCGCCCGCGCCCCTACCGCCCCGCCCCCCTACTCCCCGTCCCCCGGCACCCGTGACAGCAGGTCGTGGAGGATGGGGCCCGCCGAGCCGCTGCCGGTCACGCCGCCCTCGACCACGCAGGCGAGGGCGACATCGCCCCGGTGGGCGACCATCCAGCCGTTGTTGGGGGCGTCGTCGGAGACCTCGGCGGTGCCGGTCTTGCCGCCGATCTCGCCGGGGAGGTCGGCGAGGACGCGGGCGGTGCCCTCGGTGACCGTGGCGCGCATGAGGGCGCGGAGGTCGGTGGTGACCCCGGCGGGGAGCGGGGTCGTCTTCGTCGTGTCCTGGGGGTGGGGGACGAGGTGGGGCATACGGAAGCGGCCCGTCGCGGCGGTCGCGGTGACCGAGGCCATGATGAGGGGGTTCGCCTGGAGGCGGGCCTGGCCGATCATCGAGGCGGCCTTCTCGGTCTCGTCCTTCGGGGCGGGGACCGATCCGTCGTAGGAGGGGACGCCGATGTGCCACTCCTGGCCGATGCCGTAGTACTCGCGGGCGACGTCACCGAGGGCGGTCGGGGCGAGTTTGTCGCGCAGGCTGATGAAGGCCGTGTTGCACGACTCGGTGAAGTCCTTGCGGAAGGTCGCGCCGGGGAAGAACGACGTCTCGACGTTGTGGAACTCCTTGCCGACGACGAGGCGCTTGGGACAGTCCACGACCGTGTCGGGACGCACGACGCCCTTCATCAACAGGGCGCTGCTCGTGACGAGTTTGAAGGTCGAGCCGGGCGCGTACGTACCGGAGACGGCCCGGTTGAAGCCGGTGGCGGGGGAGTTGGCGACGGCGAGGATCTCGCCCGTGTCGCTGCGGAGTGCGACGAGCGAGGCGTTGCGGCCCTCGGGCTCGGCCGCGAGCGCGTGTTCGGCGGCCTTCTGCCACGTGCGGTCGAGCGTCGTCGTCGCGACCTTGCCGGTCGCCTCCTTCGCGCCGAACTTGGTTTCGGTGCGCAGGACTTCGCCGCTCGTGCGGTCGACGAGGCGGATGGCGCCGCGCGGCGCTCCGCCGCCGCCGAGCTGGGCGAGGACGGGGGCGAGGGAGGGGGTGGCCGCCGAGGTGAGGGTCTTGCCGTGCCGGTCCTTCGCCTTCGGCCCGTTCGTGTCCTCGCGGTCCAGGCGGAACTTCGCGGTGTCGCTCAGGCGCGGGTGGACGAGGCCGAGTCCCCAGTCGACGAGCCAGCGCCCGCCGTCGCCGCCCTTCGCCTCTCTGAGGGTCAGCCGTGAGGTGTACGTCCAGGTGCCGAGGCCCTTGACGGGCATCCGGGCCGTGAAGGGGACCTCGACCGCGCCGTCCTTCTCCTCGCGGGCCGTTCCGGCGGTGAGGCGCGGGCGGGTGATCTCCAGGCCCGAGGTGAAGCTGCCGAGGACGCGGCTCGCCTCGGCGGGGTGCGTCGTACGGGCACCGGCCGCGTCCAGGCGGTCGTGCGACCAGTCGGCGAGGAAGCCGCGCGCCTGCGCCCGCGCCGCCGGGTCGGGCCCGCTCGCCCGCGCGAAGGGGCCCGTCTTCGTCACGTACAGGCCGAGTGCCGTCAGCGCGAGGGCGAGGAGGACGGCGAGGAGCGCGATCAGCGCGGTGCGGGAGCGGCGCGGCGGGCCCTGCGGGGGGTTCCAGGGGGCGAGCGGCGGTCCAGGGGTGCCGTGGTGGGTCGTCATGCGCCGAGCAGACCAGCGCGCCACCCACTCTGTCCAAGTTCGCTATCAATCATTCATCTATAGCGATATGCGTATCATTGCTGCTCGTGGACCTGATCCGGCACCTGGAGTGCTTCGTGGCTGTTGCCGAAGAGTCACACTTCGGCCGTGCCGCGCGCCGGCTCGGCATGGCACAGCCGCCGCTCTCGCAGCGCGTGCAGCGGCTTGAGAAGGAGCTGGGGGTGCGGCTCTTCGCGCGCACGAGCCGCCGCGTCGCGCTCACCCGGGCCGGTCAGCTCCTGCTGCCGGAGGCGCGTGCGCTCCTCGACCGGCACGAGGCGCTGCGTGCCGTCGCGCGGCGCGTGCGCGAGGGCGGGAGCGGCCTCCTGCGGGCCGGGCTGCCGCCCGACCTCGCGGGGCCGACGGTCGCGGCCCTCCTCGAAGGCTTCCGCCGGGCGGACACCGGCATCGAGTTGGAGGTGCGGGAGCTGACGACCGCCGAGCAGCTCGCGGCGCTGCGGGCGCGGGAACTCGACGTGGGTCTCGTCCACCACCCTTGCGCGCTCCAGGGCTTGGCGCTCGGCCCCGTGCTCCGGCGCGAACTCGGCGTGCTGCTCGCCGAGTCGGCGGACGTGGCGGGGGTGGAGAGTGTGCCGCTCGCGGCACTCGGCGCGCGCGAACTCGTTCTCTTCCCGCGCGCGGAAGCGCCCGCGCTCTACGACGAACTCCTCAACTCCTGCGCCCGCGAGGGCTGGACGCCCCGCGCCGTGCGCCACGGCCGGGGCGAGAACTTCGTGCGGGGCCTCGTCCTCTCGGGGCGGGCCGTCGCCTTCGCCCCGCGCGCCGAGGCGGTGGACGTACCGGGGCTCGTGTGGCGCCCGCTCGCCGGGGCGCCCCTCGCCCGCCGCCACTCGGCGGCCTGGCTCGCCGGTCGCGAGGACGCGGCCGTCACCGCGTTCGCCGAGGCGGTGACGGTGGCGCTGCGGGAGCGGGAGGGGGCCGTGGTGGACGGCGGCGGGACCCTCGCCGCGAGCGCGAGCGCGAGCGCGGACGCCGACCGGCCGGGCGAGCGGGCGGCATCGGGGCCCGTGCCCCCCGTACGACCTTTGCACCTACGTCCAGCGGCGGAGTACTGGCTGTGAACGACACACCCGAGGACCCGACGACGCAGGCCCGCGCGGCCGTCGCGGACCGTATCGCCGCCGCCTTCGCGGACGCCGGGGTGGACGGCGCCGTCCACGCGGTGGACATCGACCGCGGGACGCAGGCGGGGCACGGCGCGGACCGGCTCGTGTGCACGGCGAGTGTCCACAAGCTGTGCCTGCTGCTCGCGCTGCACCGCCTCGCGGCGGCCGGGCGGCTCGACCTGACGGAGCAGGTCGAGTGCGCCGTCGAGGGACGTACGCCGGGGGGCACGGGGCTCGCGGCGATGCTCGACGCGTCGCGCATGTCGCTGCGCGACCTGGCGTACCTCATGATCGCCGTGAGCGACAACGCGGCGGCCGACCTGCTGCTCGCGCGGGTCGGCCTGGAGGAGGTCAACCGCACGACGCGGGCGCTGGGTCTGCGGCACACCCGGGCGGTGGAGAGCTTCGCCGCGATGCAGGAGGGGATGCGGGAGGACGCGGGCCCGGCGGCCGCCCGCGCGCTGACCGACCCGCTCGTCCTCGCGCGCCTCCGCGCCCTGGACCCCACGCACGGCAACCGCTCCACCCCGCGCGAACTCACGCGCCTGCTCGGGGCGGTGTGGCGGGACGAGTTCCTGCCCGAGGCGCACGGCGCGGCGGTACGCAGGCTGCTCGGCCTCCAGGTCTGGCCGCACCGCCTCGCCTCCGGCTTCCCCTTCGACGACGTCCAGGTCTTCGGCAAGACCGGCACGCTCCCGACGCTGCGGGCCGAGGCGGGGGTCGTGGAGTACCCGGACGGGGGCCGCTACGCGGTGGCCGTCTTCACACGCGCCGCCGACACGCGGCACGTCGTCCCCGCGGCGGACGCGGTGATCGGCCTCGTGGCACGCCTGGCGGTGGACGGACTGCGCGGGGCCTCGTAAGGCGGCGGCCTTCCGGGGCGCGGCTGCGGCGCCCCCAGCGCGCGGGCCGGGCCCGGGCCGGTGGTGCGGTACCCCGAGGCGTCCCCTAAGGGATTCCCCTGAGAGCGTGCCCGGGGCGGTGGTACCGGCGGAGGAGGTGGGCGCGCCCGGTGGGCGCCTAGGGTTTGTCTTCCCTCTCGCCTCGTCGCCCGCAGGGCGGCCGCGTGGCGTCCGGTGCGTGCTCTCGGCGTGCCGGCCGGAATCCGTCGTACTGGACGTACTTCGGGTTTCGGCCGGTGCGGCGAGAGTGCGTACCGGGCGTCGTGCGGCAGAGGCGAGAGGGAAGACAGACCCTAGCCTGGCGGAGCGAGGCTGACCGCAGCGGCGGAGGGGGGCTAACCCCCCGCCCGATTCTGCGCTCAGCCGCACTGCGCCGGGGGCAGGGGGGCGGCGAGTATGGAACACGTCAGCAGGTAGGGGCGACGCGAGGTCGCGGCACGGCACGTACGGCCGCGGCGCGGGGTCGCGGCGCGTACGGCCGTCCGTACGGCATCGGCGCCGACCGCCCCGTACCCGCGTACCCACAGGACTTCCGCACCACAGGACCTTCGCTCCGCGAGCCGCCCCAGGGGGGAACGGCGGGCGGCGCGGGGCGCGTTCACGCGCCTTGATGACCGACATAGGAGACATCACGTGACAACGGCACTGACCACACACCCGCGCCAGGGGGGCGCGGGCGGCCGGGCGGCAGTGGCCGCGCGGACCCGGGGGCTCGTCAAGGCGTACGGCTCGGGGGAGACGCGGGTGCGGGCGCTCGACGGCGTCGACGTGGACATCGCGAAGGGGCGCTTCACCGCGATCATGGGCCCCTCGGGCTCCGGCAAGTCCACGCTCATGCACTGCCTCGCGGGGCTCGACACCGTGAGCGAGGGGCAGGTGTACCTCGGTGAGGACGAGATCACGGGGCTCAGGGACAAGCGGCTCACGCGGCTCCGCAGGGACCGGATCGGCTTCATCTTCCAGGCGTTCAACCTCATCCCGACGCTCAGTGCCCTGGAGAACATCACGCTGCCCCTGGACATCGCGGGCCGCCGCCCCGACCGCGCCTGGCTCGACCAGGTCGTCGAGACGGTCGGCCTCGCGGGCCGCCTCAAGCACCGCCCCCACCAGCTCTCGGGCGGTCAGCAGCAGCGCGTCGCCGTGGCCCGCGCGCTCGCCGCGCGCCCCGAGATCGTCTTCGGCGACGAGCCGACGGGGAACCTCGACTCGCGGGCGGGCGCCGAGGTGCTCGGCTTCCTCCGTGCCTCCGTCGACCGCTTCGGGCAGACCATCGTGATGGTCACGCACGACCCGGTGGCCGCCTCGTACGCGGACCGGGTCCTCTACCTCGCGGACGGCAGGATCGTCGACGAGATGTACGAGCCGACCGCCGAGCAGGTCCTCGACCGCATGAAGGACTTCGACGCGCGGGGGCGGACCTCGTGACCGTCTTCCGTACCTCCATGCGCAACTTCTGGGCGCACAAGGGCCGTATGGCGCTCTCCGCCGTGGCCGTGCTGCTCTCCGTCGCCTTCGTGTGCGGCACCCTCGTCTTCACCGACACGATGTCCACGACCTTCGACAAGCTCTTCGCGAAGACGGCGGCCGACGTCACCGTCAGCCCGAGCGAGGCCGCGCGGGACCGGGCGCAGACCGGGAGCGGGGCCACGCTGCCCGCCGCCGAGGTCGCGAAGCTCGGCCGCGTGGACGGGGTGGCGCGCGCCGAGGGCGCGGTCAGCACGCAGTCCGTCACCGTCGTCGGTGCGGACAACAAGAGCCTCGGCGCCGCCACGGGCGCGCCGACGATCGCGGGGAACTGGACCCGCACCGACGAGCAGTCCATGGAGCTGACCTCCGGGCACCTGCCCCGCTCGCGCGCCGAGGTCGTCGTGGACGCCGACACGGCGAAGAAGCACCACCTGAGGACCGGCGACGCGGTCCGCACGATCACCGCGCACGGCGACTTCACCTCGCACGTCAGCGGCGTGGCGGCTTTCACCGTGACCAACCCGGGCGCGGCCGTCTTCTACTACGACACGGCGACCGCGCAGCGCGAACTCCTCGGCGCGCCGGGCCGGTTCACGCAGATCAACCTCACCGCCGCGAAGGGCGTGAGCGACACCGCCCTGAAGGCGGACGCGAGCGCGGTGCTCGGCGAGGCGGGGCACAAGCTGCTCACGCGGCAGGAGTCGGCCGACGAGTACAGCAAGGACACCGCCTCCTTCCTCGACGTCCTGAAGTACGCGCTGCTCGGCTTCGCCGGGATCGCCTTCCTCGTCGGGATCTTCCTCATCGTCAACACCTTCTCGATGCTCGTCGCCCAACGCACCCGCGAGCTGGGCCTGTTGCGTGCGGTCGGCTCCTCGCGCCGCCAGGTCAACCGCTCGGTGCTCGTGGAGGCGCTGCTGCTCGGGGCCGTCGGCTCGGTGCTCGGCGTGGGCGCGGGGGTCGGGCTCGCGGTCGGGCTCATGAAGCTGATGAACGCGGCCGGGCTGAACCTGTCCACGAACGACCTCACGATCGCCTGGACCACGCCCGTCATCGGGCTCGTCCTCGGCGTCGCGGTGACCGTGCTCGCCGCGTACCTCCCGGCCCGGCGGGCCGGGCGCGTCTCGCCGATGGCGGCGCTGCGCGAGACGGGCAGCCCCACGGACCGCCGCGCGGGCGCGGTGCGTTCGGCGCTGGGCGCGGTGCTCACCCTCGGCGGTGCCGCCGCGCTCCACCAGGCCACGACCGTGGCGAAGGCCGGGGACGGGGCGCCGTGGCTCGGTGGCGGGATCTTCCTGAGCCTGCTCGGGCTGATCCTCGTCGGTCCGCTGCTCGCCGGGCTCGTCGTCCGCGTCATCGGGGCGGTCGTGCTGCGGGTCTTCGGGCCGATGGGGCGCCTCGCCGAGCGGAACGCGCTGCGCAACCCGCGCCGGACCGGCGCCACGGGGGCCGCGCTGATGATCGGGCTCGCGCTCGTCGCCTGCCTCTCCGTCGTCGGCTCCTCGATGGTCACCTCCGCGAGCGCGCAGCTCGACGAGTCGGTCGGCGCGGACTTCATCGTCGACACGATGAGCCAGCCTCTCGTGCCGGAGGCCGAGAAGGCGGTCGCGGGGATCGACGGCATCGCGCACGTCTCGCACCTCAAGCGCGTCGGCGCGACGGTGACCTTCCCGGACGGCAGGCGCTCGCACGACGGCCTCTCCGCGACCGAGCCGACGTACCAGGAGGACGTGCATCAGAAGACCGTGTCGGGCAGCCTGGCCGCCGCCTACGAGAGGGACGGCATGTCGCTCAACGAGGGCGCGGCCGAGAAGTACGGCGTGAAGGTCGGCGACAAGCTGGCCGTCGCCTTCCACGAGGGCGCCACCGCGCGGCTCACGGTCCGCGCGATCACCTCGGACGAGACGGTCTTCGACAAGGGCGCCTGGTACGTGTCGCTCGCCACCGCCCGCGCGCACCTCCCCGCCGGGAAGGTCCCGCCGTCCGTCGCGCTCTTCGCGAAGGCCGACGACGGGAAGCAGAAGGCGGTGTACGCGGACCTGAAGAGGGCCCTGGACCCGTATCCGCAGTACGAGGTGGCCAACCAGGCCGACTACAAGCAGCTTCTGAAGGACCAGGTCGGCCAGCTCCTCAACATGATCTACGGGCTGCTCGCGCTCGCGATCGTCGTCGCGGTCCTGGGCGTCGTGAACACGCTCGCGCTCTCGGTCGTGGAACGGACCCGGGAGATCGGCCTCATGCGGGCGATCGGCCTCTCGCGCCGACAACTGCGCCGCGTGATCCGCCTCGAATCGGTCGTGATCGCCCTGTTCGGCGCGGCACTCGGCCTGGGACTCGGCCTCGGCTGGGGCGCGAGCGCGCAGTCCCTCCTGGCACTGGAGGGGCTGAAGGTCCTGGACATCCCCTGGGCCACGATCGGCGGCGTCTTCGCCGGCTCGGCCCTGGTGGGGCTCCTCGCGGCGCTGGTACCGGCGTTCAGGGCGGGGCGGATGAACGTCCTCGGGGCGATCGCCACGGAGTGAGCGGGCGACCGGCGGTCGGCGTGGCGCGACGGGGGGCCACGGGACCGGTGGGTAGCAACGGACCGGCCCGGCGGGGGAACCGCCGGGCCGGTCGGCGTGGCGCCCCGACGAGACGGGTGACCGGTGACGCGTGACGGGCGGTGGGGAGCGACACGCGGACCCTCACCGCCCCGTTGTCACCTCCTCCTCGTACAGTGCGCTCACCGAAGCGAATCCGCCGCCCGGCAAAGGAAGTGATCGGCCATCAGCAAGGTCCGCGTACACAATCTCCATATCTCGCTCGACGGCTACGGGGCGGGTGAGACGGTCACGCTCGACAAGCCCATCGGGGACGCCGGGGCGCTCTTCGCGCCGTTCGACGGGCGCTTCATCGACGGTGTCGACGGCGTGGACGCGCCCATCACCCTCGATCGCGCGCTCACGGCGACCTGGGGCCAGGGCATCGGGGCGGAGATCATGGGCCGGCGCAAGTTCGGCCCGCAGTCCGGCGCGTGGCCCGACGACGGCTGGCGGGGCTGGTGGGGCGAGGAGCCCCCGTTCCGTACGCCCGTCGTCGTGCTCACGCACCACGCGCGCGAGCCCCTGCACTTCGACAACGGGACGAGCTTCCACTTCCTCGACGCGACCCCCGAGGAAGCGCTCGCCCACGCCCGGGACCTCGCGGGCGGCAAGGACATCCGCCTCGGCGGCGGTCCCTCCACCATCCGCCAGTTCCTCGCCGCCGACCTCGTCGACTTCATGCACCTGGTCACCGTGCCCGTCACGCTCGGGGCGGGGGTCCTGCTGTGGGAGGGGCTGGACGGTATCCAGGACCGCTTCACCATCGAGTCCGCGTCCTCCGCGAGCGGCCTGACCCACCAGTTCTGGAACCGCGTCACCCAGGCGTAGGCCGGTGAAGTGCGGATCACCGGGCGGACCGGCGGTAGACGCCCGCGAGGTGCGTCGGGGGCCGCTCCGGCAGAGGCGGGCGCGGTCTTCTCGAACGCGGGTGGCGAAGCCCCGCCACCGCTTCGGGCTGCTGCCCTTCGCCTTCCCGTCCGCCTCCGCCGATGAGTTTGTGGCGGTCGCGCGGTCCACCTGTCGACGAAGGGAGCGCACCATGCGCAAGATCAACGTTTGCACGTTCCTGACACTGGACGGCGTCATGCAGGCGCCGGGCGGCCCGGACGAGGACGCCGAGAGCGGCTTCGCGCACGGCGGCTGGCAGAAGCCGGTCACCGACGACGAGGTCGGCGCGGCCATCGCCGGCTGGTACGAGCACTCCGACGCGATGCTGCTGGGCCGCAAGACGTACGAGATCTTCGCGTCGTACTGGCCGACCGCCGATCCCGGCAACCCGTTCACGCACCGGATGAACAGCGCGCACAAGTACGTGGCGTCCCGGACCCTGACCTCCGTCGAGTGGCAGAACTCCACGCTGCTGGAGGGCGACATCCCCGACGCCGTGCGCGCGCTGAAGGCGTCCGAGGGGGGCGACATCAACGTCGTCGGCAGCGGCGACCTCGCCCAGACGCTCATGCGGCACGGCCTCGTCGACGAGTACCGCCTGACCATCCACCCGGTGATCATCGGCACCGGCAAGCGGCTGTTCGCCGAGGGAGCGATCCCCACCGCGCTGGAGCCGGTCAGCGTCTCGACGACCAAGGGCGGCACCGTCATCGGCGTCTACCGGCCGAACGGCAGCCCCGCCCAGGACAGCTTCTAGGGTCCGCCCGGCACTTCCCTCGTCGCTCGCACGGCGACCGCGCGGTGCCGGGCGCGCTCCTGCCGAAGGCCGGGACGCGGAGGCTTCTGCACCGCACGAGGAGAGTTCCGGCGAAGGGCTCGGGGAGTCGCCGCGCAGGCACTAGCTGGGGGGCGTCCGACTGGTGCTGCTCTCTCCCGTGCGCGGGTCAGGTGCGGAGTCGGGAGCGGTACGCGCCCGGGGCGGTGCCCCGGGCGCGTCTGAAGGCGCGGCTGAACGCGTGCGGGGAGCCGTAGCCGACCGCGCCGGAGATCGACTCGACCGGCTCATCGGTATCGCGGAGCCGGACGGACGCCAGGTCGATGCGCCACTGCGTCAGGTACGCGCCCGGCGTCTGGCCGAGGGCGGACCGGAAACGCCTGGACAGCGTCGCCCGGGAGACGCGCGTCGCGGCGGCCAGGGTCTCCGTGGTCCAGGGGTGACCCGGCTGGGCGTGGACACACGCCAGAGCGTCGCGTACGACCGGATCGCGCATCGCTCCCAGCCATGAGCCGGACCGCTCCTGCGGATGGCGGGCCAGCCAGGCGCGGACGAACTGGACGAGTAGCAGGTCGACGATGCTGTTGACGGCGGCGGTGGTGCCGATCTGCGGCTGTGCGAGTTCGGCGGCGAGGAGTTCGACGGTCCTTCCGAGCTGCGCGTTCTCCCGGGCCGTGACGTGCAGCGGCCGCGTGAGGGAGGTGAGCACCGGGGTGCGCACCTCCGGGTCCTGCCCGTAGTGCAGGACGATCACCTCCGTCCGCACCGGCGCCGAGCCCAGGCGCAGCGCCCGGCCCGCGGCGATGGCGCGGGCCGCCTCTTCCCTGTCGCAGGAGCCCATGGTCACGTCGGCCTCGCCGGCTAGCCCGTGCGTGGTGCCCGGCGGCACCAGGACGGCGTCTCCGGCCCGCACCTCAAGGGGCTTCCCGCCCGCGACGTGGAGCCACATCGTGCCGCGGGAGACCACGTGCAGTGCCGCTCCGGGGAAGGTGTCCAGCCGCAGGCCCCAGGTTCCTCCGGCCTTCAGCACGACCCCGAGCGCTCCCCGCGCACCCGACACGTGCAAGGCCTCCGCCAGCACATCCATGGGACCCTCCTCGTCCACCGCCGCGCACCGTCGCCGACGGCCGACGACGCCGTGTCCTCGTCCACGGCCTCAGGCCACGTCGAGGACGATCTTTCCGTGCACCTTCCGTGCGAACAACGCCTGGACGGCCTCGCCCACTCCCTCCCAGTCGCCTCGGAGGCCGACCGGTGCCGAGAGCCTCCCGGCGGCCATGAGGCCGAGCAGGTCCGTCAGCTCCCCGCCGGTCGGCGTCATGTCGCCGTAGGTGGCGATGCTGCGGGGCTCGCCGAAGCCGAACAGGGCCCCCGAGGGGAACGTGGTGTCCTGCCCCGAGGAGTAGCCGACCAGGTGGAGGGTGCCGCCCTCGGCGAGGGAACTCCACGCCTGCGCCACCAGCGGGCCGCCGACCGTGTCCAGGACGAGGTCGAACCGGTCCCCGGCCCCGGCCACATCGGTCAGGACCCTGTCGGCGCCGAGTTCACGGAGCCCGGTGGCCCGCTCCGGCGCACCGACGAGTGCCGTCACCCGGGCGCACGCGAGCGCCGCCAACTGGATGGCGAAGTGCCCCACGCCCCCGCTGGCGCCGGTGATCAGCACGTCCCGGGCCAGCAGGGAACGCGTGCGCAGCACCCGGAGCGCGGTGACCCCGGCGATCCCCAGCGCGGCGGCGTCGGCCAGATCCACGCCCTCGGGGACGGTGCCGAGCGAGGCCGGGCTGACCGCCACCCGCTCCGCCCACGCGTGAGGAGCCATCCCCACCGCGACGCGCGTACCCTCCGGCGGCCCCGAGCCGTCGGACGCGGCGCGCACCACGACGCCGGACGCGTCGTGACCGTGCACAGCGCCGTCCGGCCACTGGCGCACGTAATTCAGCTCCCCGAAGTTGAGACTGATGTGCCGCACCTCCACCAGCGCCTCACCGGCGGACGGTACGGGCTCCTCGACATCCGCGAACCGGACGGGTCCGGCCTCACCGTGATCGACCACAAGGGCGCGCATAGGGGGTGCTTCCTTCTCTCGGCGGATGTGCCAGCACATGCGGCACGGCAACGGACGGAGGGTGCGAATGCCGCACCGTCGTCCTCTTGGAACCCTTTCGCAGCACCGGGAGAGCGACCAGAGCCGTGAGAATCAAGGAGTTGACCATCTGTGTCAGCGTGGCTCAGGGCGCGTCGAGCCCGCGCCCGGCCGGTAGGGGCGGGGGGCCCTCTCACGCGGGCAGGCAGCGCGTTCGGCCGACGCCTCCCGCACCGCCGGTTCGTCCCCGGCCCGGTCGGCAGGGCAAAGGCCACGCCGGGCGACCATGCGGGCGGCGCTGCTGGGCGAGGCCGGGGTGCGGAGCGCGCCGTCCCGTCGCGTATCCACGTCACCGGCCCGAGCAGGGGCGGCTCGCCACCTGGAGCCTCGCCGTCCGCCCCCGGGCCCTCACCGCACCTGCGGCGCGGCCTGTGGACGCGGCGCCCCGCCGCCCTGCCCGGCCGGTCCGTCGCGGCCTTTCACGGCGAGCGAGGACCGCGCGGGCTGACCGCGCGGCGGGGCGGAACGAGTATGTCCGCTCCTAGAACCGGTCGTCGCTCGCGCGGGTGCCTGCGCGCCCACCGGCGGGCGCCCGGCTGGAGCGCACGGACGGCCCGTCAGCGATCGACGGTCACGGCGCCGAGAAAAGCGGCGAACGTCTCGCGACTGAACTTGATGACCGGGCCTTGTTCGGCCCGCTTGCTGTCGCGTACGGGCAAGGACGCCTCACCGACCGCGATTTCGATGCAATTGCCGTTGTCGCCGCCGCTGTAGCTGCTCTTGGTCCACCTGCGTGTCCGGTCCGTCATGGGTCCGCTCCCTCGTGTCGGGCCTGGAGTCTGCCCACTCGCGCGCAAGGCGAAGCCCGCCGGGCTCCCTGGTCTTGGGAGCGCGGCGGGCTTCGCGGGTCGCGTGCAGGGTTGCCACCGAGGGGGGGAAGTGGCAGACACGCGACGTCTTAACGGTCCGTCGTCACGGACCCGAGGAAGGCGGCGAACGCCTCACGACCGAATTCAACCACGGGGCCGTCCGCCGGCCGCTTGCTGTCACGCACAGGAATGATCGGCTCGCCGAACGCGATTTCGACGCAAGAGCCGTTGTCGCCCCCGCTGTAAGTGCTCTTGATCCACGTGCGAGCGGAATTCTTCGTCATTCGTCTGCTCCTTGTTGCTGTGCCAGGCTGCGGAGTAGGTCCAGCGAATCCTGGGCGGACGCCGCCGTCATGCGCAGATGATCACACACCTCCGCCGTCTTTGCGATTGTCTCGGGAGACCTGTCCACCGAGCCACCGCCCACCCAGGATTCCGAGTAAGCCACTTGGTGACCATCCACAGTGAGCAGAATGAACGGCAGGTGCGTAGGGGGCGCCCCGTCCCGGGCCCGAAGAATCTGGAATGTGACGTTGGGTCGCTCGGCAAGCTTCGTTAGGTACCCGAGCTGCCCCCGCATGACCTCCGCTCCACCGACGCCCATTCGCAGCACACTCTCCGTCACGATCATCCACAACCGTGGCGGGTTAGGGCGGTTGAGGATCTGCTGCCGTTGTACGCGGAGCTCGACGCGGGCCCTGACCTCATCCTCGGTTTCAGTGGGGTTCGTGGCACGGAAGACCGCTGCCGCGTACTCCTCGGTCTGCGCGAGTCCTTCGATCAGGATCGAGCTGTAGCTGACTATTGCCGTCGCACCCTGTTCAAGATCGGCGTACGGCTTGAACCAGTCCGGGTAGTCCTGGCGGAACAGATCGTCGTGGCGGCGGGCGTACACCCCTGCCGTATCGCCCGCCTTGTCCATGGCCTTGGCGAACTCGGAACTTGCCGGGACCTCGCCCCGTTCGACTTTCGAAACCAGGGGCTGCGAGAAGTTGAGCAAATTGGCATATGCCGTTTGACTAATCCCCAAATGCTGCCGCTGCTGACGCACTTCTTCGGCGAAGGCGGCAATCGCCCTGCTTCGCCGAGAGGATTCGCTCACGCGTCCTAACTCCCCTCTCCCACCTGCGATTTGAATAATGCTCCCCAAGGGGGAATGGGGCTACCCCTACGTGCATGGGGTTCTGGCTGTCGGCCCGCCTCCTGGTGACGCACTGTAGAGGCATGAACACAGCCCCACAGCGTCGTTCCGGGCTTTCGGTCTCGGACTGCCCCCGGTGTCTCGAACTTCTGCGCGAGGAGCGGGCCGCGCGTGCGCGGCGTGACTACTCGGCCGAGTCGGACTGTCGTGTGCTCCGCAAACGCCACCCGCACACCGGGGGTGTGGCGGCGGGGCACGGCGCCGAGGGTGAGCGGTGAGCGTGGTCGCCGAGCGTCCCGGGCTCCCGGCCCGGCCCTCCGCGCGGGAGTTCGCGGTACGGGCACGGGGCGGGGACGCGCGCGGGGCCTGGGTGCTCGCGGCGGGGGAGGCGCGGGGGGCGGAGGAGTGCGGGGCGTGGCTGCGGGCGACGGCGCTGCGGCTCGCGGTACGGCTCGACCCGGGACCGCGCGTGCGCTGGGCGCCGGGCGGACTCGTACGGCCGACGTACGCGCCCGGCCCGGACGCGCCGACCGCGCTGCGCGCGTGGGCGGAGGACGTGGTCCTTCAGGCGGCGGTGGGGGAACTGCTGGAAAACGGCGAGCCGTTCGGGGTGTGGTTCCCGGACGTGGACGGCGGCTGGTACGAGCTGGCCGCCGCGCCGGTCCCCGTACCGGCCGCGGCGGATGAACGGAAACCTGGAGCCCCCATGAGTGACACGAGCCGGGCCGACGCCGCCCTGGCGCCCGCGCGGTGCGACGCGGAGACGGATGTGCCGCACCTGATGCGGATCTTCGCGAAGCGGCTGAGCATCCACACGGTGGGCGGGGAGCCGGCGCACCGTACGCGGTGCGCGCTGGAGCGGCACGAGGGGGTCGAACACCTGGGCAGAGTCCGGGTGTTGCGGGAGGGGGCGGTGTGGGTGACGTTCACGCGCGAGATGCCCCCGTACCAGGCGCGGTTGCTCCCGCCGTGCCCGCGCCTCGCGTGGTGCGGGCTCTTCGAGGGGCACACCGGCCGCTGCCTGGCCGAGGAGCCGGAGCCGGTGGCGCCGCAGCGGATGGGGGAGCTGGGGGTGCTGGTGGAGGGAGCGCCCGAACTGGCCGTACCGGTGCGAGAGTTCGACCTGCCGAGGGAGCGCGGGGAGGCGGCGAGGACGGTGCGGGAGATCGAGGCGGTGCTGGACCGCGTCCTGCGGACGTTCCCCTTTCCCGGGGGAGTGGGCCTTTCGGCGCCGCAGATCGGCGTACCGCGCGCGGCGGCGCTGGTGCAGCCCCCGTGGGGGGCGCCGGCGGTGACCCTCCTCAATCCGTGCCTCATCGGCGGCTCACGGGAGACGTCGGAGGCGTACGAGAGCTGCCCCAGCCGCCCCGGACCCGGGGCGCTCACCTCGCGCCCGGACGAGATCACCGTGCGCTCGACGACCCTCACCGGCCACCCGCTGACCACGACCTACACCCAGCCCCTGGCCCGCCTCGTCCATCACGAGATCGACCACCTGGAGGGCCTCCTCCACCCGCCCCGCCTCCCCGTACGGACGAACCGCTCCGGCGCCTGAGGGACAGGGCGGCCCCCTCGGCGCTCTCCCGCGCGGGCCGCCCGGCCCCGCTCCGTGGACACGGGGCGGGGCGGCCGCGTACAGCGAGTGTCCGCGTACGGTCGGGGGCGGGTGTGCGCGAAGAGTGAGCGCACCGCGTCCGCCCCGGCGCACCGCCCGGCTCGCCGTGCGCACTCTCCTCGCCCGCCCGACTCGCCGCACCCGTTTCGGCACGGAGGGTCACTGTCCCGCCCGTCCGTCCCTCGCGCGTCGTACGCTGGAAGACCCCCGGCCCGTACCGCGTGCCGGTCTTTCGCGCTGCCCCGGGCCGTTTCGCCCCGGGCCCAGGGACGGACCACCGGGACAAGCACGGACCCCGGCCAAGGACGGATGGCATTCATGAGTCTGCACGGTCTTCTCGACGCGGTGCTCGACGACCCGGCGCTCGCCGAGGCGGTCAAGGCCGCGGGCGACGGGCACCGCACCCAGGCGGATGTCGTCGGCCCGCCCGCCGCCCGGCCCTTCGTCGTGGCCGCGCTCGCGCGCGAGGCGCGCCGCACCGTGCTTGCCGTCACCGCGACGGGCCGCGAGGCCGAGGACCTGGCCGCCGCGCTGCGCACCCTGATCCCCGCCGAGGGCGTCGTCGAGTTCCCCTCCTGGGAGACGCTCCCGCACGAGCGCCTCTCGCCCCGCGCCGACACCGTCGGCCGCCGCCTCGCCGTGCTCCGCCGCCTCGCCCACCCCGAGGCGGACGACCCCGAGGCCGGGCCCGTCTCCGTCGTCGTGGCGCCGATCCGCTCCGTGCTCCAGCCCCAGGTCAAGGGGCTCGGCGACCTGGTGCCCGTCGCGCTGCGGCAGGGGCAGAGCGCCGATCTCCAGGAGATCGTGGAAGCGCTCGCCGCCGCCGCGTACGCGCGCGTCGAACTCGTCGAGAAGCGCGGCGAGTTCGCCGTGCGAGGCGGCATCCTCGATGTCTTCCCGCCGACCGAGGAGCACCCGCTCCGCGTCGAGTTCTGGGGCGACGAGGTCGAGGAGGTCCGCTACTTCAAGGTCGCCGACCAGCGCTCCCTGGAGATCGCCGAGCACGGGCTGTGGGCCCCGCCCTGCCGCGAACTCCTCCTCACCGACGAGGTGCGCCGCCGCGCCGCCGTGCTCGCCGAGGAGCATCCCGAGCTGCACGAACTGCTCGGCAAGATCGCCGAGGGCATCGCCGTCGAGGGCATGGAGTCGCTCGCGCCCGTCCTCGTGGACGACATGGAGCTGCTGCTCGACGTCATGCCCGAGCGCTCGCTGACGCTCGTATGCGACCCCGAGCGGGTCCGTACCCGCGCCGCCGACCTCGTCGCGACGAGCCAGGAGTTCCTGCAAGCCTCCTGGGCCGCCTCGGCGACCGGCGGCGAGGCCCCGATCGACGTCGGCGCCGCCTCGCTGCGGTCGCTCGCCGAGGTGCGCGAGCACGCCGTGCACGACCTCGGCACCCCGTGGTGGTCCGTCTCGCCGTTCGCCGTGGACGAGGAGCTGGACGGCGACACGATCAGCCTCGCGATGCACGCTCCCGAGACGTACCGGGGCGACACCGCGCGCGCCCTCGCCGACACGAAGCGCTGGGTCTCCGAGGGCTGGCGCACGGTGTACGTCACGGAGGCGCAGGGCCCCGCGTCCCGCACCGCCGAGGTCCTCGGCACCGAGGGCATCCCGGCCCGCCTCGACCTCGACCTCGGCGCGATCTCGCCCTCCGTCGTGCACGTCTCCTGCGGCTCCATCGACCACGGCTTCATCGACCCGGCGCGCAAGCTCGCCGTCCTCACCGAGACGGACCTCTCCGGGCAGAAGGCGGCGGGCAAGGAAGGCGCCCGGATGCCGGTGCGCCGCCGCAAGTCCATCGACCCGCTGACGCTGGAGACCGGCGACTACATCGTCCACGAGCAGCACGGCGTGGGCCGCTACATCGAGATGGTGCAGCGCACGGTCCAGGGCGCGACGCGCGAGTACCTCGTCGTCGAGTACGCGCCCGCCAAGCGCGGCCAGCCGGGCGACCGCCTCTACATCCCCACCGACCAGCTGGAGCAGATCACGAAGTACGTGGGCGGCGAGGCCCCCACGCTGCACCGGCTCGGCGGCGCCGACTGGACCAAGACGAAGGCGCGCGCCAAGAAGGCCGTCAAGGAGATCGCCGCCGACCTCATCAAGCTCTACTCCGCGCGCATGGCCGCGCCGGGCCACGCCTTCGGGCCCGACACGCCCTGGCAGCGCGAACTGGAGGACGCCTTCCCGTACGCCGAGACGCCCGACCAGCTCACGACGATCAGCGAGGTCAAGTCGGACATGGAGAAGACGGTCCCGATGGACCGTCTGATCTGCGGCGACGTCGGCTACGGCAAGACGGAGATCGCGGTACGGGCCGCCTTCAAGGCCGTCCAGGAGGGCAAGCAGGTCGCCGTCCTCGTCCCGACGACGCTCCTCGTGCAGCAGCACTTCTCGACGTTCTCGGAGCGGTACGCGCAGTTCCCCGTCACGATCCGCGCGCTCTCCCGCTTCCAGACCGACACCGAGGCGAAGGCGACCCTGGAGGGGCTGCGGGACGGCTCCGTCGACCTCGTCATCGGCACGCACCGGCTCTTCTCCTCCGAGACGAAGTTCAAGGACCTCGGGCTCGTCATCGTCGACGAGGAGCAGCGCTTCGGCGTCGAGCACAAGGAGCAGCTGAAGAAGCTGCGGGCGAACGTGGACGTGCTCACGATGTCCGCGACGCCGATCCCGCGCACGCTGGAGATGGCCGTCACCGGCATCCGCGAGATGTCCACCATCACCACCCCGCCCGAGGAGCGGCACCCCGTCCTCACCTTCGTCGGCCCCTACGACGAGAAGCAGATCGGCGCCGCGATCCGCCGCGAACTCCTGCGCGAGGGCCAGGTGTTCTACATCCACAACCGCGTCGACTCGATCGACAGGGCAGCGGCCCGGCTGCGCGCCGTCGTCCCCGAGGCGCGCATCGCGACCGCGCACGGGCAGATGAGCGAACAGGCCCTGGAACAAGTGGTCGTGGACTTCTGGGAGAAGAAGTTCGACGTGCTCGTCTCGACGACGATCGTCGAGTCCGGCATCGACATCTCGAACGCCAACACCCTCATCGTGGAGCGCGGCGACAACTTCGGGCTCTCCCAGCTCCACCAGTTGCGCGGGCGGGTCGGCCGTGGCCGCGAACGCGGGTACGCGTACTTCCTCTACCCGCCGGAGAAGCCGCTCACCGAGACCGCGCACGAGCGCCTCGCGACGATCGCGCAGCACACCGAGATGGGCGCGGGCATGTACGTCGCGATGAAGGACCTGGAGATCCGCGGAGCGGGCAACCTGCTCGGCGGCGAGCAGTCCGGGCACATCGCGGGCGTCGGCTTCGACCTGTACGTGCGGATGGTGGGCGAGGCCGTCGCCGACTACCGCGCGCAGCTCGACGGGACCTCCGAGGAGGAGCTGCCGCCCGAGGTCAAGATCGAACTCCCGGTGGACGCGCACGTCCCGCACGCCTACGCGCCGGGCGAGCGGCTCCGCCTCCAGGCGTACCGCGCGATCGCCGCGGCCACCTCGGAGGAGGACATCACGGCGGTGCGGGAGGAGCTGACCGACCGGTACGGGCCGCTGCCCGAGCCCGTCGAGAACCTGCTCCTCGTCGCCGGGCTGCGGCTGCTCGCGCGGGCGTGCGGGGTCGGCGAGATCGTCCTCCAGGGCAACAACGTGCGCTTCGCACCCCTGCCCGAACTGCGCGAGTCGCAGGAGCTGCGGCTCAACCGGCTCTACCCGGGCACGGTGCTCAAGCCGGCCCAGCGCTCTGCGCTCGTGCCGCGGCCGAAGACGGCGAAGATCGGCGGGAAGCCGCTGGCGAACCGCGAACTGCTGGCCTGGGTAGGGGAGTTCCTGACGTCGATCGTGGGGTCGTAGGGGACGCGCGGGGCGGGCCGGGAGCGTGCGGTTCGAGGCCGGGGCGCCGCCCTCCGCGCAGGCGGCCCGTCCGCCCCGCCCCGCCTCAGCCGATCCGCTCGGCCAGCGCCACGATGATGCCCGCCGGGCCGCGCAGGTAGCACAGGCGGTAGCTGTCCTCGTACCGCGCGACCGTGCCGAGGAGTTCGGCGCCGTGGGGGCGGAGGCGGGCGATCGTGTCGTCGATGTCGTCCACGGCGAACATCACGCGGTGCAGCCCGAGCGTGTGGGGGGCGGGCGGGGCCGCCTCGATCGCCGCCGGGTGGTGGTACTCGGTCAGCTCCAGGCGGCTGTGGCCGTCCGGGGTCCGCATCATCGCGATGGCGCTGCGGACACCGTCGAGCCCGACGGTCTGGTCCGCGAAGAGCCCCTCGATCTCCGCCTCCCCCTCCAGCTCCAGCCCGAGCGCGAGAAAGAAGGCGACAGCCGCGGCGAGGTCGTCGACGACGACGGCGACGTTGTCCATCCGTTGCACAGTCATGGGCCGACCCTAGGCCGTGTCAGCGAAGTCCCTCCGTCGCCCGGAGGGCGAGCCCCGCGGCGTCTGGTGCATGCTCTCGGCACGCCGGACGCAGTCCCGCGCCCCCGGGCGTACGCCACCCCGCGCGGTAGCCCGTGGTGGGGCCCGGGTAGACAGTGGGGGTGGCCGGAGGGACCGGCCGCGTGGGAGGGGTGGCGAGATGCGGTACGGGGCACGGCGGGGCGCGAGCGGAGTGGTGGGCGCGGTGGCGCTGGGCGGGCTGTTGCTCGGTGCGGCGGGGTGCAAGGACGTCGAGGTCTCCGGCGGGGCCGGCGGGGAGGCGAGCAAGCCCGCGCAGGGCGCGGAGGGCTCGGCGCTCAAGGCCGTCGACGGGCTCACGGTCAAGGGGCGCTCCCCCAAGACCGGTTACGACCGCGACAAGTTCGGGTCCGCGTGGGCCGACACGGACTCCAACCACTGCGACACCCGCAACGACATCCTCAAGCGCGACCTGAAGGACGTGAAGTTCAAGTCGGGGGACTGCGTCATCGCGAGCGGCGTGCTCAACGACGACCCCTACTCCGGCGACGACATCCGCTTCACGCGCGGCGCGAGCAAGATAGACATCGACCACCTCGTCTCGCTCTCGGACGCCTGGCAGAAGGGCGCGTCGAAGTGGGATCCGAGCAAGCGGATCGCTCTCGCCAACGACCCCCTCAACCTCCTCGCCGTGAGCGCCGGTCCCAACCGCAGCAAGGGCGACGGCGACACGGCGACCTGGCTCCCGGCGAACAAGGGCTACCGCTGCACGTACGTGGCGGGCCAGGTCGCGGTGAAGGCGAAGTACGGCCTCTGGGTCACGTCCGCCGAGAAGGCCGCGATGAAGAAGGTCCTCGCTACCTGCCCGGACCAGAAACTCCCGGAGGGCACGGCCCCGACGAAGGCCCCGGAGCGCTTCCGGGCGAAGTGACGGCAGCGCCTGGGACGGACCGGTCGCGCTCAGGGACCGGTCGCGCTGACGGGCCCACGGCGCGGCGTCACGGGGCGGGTGCGGTGCGCGGCACGGCGCCCGCCCCGTGACGCCCCCGCCCCGTGACGCCCCCCGGCCCCGCACGGTTCCGTACCGCCCCGAAGGCCCCCGTACCGCCTCCCCGCCCCGACTCGTTGCTCCCAGGTGGTGGCCCTCCGCCCGGCCACCTCCTACGATCGACCCCGGACTTTGTGCATCGACGCACAAACTGCTCGCAGGGAGGCCCACCTTGCACCGCCGCACCACTCTCACCCTGTCCGCCCTCGCCCTCGTCGCCGCGCCCCTGCTGAGCGCCTGCGGCGGCACTGCGCACCCCGGCGCCGCCGCCGTCGTGGGGGGCAGCCGGATCACCGAGGCGCAGCTTCAGCACCGCGTCGGTGAACTCCACGACGCCGTCAGGGAACTCAGCTCCGACGCGCAGACCTCCGAGCGCATCATCTCGGGCAGCGGCAGCCTCGCCCGGCCCACGCTCCAGGGCATGGTGCGCGACCGCGTCGTCGCCCGCGCCGCCGCCGACAAGGGCGTCAGCGTCAGCCGCGCGGAGGTCCAGAGCGCCCGCGCCCAGCTCACCCAGCAGGCGGGCGGCGAGCAGGGCCTCAAGGTCGAGTGGCTCACCCGGTACGGCGTCCCGCCGTCCCGTCTCGACGACGCCCTGCGCGAGAACATCGCCGAGCAGAAGCTGTACGCGGCACTCGGCGCCGACCCGTCGAGCCCCGACGGCAAGGCGACCGTCGACAAGGCGCTCGCCGCGACCGCGAAGAAGCTCAAGGTCGGCCTCAACCCGCGCTACGGCACGTGGGACGCCGCCAAGGCCACGCGCGCCGACGCCCACCCGGGGTGGCTGCGCGACGTGAGCCGCGCCCCGGCGGGCGAGGCGGCGGGCGCCGGCGCGGGTGCCGACGCCGGGACCGGCGCCGAAACGGGGCAGGGCTGACGGAGGACGCGGCCCCGCCTGGGTTACGTTGCCGTGGTGAACGAAACCAGCCACGGAAACGGCCCGGAAGACCGCCCCGACAGCCCCGGGAACAGCAAGGGCACCGGCCGCATCGTCCTGCTGACCACGAGTCACCGGGTCGCGCCAGGGCTGCTGTCCTGGCGCGCCTGGCAGACCCTGCGCGGCGCGGCCCGCGTGCTGTGCGCGGACCCGGAGCACCCGCAGCTCCCGTACCTGCGCGAGGCCGGGGTCTCCGTCGAGTCCTCCGTGCCCGCCGCCGAGGAGCTCGTCGCGGCCTGCGCGGACGGATCGACGGTCGTCGTCGTGGCGGGCGAGGGCGCCGACGAGCACAAGCTCACCGACCGCCTCGCCGCGCTCGCGGGCTCCGGGCGGCACGCCATGCCCGAGCTGGAGCTGCTGCCCGCCTCCTACGACCTCCCCGGCGCCCGCCTCATCGACCTCGTGCAGGTCATGGACCACATCCGCCTCGACTGCCCCTGGTCGAGCCGTCAGACGCACGAGGGCCTCGCGAAGTACGCGCTCGAAGAGGTCTACGAACTCGTCGAGGCGATCGAGGACGGGGACCGGCACGAGCTGCGCGAGGAACTGGGGGACGTCCTGCTCCAGGTCGTCTTCCACTCCCGTATCGCCGAGGACGACACCGAGGACCCCTTCTCGATCGACGACGTCGCGGGCGCGCTCGTCGAGAAGCTGATCCGCCGCCACCCGCACGTCTTCGGCGACGAGAGCGCCGAGACGCCCGACGAGGTCCGCACGCTGTGGCTCGCCGCCAAGGCCGACGAGAAGCAGCGCGCCTCCGTCACCGAGGGCATCCCGCTCGCGCAGCCCGCCCTCTCCCTCGCCGCGAAGCTCGCGGCCCGCGCCCGTACGGCGGGACTCCCGGTCCCCGTGCCCGAGCCGGGCGCCGACTGGGGCCCCGCCCTCCTCGCCCTCGCCGCCCGCGCCGAGGCGGCGGGTGTCGATCCCGAGGCGTCCCTGCGCGCCTCCGCCCGCGCCTACCGCGACGCGATCCGCCGGGCGGAGACGGCGAAGGGGAGCGCGGACGAGGAGGCGGCGGAGGAGGAGTAGGACGAACGCACGGGGGCGGGTCCACCGGCGCGCTGCCGGTGGACCCGCCCCCGTGCCGTCCCTGCCGCCGCTACGGCTGGGAGGGCGTCACGGCCGGTGGTGCGTCGCTGGCCGCCGTTCCCCACGCCGAGGGCTCGGTGCCCACCGCGAAGTCGAGCCGCCGTCCCTCGCGCAGGTCCTCCGTCGTCAGGTACGTGCGGTCCCACGCCCTGCCGTCGAGCCGCACGGACCGCGTGTACCGCTGCTGCGCCGACGTGCCCGGCGCGGTGATCGTGAAGCGGCCCGCCGGGTAATAGCGCTTGTCCAGCCTGAGATCGACCCGGTCGAAGACCGGCGTCGACAGGCTCCACGTGGCGGTCCCCGGCTGCACCGGGTACACGCCGATCGCCGAGAGCACCATCCAGGCCGACATCGTGCCGAGGTCGTCGTTGCCGGTCATGCCGGTCGGGGTGTCGGTGAACAGGGTGAGCGCCGCGTGCACCACGTCGGTGGTCTTCCACGGCTGCCCCGTGGACAGATACGTGTACGGGGCGATCAGGTCGGGCTCGTTCTGCGGGTTGTACTTGTCCGCGTTGTAGTAGTCGTACGGGCCGTTGACCCACACCTCGCGGGCCGTCTTCGCCGGGTCGGCCACGAGCTGGTCGTAGGCGAAGAAGGAGTCGAGCCGCTGCCGCGCCGCGTCCCGGCCGCCGATCAGGCCGATCATGCCGGGCAGGTCCTGCGGCACCATCCACTGGTACTGCCACGCGGTGCCCTCGTGGAAGCCCTCGCTGCGCGCCGGGTCGGCGGGCCCCGCGAAGGCGCCCGAGGCGTCCCGGGAACGGAAGAAGCCGGTGGAGGGGTCGAAGATCTTGCGGTAGTTCTGGGCGCGCGCGGCGTAGCGGCGCGCGTCCGCGTCGTGCCCGAGGTCCTTCGCCATCCGGCTCAGCATGCCGTCCGCCAAGGCGTATTCGAGGGTCGCCGAACCCCCGTGGTCGAAGTCCGAGTCACCAGGCTTGGCGTGCGGACGGCCCTTGATGTACGGCGCGTAACCATCCTTCAGGTACGCGGCGTTGGCCTCGCGGCCGACGGCGGGCGAGTCTGTGGGCGGCACCCCGTCCGCGTTCTTCCTGAGCGCCCGGTACGCCTCTTCCTCGTGGCCCTTGAGCAGCCCCTGCTGGTAGGCGTTGGTCAGGAACGGGGTGACCGGGTCACCGGTCATGATGTTCGTCTCGACCGTCCCGTACCCCCACTTGGGCAGCCAGCCGCTCTCCTTCTCGACGCGCAGCACCGACAGCGCCATGTCCCGCGCCTCGTGCGGGGCGAGCAGCGAGAGGAGCTGGGTCTGCGTGCGGTACGTGTCCCACAGCGACCAGTTCTGGTAGTACGTGAAGCCCTCGGCGCGGTGCTTCTTCTGGTCCCACCCGGTGTAGCGGCCGTCCACGTCGCCGCCCAGGTTCGGGGCGAGGAAGGACCGGTAGAGCGAGGAGTAGAAGGTGCGGCGCAGCGTCTCGTCACCGCCCCGCGCCGCGACCGTGCGGAGCCGCTTCTCCCACGCCGCGTCCGCCGCGCCGCGCGCCCGGTCGAAGGAACCCCCGCCCTCCGCCTCCAGGTTGCGGGCCGCGCCCGCCGCGTCCACGTACGACAGGGCGGTCGTCGCCTCCACCGTGCGGTCCTCACGGGTGTCGAACCGTACGTAGGCGCCGTTGCCGCCCTCCTTCGCGGCCGAGGACGCCGAACCGGCGGTCACCTTGCCGTCCTTCCACGTGCCGTAGGACGTGAAGGGCCGGTCGAAGCGCGTGATCGTGTAGACGGTGTACGGCACCGTGTCCTGGCAGAAGCCGCGGCCGGTGATGGCGGTGCGCACCGTGCGGGAGTCGAGGACCTCCACCGTCGTGGAGACCGTCCGGTGCAGCGACTGACCGGCGTTGAGCAGGACGTTCGCCTTGTCCGTCGCCGGGAAGGTGTACCGCTGCTTCCCGGTCCGCTCGGTCGCGGTCACCTCGGCCCGCACGCCGTACGTCCGGAGACCGACGCGGTAGTACCCGGGGTGGGCCTCCTCGTCGTCGTGGCTGTAGGCGGAGGCGTACTTCGCGTCGTCCGTCTCGGTGATGTCCCCGGTCGTGGGCAGGACGGGCAGATCGCCGCCGAGGCCGCAGCCAACGCCCGAGATGTGGGTCAGGCTCAGGCCCCTGATGTGGTCCTGCCGGTAGTCGTAGCCGGTCGTGTGACCGGTGTCCGGGGAGAGCTGCACCATGCCGAAGGGCACCGCCGCGCCGGGGTAGGTGTTCCCCTCGTTCTCGGTGCCGATGAAGGGATTGACCAGGTCGGTGAGGCGGTCCCGCCCCGGCGCGTGCCCGGCGGCCGCCTGCGCGGGGGGCGCGAGCAGCACACCGCCCACGAGCGTTCCGGCGAGCAGCGCGACCGCGCCCCGCCTGCGGAGACGATGAGGCCATGACATGTGGGGGATGCCCTCCAGCCACTGAGACAACGTTGTCGGCGGCATTCTTCGGCGGGGCGGGGAGGGGGTCAAGGGGGCGGGCCGATAGTCGCGCCGCCGGTTCGGAGTCCGCCCTGGTGGGCGGCGGTGGGCGGTCGTCGGCAGCGGGTCGGCGGGGCGAGACGTCGCCCGGGGGAGTCCCGCGAAGGGCGCCCCCGCCGGGCGGCGCACCGCCCCCGCCGAGCACCGCCCGGCCCCCGTTACGGTCTCGGTATGCCGTGTCCCCACGCCCCCCGTACGCCCCTTGCCGCCGACGCCCCCGAGCCGCACGCCCCCGCCCTCTTCTCCCGCGCCTTCGCCGCCGACCCCTACCCCTCCTACGCCTGGCTGCGCGAGCACGAGCCCCTCACCTGGACCCGCCTGCCCAGCGGCGTCGAGGCATGGCTCGTGACGCGGTACGAGGACGCGCGGCGGGCGCTCGCCGAGCCCCGGCTCTCGAAGAACCCGGCGCATCACGCGGAGGGCGCGGGGGCGCGGGGGAAGACCGGGATTCCCGGGGAGCGCAAGGCCGAGCTGATGACGCACCTGCTCAACATCGACCCGCCCGACCACACCCGGCTGCGCCGCCTCGTCTCCAAGGCGTTCACGCCGCGCCGCGTCGCGGCCTTCGCCCCGCGCGTCGCCGAGCTGACGGACCAGCTCATCGACGGCTTCGCCGCGCGCGGCAGCGCGGACCTCATCCACGAGTTCGCCTTCCCGCTCCCCATCTACGCCATCTGCGACCTGCTCGGCGTCCCGCGCGAGGACCAGGACGACTTCCGCGACTGGGCGGGCATGATGATCCGCCACGGGCAGGGCCCGCGCGGGGGAGTGGGGCGCGCCGTCGGCACGATGCGCGGCTACCTCGCCGAACTCATCCACCGCAAGCGCCGCGACCCCGGTGACGACCTCATCTCGGCCCTCATCCAGGCGGTCGACGACGGCGAGCACCTCACCGAGAACGAGGCCGCCGCCATGGCCTTCATCCTTCTCTTCGCGGGTTTCGAGACGACCGTCAACCTGATCGGCAACGGCACCTTCGCCCTCCTGCGGCACCCCGGTCAGCGCGCGTCGCTCCACGACGCCCTCGCGGGGCCCGACGGGGGCGATGCCCTCCTCACCACCGGCATCGAGGAACTCCTCCGCTTCGACGGCCCCGTCGAACTCGCCACCTGGCGCTACGCCACCGAGTCCTTCGACCTGGCGGGCCGGCGCATCCGCTCCGGCGACCCCGTCCTCGTCGTCCTCGCCGCCGCCGACCGCGACCCCGCCCGCTTCCCCGCCCCCGCCACGCTCGACCTCACGCGCCGCGACAACCAGCACCTCGGCTACGGCCACGGCATCCACTACTGCCTCGGCGCCCCGCTCGCCCGCCTGGAGGGAAAGACGGCGCTCGCCCACCTCTTCACCCGCCTCCCCGACCTCGGGCTCGACGCGGACCCCGCACAACTGCGCTGGCGCGGCGGCCTCATCATGCGCGGCCTCCGTACCCTTCCCGTCCGTTTCACCCCCTCTGTACAGGGATGTGAGCAGTCGTGAACTGAACGCGCGTCAATAATGTGATCTTTGTGTGATCGAGGCTGCATCGACTTGTGACGGGCGTTCGAATCCCGCTACGTTCACGTCCGGATCATCTGTCACACCAGCTGACCCCTCAGCTGCTTGCGAAAGGCACCGCATGCTCTCCGGGAACGGTCGCCACCGACGCCCCCGCCAAGCCCCGGCCCTTGTGATCGCGGCAGGGGTCACCGGCTCCGCCATCGCCATCCCCCTCCTGGGCGCGGGAACCGCGAGCGCCGACCAGGGGTCCTGGGACCGCCTCGTCGAGTGCGAGACGGGCGGTGACTGGGCGGCCGACAAGGGCAACGACTACTACGGCGGCCTCCAGCTCTCCGAGGAGGAGTGGGAGGACAACGGCGGCCTCGACCTCGCTCCCCGTGCCGACATGGCGACGCCCGCCCAGCAGATACAGGTGGGCCAGCGCATCCTCGCGACCCAGGGCCCCTCCGCCTGGCCCGGCTGCGCCCTGAGTGCCGGGCTGACCGTGGAGGACGGCTCGACGTCCTCCACGCCCGCCCCCTCGGACACGCCCAGCGCCACGGAGACGAGCAAGGCGCAGGCGGACAAGCAGGACAAGAAGGGCAAGGAGGAGAGTGGTTCGCCCTCGTCCTCGTCCTCGTCCTCGGCGAGCGCGGACCCCTCCGCCTCGCGGACGTCCGACGCCGACGCTCCCTCCTCCGACGCCTCCGCGAGTTCCTCGGGCAAGAGCCGGGGCACCGCGAGCGAGGACGGCGCCACGGGGCAGAGCCGCGGCAAGCACGCGAAGCCCGGCTCCTCCGCCTCGCCCTCCGAGACCGCGGAGTCCTCCTCCGGGTCGGCCGGCGACCCCTCCGACGAGACCTCCGCCACTTCGGGCGGCAGCCGCGACTCCGGTGCCGACCGCTCCGCTCCCGGAGGCCGCCACGCGGCCACGGACACAGAGGGTCAGAAGGGTGCGGACGGGGCGGACACGGCGGACGCGTACAAGGTGCGCGAAGGGGACAATCTCTGGAGCATCGCCGAGACGCACGAGCTGGCCGACGGCTGGACCGGGCTCTACGAGCAGAACAAGAAGATCATCGGCGACGACCCGGACCTCATTCTTCCTGGCCAGAGCCTGGATCTTGGTGCGGATTCAGGGCAATAACCGGACAAGAGGTTGACCGCGTCTGTCCGTTATTGTCCGGTAGGGGTCGAGTGAGACATGAGTCTCAACCGCCCTGATCGTCTTTGAAGTTCTGCGGATTTCTTGCTTAACGTCGTGCTCGCTTCCCCACCGGGAGGCCCCGACGGTCGTCACGCCGAATCCTGCCGGCGCCCGTTTCGGGACAGTCGTCGCGTCGAGCGCCGAAGGCAGGAGCGGGGGACCCAAGGTTTGCGTCCCAGCCGGCGCCCGGGAGACCGGGTGCCGGTCCGGGGCTAGGGGTGAAGCCGGGCGGCAGCCGCCGTCCGGCCGGGCAACTCACAGGCCCGAACCCGACAGCTCACCTCGTAGGCGTCGGTGAGGAGATCCTCCATGCTGTTTTCCGGCAAGGCCAAGCACCGTCGCCGTCGTACCACCCGAATCGTCGCGTTCGCCGGTGTCACCGGTGCCGCGATCGCCGTCCCGCTGATGGCGACCGGCAGCGCCTCCGCCGCCTCGACCTCCACCTGGGACGCTGTCGCCCAGTGCGAGTCCGGCGGCAACTGGTCCATCAACACGGGCAACGGCTACTACGGTGGCCTCCAGTTCAGCCAGTCCTCCTGGGCCGCCGCGGGTGGTACCCAGTACGCCCCGCGTGCCGACCTGGCCACCAAGGACCAGCAGATCGCCACCGCCGAGCGCCTCCTCGACATGCAGGGCCCGGGTGCCTGGTCCTGCGCCGGTGCCGGCAACCTCAGCAACGACGGTGTCGACCCGGGCGTCAACCCGAACGGTGGCGGCCAGCAGACGCAGGAGCGTTCCTCCAGCGACCAGAGCGCCTCGCGCAGCGAGCAGCGCCAGGCTCCGAAGCCGCAGCACACCACCCCGAAGTCGACCACCGGCACGGTCAAGACCGACACCGGCATCACCGTCCCCAAGGGTGACGGCGAGTACAAGGTCGTCAAGGGTGACAGCCTCAGCGAGATCGCCCAGAAGCACCACGTCTCCGGCGGCTGGAACAAGCTCTTCGAGCTGAACAAGGACATCGTCAAGGACGCCGACCTCATCTACCCGGGCCAGCAGCTCCACCTCAGCTGACCCACCCGGGGGCACCCCGGCCTCGCGCCCGCCCCCCCGCACGGAACCGCCCCGCCCCGTCGCGTTCTCCCCCCTGCGCGACGGGCCGGGGCTTTCCCGTGCCGCCCCGGGTGCTCTCCCGCCCGACGCGCTCCGGGACCCGCACCGGCACCCCGGCCGCCCCGTCCCGGCACCCGGACCCCGCGCGCCCGCCTTCGTGCCCCGGCCCCCGCGTCTGCCCCCGCGCCGCCGCACCCCGCCCGCCGCACCCCGCCCCCTCACCCGCGCGTACCCGCGCTCACCAGCGCGGCTCACCTGTCGCGCCCCCGGCTCAGATGCCCCGATCAACCCCGTTCCGCCCACCCGATTCGCCCCATTCGCGGGCTCTGTCCCGCGGATCGCGGCCGAGTCCCGGGCGTAGGCCGGTACCTGACCCCGGGCCGGTTAGGCTCATGCAGCGGAAGGCTCCCGCGAGGGCCGCCGCAGACCTGCTCCACATCCCAGAAGGAGATGCTCGTGCCGTCCATCGACGTCGTCGTAGCCCGGGAAATCCTGGACTCCCGAGGCAACCCCACGGTCGAGGTCGAGGTCGGCCTCGACGACGGCAGCACCGGCCGTGCTGCCGTGCCCTCCGGTGCGTCCACCGGTGCCTTCGAAGCCATCGAGCTGCGTGACGGTGACGCCAACCGTTACCAGGGCAAGGGCGTCGAGAAGGCCGTCCTCGCCGTCATCGAGCAGATCGGCCCGGAGCTCGTCGGCTACGACGCGACCGAGCAGCGCCTGATCGACCAGGCGATGTCCGACCTCGACGCCACGCCCGACAAGTCCTCGCTCGGCGCCAACGCCATCCTCGGCGTCTCGCTCGCCGTCGCGCACGCCGCCTCCGAGGCGAGCGACCTCCCGCTCTTCCGCTACCTCGGCGGCCCCAACGCGCACCTGCTCCCGGTGCCGATGATGAACATCCTCAACGGCGGTTCGCACGCGGACTCCAACGTGGACATCCAGGAGTTCATGATCGCGCCGATCGGCGCCGAGTCGTTCTCCGAGGCCGTCCGCTGGGGCGCCGAGGTCTACCACACGCTCAAGAAGGTGCTGAAGGAGCGCGGCCTGTCCACCGGCCTCGGCGACGAGGGCGGCTTCGCGCCGAACCTCGACTCCAACCGCGCCGCGCTCGACCTCATCGTCGAGGCGATCAAGGAGGCCGGTTACGTGCCCGGCCGCGATGTGGCGCTCGCGCTCGACTGCGCCGCCTCCGAGTTCTACAAGGACGGCACGTACCGCTTCGAGGGCCAGGACCGCACGGCCGCCGAGATGACCTCGTACTACGAGGAGCTGGTCGGCTCCTACCCGCTCGTCTCCATCGAGGACCCGCTCTTCGAGGACGACTGGGAGGGCTGGGCGACCGTGACCGAGCGCCTCGGCGACAAGGTCCAGCTCGTCGGCGACGACCTCTTCGTCACCAACCCGGAGCGCCTCCAGCGCGGCATCGACGAGAAGTCGGCGAACGCCCTGCTCGTCAAGGTCAACCAGATCGGCTCGCTCACCGAGACGCTGGACGCCGTCGAGCTGGCCCAGCGCAACGGCTTCAAGTGCATGATGTCCCACCGCTCCGGCGAGACCGAGGACGTCACGATCGCCGACCTCGCCGTCGCCACCAACTGCGGCCAGATCAAGAGCGGCGCCCCGGCCCGCTCCGAGCGCGTCGCCAAGTACAACCAGCTCCTGCGCATCGAGGAGATCCTCGACGACGCGGCGGTGTACGCGGGCCGCTCGGCGTTCCCGCGCTTCAAGGGCTGAGCGCCCCCACGGGCTGAGCCTCCGCACGCCCCCGCACCCGGTCCCGTACCGTGTGCGGGGGCGTACGCGTGTGTGCCGTACGCCGGTGCGCAGGGCACGCGAGACCCGCACGAGGGGGAGATCCGTCATGGCACGGAAGAACGACGGCGAGCGCTTCTCGACCGCGACCCGTCTGCGCGTCCTCGGCGAGCAGACGGCGGCCCGCGTCTACCGCTCCCAGTCCCGCCGCCAGGCCCGCCGTTCCCGTCTCACCGGGCGCGCCGCGATCCTCGTCCTGGTGCTCTGCGCGCTGATCGTCGCGCTCGCCTACCCGATGCGGCAGTACATCGCCCAGCGCGACGAGATCGCCGAGCTGCGGCGCGAGCTGAGGACCCACCAGGAGGACGTGGAGCGGCTGCGCGACGAGAAGGCCCGCTGGCAGGACCCCGCCTTCGCCCGCCAGCGCATCCGCGAGCGCCTCCACTACGTCCTGCCCGGCGAGACCGGCTACACCGCCCTCGTCCCCGGCGCGGCGAGCGCGGGCCCCGAGCAGCAGGACGCGGCGGCGGCCCGCCCCTGGTACAGCAACGTCCTCGGCGGCATCGACGAGGCCGACCGCGCGGCGGCGCTGCGGCGCTGAGCCGCCGCCCGGGGTGGGGCCGAGCGGCCGCCCGGGTTCACGCCGAGCCGCCGCCCGGGGCGGGGCGCGCGGCGGGGCCGGGGATACTGGAAGTCCGTACCCGCGCACGCACCCGCGCGGCCGTACGCACCCGACCCGCGCCCCCGATCGAGAGCCCCGCATGCACACGCCCCCGCCGACCACCGCGCCCACCGAGCCCACCGAGGCCGACGTCGAGGTCTTCAGGCTCCAGCTCGGCCGGCCGCCGCGCGGACTGCGCGCGATCGCGCACCGCTGCCCCTGCGGGGAGCCCGATGTCGTCGAGACCGCCCCGCGCCTGCCGGACGGCACCCCCTTCCCCACGCTCTACTACCTGACGTGCCCGCGCGCCGCCTCGGCGATCGGCACGCTGGAGGCGAACGGCGTCATGAAGGAGATGACCGAGCGCCTGGACCGCGACCCGGAACTGGCCGCCGCCTACCGCGCCGCGCACGAGGACTACATCGAGCGCCGCGACGCGATCGAGGAGCTGACCGGGTTCCCGAGCGCGGGCGGGATGCCCGACCGGGTCAAGTGCCTGCACGTCCTCGTCGCGCACTCGCTCGCGGCGGGCCCCGGCGTGAACCCGCTCGGGGACGAGGCGATCGCGATGCTGCCGGAGTGGTGGCAAAAGAAGCCGTGCTCGGAACTCTGTGCTCAGGAGGACGCGAAGTGACCCGCGTGGCAGCCGTGGACTGCGGCACCAACTCGATCCGCCTGCTGATCGCGGACGTGGACCCCGTCTCCGGCACCCTGTCGGACCTCGACCGTCGCATGGAGATCGTCCGGCTCGGCCAGGGCGTGGACCGTACGGGACGGCTGGCGCCCGAGGCCCTGGAGCGCACCTTCGCGGCCTGCCGCCAGTACGCGCAGGCGATCGCGGAGCACGAGGTCCCGCCGGGCAACATCCGCTTCGTGGCGACCTCGGCCTCCCGCGACGCCTCGAACCGCGAGGACTTCGTGCGCGGCGTGCACGCCATTCTCGGCGTGGAGCCGGAGGTGATCACCGGGGCCGAGGAGGCCCGGCTGTCCTTCACCGGCGCGACGCGCGAACTGGGCGAGGACACCTACCTGGTCGTGGACATCGGCGGCGGCTCGACGGAGTTCGTCCTCGGCACCACGTCCCCCCGCGCCTCGCGCTCGGTGGACATCGGCTGCGTCCGCATGACCGAACGCCACCTGACGACGGACGAGGGCACCCTCTTGGACCCGCCCCCGGCGGACCGGGTGGCGGCGATCGAGAAGGACGTCGAAGCGGCGCTGGACGAGGCGGAGACGGAGGTCCCCTTCGCGGAGGCGTCGACGCTGGTCGGCCTGGCGGGCACGGTGACGACGCTGGCGGGCACGGCGCTCGGCCTCCCCGCGTACGACTCCTCGGCGATCCACCACAGCACCCTGACCCGCGCCGACGTCGAGACCCTGACCACCCGCCTCCTCACCTCCACCCACGCGACCCGCGCCGCGATCCCGGTCATGCACCCGGGCCGCGTCGACGTCATCACCTCGGGCGCGCTGATCCTGCGCGCGCTCATGCGCAGGGCGGGAGCGGAGAAGCTGGTCGTGAGCGAACACGACATCCTGGACGGAATCGCTCACGACTGCGCCGCCGAGGCGCGCTGAGGCGGTGCTGGTGTCGGGCGGGGCGTCACAGGTTGCGGTAGACGTCCCGCCGGTCGCCCACCTTGACCACGAGGACGACGAGTTCACCGTCGTTGATCTGGTAGGCGACCCGGTAGCTACCGACCCTGAGCCGGTAGAGGCCCGACGGGCCGGTGAGCTTCTTGACGTCGGCGTCCTGCCGGCACGGATCGTCACCGAGTGCGGTCAACGCGGCCAGGATGCGCATGGCATCGGGTCGGCTGATGGCTCGAAGCTGACGCTGCGCCGCCGTGGTGAACCGGAAGGCGTACTTCACGCCGCTTCGCCGTCCCGCTCGGTGAACAGATCCGCCAGCAGTTCCGCCATCGTCACGGTGGTGCCGCCTTCGGCCAGCACAGCTTCGGCCTCACGCGCCAACATCACGTCGGCGGCTTCCTCCAGCGCTTCGAAGTCCGAGATCGGAACCACCGCCGCCACCGGTGCGCCGTTGCGCGTGATGACGGTCGGAACACCTTCCTCGGCACGGTTGATGTGGTCGGCGAGGTGCGCGCGGGCTTCCCGTACGGTCACGGTGTTATCAGTCACGAGATCAGTGTACGCATCGACGTGTACACGACGCCATCCGTAGGGGAACAGGGAACGACACTGCCCTGGCACCAAGCACTCGCCCGCGCCGAAAGGCGTGACTGACTCGACTGGCGCACCTCGCCCTCGCAAGCATCTCCGCCATCACCACCGCCGCGCCGTCCTCTCCGGCAGGAAGTACTCCCGCACTCGGTGCTCGGCCCACGGCCGGGCCACGCGCGCGGGGTCGGGGGCGGAGGCGTAGCCGGGGCAGACGCGGCAGCCCGCGCCGTGCGGCGGCGGGATGTCCTCGGGGTGGTCGTCCACAAGGTGTGCGGCGAGCGTGAGTTGGGCTCGCACGGCCCCGTCCCCGACGCGCGCCTCCCGCAGTACCCCCGCGTAGAGCAGGAGGCACGACGTGCACCCCCACATGAAGGGCGGCGGCACGAGCGTCACCTCGCGACCTCCGCCCACACCGCCTTGCCGAAAGGCGTGTCGTACGCGCCCCACCGGCCGGGACACGGGGCGTCCAGGATGAACAACCCGCGTCCGCGCTGCCGTTCGGTCGAGGCGGGTCGGTGGCGCGGGTGCCGCCGGACAGGGTCCCTGACCTCGACGCGGGTCCCGGACCCGGTGTCCACGACCGAGACGGCGAGGAAGTCGTCCGGCTCCGTCCCGTACCGCACGGCGTTGCCGACCAGCTCCGAGACGACGAGCTCCACGTCCTCGATGTGTCCGCCGGGCATCGAGGGCACCTTGCAGAGTTCCCCCCGCACAAACGTGCGGGCGCGTTTCGCCGATTGGGGCTCGCCCGGCAGCACGAGGAGCGGGGGTGGGGAGGTGGGCGGTTTCGCCCAGAAAATCGCACTCATGGAGACACCCGATCTGCAACGCCGTCATGGGCATCGCGCTGGTTGCTTGCATTCAGAGTGATAGGAAGCACACGTCGCGTGCAAGCCGATCGGGGCAAGAATGCAAAATTGCATATGCGCGTGCTGTGGAGTCGATAATGCCCAAAGGCCGGATGACATGGGCGGATGGCGACGGGCAGACTGGCCCCACGTGACCGAGAGGGAGGAGCGATCGCATGGGCGTACCCACCGTCAGACGGAGGCGACTTGGCCGAAAGCTGCGTGAACTGCGCGCTGACGCCACCCTCGAAGAGATCGCGGAGGCGGCGGAAGGTGCCTTCAACGTCTCCAAGCTCTCGCGGCTCGAAGGTGCCAAGACGGCCGCGAAGGCAGCCGATGTGGAGAGGCTGCTCGACCTGTACGGGAGTCTCGGTCGCACCGTCTCACCGGAACTGCGGGCCGCCCTGCTCGACCTCACCCGCGAGGGGGCCAAGCGCGGCTGGTGGCAGTCGTACCGTGCCGTGCTGAGCCCTGTCTACGAGGACTTGATCAGCCTGGAGGACGAGGCGTCGTCCGTGCGGACCTGGCAGATGGGCGTCATCCCCGGCCTGCTCCAGACCGGCGAGTACGCGCGCGCCTTCATGCGGGCGATCAGCATGTCCGACGCCATCGAGGAACGCATCGACGCCCTGGTGGAAGTGCGGCTCGCACGGCAGGCCGTCCTCACCCGGCGGGACGAGCCCCTCAAGCTCTGGGCCATCATCGGTGAGGCCGCGCTGCACACCCGCTGCGGCGAGGGCGTGATGCGGGACCAGCTCGGCCGCCTGCTGAGCCTGGCGCAGCGCCCGAACATCACCGTCCAGGTCCTGCCCTTCGACGCCTCGCCGCACGTCGGGCAGATGGGGGCGTACGCGATCCTCGGATTCAACAACCTTCCCGACCTCGACGTCGTGCACGTCGAGAGCCTGACCTCGGCCCTGTACGTCGAGGACGCGGATCAAGTCGCCGTGCACGGAGCCGCTTTCGAGCAGTTGCAAGCTGCGGCCCTGCCGGTGGACCAGTCCGCCGAACGCATCGCACAGATAAGGAACACCCATGATTCGTGACGCCTCCCGTCTTCCCGTGACGTGGTGGAAGTCCTCGGCGAGCGGCACGCAGTCCGACTGCGTCGAGTGCGGAAGGCTCGGCGCGCGGGCCGTGGCCGTACGGGACAGCAAGCGGCCCTCGGGCCCCGCCCTCGTCGTGAGCCCCGCCGCGCTCACCGCGTTCGCGACGGCGGCCGGCGCCGGGACGCTCGGCGCCTGATCCAGCCCGAGCGCCTCCCGCCCATCCCCGATACCGGGGGTGGGCGGGAGGCGCTTAGGTGTGCCCGCGAGAGCGCGCCGTCCGCCCTTGGCCGACGGGCGCGCCCGTGGCCGCACCGGGTCAGGTGTCGTACGACAGGATCCCGATGTGCCGCGTGGACAGCACCTCGATCCCGGGCCCGCCCACCGGAGCCCGGCCAGGCCCGCGGCGTCCACGCCCCTCCCGGTGCCGCCGCAGGCGCCCCGTACCGCCGCGCCGCCTGCTCCGTTCCGCCGCCCCGGCGCGTCACTCCCCGCCCCCTCCGTCCGCCCTCCCGCGCCCCTCAACCGCCCCCGGAATCCCCGGTTCCGGCCTCCCGCGCCGCACGCGCGCGAGAAAGTTCGTGAAGTTCTTCACAAGGAAATCGGTCCTCGTGGGCGAGGTCCGGGCCGTCGTGATGGTTCGGGAGGCGCTCAAGCGGGCGGCGCTCGGCGCGGACGAGGGTTTCGGGGGAATTGCGGAGGCGTGTCGCGGGCGGTGGCCGGGCTCCCCCGGATGCGCTGAGGCGCTGCTCACAGGGGGTGCGGAACGCCTCGCGCCGCCCCGTGGTTCCCCTCGGGTCGCATGACCTGCGTCACGTGGGCGGCGCAGTGTAGCAGAGGGGTGGGGGAACCTTGTGAAGGGGCGCACGAGGTCCCCCCGTGAGGCGGGTGGATACTCGATGGCATGAGCACCACGGAGCGTCCCCGAATCCTCGTAGTGGGTGGTGGGTACGTAGGACTGTACGCAGCACAGCGCATCCTCAAGAAGATGCGCTACGGCGAGGCGACCGTGACGGTCGTGGACCCCCGCTCGTACATGACCTACCAGCCCTTCCTCCCGGAAACCGCCGCCGGCAACATCTCGCCGCGCCACGTCGTCGTCCCGCTGCGACGCGTCCTGAAGAGGGCCGAGGTCCTGACCGGCAAGGTCTCCTCGATCGACCAGGACCGCAAGGTCGCCACGATCGCCCCCCTCGTGGGCGAGTCGTACGAGCTGCCCTTCGACTACCTCGTCATCGCGATGGGCGCCGTCTCGCGCACCTTCCCGATCCCCGGTCTCGCGGAGCAGGGCATCGGCCTGAAGGGCGTCGAGGAGGCCGTCGGCCTGCGCAACCACGTCCTCGCGCAGATGGACAAGGCCGACTCGACCCACGACGAGGCGATCCGGCGCAAGGCCCTCACCTTCGTCTTCATCGGCGGCGGCTTCGCCGGTGCCGAGACGGTGGGCGAGCTGGAGGACATGGCCCGCGACGCGGCCAAGGACTACCCGAACGTCTCCCGCGAGGACATGCGCTTCCTCCTCGTCGACGTCGCGGACAAGATCCTGCCCGAGGTCGGCCCCAAGCTCGGCGAGTACGGGAAGAAGCACCTGGAGTCGCGCGGCGTCGAGGTCTACCTCAAGACCGGCATGGACTCCTGCGTCGACGGCAACGTCAAGCTCAACAACGGCCTGGAGGTCGAGGCCGGGACCATCGTGTGGACCGCGGGCGTCAAGCCCAACCCGGCCCTCGCGAAGTTCGGCCTCCCGCTCGGCCCGCGCGGCCACGTGGACGTCAGCGCCAAGCTCCAGGCCACGGGGACGGACTACATCTGGGCCGCCGGCGACAACGCCCAGGTCCCCGACCTGGTCGGCCGCAAGGCCGGTAACCCGAACGCCTGGTGCCCGCCCAACGCGCAGCACGCGCTGCGGCAGGCGAAGGTGCTCGGCGACAACGTGGTCTCCGGGATGCGCGGCTTCCCGCAGAAGGACTACGAGCACGCCAACAAGGGCGCGGTGGCGGGCCTCGGCCTCCACAAGGGCGTCGCGATGATCGTCCTGGGCAAGACGAAGATCAAGCTCAAGGGCCGTCTCGCCTGGTACATGCACCGCGCGTACCACGGCATGGCGATGCCGACGTTCAACCGCAAGATCCGCGTCTTCGCCGACTGGACGCTCGGGATGTTCCTCAAGCGCGAGGCCGTTTCGCTCGGCGCCGTCGAGACCCCGCGCGGCGAGTTCTACGAGGCCGCCAAGCCGGCCCCGAAGCCCGCGCCCGTCGCCGAGGTCCCCGCGCCCGCGGCCGAGGCCGCCAAGGGCGAGTCCGCCGAGCCCGCGAAGGCCGGCTGACCCCGCGCGACACCGGGTAGGCGGTGCGGCTCCCTCCGGGACCGCACCGTCCCCGTACCGGCGCACCCACGCGTCCTCGCCGGGCGCCGGGAGCGCCGCGGCGACATACCGGGAGCGCCGCAGCGACGTACCGGAAGGGGCGTCCGCCATCCGTGGGGCGGGCGCCCCTTCGGCGTGCCCGGCTCCGTGCCCTTGGGCGTGCCCGGTTCCCCGGCCCTTCGGCGTGCCCGGTTCCGCGGCCCGGCTCCGTGCGACGGCCGCTCGCTCCCCTCTGCCCCGGGCCCCTTTCCGCATTCCGCGTTCCGCCTGCGGCTGAAAAGCATGGCGTCACCACGGATTTTCCGCTTCTCTTACGACGTACATGGGACTGCGCGAACACCCGCCCGGTGTTTACGTAGGGGGGAGACGTCACGGCCCGCGCCCCTGACGCGCTCCCCGCGCCCAGCGGAACTTCCCCGGAGGTGTGCGCCATGCAGGACGCCGCGTCGCGGCTCACCGACCTCGCCCAGGAACTGCTCGGGACCCCGCTCCCGGTCCGGGTACGGGCCTGGGACGGCAGCGAGGCGGGTCCGCCGGGCGCCCCCGTCCTCGTCGTACGCCACCGCCGCGCCCTGCGCCGCCTGCTCTTCAAGCCGGGCGAACTCGGCCTCGTGCGGGGCTGGGTGGCCGGGGAACTGGCGGTCGAGGGCGACCTCTACGACGTACTCGACCGGCTCTCCTCGCTCGTGTGGGACCGGGGCGAGGACGACACCGCCCCGAAGACCTTGTTCCAGGCCGTGCGCCGCCCCGAGGTCCGCGCGGCGGGCCGCGCCCTGCTGCGCCTCGCGGGCCCCGGCCTGCCGCCGCCCCCGCCGCCCGAGGAGATCCGCCGCCGCCCCGGCCGCGGCCACCTCCACACCAAGGGCAGCGACCGCAGAGCGATCAGCCACCACTACGACGTCGGCAACCCCTTCTACGAACTCGTCCTCGGCCCCGCGATGGTCTACTCCTGCGCCTACTGGACCGAGGGCGGGACGCTGGAGCAGGCCCAGCGCGACAAGCTCGACCTCGTCGCCACCAAGCTCGACCTGCGCCCCGGGCAGCGGCTCCTCGACGTCGGCTGCGGCTGGGGCTCGATGGCGCTGCACGCGGCGCGCGAGTACGGCGTCGAGGTCGTCGGTGTCACGCTCTCGCGCGAGCAGGCCGCGTACGCCCGCAAGCGCGTGGCCGAGGAGGGCCTCGGCGACAAGGTCGAGATCCGCGTGCAGGACTACCGCGACGTCCACGACGGCCCCTTCGACGCCATCTCGTCGATCGGTATGGCGGAGCACGTCGGCGCGGCACGGTACGAGGAGTACGCGCACGACCTCTACGCCCTCCTCAAGCCCGGCGGACGCCTCCTCAACCACCAGATCGCGCGCCGCCCGCTGCGCGACGAGGCCGCGTACACGATCGACGAGTTCATCGACGCGTACGTCTTCCCGGACGGCGAGCTGGCCCCGGTCGGGACGACGGTCTCACTCCTGGAACGGGCCGGTTTCGAGGTACGGGACGTCGAGGCGCTGCGCGAGCACTACGACCGGACGCTGCGCGCCTGGGTGAGCAACCTGGAGGCGCGGTGGGAGGAGGCCGTCCGGCTCACCTCACCGGGCCGGGCCCGGGTCTGGCGCCTGTACATGGCGGCCTCGGCGCTCTCCTTCGCGCGCAACCGCATCGGCGTCAACCAGGTGCTCGCGGTCCGCACCCCCGACTCGGGCGAGTCCGGGCTGCCGCCCCGCCCCCGTACCTGGCACAACTGACCGGGGCCGGCGTCGGAGCCGGCAGCACTGCCCCGGCCCGCCCCGTACCGGGCCGGAACCACGACCGTCCCGCGGACCGTCCTGAGCGACGGGAACGCGGGGCGGTCGGCGCGCGGGAGCGTGTGCCGAGCGGCGTGCGCGTGGGTCGTGGGCGGGCTTCGACGGCGTCTCAGGGACAGGACAGTGAATTCCCGTCATTTACCGCCGCGCCCGCCGCGGACCGGGACGGGCAAATCCCTGCCCCCCGATCTGACGGAGCGTCAGGTCGGCAATAAAATAAGACAGCAGCAGTCCCCGTTCGCCCGTGCGGACGGAGCGCCCCCGATAGGCTGCGAGACGGCAACGGGGTGCATGGCCTGCCCGGATGGTGGAATGCAGACACGGCGAGCTTAAACCTCGCTGCCCTTCTCAGGGCGTACCGGTTCGAGTCCGGTTCCGGGCACCACCCACTTCTCGCCGCGCCGATCTGGGGAAAGGGCGCTCTTTCGGCTCGGCCGGCGAGTGGACGAGCTGGCCGACGACTGGACGGGGAGCGGGAGCGCCCGGCGGGCCAGGCGACCTGCCGTGCGGGAGCGGGTCAGCGCCGCCGAGGAGCGCTTGGCGCGCGTCGAGCACGAGCGCAACCCCACCCCGGGGGATTCGCTGCGGGACGCCGTGGACCTCGCGAACCACCGCCTCGCCCGTCTCCGCGAGCCGGAACCGCCGGGGAAAGGGCGCCTTCGTCGTTTCCGGCAGCTACGCCGCACGCACAGCGTCGAAGGCGAGTTGCCAAGGGAAGAGCTTGTCCCGGCCGGACTTCGGCGGGTGAGGCTCGCCCGGCCCGAACACGACCCGGACGCCCTGCTCCTCAAGGAGCGACACGGCCTGGCGGACGGCGGGCTGAGCGTACAGCACCTCGTTCCAGAACGGCATCACAGCCACCGGGACGCCCATGTGCACGGCCTCAGCGGGAATCCCGAGCGCCACCGTGTCCGTGATCCCCGCAGCCCACTTGCAAGCCGAGGTCGTGGTGATCGGGGCCACGACAATGGCATCGGCCTTCGGCAGCGACGAGGCGCCCCGCACGTCCTGACCGGGCACCCGGTACTCCCAGACCACTGGGTGCCCGGTCACCTTCTCCAGCTCCGCCATGCGCGGCTTCCACCAGCGGGCGGCGGTCGGCGTCAGCACGAGGTGCACATCCCAGCCGTCCGCCTGCGCGGCCTGGATGCCGTCGTCGATGTGGTGGGTGGGGCCGGCCGCGGTAGCGATGAGGTAAAGAACAGGCAGCGTGGTCATGCGGGGAGTCCACATCGGCGGGCAAGATCCCGCAAGGCCGTGGGCGGCTGCGCGTGCGCGCCGAGGACGTCCTGGACGAGGGCAACGGAGGGGGCCCGGCTCGTGATCTCCTCGGGGCCCGCGAGGCCATGTGACCCGCATTCGTTGTCCCGTGAGGAGTCGGCTGGTGAACGTCAACACGGTTTGGACACGGGGCTGGTGGAGGCCGCGAGCAGAGAGAAGGTGCGCCGGGCGGCGGCGCGGCTCTGGCCCTGGGCAGCTTCGCCGCCAAGGGAGAACGTCAGGAGGTCTGCTACCGCCGCACGCTCGGCGTCGGCTGTCCGCTGGAGGGTGATGAGCGTGTCAGGGATGCCCACCACAGCATCTTATGAAAGAGGGGCTGCCACCTGGTTGAGAGGCCGGACCATCACGGTGAGCAGAGGAGACGCTGGGGAAGGCTGGCTCGTGCCAATGTCCTCGTAGCCCCATCCGCGGTAGACGGCGTGGACCTTCCCCTCTCCGGCGGCTTTGTTGACCATCAAAGTGGCGTACGTCTCCGGTCGGCCGTGCAGAAGTTCGTCGTGGATCTTCCGCGCGGTGCCCGTGCCGCGCCAGCTCGCGCTGACACCGATCTCCTTCAGCGCGAGCGCTGGCCGCGCGGTGTACAGGTGCTCAGGCGCGGGCGTGGTGCGCTGCCAGTACCGGTCACCATCAGTGATCGTGTTGGCGTAGGCGTAGCCCACCGGTGCGCCGTCGGCGTACGCGAGGACGACGGTGAATCCGGGCTCGGACGCGTGCCTGTCGACGCGCTCACCGAAACTCGTCACCGAATAGTTCGGGAGGTGCAGGAGCGGTGCGCGGACATCCGCGTAGACCTCGATCAGGTCTTGGCGAGCGGCGTCGAGATCCGTGAACGTCCGCAGCTCGGGCGTGGTCATGCGGTCCTCCAAGTGGCCGTGTAGTCGGTCCAGGTGCGAGTGGCGGAGCTCCTGGGCGCTGTGGCGCGCAGGGCGGCGCCGAACTCCATGATCATGCGGCTGACGCGGGGATGTTCGGTAGCGGCGGACAGGGAAACTTTCATGGCCGTAGCGACGGCGGCGTCCGGTTCGCCTTGCCCGAGCTGGGAATGCGCGAGCCTGGTCGTCGTGATGGCTCGCGACCGTGCCATGGCGGGTCGCAGTTGTGCGAGGCAGCGATGCCCGTGCTTCTCGGCGGAGGGGAAGTCTCCGAGTGAGAGATAGGCGTTGAGCGCGAGGGAGTCCAACTCGGCCTCGTCGAAGAAGGCTGTCAGCCAGACCGGGCGGTCGGCGCCTGTGTCTGCTCGGAACAGCGCCTCGCGGGCCTGGTCCAAGGCGCGTCGGGCGTTCGTCCGCTCCTGGGCGAGACCGTGGATCGCCGCCTGACGGGCCAGGCCGAGGGCGGCGAAGAGCGGATCGCGGCGCACGATGTTGAGGCTGCGGGCGACCTGGTTGGCCGCGAGGGCATCGCCGTGCCGGCCGAGGTGGCGGTACATGGCTCCAGCGTGCGACCAGATCCGGAATTTGATAGCCATGTCGCCGGACATCTCGGCGAGCGCCTGGGCCTCGCGCATGTTCGCCTGCGCCTCGGCATAGCGCCTGCCGTCGATGGCGGCCCACATGGCGGACGACCTGAACGCTGCCGCTGAGGCGTAGAGGCTGGACCTGACCCGCTGGGTGGCAGTGCCAGCGTTCTGCATCGCCAGCGCTTCGTCCGCGAGCTGGGCCGCTCGCTGCTGGATGGACAGCTTGCCCCCGTGCTGGTGATCACTGGCGATGATCTCGGTGAACTTGTCTTGGACGCGGCGCACGTCGCTCATGCCGATGCGGCGAGAAGCGGACGAAGGGGCGGCTGCGGCTACAGCCGCCGCAACTCCACCAAGTGCGACGGTGCGGCGCTTCATGTCCACGTCCTCCTGCTGCCGACCTCCAGGGAGCGGGGTTCGGCTCCTCGGCACGAACCCTAAGGCGAGGGCGCTGCGCCCGGCGATTGCCTCCAGAGCCTTCCGCGTCACCGCGTTCGGCCACCTGATACGGCCCGCCTTCAGCGCGCGGACGCTCGCGTCGTCGTACCCGCCGTCACGGCCTGTCAGCCGTCCGACCTCAGTGTTGATGGCTTCGGCCAGGCTCCGCGAGCTGTGGCCCTCTTCCGCCATCCACGTCTCCAACAGGACGTTGCGCCGGGGCTCCATGCGCGCAAAGTAGTGCCCTGGACGCGGGTTGTCAGGTAAAGAGAGATTCAAGTCCTCCTAGGTGGCAACCTCGGAAAGCTCACGAGCAGCCCTAGGCGAACCCGGCCCTTCGGCAGTTGCCTGAGTACACGCCCCTTGCGAAGAGAGGCGGGCAAGTCGCACCGCTCACGGTGAACGGCGCCCGCGTCCCGGCGCGGTCGCGTTCGACAGACCAACACCGGAAGCCCACGGGACAACGCATGATCGACAGCCGCGGTTGTAATGAGACGACGTTGAAGGCATGGCTCACTCGGGACGCGCTGAGACCCTTCGACGTTCGCGTGGCAATGGACTTCTACGGCAGTGCGGTTATGCAGACAGGATCGACATATTCGGTCGTCCTTCTGCCCCGTACTCCCGTGCACGCCGCCGCGTGCACGGACGCGGCGTACGGCGTGAAGTCGTTCCTTGACGCCTTCCTCGACGAGCGGGCGGCTTTCCTCCCCACAGCCCCACGCGTCCCGGGCAATGCGCCCTGTCTCACCCCCGAAGCACGCAAACCCTCGTCGGGCAGGAGGACTTGTTCATGACGACGGCTACGAGATCCAGCTCCCTTTCGCCCCGAGCTGAGGGCGTGAAGTGGCTCGCCCGCACGGTTACCGCCCCCACACCGGTACTGCGTGCGTGGGACCAAGGCACTCTCGCGTCTGTGGTCCCCCGGCCGAACACCTGGCGGGTCTTCGAGGCCCCGCTCTACCCGTCGATCGACGCCCTGTGCGTGCTCCGCCCGAGCGGCAACTGCGGTCCCGTCCTCGGGTCTTCGGACGCTCGCCGCGCCTGGTGGCTCGTGGCCGCCGGGACCGCGACCGTACTCGACGGGCTTCCGGGTGCCGTCGTCCACCCCGCCGGGTGGGTGCTCGACTGCCCCGCACCCGGGATCGGTGCCGGCGGGCGCATGTGGCTCCACCCTCCCTACGGAACCGGCCTGCTCACCCTCGTCCGTCTGCTCCGCGCGGCGCTCGTGGACGCGCTGGCGATGGCGCGGTGAGTATCCCTGTGGACGAGGGCCTCCTCCCCGCCGTCGAGACGCTCACGGCGGAGCAGCTACGCGGGGGCGCGTGCGTGTGGTGCGAGACCCCGCTCCGTCCCGGCATCGACGATGTCGACCTCGGCGCCCGCCGGGCCACCCGCAACGGGCCTGCCTGGTTCCCCCGCGGCTGTCGCCGCTGCTGCTACGGCAGGGAGGACTTGTGACCGCCAAGCTCGCCCAGCCGGCGCCCGAACCCGCCACCGAGCGGGAGGGGCGTGAACAAGGACTGCCCCCGCTGCGCGGAGCTGCGCAGGGAGGAGCTACGCGCCGAGAGGGCGTACGACTACTCGACGGCTACGGACTGCCGCGTCTTGACGAGGCGCTGCCGCCACCGCGAGAAGCGCGACTGAACCTCCCGGCTGCGTGGCTGGGGCGGCCGCGCAGCCGGGGCCTGCACCGGTCACGGCCAACCGACGGCGTGCAGGGGCCCGCGAGGCCATGTGTACCCACATCCGTTGTCCCAGGAGGAGTCGGCTGGTGAACGTCAACACGGTGTTGGACGCGGCGCTGGTGGAGGCCGCGAGCAGAGAGAAGGTGCGCCGGGCTGTGGCGTGGCTCTGGCCCGGGACGCCTTCGCCGCCAAGGGAGAACGTCGGGATGCCTGCTACCGCCGTACGCTCGGCCGCCCCTGCGGTGTCGAGCCGGCTTCCACGGATTGGTTCCCTCGTCATGGCTGAGACCGCAGCGGGCTCGATGCCCGCCTACACCGAGACGCTGCCGAGAATCCCCGAGTCAGTAGCTCACGCGGCACGCGGTCTTTCCGCTCAGCGGATCTCGTACTCGTCGTGGGGCACAGCTCGCTCCCACACCTGCTCGAAAGCGTCACGGCAGAGAGCCGCCGCGCGGGGGTCGTCGGTGATCTCCGCGCCGAGCGACGACCCGTCCCCGGCGAAATGGTTCCAGTGCACCCACACGCCGTCGAAGAGCCAGAAGTCATTGCCTGGCAGAGGGATGTCGGACGCCTGGCGCCGAGGGAGCCAGCTGACCTGTTCTCCGGCGGCCACGTTGGTGAAGGTGCCGTCGTAGAGGAAGCGGGTGTATTCGCTGACCGGTTCGGACACGATCCGCGCGCGACGCACTTCCGCCCCGCGGGCGACTGTTTCGCTGATGAGGTCGAGCCACGGCCGCCACCAGGACTGGCGGTCTGCCGGGTTGAGCCGATGTCCGGCGCGCCAGTCCGCGAACGGGCCCTCCTCGTAGTCCACGGCGTAGGCGTCGCGCATCTCCAGGTGGAGCGCGCTCCGGCACGTCGCGATCAGCTCATCGAACGTGGGCACGCTCTGCGGCATCGCACGCCTCCCTCACCATGCCGACCATGCGGAAGGGAATGCGGACGATTCCCTCCCCTGCCGGGATTCCCTTCGCATGCCCCGGCACCTCCGTGGCCGCGCACTCCGCCTCCAGCTCGGGCGAAGGGAGCCAGGCCTGGAAGATCAGCTCGCCCTGATCCTCGTCCGCCCCAGACGGTCCCGCGGCTTCGTGCGGCGAGGTCATGGGGTATTCCTCGGCGGAAGTGACGCGGTCGGTGCTGGGCAAAGCCGGCTCATTGTCGTGAATTTCCTGTCCACTGGGCGATTGCGCGTTCACGCGGTCGAGGTGGCTTGGAGGCCGTGCGGGGCCGTGACGCCGGGCCCGGTGCGTTGGCGGGCGGACAGCGCCGTGACGCCGACGATGCTCTGCGCGGGCGGCGCGGCTCCGAAGAGGAGGAAGAAGAAGCTGATCGGGGACAGCACGAGGCCGAGGAGCCACTGGAGGGTGAGGCGGGGGACGCCGGGCGGGCGGCCGGTCTTCGTGACGGCCGTGCGGAGGCCGAGGAGGCGGCGGCCCAGGCTGCCGCGCAGGGTGCGGTTGAGCACGACCCGGTTGAGGAACGAGCACCCGAGGTACGCCGCGCACATGACGGCGGCCGGCACGGCCGTGTCGCTGTCGTCCGTGCGGGTGGAGGGGATCGCCACGATGAGCGCGAACCACACCAGGGTGCCCACCACGACCGTGAAGAGGAGGTCGAGCACCGCGCACCAGACGCGTCTGCCGTACGGAAGCGGGCCGCCTCGCCCCTCCCGCACCCGCCGCGCCACAGCCTCGCGCTCCCGCGCCCTCGCCTCGCGCTTCTCCTCCCGGCGCTCGCGCGCCTCGCGCGCGTCCTTCGCCTGCTCCCTCCCGGCCGCCCGCGCCGGCTCCGCCCGCTCCTCCGGAGTGAGCGCCGGCCCCTCGGGGACCTCGCGGTGGACGGGGCTGATGCCGAGCCACTCGCCCGTGGACAGCGGCGCGCCGAAGCCGGCGCCTCCGGCCAGGGCGATGGCGAGGACCAGAATCCCGAAGGGGACCAGGAGGAGTCCCGCCAGCCAGCGGCCCACCAGGTGCCGGAAGCGGGGGCGGCGGCCGTCCTCGGTACGGACCACGTGCAGGCCGAGCGCGAGCTTCCCGAGACTGCCGCCGCACCAGCGGGCGAGGAGTACGTGGTTGACGAAGGAGACCAGCAGGGCCGCGCCCCACAGCAGGGCCACGGTCGTCCGCGTGCCGCGCGCGCTCCCGTCCGTCGCGGAGGCGTACGCCGCGAAGCCGCCGAAGCCGACCGGGAGCGCGAGGACCAGGCACAGGAAGCCGTCGATGAGGGCGGCCGAGCCACCGCGTGTCTCGCTCGCCGGTGGCCCGACGCGCAGCCCGTCCGGGTACACGGTCGCCCGCGGCTCCTGTTTGGTCACCATCGTCCCTACTCCCCCTGGGTGAAGCACTTTCAGGGGGACGACAGTAGTGGAACGGCACGTGCTGCCTCCGGGCGTACCCCGCGATCCCCGCCGCTCCCACGCGCCGCCCCCACACGCCGCGTGCCCGGGGGGCCGGGAGGGCCTTCACCCGCTCGGGTGAGGACGGGCGCGGAAGGGCGAGGAGCGGGGGCGGCGGCGGGGGACACTGCGGGCCTCGTGCCCCGCGCCCCGCCCGGAGGAGGCCCCTTGCCCCACGCCCTGTCCCGGTCCCGAGGAGGGCCCTGGGCCCACGCCCTTCCCCGAGGAGGGCCCTTGGCCCGTACCGCCGCGCCACTGCTCTGCGCGCTCCTCGCCGCGCCCGCCCTGAGCGGCTGCGGCGGTGGCGGGGCCGGAGCGCCGCGCGCGGGGCTGTACGCGGCCGGGGGCGAGGCCGCGTCCGCGTCCCCGGCGCCGCTCGCCTCGCTCCCGTCCGTGTCGCCACCGGCCGTCTCGCCCCCGTCCCTCGCGCTCCCGCTCGTGACGGACACGCCCGCGCCCGCTCTCGGGCGCCGCGTCCTCGCGACGGTCCGCAGCGGTGCTGACCGCTTCCTCGTGTACGTGTCCGCCGACGGGCGCTGCGGCGTCGTCGGGCACCGGACGGGCCGGGTGCGGCCCCTCGTCGACCTGCGCACCGAGATCCCGCCCGCCGACGAGCCCGTCGAGTACCCGCTCGGCCCCTACGCGCGCATCTCTCGGGGGCCGGTCTCCGCGGAGATCTGGTGCGGGCGCGCGACGGTGCTCGTGCGGTACGGGCTCGGGCCGGGCGGGGGGCGGACGCGGATCACCGGCGAGGCGGACGCGGCGCCGGGCCCGGGGCACACGCTGATCACGGCGGTGGGGGACGCGGAGGTGCGCGAGGAACTGCTGCGGACGGCGGTGCGGTGAGCGGCGAACCGCCGCGGATCTCCGGGACGTGAGCGGGAACACGGGCCGTGCACGGCTCGTTCCTACTGCACGGGGAGGAAAGATCCTCCCCAAGCACTAGAGTCTTCCTTTTGCCTAAGCATTACTCTGGAGCGCAAGGCCACACAGGGTGGCCATGGAGGAGTGAGATGAGGAGCAGTAACCCGGTCTTCTCGCGACGGGGCTTCAGCCGCGACAACGGTTCCGCTGGCTTCAACGCCGCGCCGCAGGCCGGGGGAGCAGCAGTCGGGACCGCCCCGGGCCCGGTGGCGGGGAACCCGTACGCGGACGCCCCGGCGGCCAATCCGTACACGAACAACCCCTACGCGCAGGCGGACGTCCAGTACGGCGTCCCGCAGGCCCCGCCCACCGCCGACCGCATGACGATGGACGACGTCGTCACGCGCACGGCGGGCACCCTCGGCACGCTCATCGTCTTCGCCGCGCTGGCGTGGGCACTGCTGCCGGTCGACGAGGCGAACCTCGGCAAGTCCTACGGCATCGCGATCGGCGCGGGGCTCGTGGCGATAGTCCTCGGGCTCGTGCAGTCCTTCAAGCGCAAGGCCAGCCCGGCGCTGATCCTCGCGTACGCGGCCCTCGAGGGTGTCTTCCTCGGCGTCGTGAGCAACGTCGTGGACACGCACATCGCCAGTGGCGCGGCCATGCAGGCCGTGATCGGGACGATGGCGACGTTCGTCGCCGTCCTCGTGGCGTACCGGACGGGCCTGATCCGGGTCAACCGGCGCTTCGTCGGCTTCGTGACGGCCGCGGCGATGGGCTTCGTGCTCCTCATGGCGGTCAACCTGCTCTTCTCCGTCTTCGGCGGCGGCGACGGCCTGGGCTTCCGCAGCGGCGGTCTCGGCATCGCGTTCGGGATCATCGGCATCATCCTGGGCGCCCTCTTCCTCGCGCTGGACTTCAAGCAGGTCGAGGACGGCATCCGCTACGGGGCGCCGAAGCAGGAGTCGTGGCTGGCGGCGTTCGGCCTGACGCTGACGCTGGTGTGGATCTACATGGAGTTCCTGCGGCTGATCGCGATTCTCCAGGGCAACGACTGACCGTCTTTCGGCGGGGCCGGAGGGGCCGTCACCTTTCGCGGGTGGCGGCCCCTTCCGCATGCCTGGGCACGCTTCAGGACTCCGCCGAGGCCCCCTGCTCGCCGCTCGCCGCACGCCGGAGGGGCCGATCTCCGGGCTGACGCCCGAACACGGGTAGAGGCCCGGGTGCAGGGCTGAGGCCCGTCACGGGGCCGGAAACCGCGTCAGAGGTTCGCTTCCGCGCGGGCCTCCGTGACGAGGGCGGTCGCCTCCTCGACCTCGTCGGCCGTGCGCAGGACGGCTGCCAGGTCGTGGGCCGCCACCGTGAGCTGGTCGGCCACGGCGAACATGCCGGCGTCGGGCATGAGGCGGGGGGCGGTGCCGGGCTCCTCGCGCTCCTGCGCCCGTGTGGCGAGCGCTTGGGCCAGCGCGAGGGCGCGGGCCGCCGCGCCGCGCTGGAGACGGCTCTGCGGGGCGGCGCGGAGACGGTCGGCGAACTGCTCGACGGCGCTGAGGAACGGGGACGTATCTGGCACGCCGTCGAGCCTAGCGGGCCCTCCTCGTCAGGCAGCCCCTCGGCGGACGGCATCCCGGTGGCCGAGTTCAGGCCGAGGCGGGCACTCCCGGGCGGGTGCCGGGCTCCCGGGCGTCCTTCCGGCGCGGCTCGGGGCGCCAGGCGCCGGGGAGTCGCCTCACGTGGAGGTGATCACGCGGTCCGCCAGGAGGTACACGTTGCGTTCGCCGCAGCCGAACGTCAGCGCGAACGCCCCGGACACCCCCGAGCCGCCCAGCAGGAAGGGCTCGCGTCCCTCCCGTACCGCCTCCGCCAGCAGCTCGGCCGTCTCCCGGTGGCCGGGCGTCGCGCAGAGCGTCGTGCCGTCGGCGAAGACGTAGACATCGAGCGTGCCGAGCGGGCCGGGGCGCACGTCCGCGAGCGTGGTCCGCGCGGCGGCCAGCGCTTCGAGGCGCGCGACCGTCGCCGCGTGGTCGCCGATGGGATGGGGCTGCGAGGGGACGAAGTCCGGGTGCGAGGGGTGGCGGCGGCGCGCGGCGGCGAGCTCGGCGGAGTCCTCCGGGTACTCGGGCTCGGGGTCGTGCTCCTCGTCCCGGCTCCGCGCGAGGAGCTCGTCCAGCTCCGCGAGGTCGAAGCCCGTGCCGAGGCCGTGGACCTCCGCGAAGGCGTCGAGACCGGCGACATCGGCGGGGCGCGGTGCGTACAGGTCCTCGGCGCCCGCCGGGAGGCCACCGGGCTGGTCGCCGCTCTCCCGCACCTCCTGCGCCGCCCAGAAGGCCCGCGCCTCGGCGAGCTCGCGCTCGCGCTCCTCGGCGAGGGCGTCGGCGACGGCCGCCCTTATCGTGTCGGCGTCCGTACGGGCCGAGGGGACGTGCGCGTGCGGTACGGGAACGGCGCCCCGCACGAGTTCCGCGCGGAGGGCGGCGAGCTCACGGCGCAGGGCCTGGGCCACGCGCAGCGCGACGAGCCCGACGACGACGGCGGCGGCCGTGACGATGAGCAGGGCAAGAGGCAGGGCGCTCACTGGCGTTACTCCTGATTCCGACGGGACCCCCGAACTGTCCACCCTCAGCTTGGCGCCTGACAGGGCCCGCTGTCAGTGCCTAATGTCACCAGTTGGGTGGATTTGCACCTTCGATGCTTGCCGGTTCAACCATGCTGACCTGCGCAAAGAGTTCTCCCCCGGGATTTGTGTCACATCCCGGGGGAGATCGGGTCACGAATTGGTGAGGTGCGCGCGGGGTGTTGGAGCGTGCGCGGAGCGTGCGGAGCGCGCGGCGCGTGCGCGGCGTACGGGGCGCACGGGGGCGGTCAGCTCAGGCGCTCGATGACCATCGCCATGCCCTGCCCACCGCCGACGCACATCGTCTCCAGGCCGAACTGCTTGTCGTGGAACTGGAGGCTGTTGATGAGCGTGGTCGTGATGCGCGCGCCCGTCATGCCGAAGGGGTGGCCGACCGCGATCGCGCCGCCGTTGACGTTGAGCTTGTCCAGGTCCACGCCGAGGTCGCGGTAGGAGGGGATGACCTGCGCGGCGAACGCCTCGTTCATCTCGACGAGGTCGATGTCGCCGATTCCGAGCCCCGCGCGCTTCAGCGCCTGCCTGCTCGCCTCGACGGGGCCGAGGCCCATGATCTCGGGCGAAAGGCCCGAGACACCGGTCGAGACGATGCGCGCGAGCGGTGTCAGGCCCAGCTCGGCGGCCTTCGTGTCGCTCATGATGACGAGCGCGGCGGCGCCGTCGTTGAGCGGGCAGCAGTTGCCGGCCGTGACGCGGCCGTCGGGGCGGAAGACGGGCTTGAGGCCCTCGACGCCCTCCAGGGTGACGCCCGCGCGCGGGCCGTCGTCCTTGCTGACCACCGTGCCGTCCGGGGTCGTGACGGGGGTGATCTCGCGCTCCCAGAAGCCCTGGGCGATGGCCTGCTCGGCGAGGTTCTGCGAGCGCACGCCGAACTCGTCCATGTCGCGGCGCGTGACGCCCTTGAGCAGCGCCAGGTTCTCGGCGGTCTGGCCCATCGCGATGTACGCGTCCGGGACGAGGCCGTCCTCGCGCGGGTCGTGCCACTCGTCCGCGCCGTTCTCCGCGACGGCGGCGGTACGCGCCTCGGCCTCGGCGAAGAGCGGGTTGTGCGTGTCGGGGAGGCTGTCGGAGTTGCCCTTGACGAACCGCGAGACGGTCTCGACCCCGGCGGAGACGAAGACGTCGCCCTCGCCCGCCTTGATGGCGTGCAGCGCCATGCGGGAGGTCTGGAGCGAGGAGGAGCAGTAGCGGGTCACGGTGAGGCCCGGTACGTCGTCCATGCCGAGCTGCACGGCGACGACGCGGCCGAGGTTGTTGCCCTGCTCCCCGCCGGGCAGCCCGCAGCCGAGCATGAGGTCGTCGATGTCGTGCGGGTCCAGCTCGGGCACCTTGTCGAGCGCGGCCCGCACGATGGTCGCGGTCAGGTCGTCGGGCCGCAGCTCCTTGAGCGACCCCTTGAACGCCCGCCCGATCGGCGACCTGGCGGCGGAAACGATGACGGCTTCGGGCATGGGGGGCTCCTCGGGCAGCGGCGACGGCGACGACGCTTGTGAAGCTACCGGCACGTAGAGCGGGGGTCACGCCGCGGGACGTGTGACACGGACCGCATTTCTAAGCGCTTGCTCATGGGGGGAGTGGGGGCGCGGTGCGGTCGGGGGCCGGGGTGGGCGGGGTCGGGGCGCGGGCCGGAGCGCGCCGGGCCGGAGATCCCCGGGAGTGCGCCCCGTCGCCCGCTCCTCACTCGCCGGAGGGACTCAGTTTCGTGGGTGGGGATGCCAGGGAGCCGGCTTTTCCTGCGGCGCCCGAGATCTCCAGTCCCTCCGGCACGTCGGGAGCGGGGTCCGGGGCGGAGCCCCGGGGGGCAGCGGAAGCGTGGCGCCTGCGGAGGCGGGCCAGGGGGCTGCGGCGACCGCCGTGCGCGGGCATCGCCGCGACCTCCGTACCGCCCGAGGCCGCCGCCTCCGCCGCCGCCTTCGCGACGGGGAGCACGCCCTCGTCCGCCGACAGGTCCTCCGGCCACACCCCGAGGGCCGCGCACAGCGTCGGCAGGACCGCCATCGCCGCCGTCGCGTACCCCTCCACCGACGGGTGGTACTTGTCGGGGCCGAACATCTCCCGCGGGTTCGCCTCGAACTCGGGACCGAGCAGGTCGCTCAGCGACACCGTCCGGCCGCCCTGCTCCACGACCCCGATCGTCTGCGCCGCCGCAAGCTGCCGGGAGACGCGGCGGGCCATCCACCGCAGCGGCTGGTAGACGGGCTCCACCGTGCCGAGGTCGGGGCAGGTGCCCACGACCACCTCCGCACCGGCGGTGCGCAGCCTCCGCACCGCCGCGTTGAGCAGCTGCACCGACCGCATGGGAGGCATGTGGTGGGTCACGTCGTTCGCGCCGATCATGACGCAGCACACGTCGGGGACCCCCTCGGGGTCCGAGACGACGAGCGAGACCTGCCGGTCGAGGTCGTCCGAGCGCGCGCCAGGCAGCGCGATGTTGCGCAGCTCCACCGGCCGCTCCGCGACCGCCGCGAGCCCCGAGGCGAGCAGCGCGGCGGGTGTCTGCCGGGCCCTGCGCACCCCCTGCCCGGCCGCGAGCGAGTCGCCCATCATCGTGAAGCGGATCGGGGGCCGCTCGGCCCCGGGGCCCTCCGCGGCGAGCGTGCGCCCGTAGCGGCCGTCCGCGTGCGGTGGCACCACCATCTCGCCCACGCCCACGTTCCGCTTCGCGAGCTGGACCTCCGCCAGCAGCAGCCCCACCCCGGCGACCCCGAGCAGCCCGATGCCGCTCCCGCCGTACGCCGCGCCCGCGGCGATCCTCCGTGCCACCCTCGCCCTCGACGACATGCGACGCCGCACCTCCTCGTAGCCGTACACCCACTCAATGCCCCGCGAGCCGGGTGCGCCAATCGCGGATACGGAGGACGGGGCACGCGTGCCGCCGGCCGGTGAACCGGTTCCTCCCGGTCCGCCCCCCCGCGCCCCGTAGGCTGTCGTGACTCAGAACGAGCTGAACGAGCCCCCTAGACGCGCAAGCCGGAGACAACGGTGCACATCCACGACTCGATGATCGACCTCGTCGGCGACACCCCGCTGGTGAGGCTCAACCGCGTCACCCAAGGCATCCAGGCGACCGTCCTGGCGAAGGTCGAGTACTTCAACCCCGGCGGTTCCGTGAAGGACCGCATCGCGCTGCGCATGATCGAGGCGGCGGAGGAGAGCGGGGCGCTGCGGCCCGGTGGCACGATCGTCGAGCCGACGAGCGGCAACACCGGCGTCGGTCTCGCGATGGTGGCCCAGCAGAAGGGCTACAAGTGCGTCTTCGTGTGCCCCGACAAGGTCTCCACGGACAAGATCAACGTGCTGCGCGCCTACGGGGCCGAGGTCGTCGTCTGCCCCACCGCCGTGGACCCCGAGCACCCGGACTCGTACTACAACGTCTCCGACCGCCTGGTGCGGGAGCTCCCCGACGCCTGGAAGCCCGACCAGTACTCCAACCCGAACAACCCGCTCTCGCACTACCACTCCACGGGTCCCGAGCTGTGGGAGCAGACCGAGGGGCGGATCACGCACTTCGTCGCGGGCGTCGGCACCGGCGGCACCATCTCCGGCACGGGCCGCTACCTCAAGGAGGTCTCGGACGGGAAGGTGCGGATCGTCGGCGCCGACCCGGAGGGCTCGGTGTACTCGGGCGGCTCCGGGCGCCCGTATCTCGTCGAGGGCGTCGGTGAGGACTTCTGGCCGAGCGCCTACGACCGCACCGTGACGGACGCCATCGTCGCCGTCTCCGACAAGGACTCCTTCCAGATGACCCGCCGTCTCGCCAAGGAGGAGGGCCTGCTCGTCGGCGGCTCCTGCGGGATGGCCGTCGTCGCGGCGCTCGAAGTGGCGCGCGAGGCCGGGCCCGACGACGTCGTGGTCGTGCTGCTCCCCGACAGCGGACGCGGCTACCTCAGCAAGATCTTCAACGACGAGTGGATGAACGACTACGGCTTCCTCGACGAGGCGGGCGAGCACCCGCGTGTGGGCGACGTCCTCAAGTACAAGGAGGGCCCGCTGCCCTCCCTCGTCCACATGCACCCCGAGGAGACCGTGGGGCAGGCGATCGAGGTGCTGCGCGAGTACGGGGTCTCGCAGATGCCCATCGTGAAGCCGGGCGCGGGCCACCCGGACGTCATGGCCGCCGAGGTCGTCGGCTCCGTCGTGGAGCGGGAACTGCTCGATGCGCTCTTCGCACAGCGCGCCTCGCTCGGCGACCCGCTCGACAAGCACATGTCCGCGCCGCTCCCGCAGGTCGGCTCCGGTGAGCCCGTCGCCGACCTCATGGCGGTGCTCGGTACGGCGGACGCGGCGATCGTGCTCGTGGAGGGCAAGCCGACCGGCGTCGTGAGCAGGCAGGACCTGCTCGCCTTCCTGGCGCGCGAAGCGGGGAAGTAGGGCCTGCTCGCGAGGACGGACAGTCGCCGCGGAAGTGGTACGAGGCCGTCACGTGGGCGCAGCGCGTCGTTAACACGGCTCCGGCAGATTAAGGGGTGTCGGCAGGGAGGGAGCGGCTCCCCTCCCGGGCCGGCGACCGATACGGCGTTTTGGACCTCCGGAGCGGCTCCCGGACCTCCAACGCCAGGAGGCGTGGCCTGGGCCTGACCCGGGCGGACGTCTCTCGCGGGGACCGCCGTCGTCCCGCCCCCCGGCCGCGAGGCCGGGGGTGCGGCGGTCCTCGCGCTCGGTCGTGTCCGGGGCTCCGCCCCCGGACCCCGTTCCGGGCTGCGCCCGCTTTTCGGGGCTCCGCCCCCGGACCCCCGTTTCGGGGCTCCGCCCCGGGCCCCGCTCCTCAAGCGCCGGAGAGGCTGAATTGTGGGGCGTTCTCGATCTGTGGTGCCCTCAGTCGCGGGAGCGGGCGGAACCCGCCGGGGCCGAGGGGCTGAAGCCGCGCGCTGCCACGTTCACGCCCACGATTCCCGCCCAGGCCACGATCAGGCCCGTCGTGCCGGCCTGGGTGGACGCGATCGCCGAGAGCGGGATCGCGAGGACCAGGGAGATCAGGGCGAAGGAGTACTGGTGGAGCCAGGTGCTGCCGTGGCCGCGCGGGCCGCGCGGGGCCGCGCCGCGGGCGACGACCACTTGCTGTTCGGCGAGGCCGCGGCGCACTCGGCGGTCGATCGTCTCGTCCACACGGTGCTCCACCTTCTCCAGGAAGGAGTCGATCAGCGCCGAGTCGTACTCCTCGCCCAGTTCGCGACGCGCCTGAAGGGTGGCGTCGAGTTCCTTGCGCAGTTCCCGGTCAGAGGTCTCCATACCCCGGGAGCGTACGGAGCGGCGGGCCGCCGCGCACGGGGGAAATCCCCCCTCTTCGCACGGTGGCCCGCCCCGCCCCACCAGTCAGCTCTGGGGCCTGCTGCCGTGGTTCGCCGCGTTCTTGCGGCGTGCCTTCTTCTTGCGGCGTCGCTTGGAGGACATGCGCGCTCCTTTCCGGCTGTGAGGGCGATTCGTGCCCGTTCGTATCCTTGCCGCCGGGGCGCCTGCCCGCATCCCGAAGGCCCTAATCCCCGGGAATCCGGGCCGGTTTCCCCGTACCGCATATATCCATGCAGCCGTCTGCTTAACTGAATGGCATGAGCGAGAGTGCCGCCGCACGGCTTCAGGCCCTGTTCGACGGGAAGCGCCTCACCCCCACGCAGCGCCGCATCGCGCACTGCATGGTGCGCGGGGCCGCCGAGGTGCCGTACCTCTCCAGCGTCGAGCTGGCCGAGCTGGCGGGGGTGAGCCAGCCGTCCGTGACCCGCTTCGCCGTCGCGCTCGGCTTCGACGGCTACCCCGCGCTCCGCCGCCACCTGCGCGAGAGCACCCCGGCTTCGAGCGAGTCCGCCGCGCCCGAGAGCGAGCCCAACGAGTACCAGCAGGCCGTCGCGGGCGAGATCGAGAACCTGCGCCGCCTCGCCGAAATCCTCGCCGACCCGGCCCCCGTGGAACGCGCGGGCGTGCTTCTCGCCGCCTCCCGCCCGCTCCCCGTCCTCGGGCTCCGCGCCGCCGCCTCGCAGGCCTTCGGCTTCTCCTACTTCGCGGCGAAGGTCCACCCCGACGTCCGGCTGCTCGACGAGGGCGGCACCATGCTCGCCGACCGGCTCGACGCCGCGCGCCGCGCCGGGGCGAGCACGCTCCTGTGCTTCGCCCTGCCGCGCCACCCGCGCGAGGTCGTCGAAGCGCTCGCGTACGCGCGAGGGCTCGGCCTCACCGTCGTCACCGTCGCCGACTCCTCCTTCGCCCCCGTCGCCGCCCACTCCGATCTGCTCCTCCCCGCCGCCGTCGGTACCGGGCTCGCCTTCGACACCGCGTGCGCCCCGATGCTCCTCGGCCGCGTCCTCCTGGAGGCGATGGCCGACCACATCCCAGGGGCGGAGTCCCGCCTGGAGGAGTTCGACGCGCAGGCGGCGGCACGCGGTCTCTTCGCGGACTGAGGGACCCCCGCCGCCGCTCCGGGGCTCGTCTCAGCATCTCTTCATCAAGCCCCGCTACCGTCGCTCGCCGCACAGGCGTACAGCTCACGGGAAGGGGACGACGGTGGCGAGAGGTGGTACGGGGCGGGGCAGGCGCGCGCTCGTCCGGGTCGCGGTGGTGGTGCGCGCGGGCGCGGCTCCGCTGTGGTGGTGGGGCCTCGTGGCGGCGGCGGCCGGGCTCGTCCCGCCCGGCCTCACCGGGCGCCGGATCGGGCTGTACGGGGGCGTGCTCCTGTACGTGCTTGCCGCCGCGCTCACCGCGTGCCTCCGCCGCGCCCGCTACCGCGCCGGGCAGGCGGGTGCCGTACGGGCCGCGCGCGAGGACATCCTGCGCGACCGGGCGGTGACCGTACGGGCCTGGCGGCGCGGGCACCGCTGGTGGCTCGCGCTCGCCGTGCTCGCGGCGCTCGGCAGCGCCTTCGCGGCCCCGGCGGCCGGCGGACTGATCCTGGCGGGCTGCGGGACCGGGCTGTGGCTCAAGGCGCGGTGGCTCGGGCACGCGGAGCGGCGCGCCGAGGCGCTGTACTGGCTCCCCGCGGACCGGCTCGACGGGCGCGGCGGCGGCCCCGTGTCCCGTACCACCGGGGGCTGGGCCACGACGGGGACCGGGGCGGGCGACGCCGCGCCCGGCGGAGCGCGGCGTCGCTGAGGAAGTCCTCGGCTCAGACCTCCAGTTCGGCCTCGATCTTCTTCAACTGGTGGCGCGCCATCGCGAGGTTGGCGCGCGAGTTGTCGAGAACGAGGTACAGGAAGAGGCCGTTGCCGCCCTTCGCCTTGAGCAGGCGGATCAGGTGGTACTGCGTGCCCAGCGTGATGAGGATGTCCTCGATCTGGTCCTGGAGCCCCAGGTGCTCCATCGTGCGGAGCTTGGCACGGACCACGTCGGTGTTCCCGGCGGCGGCGACCTCCAGGTTGAACTCCTTGCCGCCGCCCATCGTGCCGAGTGCCATACCGCTCGTGTAGTCGACGAGGGCGACTCCGACAGCCCCGTCGATCGATGCCATCGCGTCCTTGAGGGAGGCTTCGGTGTTGGCCATGAGTCGCTACATCCTTTCCGTGGCCGGCCTCGGTGACCGGACCGTCTCTCGTTGGTCGGCGGCGCGTTCGAGCGCCGCGTCGACCAGTTCGCCGATCCGGCTCGCGGACCGGCGTCCTTCCAGGTGGAGCCTGCCGACGTTGACGCGCGCGTCGGCCAGGAGCGTCAGCACGGCGGCGCCGCCCGCGGCGTAGGTCGCCACGTAGCCGCGCTCGCCGCGCACGAGGAGCTCGCGCAGGCCGCCGCGCCCCGTGGCCTCGGCCATCCGCAGCGCGACGCCGAGCGATGCGGCGGTGAGCGCGGCAAGGCCCTCCGCCTCGACGCCCGGGGTGTCCTGGGCGAGCACGAGCCCGTCCACACTGCCCGCGAGCGCCCCGGTCAACTGCGGTACGCGGGTCCGCAGCCGGTGCAGTTCATCGAGGACTTCGGCCTCCGCCGACATGAGTTGTCTCCTTTCGGCGCGTTGTCTCAGCCCGCGGATCACAGCGCGGCCTCCAGCGCGTCGCGGAGCCGCCGCAGGAGGGCGATGTCGGGGTCAGGCACCTCGGGCAGCAGCCCGCCGCCGAGGCGGGGGCGGGACGCGGCGAGGGCGCCGGGCGGGGTGCCCGGGGCGACCGGCGTGCCCGGCGGCGCCCCGTGCCGGGGCCGCTCGCCGCGGCGCGGGGCCCGTACGGGGCCGACGAGCCCCGCCGCCGCGAGCCGCCGCAGGTCGACGAGCGTGTGGTACGCGGGCCTGCCCAGCTCGCGGGCGATCTCGGGCGCGGTGCGGTGGCCGTCGACGAGCGCGAGGACGGGGCGGCGGCGCGGACTGACCGCGACCGGGCCGCCCGTCGTGAGGCGCCGCAGCGGCGCGTGGTCGAGCACGTCCGAGGGGTGGAGCCGGTCGAGGAAGGCGCGGCGGCGCAGGCACTCGCGCTCGACGGCGCCCGCGTCCACGGGGTGCGCGACCGCGAGCGGGTGCGCGCTCCCGTACCGGAAGCGCGCGGGGCCGCCCGCGGGGGCGAGCGTGAAGTACGCGGCGTCGTGGAGCGCGCCGAGGTGGCACAGCTCCAGCGTCCCCGCGCCGACGAGCCCGGCGGCGAGGAGGCCGCGCACGACCTCGCCCGTGTCGCCACCCCCGGCGCGCGCCGCGGCGAGGGCGGCGGCGGGGAGGGTGCTCCCGGTCGTCAGGAGCACGTCGAGCGGCGGCGAGTCGGGGGCCTCGGCGTGGACGATCCGGCCGTCCACCAGATGGAGCCGGCCCCGGTCGCGGCTCAGGGTCCCGGTCGCGCCCTCCTCGGCGAGGCGGCGCAGGAGCGGGGAGACGGTCACCGTCCCGGTCGTGAGCGTGTCCACGGTCACAGCACCAGCCGTTCGGCGATCTCGCCGACGCGGATGCGGGCGAGCGCGAGGTTGCCCTGGTCGCGGTCGAGCCAGAGGTGCAGGAAGACGCTGCTGTCGAAGGGCGTCCGCACGAAACGGAGGATGTGGTAGCTGTCCCGGTTGGTGACGATCACGTCCTCCACGGGCAGCGGTTGATCCCCGGGGCCCGCCTGGCCGCCCTGCCCGGCCGGGTCGCCCCCGGAGGCAGGGGGCGGCGGCTGTGCCGTCACCGCGAAGGCGCGGTGCTCGGCGGCCATGCGCGCCAGTTCGGCGGCCTCGGCGGCGGTCGCCTCGTGATCGCCGTTGGGGGACTCGCCGATCGTGCCCAGGGCGAGCCCGCTGATCCAGTCGACGACACCGGCACCTCGCGCGCCCGGGAGCCTCATGGCGTCCAGCAGGCACTCGTCAATTCCTGGCACGCGGAACGTCACCTTCCCCGACCCGAAGTACGGCTTGTGAGCACGACGTTACGCAAGGACTCACCCGGATGGGGGAGTTCTGGCATTTTCCAGCGGAACATGCGCCCGCCCCCTATCCTCGGGCCGCCTCCGCGGCCCCCGATGCCCCGATACGCCCCACGTGTTCCCCGGACGGAGCGGCGCGGAGCCGCCCGGGGAGATCGTGCGGGGGATGGAGGCGCGGATGGGGCGGAAGGGGAAAAAGAGTTCGGGAGTGGGGGAGTTGGGGTATTTTCCGCTCCCGCCGCCACGGAAAACCCCCGGCGGGGGGCCGCGCTGTCACAAGTCGTCGGTCAGCGCCCGCGTGTGGGCCGCGCCCGATTCGGTCACGAACTCGGCGAGCGTCTGAGGGCTCCGCACCGTCGCGAAGCGCACCCCCTCGGCCCCCGCCGCGAAGCCGTGGATGCCCGGCCGCGTCAGGCTGTCGTACGCCTGGTGGCGGGCGAAGCCGTACGCGCCCGTGTCGAGCACCGCGAGCCAGTCGCCCTGCTCCAGCTCGGGCAACTCGGCCCCGGAGGCGAGGAGTTCACCGTCGAACTGGGCGGGCCCCGCGAGGTCCTGGGCGAGCGCGGGACCCTCCTTGGGCCGCCCCTGCGCGTCGTACGCGGCGAGCCGCCGCCCGCACGCGTGCCCCGCCATCCGCGTCCCGACGTGCGTCACCGCGAGCCGCCGCCCGCCCATGGCTCGTACGTACTCCACCCGCGCGAGCAGGAAACCGTGCCCGGCGAGCAGTGAGCGTCCGAAGCCCGTCACGAGCGCGTACCGCCCGTCGAAGAGCCCCGGCACCCTCTCCTGGAGCAGCGCCGCGTACCCCGCGAAATCCGCCCCCGCGTGCTCCCCGACATCGCCCTCGCGCACCCCCGCCGCGAGCCCGCCGCCGAGCGCGAGCGCGTCGACCTGCCGCCGCCCGGCCGCCGCGTTGATCTCCTCGGCCAGCTCGTACACCCTGCGCACCCCCTCCGCGAGCCGCTCGGGCGCCACCCCGCCCGCGTTCTTCACCTCGGAGTGCGCGTGCAGTCGCGTCAGCCAGGGACGCTCGGCGAAGGCGGAGATGATCCACTCGCGCGCGCCCTCGTCCGCGAGCGGCACGCCGAAGACCGCCCGCCGCCCCTCGTCCGCGTGCGGATCGACCCGCACCCCGAACGTCGAGGTCGCCGCGGCCTCACCGCGCAGCGCGTCGAGCCGCTCCAGCTCCTGGGCGTCGTCCACGTCCACGAGCACCCCGCTGCCCAGCGCCTCGCGCAACTCAGCGACCGTCTTCGTCGGCGAGTCGAGCACCGTGTGCCCCGGCTGCACCCCGGCGGCCCGCGCGAGCGCCAGCTCGGCCGCGCTCGCCACCTCCGCGCCGATCCGGTCCTCGTAGAGCAGTCGCAGGACGGGCACGAGCGGCGTCGCGCGCACGGCGAAGGTGTGCCGCACGCCGGGCCCGCCCGGGGCGACGAGCGGGGCGAAGGCGGACTGGAGCGCGCGGGCCGTGCGGCGGATGCCGGTCACGTCGAGCAGCCCGGCGAGCGGCCGCTCCTCGCCGACGATCCCCTGTACGACGGCGGCCCGCACGGCCCGCTCGCGTCGCAGCTCACCCTCGGAGGGGCCGCCCGCGCCGGAGGGGCCGTCCGTGCCGGAGGGGCCGTCCGTGCCCTCCTCCGGTGCGGCTTCGCTCATGCGGTCATCAGACCACCGGGGACGGCGGGGCGCGAAAATTGGTGGACCGTGCGGGGCGCGGTCGCTGGGATGCCGGCCATGACACCGGACGCGAACACGACTTCCGCCGCCGGTCCCGCGCCGACGGTCGCGCCCCCACCTGGAGACGCCCCGCACACCGGGACGTCCTCCTCTTCGGTCTGCTGAAGGACGAGTTCCGCGTCATGGATGCGGGGAACAAGGACTGAGCGGGTTCGCCCCGGGCACACTGCTCTACACACGTGTAGTAGAGCGGGGTGCCAAGCGACCGGCACCGCCACCCACCGCGCCAGTCACCGCGACAACAGAGGAAGCAGAAGCCATGGAGATCTCAGGGTTCATCAGCGCCGTCATCATCGGCATCGTGATCGGCATCCTGGGCCGCCTGGTCGTCCCCGGCCGCCAGCACATCGGCATCATCTGGACGATCCTGGTCGGTATCGTCGCCGCCCTCGTCGGGACGTTCATCGCGGCGGCCTTCGGCGTGGCCGACACGAAGGGCATCGACTGGATAGAGATCGCGATCCAGGTCGTGCTCGCCGCGGTCGGCGTGGCGGCCCTGGACCGTGCCCGCTCCACGCACCGCTGACCCTGCCCGCAGCCGCCTCTTGGCCCCTGTCCGTACGGGCGGGGGCCTTCGGCGTGCGGCCGGTGGCCGTACGGACGGGTGGGGCCTGCGTGCGCATGGGGGTCCTCAGGGTGGAGCCGGTGGCCTGTACGCGCGGGCGGGGGACTTCGGCGCCGGGGCCCTGGCCGTAGGCACCCGCACGGGGGCGCTTCCGCGTCCGGGGGCTCAGTCGTAGGTCCAGCCGAAGGTCCCCATGGCCGTGTCGAACCACTCGACGAGCGTCGCGCCCAGCGGCTCCGCCACGTCCAGGACCGAGAACACCGCCACGCACCAACGCCCGCGCCCGCCGGGCACCTTCACCGCGTACTCGACCCGGCGCCCGGACACCGGCAGCCGCTCGTGCGCCGTCACCGGCCGCTCGCGCCGCACGGCCCGCCCGCCCGCCACCTCGGCGGCCTCCCACCCGGTCCCGGGCACCCCGTCCCCCAGCCCGACGACCAGGGCCGCGGGCACCCCCGACCCGGCGGCGGGCCGGTACACGTCCACCCCGCCGGCGAGACCCCCGAGAGCACCCCACCCCGCGCTGTCCTCGGCGGAGACCTTCTCCCAGGGGGCGGTGAGGAAGAGGCGGTACCCGGTGACGGGGGCGCTGGGGGGCTTCTCACCGGGGGAGGGGCTGCTGGGGGATGGCGTGGCGGTGATCGGCTCGGTGGGTGTGGGGCGCGGGTGCGGGACGGCCGGCTGCGCTTGCTGGGCGGGGGCCGACGGGGCGGTGGGCGACGGCTGTGCGGGCGAGGGCACTTGCCCGGGGGGTGACGGTTGCGCGGCGGGCGGCACGTGCCCGTCCAGCCGCGCTCGGATCATCTGCCGTGCCTGCCTGGTGGATTGGGCCTGCTTGAACAGGGGCGCTTGTCCGGTCGGCCGCTCCTGTCTCACCGGCCGTGCTTGCTCGGTTCGGCGTCCCCGCCTCACCCATCGGCCTTGTACGGCGGTGGGCCGCCCTTGCTTGCCTGGGGGCTGAGGGGCGGCGGACGGCTTCTGCTCGCTCGGCGGCGCTTGTCCGCTGGGCTGCCCCTGCCCGACCGGTGGCTCCCCCTTCACCGGCCTCTCCGCCCGTTCTGGCCCCGCCATCCGCTCTGCCCCGCCGATCCGTCCCGGCCTGGTCGCCCCCTCCGGCCCCGCCATCCCCTCCAGCCCCACCCCCCGCCGCGCCGCCGTACCGTCCGCCGCCATCCCCTCCCCTGCGGTCCCCTCCCGTGCCATCAGCCGCCCCCCGTCCTCATCCGGTCCTTCATCCCTCCGTACAGGCCGCCCGTCAGGTCGTCCCCGGTCTTGTCCCCGAGGTCCAGTGCCGTGCTTCCGGCCCAGGAGCCCCGCATCTCGCGCAGCCTCCTCCGCGCCTCGGCGTCGGTCGCCCGCAGTTCCCCGTGTTCGGGGTGGCGCGCGCTCAGGTTCTGTACGTCCTTGGCCCGGCGGCCCGTCTCCACGTCCCCCAGGGCGAGAGTCCGCTCGCGGCCGGTGATCTGGGGGAGGGGGGCCGCGTGGACCTCCTCGCCCGCGCGGAGCCCGGCGCGGCGGACCCGCTCCTCCAGCCGCAGCCGCCTCGCGCGGGCGGCGCGCCGCTTCGTGCCGGAGACACCCCCGCCCCGCCGCCGCGCCCGCCGCGCGGCAGCGCGCCGCGCCCCGCTCGTGGCACCCCGCGCCCGCCCCCGGGCCGCGTCCGAGGCGAGTCCGGCCGCCGTCGTACGGGCCGAGCCCTGGAGCAAGCCGACGGCGCGAGCGGCCAGCACTCCGTCGCGGGCGAACTTCAGGGCGACGATGTCGAGGACGACGTCGAACCAGGAGCACGTCCCCGTCGCGGCCTGCGCGAGGTGGAGGGCGGCGACGGACAGGCTCGCGCCGAGGGCGAGCGGCCCGAGGGCAGGGAAGAACATCGCGGCGAAACCGGCGAGCGTCGCCGCCCAGCCGAGCGCGTCGACGAAGTCGTCGAGGGTGTCGGAGGCGAGTACGCGCGAGACGAACGCGGCGGCGGGCACGGCGAAGTCGTCGTAGAGGGAGTCGGCGAGGGCGTCGTCGACGGCGGTGCGGACGAGGCGGGCGTGGCGCGCGGCCTCGTCCTCGTACTCCTCGGTGAGGTGGGAGAGCCGGGCGCGGAGCGGGGGGAGGCCGGGTTCGCCCGCCGCGCGGGCCTCGTCGAGGAGGCGGGCGGCGGCGGAGCGGAGGTGGTGGAGGGTGCCGGCCCAGGAGTCGAGGGCGCGGTGGACGCGGGCGTAGCGGGTCGCCGCGGTGGCGAGCCGGGCGGCGAGGTCGTGGGTGTGCTCGCGCAGGGAGTCGGCGTACCGGCCGCGCAGGACCTCGTCGTCCCCGATGAGGCGGAGGGCCTCGGCCTGCTCGTGGAGCCGCTCGGCGACGGCACGGAGGTGGGCGGCCTCGGCGCGCAGGGCCGCGGGGTCGCCGGGGAGGGGATCGTGGGTGCACAGCGGGTGCCAGTCGACGGGGGGCCTGGGCACGGGCTTCAGGTGCGCGGGGCGACACCGGAGAGACCGGCGTCGAGCGCGAGGAAGGAGTCGCGGCTGTGGGTGAGGAGGTGGCCCACGGTGTCGAGGGAGGTGAGGAGGCGGCTGCGGTTGTCGTCCCAGTTGTCGGCGAACTCGCCTACGGCCGAGGCGAGTTCGGCGGAGCCGACGAGCCGGGCGAGGTGATCGGCGCGGTCGTCGATGTCGCGGAACTCGCGTTGGAGCCGGGCGAGCCGGTCGGCTGACCGGCCGAGCAACGCGAGATCGACACGGAGGTCGGTCATGCGCGGCACGCTAGCCGAACGGGATCCCTCCGGCCGCCGCCCCGGCGGCCGCCCCCGGGCACCCGCAAGGCCCCGCCCGACCGCGCCTCACCCGAAGGAGTGAGGCGCCCGGTCCACGCCGCTCCACCCACTCCGGGAGGAGCCGGGGCGAGGGACGGGCGGCTGTCAATGCCCGCCGCCCGCCTGCCCCGAGCCCCTCATCGCTCCGTCGTCGGGAAGTCCGTCGAGCGGCTCAGTTCCTCCCACTTCGCGTCCTCCGCGACGCGGCCCGACCAGGCGGCGCGTCCGTACGCGTAGGCGTCGCTGCCGAGGAGGAGACGCACGGGGGGCTCGTCGAGCGAGGCGACCGTCAGGATCGCCCGGGCGACGCGGACGGGGTCGCCGGGCGCGCGGGTGTCGAAGTCCTTCCGCAGCTTCGCGGCCTCGGCCATCAGATCCTGGTACGGGCCGCTGGCCTCCGGGACCCTCATCGACGCCGCGCCCCAGTCGGTCCGCATGCCGCCCGGCTCGATGACCGTGACCTTGACGCCGAACGAGGCCGTCTCGGCCGCCAGCACCTCGGAGAAGCCGCCCACGGCCCACTTCGCCGACTGGTACGCCGAGAGCCCCGGGCTCGCGACGCGTCCCCCGACCGAGGAGACCTGGACGATGTGCCCGCCGCCCTGCTCCCGCAGCACGGGCAGCACCGCGCGGCTCGTGTACACAACCCCGTAGAAGTTCGTGTCCATCTGCCGCCGGAAGACGTCGATGTCGGTGTCCTCGATCGTGACGAGATCCGCCTGCCCCGCGTTGTTGACGAGAACATCGAGCCGCCCGAAGCGCTCGACCGCCTCGGCCACGACGCGCTCGGCGGCGGCCGGGTCGGTCACGTCGTGCCGGCTCGTGGCGAGCGCGTCCCCGTACGCGGCGCGCATGTCGTCGAGCGCGCGGGGATCGCGCGCCGTGGCGAGCACGCGGTGACCCGCCTTGAGGGCGGTCTCGACGAGCGCGCGGCCGAGACCGCGCGAGGAGCCGGTGACGAGGAAGACCTGGGACATGGGAGGAGCCTCCGGGAGAGGGAGAGAGCACTTAACGCATGTTGGGTGCGTTATCTGTCCGCCACGCTACACCCGCATCCATAGTTAACGCACGCGGCGCGCGTTAGCCGCTGACGCCCTCGCCCGGACGCTAGATTTGGTTCCATGCCCACCCACCGCCGCGCCCGCTCCCAGGAGGCCAAGCAGCAGCGCGCCGAGGACCTCCTCGACGCCGCTCGCCGGCTCGCGGCTCAGGCCGGGGGAGTGCGGTGCCTCACGCTCGCGGCGGTCACGGAAGCCGCCGGGCTCCACCCCTCGGCGATCCGTCGCTACTTCGCCAGCAAGGAGGAACTCCTCCTCGAACTCGCCGAACGCGAGTGGGTCGACTGGCGCGAGGAGGTGCTGCGCCGTGCGAGGGCCGCCACGGGGCTGAGCCCGGACGAGACGGCGGAAGTGCTCGCCACGGGCCTCCTCGCGCGCCCCCTGTTGTGCGATCTCTTCACGCACATCCCGCTGAGCCTGGAGGACGAGGTCCCCCTGGAGCGCGCCCGCCGCTACAAGCAGCTCTCCTTCGCCTCGGTAGCGGCGATGTCGGACGCGCTCGCCGCAGCGGGCGTGATGACGGCCCCCCAGGTCGCCGACCTGATCGCGGCCACCGCCGCCCAGACCGCCCACGCCTGGCAGATCGCCCACCCCACGGCCACGCTCGCCGCCCTCTACGCGGAGCACCCCGAGTGGGCACACACGGCCTACGGCCTGGACGAGAGGGTGACGAGGCTGCTGAAGGCGACGGCGAGAGGACTCGCGGAGGCGAACTGAGGTGGGCGGAGGCGGAGTTCAGCCCGGAGGGCTTCCCAGTCGAGGGGTGGGGAGGAGGGGCAGGGGGCCGGAGGTGGCTCCCGCGCCGGGCCTTGGGCGAGTCCCGCGCCGGGCCCTGGGGCGGAGTGGTGCGCCGGGGGCGGGGACGGAGTCCCGCGAGGGCGGCCCGGCGGCGAGGCCGGCCCGGGGCCGGGCGATCCATGCGGGAAGCGTCGCCCCCGCCGTCCCGCTCGGCTTCCCAAGGCGGGGCCTAAGTCCTCGGGCCTCCGGGGTTGCCGGGGTCCGCCCCGCCGGGTTCCCGAGGCCGAGGCGGGGTCCCGCAGTCTGCTGGGCCGGGGTCGTCACGCTCTGCCGGGCCGGGGTCCCGAGGCCTGCCCCGCCGTGGTCCCCGCCCTCTGCCCGCCAGAGCCCCGAGCCTTGCCCCGCCGTGGCCCCTGGCCGTCCGCCGGGCCCGCAGAAGGCCCTGAGGGAGATCGTTCGTTCTGTCCCGCGCGGAGTGATCGCGACCATCATCTTTTCTTCACTTTTCCCGATGGCTACGATCACTTGTCGTACGCAGGGGACCGATCCCGGGGAGTGGGCACAGTGCGAGGACGCCGTCTCGGCAGGTGGGGGGCTCTGGCCGGTGCGGCGGCGCTCGGTTGCGGGCTCCTCGGCACGGGGTCCGCGCACGCAAGCGAGGAGGTCCCCGAAACCGTCGAGGGCGTGGACATGGGCACGCAGGGTCCCTTCGCGGAGAGCGGTCCGGACGCCGAGGCGACCCGTGCGGCGGAGGAGACGACGGCCGCCCCCTCCTGCATCGGCACGACGGTCGCCTACGGCTCGACCGTCTGCTTCGTCCCGCACGGCGACGTGGTCTGGGTCCTGGACACCAAGAAGGACGGCATGTCGGCGGCGGGCGGTGTCTACACCGACTACGGCCGCGCCTCCCGCGTCTGCGTCAACAAGGCGGGCGTGAACCACTGGGTCAGGTGCGACTACGACTACTGGGAGAAGGGCAACATTCAGCTCCGCGCCCTGCGCTACGACTCCGGCACCCAGAAGTTCTACGTCCCTGACGCCTGGTCCGACTGGCTCCCGGTCGACGGCAAGTACTGAGCCCGCCGGGAGGGCGGCGGGCTCAGCGGTGGGCCGCTCGTGCGGGCCGAAGACGTCGGCGACGGTGGTCCGGACGAGAGCCCTGTCGAGCCAGAGGTGTGTCCACCTCCCCGTGCCCCGCGTGGCGCCGGGCACGTCACATCCGCGCAGGGCCAGCCCGGAGCACCGGTTCGGCGGCGTCCGCCTCCCGGCCCTGCCCGATCAGGAGCGCCCGACGTATGCCGTGGCGCAGGGAGCGATCGGCGGCAGAGCGGCGCTCACTCCTCGTCCCGCAAGACCTCGGGCAGGGTGGTGGCGGTCAGGGCGCGGTCCATCCATGTGTCGAGGGTCGCGGTGTCGGTGCAGGACTCGATGCGCGTGCGGGTCTCGTCGGGTACGTCGATGCCCCGGGAGCGCAGCACCTTGAACAGCGAGAGCACCTGGCCCTCCGCGCGACCTTCCGCCCGGCCCTCGGCCCGGCCCTTCGCCCGGCCTTCCGCGCGTCCCTCTTCCCTGATCTCCTCGCTCACCGGGGACGACCAGAACGACATGTCGACGGCCATGATGTTCCTCCACGTTTTTCCGGCAGGGCTCTTGCTGAGGCCCTGGGCGATCAGCTCCGCCCAGACGAGTGCTTCCGTTTCGGCGCTGTCGCGCAGTGCGGCGCACATCACCTTGATTGTGGCACCGACGGTCGGGGATGTGGCGTGTGTCATGACGGTCAGCGCCGACAGGGCGAGGTCCCGGCGGGCCGCCTCCGGGTCCGTGAGCGGGGCGAGCGTGTCGGGGCCGACCACGAGGGGGCGGACGGTGAGGGTGGGCCAGTCGGCGATGCCGTGATCGTGGGGCCGGTCGGCCCACGCGGACACCCGGCGGCTCTGCGTCGCGACGAGCAGGACGACGGGTACGCCGTACTTGCTCATGAGGAACGAGGCGTAGTACGCCCAGGCCGCCGGTTTGAGCGGGTCCACTCTGGTCTGCGATTCGAGCGCGACCAGGTACTCGCCGCCGCCGCTGTCCTTGACGCGCAGCAGGTTGTCGACGCGCCGTTCCAGCGGTCTCGCCTCGGTGAGGTCCGTCTTCTCCTCGCGGACCTCGGCGGGTTCCCCGACCTCCACGCCGAAGAGGCGCAGGACGCGGGCGTAGAGGGTCTTGTCCTGAAGGAAGACCCGGTGCAGGGCTTCGTGTGGTGCGGTCACCATGGCGTCACGCTAAGTGGTCCGTACGCCCATCACACCGGCATATGCCGGATCTTCGTCAGGACGAGCGAAACAGGGCCATTCGGTTGACTTCGCCCCCCGGTCGGCCCCGTCCGTGCCCCCTGGTCGGCCGACCGTCCCGCACCCCCGTTTGAAGCCCACCCCGCCCGGGGTAAGCTGTCCGGCCCGATTGGCGACCGGCTCGCTTCGTGTGGCACACTGACCAGGTTGCTCGGTTGAGTGCCGATGCTGCGCGCCTCCCGCCGGGAGGACCGGAAGCGAGTCCCACGGTACTCGTCGGCCCTGTTGAGGGCCGGACGTACGGGAATCTTCCGGGAAGCAAGGCGCGGTGCCGACCAGGCGCCCTGGTGGAGGCTCCTCCCCGAATCCCGCGGTCACGATCGCAAAACCCCAGCGGTTCGCTGTTGGCGGCAATGCGACACGCCCGACCGCGTGTGCCGGAGGGAAGCAGACAGGATCCCCAGGCCGCAAGAGCGTGACGAGAGACAGGACTACCAAGTAGCCATGGCGGGACAGAAGATCCGCATCCGGCTCAAGGCCTACGACCACGAGGTCATCGACTCCTCGGCGAAGAAGATCGTCGAGACGGTGACGCGTACTGGTGCGTCGGTCGCGGGCCCGGTGCCGCTGCCCACTGAGAAGAACGTGTACTGCGTCATCAAGTCGCCGCACAAGTACAAGGACTCGCGCGAGCACTTCGAGATGCGTACCCACAAGCGCCTGATCGACATCCTCGACCCGACGCCCAAGACCGTTGACTCCCTGATGCGACTCGACCTCCCGGCCGGCGTCGACATCGAGATCAAGCTCTGAGGGCCGGTGATCTGAGAATGACGAAGCAGATCAAGGGCATCCTGGGCGAGAAGCTCGGTATGACGCAGGTGTGGGACGACAACAACCGCGTTGTCCCGGTGACCGTCGTCAAGGCCGGTCCCTGTGTCGTGACCCAGGTGCGTACGAACGACAGCGACGGCTACGAGTCGGTCCAGATCGCCTTCGGCGAGATCGACCCGCGCAAGGTGAACAAGCCCCTCAAGGGCCACTTCGCCAAGGCCGACGTGACCCCCCGCCGCCACCTCGTCGAGATCCGTACCTCGGACTCCTCCGAGTACACCCTCGGCCAGGAAGTCACCGCCGAGACCTTCGAGTCGGGCGTGAAGGTCGACGTCACCGGCAAGAGCAAGGGCAAGGGCTTCGCCGGTGTCATGAAGCGTCACAACTTCAAGGGCCTCGGCGCCGGGCACGGCACCCAGCGCAAGCACCGCTCGCCCGGTTCCATCGGTGGCTGCGCCACCCCGGGCCGCGTGTTCAAGGGCCTGCGCATGGCGGGCCGCATGGGCAACGAGCGGGTCACCACCCAGAACCTGACCGTCCACGCCGTTGACGCGGAGAAGGGTCTGCTGCTCATCAAGGGCGCCGTCCCCGGTCCGAACGGCGGCCTCGTCCTGGTCCGCACCGCGGCCAAGGGGGCCTGAGGTAACGATGAGCACTGTTGACATCCTTTCGCCCGCGGGCGACAAGGCCGGGACCGTCGAGCTCCCCGCGGAGATCTTCGACGCGAAGGTCAGCGTTCCGCTGATCCACCAGGTCGTCGTCGCTCAGCTGGCCGCTGCCCGCCAGGGCACGCACAAGACGAAGACGCGTGGCGAGGTCCGCGGCGGCGGCAAGAAGCCGTACCGCCAGAAGGGCACCGGCCGTGCCCGCCAGGGTTCGACCCGCGCCCCGCAGTTCGCCGGTGGTGGCGTCGTGCACGGTCCCGTGCCGCGTGACTACTCGCAGCGCACCCCGAAGAAGATGAAGGCCGCCGCCCTGCGCGGTGCCCTCTCCGACCGGGCCCGCAACGCGCGCATCCACGTCGTCTCCGGCGTGATCGAGGGCGAGATCTCCACGAAGGCCGCGAAGACGCTGTTCGGCAAGATCTCGGAGCGCAAGAACCTGCTCCTGGTCGCCGAGCGCTCCGACGAGGCCGCGTGGCTCTCCGCCCGCAACCTGCCCCGGGTGCACATCCTGGAGCCGGGCCAGCTGAACACGTACGACGTTCTCGTCTCGGACGACGTGGTCTTCACCCAGGCCGCTTTCGAGTCCTTCGTCGCCGGCCCGCAGGCCAACGACAAGGAAGGGAGTGACGCCTGATGGCCACGCGTCACCCGAGCATCGCCTCGAAGGCGGCCAAGGCCGCCAAGGCCGCGCGCGTCGCCAAGGCGCGCCGCCACGAGGCCGAGGGCAAGAACACCGTCGAGACGCCGCTGAGCAAGAGCTTCACGGACCCCCGTGACGTCCTCCTGCGTCCGGTCGTCTCGGAGAAGAGCTACGCGCTGCTCGACGAGGGCAAGTACACCTTCATCGTCGACCCGCGGGCCAACAAGACCCAGATCAAGCAGGCCGTCCAGGCGGTCTTCGAGGTCAAGGTCACCGGGGTCAACACGATCAACCGCCAGGGCAAGCGCAAGCGCACCCGCACCGGCTTCGGCAAGCGTGCGGACAGCAAGCGCGCGATCGTGACCCTCGCCGAGGGCGACCGTATCGACATCTTCGGCGGTCCGACCTCCTGACGGAGGTCCGGATCGTTCGATATCGGACGAGGACTTAAGAATGGGTATCCGCAAGTACAAGCCGACGACTCCGGGCCGTCGTGGCTCCAGCGTCGCCGACTTCGTCGAGGTCACGCGGTCCACGCCGGAGAAGTCGCTGGTCCGCCCGCTGCACAGCAAGGGCGGCCGTAACAACGCCGGTCGTGTGACCGTTCGCCACCAGGGTGGCGGACACAAGCGCGCCTACCGAGTGATCGACTTCCGTCGTCACGACAAGGACGGCGTGCCGGCGAAGGTCGCGCACATCGAGTACGACCCGAACCGCACCGCGCGCATCGCGCTGCTGCACTACGCCGACGGCGAGAAGCGCTACATCATCGCGCCGCGTGGCCTCCAGCAGGGCGACCGGGTCGAGAACGGCCAGGGCGCCGACATCAAGCCCGGCAACAACCTGCCGCTGCGTCACATCCCGGTCGGTACGACGGTGCACGCGATCGAGCTCCGCCCCGGTGGCGGCGCGAAGTTCGCCCGCTCCGCCGGTGCCTCCGTGCAGCTGCTCGCGCGTGAGGGCGCCATGGCGACCCTCCGTATGCCGTCCGGCGAGATCCGCATGGTGGACGCGCGCTGCCGCGCCACCGTCGGTGAGGTCGGCAACGCCGAGCAGTCGAACATCAACTGGGGCAAGGCCGGCCGCAAGCGCTGGCTGGGCGTGCGCCCGACCGTTCGCGGTGTGGCGATGAACCCGGTTGACCACCCCCACGGTGGTGGTGAGGGCAAGACCTCCGGTGGTCGCCACCCGGTCAGCCCCTGGGGTCAGAAGGAGGGTCGTACGCGCTCTCCCAAGAAGGCGAGCAGCAAGTACATCGTCCGCCGCCGCAAGACGAACAAGAAGCGCTAGGAGCGGGTTTAGATGCCGCGCAGTCTCAAGAAGGGGCCCTTCGTCGACGACCACCTCATCAAGAAGGTGGACGTACAGAACGAAGCCGGCACCAAGAACGTCATCAAGACCTGGTCCCGTCGCTCGATGATCGTCCCGGCCATGCTCGGCCACACGATCGCGGTGCACAACGGCAAGACCCACATCCCGGTGTTTGTCACCGAGTCCATGGTCGGCCACAAGCTCGGCGAGTTCTCGCCGACGCGCACCTTCCGGGGTCACGTCAAGGACGACCGGAAGTCGAAGCGCCGCTAAAGCGGGGTGAATGACCAATGACAGACACTGAAGGGACAACCATGGAAGCCAGGGCCCAGGCGCGGTACATCCGCGTCACGCCCATGAAGGCCCGCCGTGTGGTGGACCTCATCCGTGGCATGGACGCCACGGAGGCCCAGGCGGTCCTGCGCTTCGCCCCGCAGGCCGCGAGTGAGCCCGTTGGCAAGGTGCTGGACAGCGCCATCGCCAACGCCGCGCACAACTACGACCACACCGACGCCTCCACGCTGGTCATCAGCGAGGCGTACGTCGACGAGGGCCCGACGCTCAAGCGTTTCCGTCCGCGCGCCCAGGGCCGCGCCTACCGGATTCGCAAGCGGACCAGCCACATCACCGTGGTCGTCAGCGCCAAGGAAGGAACCCGGTAATGGGCCAGAAGGTAAACCCGCACGGGTTCCGGCTCGGCATCACCACCGACTTCAAGTCGCGGTGGTACGCCGACAAGCTGTACAAGGACTACGTCAAGGAAGACGTCGCCATTCGTCGCATGATGACGAAGGGCATGGAGCGCGCCGGTATCTCGAAGGTGGAGATCGAGCGCACCCGTGACCGCGTCCGCGTCGACATCCACACCGCCCGGCCGGGCATCGTCATCGGCCGTCGCGGCGCGGAGGCCGACCGCATCCGCGGCGAGCTGGAGAAGCTCACCGGCAAGCAGGTCCAGCTGAACATCCTCGAGGTCAAGAACCCCGAGGTCGACGCTCAGCTCGTGGCCCAGGCCGTCGCCGAGCAGCTCTCCAGCCGCGTCTCCTTCCGGCGGGCCATGCGCAAGAGCATGCAGTCCTCCATGAAGGCCGGCGCCAAGGGCATCAAGATCCAGTGCGGCGGTCGCCTCGGCGGCGCCGAGATGTCCCGCTCGGAGTTCTACCGCGAGGGCCGTGTGCCCCTGCACACGCTCCGCGCGAACGTGGACTACGGCTTCTTCGAGGCCAAGACGACCTTCGGCCGGATCGGCGTGAAGGTCTGGATCTACAAGGGCGACGTCAAGAACATCGCCGAGGTTCGCGCCGAGAACGCCGCGGCCCGTGCGGGCAACCGCCCGGCCCGCAACGACCGCCCGGCCCGTGGTGGCCGCGGTGGCGAGCGTGGCGGTCGCGGTCGTAAGCCGCAGTCGACGCCGGCTGCCGAGGCCCCCAAGGCCGAGGCTCCTGCCGCCGCGTCCGCTCCGGCCGAGAGCACCGGAACGGAGGGCTGACCCATGCTGATCCCCCGCAGGGTCAAGCACCGCAAGCAGCACCACCCCAAGCGCGATGGCATGGCCAAGGGTGGTACGGAGGTCACGTTCGGCGAGTACGGCATCCAGGCCGTCACTCCCGCGTACGTCACCAACCGCCAGATCGAGGCGGCCCGTATCGCGATGACCCGCCACATCAAGCGTGGCGGCAAGGTCTGGATCAACATCTACCCGGACCGCCCGCTGACCAAGAAGCCCGCCGAGACCCGCATGGGTTCCGGTAAGGGTTCGCCGGAGTGGTGGATCGCGAACGTCAAGCCCGGTCGGGTGATGTTCGAGCTCTCCTACCCGAACGAGAAGATCGCTCGTGAGGCGCTCACCCGCGCGGCTCACAAGCTCCCGATGAAGTGCCGGATCGTGCGGCGCGAGGCAGGTGAGGCGTGATGTCGGCCGGAACCAAGGCGTCCGAGCTGCGCGAGCTGGGCAACGAGGAGCTTGTTGCCAAGCTGACCGAGGCCAAGGAAGAGCTGTTCAACCTCCGCTTCCAGGCGGCGACCGGGCAGCTTGAGAACCACGGCCGGCTGAAGGCCGTCCGCAAGGACATCGCCCGGATCTACACCCTGATGCGTGAGCGCGAGCTGGGCATCGAGACGGTGGAGAGCGCCTGATGAGCGAGAGCAACGTGACTGAAGAGACCAAGGCCGCACGCGGCCAGCGCAAGGTCCGTGAGGGCCTTGTGGTCAGCGACAAGATGGACAAGACCGTCGTCGTCGCTGTCGAGGACCGCGTCAAGCACGCGCTGTACGGCAAGGTCATCCGCCGTACGCACCGCCTGAAGGCTCACGACGAGCAGAACTCCGCCGGTGTCGGCGACCGCGTCCTCCTCATGGAGACCCGGCCGCTCTCCGCCGGTAAGAACTGGCGCATCGTCGAGATCCTCGAAAAGGCCAAGTAAACCCCTCCGAGGGGCGGTTCGTCCCCTCGGACCAGTTCCGCCAGGCTCCGGGGGCCCTGCTTACGGGCACGGCCCCCGGGGAACCGGCAGACGATCAGGAGACAGACGTGATCCAGCAGGAGTCGCGACTGCGTGTCGCCGACAACACGGGTGCGAAGGAAATCCTCACCATCCGTGTTCTCGGTGGCTCCGGTCGCCGCTACGCGGGCATCGGTGATGTCATCGTCGCCACCGTGAAGGACGCGATCCCCGGCGGCAACGTGAAGAAGGGTGACGTCGTCAAGGCGGTCATCGTTCGCACCGTCAAGGAGCGCCGTCGCCAGGATGGCTCGTACATCCGCTTCGACGAGAACGCCGCCGTCATTCTCAAGAACGACGGCGACCCCCGCGGCACCCGTATCTTCGGCCCGGTGGGCCGTGAGCTGCGCGAGAAGAAGTTCATGAAGATCATCTCGCTCGCGCCGGAGGTGCTGTAAGCATGAAGATCAAGAAGGGCGACCTGGTCCAGGTCATCACCGGTAAGGACAAGGGCAAGCAGGGCAAGGTCATCGCGGCCTTCCCCCGCGAGGACCGCGTCCTGGTCGAGGGTGTCAACCGGGTCAAGAAGCACACCAAGGCGAACCAGCCCGGGCAGGCCTCGCAGGCCGGTGGCATCATCACCACCGAGGCGCCGGTCCACGTGAGCAACGTGCAGCTGGTCGTGGAGAAGGACGGCAACAAGGTCGTCACCCGCGTCGGCTACCGCTTCGACGAGGACGGCAACAAGATCCGCGTTGCCAAGCGGACGGGTGAGGACATCTGATGACGACCACCACAGCCCCCCGCCTGAAGCAGAAGTACCGCGAGGAGATCGCGGGCAAGCTGCGTGACGAGTTCAAGTACGAGAACGTCATGCAGATCCCCGGTCTCGTCAAGATCGTGGTCAACATGGGTGTCGGCGACGCCGCCCGTGACTCGAAGCTGATGGACGGCGCCATCCGCGACCTCACCACGATCACCGGCCAGAAGCCGGCCGTGACGAAGGCCCGGAAGTCCATCGCGCAGTTCAAGCTGCGCGAGGGCCAGCCCATCGGCGCCCACGTCACGCTCCGCGGCGACCGCATGTGGGAGTTCCTGGACCGCACCCTGTCGCTCGCGCTCCCGCGCATCCGCGACTTCCGCGGTCTGTCCCCCAAGCAGTTCGACGGCCGTGGCAACTACACCTTCGGTCTCACCGAGCAGGTCATGTTCCACGAGATCGACCAGGACAAGATCGACCGCACCCGGGGTATGGACATCACCGTGGTGACCACGGCGACCAACGACGAAGAGGGCCGTTCGCTCCTCCGTCACCTCGGCTTCCCGTTCAAGGAGGCGTGAGCCGTGGCGAAGAAGGCTCTCATCGCAAAGTCCGAGCGCAAGCCGAAGTTCGGCGTGCGCGCGTACACCCGCTGCCAGCGCTGCGGGCGTCCGCACTCCGTCTACCGCAAGTTCGGCCTGTGCCGCGTGTGCCTTCGTGAGATGGCCCACCGCGGCGAGCTGCCGGGCGTGACCAAGAGCAGCTGGTAGTCAGCCCTTTCAGGGTGACGCCAGCCTCTCGGTAAGCATCGGGGCGTCGGGACCCCTGCCCTCCATGGCTTAGTCTTGGAGGGTTGGGCGTCCCGCCGCCCTGGACCACTGGCGGGCACACGCCCGCAGTCAACGCTTACTACGCCGTAGGTCCCCGCGCCGCACCCGTCCCGTCCCGGATCGGGGAGAGGGATGGCGCACATAGGAAACCACGGCGAGAAAGGCCCAAGGCCAATTCATGACCATGACTGATCCCATCGCGGACATGCTGACGCGTCTGCGGAACGCCAACTCGGCGTACCACGACTCCGTGTCGATGCCGCACAGCAAGATCAAGTCGCACATCGCGGAGATCCTCCAGCAGGAGGGCTTCATCACCGGCTGGAAGACCGAGGACGCCGAGGTCGGCAAGAACCTCGTCATCGAGCTGAAGTTCGGTCCGAACCGTGAGCGCTCCATCGCGGGCATCAAGCGGATCTCGAAGCCGGGCCTGCGGGTCTACGCGAAGTCCACCAACCTGCCGAAGGTGCTCGGCGGCCTGGGCGTGGCGGTCATCTCCACGTCGCACGGTCTGCTCACCGACAAGCAGGCGTCGAAGAAGGGCGTGGGTGGGGAAGTCCTCGCCTACGTCTGGTAGTCGGGAACGGAGAAAAGCAACATGTCGCGAATCGGCAAGCTGCCCATCACGGTTCCCGCCGGCGTGGACGTCACCATCGACGGGCGCAAGGTGGACGTGAAGGGCCCCAAGGGCACCCTCAGCCACACCATCGCCGCCCCGATCGACATCGCCAAGGGCGAGGACGGCACCCTTTCGGTGACCCGCCCCAACGACGAGCGTCAGAACAGGGCTCTGCACGGCCTGTCCCGCACGCTGGTGGCGAACATGATCACCGGCGTGACCGAGGGTTACGTGAAGAAGCTCGAAATCAGCGGTGTCGGCTACCGCGTCCAGGCGAAGGGCTCCAACCTGGAGTTCGCCCTGGGCTACAGCCACCCCATCACCATCGAGGCGCCCGAGGGCATCTCGTTCAAGGTGGAGAACCCCACCCACTTCTCGGTCGAGGGCATCGACAAGCAGAAGGTGGGCGAGGTCGCCGCGAACATCCGCAAGCTGCGCAAGCCCGACCCGTACAAGGCCAAGGGCGTCAAGTACGAGGGCGAAGTCATCCGGCGCAAGGTCGGAAAGGCGGGTAAGTAAGCCATGGCATACGGTGTAAAGATTGCCAAGGGCGACGCCTACAAGCGCGCCGCCATCAAGCGGCGTCACATCCGCGTCCGCAAGCACGTCTCCGGTACGCCGGAGCGTCCGCGCCTGGTCGTGACGCGTTCCAACCGCCACATGGTCGCCCAGGTGATCGACGACATCAAGGGTCACACCCTGGCGTCGGCGTCCACCCTGGACAGCTCGATCCGCGGCACCGAGGGCGACAAGAGCGCCCTGGCCAAGCAGGTCGGCGCGCTTGTCGCCGAGCGTGCCAAGGCCGCCGGTGTCGAGGCCGTCGTGTTCGACCGTGGTGGCAACAAGTACGCGGGGCGCATCGCCGCCCTCGCGGACGCCGCCCGCGAGGCCGGGCTCAAGTTCTGAGCCGCCCGTCGCACAGCGACGTCGAGTCGCTGCGTAGCTAGCGGAAAAGAGAGAGGTAATCCAATGGCTGGACCCCAGCGCCGCGGTAGCGGTGCCGGTGGCGAGCGGCGGGACCGGAAGGGCCGTGACGGCGGAGCTTCCGCTGCCGAGAAGACCGCGTACGTCGAGCGCGTCGTCGCGATCAACCGTGTCGCCAAGGTAGTCAAGGGCGGTCGCCGCTTCAGCTTCACCGCGCTGGTCGTGGTGGGCGACGCGGACGGCACCGTCGGTGTCGGCTACGGCAAGGCCAAGGAGGTGCCGGCCGCCATCGCCAAGGGTGTGGAGGAGGCCAAGAAGCACTTCTTCAAGGTCCCCCGTATCCAGGGCACCATCCCGCACCCGATCCAGGGCGAGAAGGCCGCCGGTGTCGTGCTCCTGAAGCCGGCGTCGCCGGGTACCGGTGTGATCGCCGGTGGTCCCGTGCGTGCCGTGCTCGAGTGCGCCGGCGTGCACGACATCCTGTCGAAGTCGCTCGGCTCCGACAACGCCATCAACATCGTCCACGCGACCGTGGCGGCCCTCAAGGGCCTCCAGCGTCCCGAGGAGATCGCGGCCCGCCGCGGTCTGCCCCTCGAGGACGTGGCCCCCGCGGCCCTGCTCCGTGCGCGTGCCGGGGCGGGTGTCTGATGGCCCGCCTCAAGATCACGCAGACGAAGTCGTACATCGGCAGCAAGCAGAACCACCGTGACACGCTGCGTTCGCTCGGGCTCAAGCGCCTGAACGACACGGTTGTCAAGGAGGATCGTCCCGAGTTCCGCGGCATGGTGCACACCGTCCGCCACCTCGTGACGGTCGAGGAGGTCGACTGACATGAGCGAGCAGAAGCCGCTCAAGGTCCACAACCTCCGGCCTGCCCCGGGCGCCAAGACCGCCAAGACCCGTGTGGGTCGTGGTGAGGCGTCGAAGGGTAAGACGGCTGGTCGTGGCACCAAGGGCACCAAGGCCCGCTACCAGGTTCCGGAGCGCTTCGAGGGTGGGCAGATGCCCCTCCACATGCGTCTCCCGAAGCTCAAGGGCTTCAAGAACCCGTTCCGCACCGAGTACCAGGTCGTCAACCTCGACGCGCTGGTCGCCCTCTACCCCGAGGGCGGCGAGGTCACCGTCGAGGACCTGGTCGCGAAGGGCGCGGTCCGCAAGAACAGCCTCGTGAAGGTGCTCGGCCAGGGCGAGGTCTCCGTGGCGCTGACGGTGAAGGTCGACAAGGCCTCCGCCTCCGCCAAGGAGAAGATCGCCGCCGCCGGCGGCACCGTCACCGAGCTCGTCTGAGCCTTCGAGGCCCGGACGCGTGAAGTGCCCCCACCGTGAGGCACTTCGGCGACGCACACCCCACCGGGGACACTCCAGGGTTCATCCCTGGGGTGTCCCCGGTGGTCGTTGTGAGGGGTGTGCGCCGGTGTGTGGTGCTGTGACCGCCGCTTCCGGCGCGCGCTCCCTGTGGCCGGTCGTTCCCCACGGACAGGGAGCGCCGGTAAGGTGGCGTCGACTGTGCCGCGTGGCGTGTCCCTGTGGGGTGTCACGCGGTTGTCTCTGTGAGAACAAAGCAGTACCGCAGTAGTTCCGTCAGTTCCGTTACCGCCGAACCTCAAGACCGTCACCTCTGGCGCAGTAGCGCGGGGGTCGCAGGAGGCACCGTGCTCACCGCGTTCGCCCGAGCGTTCAAAACGCCCGACCTGCGCAAGAAGCTGCTCTTCACGCTGGGCATCATCGTGATCTACCGGCTCGGTACGCACGTACCGATCCCGGGGGTGAACTACAAGAACGTCCAGACCTGTATCGACCAGGCCAACACCAACTCCGGCCTCTTCGGCCTGGTGAACCTGTTCAGTGGCGGGGCGCTGCTCCAGATCACCATCTTCGCGCTCGGGATTCTCCCCTACATCACGTCGAGCATCATCCTTCAGCTGCTCACCGTCGTGATCCCGCGACTCGAAGCCCTCAAGAAGGAGGGGCAGTCCGGTACGGCGAAGATCACCCAGTACACCCGTTACCTGACCGTCGCCCTCGCCGTGCTCCAGGGCACCGGGCTCGTCGCGACCGCGCGCAGCGGCGCGATCTTCCAGGGGTGCTCGGTCGCCGGGGACATCGTCCCGGACCAGTCGATCTTCACGACGATCGTCATGGTCGTCACGATGACCGCCGGTACCGCCACCGTGATGTGGCTCGGTGAGCTGATCACCGACCGCGGCATCGGCAACGGCATGTCGATCCTCATGTTCGTCTCCATCGCGGCCGGTTTCCCCGGCTCGCTCTGGGCGATCAAGAAGGGCGGCGACCTCGCGGGCGGCTGGATCGAGTTCGGCACCGTCATCCTCGTGGGCCTCGTCATGGTCGCCCTCGTCGTCTTCGTCGAGCAGGCCCAGCGCCGCATCCCGGTGCAGTACGCGAAGCGCATGATCGGCCGCCGCTCCTACGGGGGGACGTCCACGTACATCCCGCTCAAGGTGAACCAGGCGGGCGTGATCCCTGTGATCTTCGCCTCCTCGCTGCTCTACATCCCCGCGCTGATCGTGCAGTTCACCGATTCGCAGGCGAGCTGGGCGACCTGGATCCGGGACAATCTGGCGGACACTTCCGCCTGGCCGCACGTGGTTCTGTACTTCTTGCTCATCGTCTTCTTCGCGTTCTTCTACGTGGCCATCTCGTTCAACCCCGAAGAAGTCGCGGACAACATGAAGAAGTATGGTGGGTTCATCCCGGGCATCCGGGCTGGCCGACCGACCGCCGAGTACCTGACGTACGTACTCAACCGGATCACCTGGCCGGGCTCGCTGTACTTGGGGCTGATCGCGTTGGTGCCGACGTTGGCACTGGCGGGCTTCGGGGCGAATTCCAACTTCCCGTTCGGCGGGACGAGCATCCTGATCATCGTGGGTGTGGGTCTGGAGACCGTGAAGCAGATCGAGAGCCAGCTCCAGCAGCGCAACTACGAAGGGTTCCTCCGCTGATGCGTATCGTCCTCGTCGGGCCGCCTGGGGCGGGCAAGGGAACGCAGGCCGCGTTCCTCGCCAAGAAGCTGTCGGTCCCGCACATCTCCACGGGAGACCTGTTCCGGGCGAACATCAGCCAGGGCACCGAGCTGGGCAAGCGCGCGAAGTCCTACATGGACGCGGGCAACCTGGTTCCGGACGAGGTCACCATCGGGATGGCGAAGGACCGCATGGAGCAGGCGGACGCCGCGAACGGCTTCCTGCTCGACGGCTTCCCCCGCAACGTGGGCCAGGCCGAGGCGCTGGACGGCATCCTCAAGGAGTGGGGCGTCCGGCTCGACGCGGTCCTGGACCTGGAGGTCCCCGAGGACGAGGTGGTCAAGCGCATCGCGGGCCGCCGCATCTGCCGCAACGACTCCAGTCACGTCTTCCACGTCACGTACAGCAAGCCGAAGCAGGAGGGCGTCTGCGACGTCTGCGGCGGCGAGCTGTACCAGCGGGACGACGACAAGGAGGAGACGGTCCGCAAGCGCCTGGAGGTCTACCACACGGAGACCGAGCCGATCATCGACTTCTACCGGGCGCAGGACCTCGTCAGGACGGTCCCCGCGCTCGGCAAGGTGAACGAGGTCACCGAGCGGGCGCTGGCGGCGCTGGAGGGCTGAGGCCCCCGGTGGTCCCTCGTGGCGCGCTGTCGCCGCACCTGTACGCACACGCAACGGCCGTGCCCCTTCGGGGGGCGCGGCCGTAGTGTTGTCCACGGGGGTACGGGGCGCGATCGTCCGCCGGTCGCCGTACCGCCCGCGAAGTCCTTTCCCGTACCAGCAGAACAACAGGAGCCGTGAGCATGGGCGTGGTCGAGATCAAGACCCCGGAGCAGATCGCGAAGATGCGTGAGGCGGGTCTTGTCGTCGCCGCCGTGCACCGCGCGACGCGGGAGGCGGCCGTGCCGGGGGCGAGCACGCACGACCTGGACCAGGTGGCGCGCAAGGTGCTCGCCGAGCATGGCGCGAAGCCGAACTTCCTCGGGTACGGGGGCTTCCCCGCGACGATCTGCACCTCGGTGAACGATGTCGTGGTGCACGGCATCCCGGACGAGAAGACGGTGCTGAAGGACGGCGACATCATCTCGATCGACGCCGGGGCGATCGTGGACGGCTGGCACGGGGACGCGGCCTTCACGGCCTTCGTGGGCTCGGGGCACGCCCCGGAGCTGGTCGAGCTCTCCCGGGTGACCGAGGAGTCGATGTGGGCCGGGATCGCCGCGGTGAAGCCCGGCAACCGGCTCGTGGACGTCTCGCGTGCGATCGAGACGTACATCCGCCGGCAGCCGAAGCCGGGCGGTGGCAAGTACGGGATCATCGAGGACTACGGCGGGCACGGCATCGGCTCCGAGATGCACATGGAGCCGCACCTGCTGAACTACGTCGAGCGGCGGCGCGGCAAGGGGCCGAAGCTCGTACCCGGGTTCTGCCTCGCGATCGAGCCCATGGTGTCGCTCGGCTCGCCCAGGACGGAGGTCCTGGAGGACGAGTGGACGGTGGAGACGATCGACCACTCCTGGTCCTCGCACTGGGAGCACAGTGTCGCTCTGACCGCCGAGGGGCTCATCGTCCTGACCGCCGAGGACGGGGGGCGCGAGAAGCTCTCCGCGATGGGGGTCGCCGTGGCGCCGGACCCGCTGGGCTGACCTTCCTCCTCGATCCCTCCCGGCCGGCCTTCGGGCGGGCCGGCCGCGCGGTGTCCCCCGGTCGCCGGGCGGGCTGGAAAATCCAGCCCGCCCGGCGATTGCCGGTTGAGAGGGGTCTCCCGTGGGAAGACATAGGCGATTCGTGTTTCTTCGAGGGGTGACGTAGACTCGGTCGTCGGCTCTCGTGTATCGGCATGTCCGCGCCACGTGAGTCGGCCAAGGTAGTCGATTCGAAGGGCGAAGCGTGGCCAAGAAGCAAGGTGCCATCGAGATCGAGGGCACTGTCGTCGAGTCTCTGCCGAACGCGATGTTCAAGGTCGAGCTCCAGAACGGCCACCAGGTCCTGGCACACATCAGCGGCAAGATGCGGATGCACTACATCCGTATCCTCCCTGACGACCGGGTCGTGGTGGAGCTCTCTCCGTACGACCTGACGCGTGGCCGGATCGTCTACCGGTACAAGTAGATCTGACTCGCCCGCCCCCCGGCTCCCGTGGAGCGGGCACTGACCCGGAGAACCTCACCGCAATGAAGGTCAAGCCGAGCGTCAAGAAGATCTGCGACAAGTGCAGGGTGATCCGCCGTCACGGCCGGGTCATGGTCATCTGCGACAACCCGCGCCACAAGCAGCGCCAGGGCTGACCCAGATCCCTCCCCGCGTTCGCAGTTCTCTCGCGTGACGTAGCAAAGTACATATACGCAGGACCCGTCCCTCTTCTTCGCGCCCATGGAGTGATCCATCGGTCCGAGGAGGGCGACACCCCCGGCTCGGAGGCCGGGGACCCAGTCCGTACCAGGCCCGTAAGGCGGTCTCGGCGGTTGGGAGCGGTGCTGCGGCAGACCTCCGAAGCATTCACAGGAGCCTTGAATGGCACGCCTTGAAGGTGTGGACCTCCCGCGCGACAAGCGCGTCGAGGTCGCCCTCACGTACGTGTTCGGTATTGGCCGGACGCTGTCCAAGCAGACGCTGGCCGCGACCGGTGTCGACCCCAACACCCGCGTCCGCGACCTCGCCGAGGAAGACCTCGTCAAGATCCGCGAGTACGTGGACGCCAACATCCAGACCGAGGGTGACCTCCGTCGCGAGATCCAGGCCGACATCCGCCGCAAGGTGGAGATCGGCTGCTACCAGGGTCTTCGCCACCGTCGCGGCCTTCCCGTCCACGGTCAGCGCACCAGCACGAACGCCCGTACCCGCAAGGGCCCGCGTCGCGCGATCGCCGGCAAGAAGAAGCCGGGCAAGAAGTAGTCCTCAGCAGTCGACCGTCGATCGACAGCGTCGCGCTGTAGGACCGACCACCTCCACGGGAGTAATACATGCCTCCGAAGGGCCGTCAGGGCGCTACCAAGAAGGTGCGCCGCAAGGAAAAGAAGAACGTCGCTCACGGGCACGCCCACATCAAGAGCACGTTCAACAACACGATCATCTCGATCACCGACCCGACCGGGAACGTGATCTCCTGGGCCTCCGCCGGCCACGTCGGCTTCAAGGGCTCGCGCAAGTCCACCCCCTTCGCCGCGCAGATGGCCGCCGAGTCGGCCGCCCGCCGCGCGCAGGAGCACGGCATGCGCAAGGTCGACGTCTTCGTCAAGGGTCCCGGCTCCGGCCGTGAGACCGCGATCCGCTCGCTCCAGGCCACCGGCCTGGAGGTCGGCTCGATCCAGGACGTCACCCCCACGCCGCACAACGGCTGCCGTCCCCCCAAGCGCCGCCGCGTTTGAGTTGACTGCCGGGACCGCCGGTCCCGGATCGCCGTGAGGTGGTGCCGTACGGCCCAGGGGTGCACACCCCGGGGCCGTACGGCCGCCTCCGGCCCCCGTCGGGCGTCAAATAGTGGTCGCCCACGACAGAAGGAAACACACGCATGCTGATCGCTCAGCGTCCGTCGCTGACCGAAGAGGTCGTCGACGAGTTCCGCTCGCGGTTCGTCATCGAGCCGCTGGAGCCGGGCTTCGGTTACACCCTCGGCAACTCCCTGCGCCGCACGCTCCTCTCCTCGATCCCGGGTGCCGCTGTCACCTCGATCCGGATCGACGGCGTCCTGCACGAGTTCACCACCGTGCCGGGTGTCAAGGAGGACGTGACCGACCTCATCCTCAACATCAAGCAGCTCGTCGTCTCCTCGGAGCACGACGAGCCGGTCGTGATGTACCTGCGCAAGCAGGGCCCGGGCATCGTCACCGCCGCCGACATCGCGCCCCCGGCCGGTGTCGAGGTGCACAACCCCGACCTCGTGCTCGCCACGCTCAACGCCAAGGGCAAGCTGGAGATGGAGCTGACCGTCGAGCGCGGTCGCGGCTACGTCTCCGCCGTCCAGAACAAGCAGGCGGGCCAGGAGATCGGCCGTATCCCGGTCGACTCCATCTACTCCCCGGTGCTCAAGGTCACGTACAAGGTCGAGGCGACCCGTGTCGAGCAGCGCACCGACTTCGACAAGCTCATCGTCGACGTCGAGACCAAGCAGGCCATGCGGCCCCGTGACGCCATGGCGTCGGCGGGCAAGACGCTGGTCGAGCTCTTCGGCCTCGCGCGCGAGCTGAACGTCGACGCCGAGGGCATCGACATGGGCCCGTCCCCGACGGACGCCGCTCTCGCCGCCGATCTCGCGCTGCCGATCGAGGAGCTGGAGCTCACCGTTCGCTCGTACAACTGCCTCAAGCGCGAAGGCATCCACTCGGTGGGCGAGCTCGTCGCCCGCTCGGAGGCCGACCTGCTCGACATCCGCAACTTCGGTGCGAAGTCGATCGACGAGGTCAAGGCGAAGCTCGCCGGCATGGGCCTGGCGCTCAAGGACTCGCCTCCCGGCTTCGACCCGACGTCCGCCGCCGACACCTTCGGCGCGGACGACGACGCGGACGCCGGCTTCGTGGAGACCGAGCAGTACTGAGTTCCGGGGCGGGGGGCGGGGTCTCTGATCTCGCCTCCGGCTCGGGTGTCCTCAAGCGCCGGACGGGCTGGATGCGTCCGGTGGGGCTTCGGGTGCGGGTGTCTGATGGCGCTTCGCGCTCGTCCTCAAGCGCCGGACGGGCTGGATTCTTCCCGCCCGCACCGGATTCCGGACTTCGGGCCGGATCTCCGTCGGGGGTCTCCCCGCGCGGACACTGTCGTCGGTACCTCGTACGGCCGGCGCAGACACATTAGGAGTTGGATATGCCCAGGCCCACCAAGGGTGCTCGTCTCGGCGGCGGTGCCGCGCACGAGAAGCTGCTGCTCGCGAACCTCGCGAAGGCTCTCTTCGAGCACGGCAGGATCACCACGACCGAGGCGAAGGCGCGGCGGCTGCGGCCCTACGCCGAGCGTCTGGTGACCAAGGCGAAGAAGGGCGACCTTCACAACCGCCGCCAGGTCCTCCAGGTCATCACCGACAAGAGCGTCGTCCACACGCTCTTCACGGAGATCGGCCCGCGTTACGAGAACCGCCCGGGTGGCTACACCCGGATCACCAAGATCGGCAACCGCCGGGGCGACAACGCGCCCATGGCGGTCATCGAGCTGGTGGAGGCCCTGACCGTGGCCCAGCAGGCCACCGGTGAGGCCGAGGCCGCGACGAAGCGCGCGGTCAAGGAGGACGAGGCCAAGGCCGAGTCCACCACCGAGGAGTCCAAGGACGCCTGAGTCCCCGCGGACTCGAACCGACAGCGGGCCCGTCCCTCCGGGGGCGGGCCCGCTGCCGTACCACAGAGAGGGAGGGCGGCCGTGCGGCTGCGGCTGGACCTGAGTTACGACGGCACGGACTTCCACGGCTGGGCCCGGCAGCCCGGCGGGCGGCGCACGGTGCAGGAGACGCTGGAGGAGGCGCTGCGCGTCGTCACGCGTGCCACAGCCCCCTACGAGCTGACCGTCGCCGGGCGCACGGACGCCGGGGTGCACGCGCGCGGCCAGGTCGCGCACGTCGAGATGGCGGACGAGGTGTGGGCGGAGCACGGCGAGAAGCTGCTCAAGCGGCTCGCCGGGCGGCTGCCGAAGGACGTACGGGTGTGGCGGGTCGCGCCCGCGCCCGAGGGTTTCGACGCGCGGTTCTCCGCGATCTGGCGGCGGTACGCGTACCGCGTCGCCGACCAGGCGGGCGGAGTGGACCCGCTGCTGCGCGGCCACGTGCTGTGGCACGACAGGCCGCTCGACCTCGACGCGATGAACGAGGCGGCCGAAGGGCTGCTCGGGGAGCACGACTTCGCCGCGTACTGCAAGAAGCGCGAGGGCGCGACGACGATCCGCGAGATGCAGCAGCTCTTCTGGACCCGGCGCGCGGACGGTGTCCTGGAGGCGACGGTGCGCGCGGACGCCTTCTGCCACAACATGGTGCGCTCCCTCGTCGGCGCGCTGCTCTTCGTCGGGGACGGCCACCGGCCGCCCTCCTGGCCCGCGAAGGTCCTCGCTGCCGGGGTGCGGGACTCGGCGGTGCACGTCGTACGGCCCGTGGGGCTCACGCTCGAAGAGGTCGGGTACCCGGCCGACGAACTCCTCGCGGCGCGCAGCGTCGAGGCGCGGAACATGCGCACGCTGAGGACGGCGGGTGACAACCCGTCGCACGGGTGCGGGGGGTGTGGCTGAGGCGGGGGGAGGCTTGACCCCGGGGCCCCCCGGCTCGTATATGCTCGCGAACTCCGGGTGAGTTCTTCGAACAGCTCGCCGAAGATTTCGGGGTCCTTGTGGCCCGGGGGTTGGTATGAGCGCCGTCCATTCCGCATCGCGCGAGACGCCGCAGCCCGGGCGCCGACGGCGGTCCGGCGGGGGCGCGGCCGAGTGGCGCCGGGCGGTGGCGCACAGCCACGGGCTGCTGCCGCAGCCGCCCGACGACCGTGAGAAGTACTCCTACGCGCAGCGCAACCGCTGGGTCCTGACGCTCGGTTCGTTCATCAGCTTCGCGTGCCTGGGCCTCAGCCAGCTCATGTTCACGGCGTCGAGTCCCTGGTTCTGGGTCATGATGCCGCTGCTCGCCTTCGTCGTCGTCGACTACCTGCTCTCCTTCGTGCTCGACAGCTTCAGCAAGGACTTCGACCTCAAGAAGCACCGCGCGCTCGTGCGCTCCTGGCGGCCCGCCGCGTACCCGAGCGTGGACGTGTTCCTGCCGGTGTGCGGGGAGCCGATCGAGGTCCTGCACAACACGTGGACGCACGTGCGCGCGCTGAGCGGCACCTACGCGGGCCCCGTCGAGGTGCACGTGCTCGACGACGCGGACGACGCGGACGTGGCGCGCATGGCCGCCGACTTCGGCTTCCACTACGTCGTGCGCCCCAACCGGGGCTGGTTCAAGAAGGCCGGGAACCTGCGGTACGCCTTCGAGCGCACCCACGGCGAGCACATCCTCATCCTGGACGCCGACTTCGCCCCGCGCGCCGACCTGCTCGACGAACTCCTCCCGCACATGGACGAGGAGAGGGTCGCGATCGTCCAGTCCCCGCAGTTCTTCCGCATCGTGGACCGGCAGAACTGGATCGAGCGCGGCGCGGGCGCCGTGCAGGAGCAGTTCTACCGCTCCGTGCAGACCTCCCGCGAGGACAAGGACGGCTCGATCTGCGTCGGCTCCTGCGCGGTCTACCGGCGCTCCGCGCTCGACGAGATCGGCGGCATCTCGCTCATCGAGCACTCCGAGGACATGTACACCGGCTTCGACCTGCGCGCGCTCGGCTGGAAGCTGCGGTACGTGCCCGTCGCGCTCTCCGCCGGGGTCTGCCCCGACACCGCGGGGGCCTTCCACAACCAGCAGTACCGCTGGTGCATGGGCTCGCTGTCGCTCCTGACGTCGAAGTCCTTCTGGCACATGGACCTCAGGCTGATGACGCGGCTGTGCTACGTCTCCGGCTTCCTCTACTACCTCCAGACCGCGCTGCTCACCTTCATCGCGCCGCTCATCCCGCTCTCGCTGCTCCTGCTCCGCCCCGACCTGCTGCGCGCCCAGGCCGGTCTCCTGATCCTGCCGAGCGTCTTCTACGTGACCCTCGTGCTGCCGCTGTGGCACCGCGCCCCCTACCGGCTCGAAGCCTGGGCGGTGCGGATCATGTACGGCTGGTCGCACGTCTTCGCCGTGTGGGACGTGCTGCGCGGACGGCCCATGGGCTGGAAGCCGACCGGCTCGGACGGGGCGAAGAAGAACGGCATGGGCCGCTACTGGGCCGGGATGATCGGCTGGACCGGCGGCACCGCCGTGCTGTGGGTCGCGGTCGCGGGCTGGCGGCTGCTCACGGGCTACCCGCCGGACTACGCCCTGATGCTCTCGGGCGGGCTCTTCTACGCGGCCGTCGTCGCCCGCGTCCTCGTACCACCGCGTGCCGCCAGGGCGCGAGCCCCGCTGCCGCCCACCCCTCAGGAAGCCCTCGTATGACCGTCTCCCCCCAGGGAGTTCCCGCATGACCTCCCCCCGCACCACGGCGCTCCCGCGCCGGGCCGCGCTCGGTGCCCTCGCGGGCGCCGCAGCGCTCGGCGCAGCCGGCTGCTCCGTCTTCGGCGACGAGGGCAGGTCGCAGTACGAGCGCGCGCAGGGCCACTCGGACGCGACCGCGTCGACGGGCCCGGCGGGCGGCCCCTCGCCGGAGCCGAGCGAGCTGCCGTACGACGTCCGGCCGCTGCTCGCCCCGGCGAAGAAGTACTTCGGCGTCGCGCTCGACGGGGCGCCCGCCTCGGTCGCCCCGCTCAGGCGCTTCGCGAAGCAGGCGGGCAAGAAGCCCGACCTCGTCGAGTTCTACTCGGCGTGGGGCGACGCCTACGAGACGCGGCTCGCCGTCAACGCCTGGGAGTACGGGGCGCTCCCGTACATCGCCTGGGAGCCCTTCAAGAAGACGCTGGCGCAGATCGGCGCGGGCAAGGACGACGCGTACGTCCGCGGCTTCGCACGGGACGTGCGCGACCTCAACCAGCCCGTCGCGATCAGCTTCGCGCACGAGATGAACGGCCACTGGTACCCCTGGGGCAGCAAGAAGGCCACACCGGCCGCGTTCGTGCGCGCCTGGCGGCACCTCCACGACGTCTTCGCCGACGAGGGCGCGACGCAGGTGATCTGGGTGTGGAGCCCGAACGTGATCAACCCGGTCCCGGACGTGCGGCTGCGCCCGTACTGGCCGGGGGACGCCTACGTCGACTGGGTCGGCGTCATCGGCTACTACGGGGCCGACGGGCCGGCCACCTTCCGGACGCTGTACGGGCCGACGATGGACGAGGTCCGCGCCTTCACGAAGAAGCCCTTCCTCATCGCCGAGACCGCCTCCGAGGACACCCCGCGCAAACCCGCCGACATCCAGGACCTGTTCACGGGTGTCAAGGAGCGCGACGACGTGCTCGGGCACGTGTGGTTCGACTTCGACAAGGAAGCGGACTGGCGCATCGCGAGCGACCCGGCGTCGGAGGCCGCCTACCGCCGCGAGGCGGCGGCGCCCTCGTACGGCTTCGACGTGCGCGCGGCAGGCGGGAAGGGCGCGGCAGCGGGCGGGGGAGCGGGCCGCTGATGGACTCCTGGAACACGGCGGGCCGGGGCACGTACGGGAGCGACAACGCCCCGTACCCGCCCGGGGACGCCCCGTACCCGCGCGCGAACGAAGCCGCCCCGTACCCGTACGGGAACGACGCCGCCCCGCCGCCCTACGGGAGCGCCGGCGCCCCGTACCCCCCGGCCGCCGCCGACCCCGCCCTCGATCCCCCCGCCCAGGACGCCGCCCGCGTCCCCGCGCCGCAGGCGGACGCCTTCGACCTCAACCCGCAGCGCGCGCCCGTCCCCGGGTACCGCGTGCCCGAGGTGCCCGAGTCGGCGTGGTCCGTGGACACCCGCAGGTCGACGCTGATCAGCCGGGGCGCGCTGGTGTGCGTGCTCCTCGTGCAGGCGATCCTCACGCTGCGGCTCGGCGGCTCCGTCTTCCAGGACGAGGCGCTGTACATCGCCTCGGGCCACTACGAACTCGCGAACCTGCTCCACGGCACGCCGCTGCCGGTCGACTTCGCCGCCTACTTCTCGGGGCACCCCAAGCTCTACCCCGTGCTCGCCGCGCTCGTCGACGACCGCTTCGGGCTCTCCGGGGTCCGCTTCCTGAGCCTCCTCTTCCTCCTCGCGACGACGACGCTCCTGTACGCGAGCACGCGCCGCCTCTTCAACGCGCGCTCCGCGCTCGGCGCCGCCGCGCTCTTCGCCGTCGTGCAGCCGACCCTCACGCTCGGCCGCCTCGCGACGTACGACGGCGCCGCGCTCTTCCTGCTCGCGCTCGGCCTGTGGCTCGTCGTGCGCACCGGGCGGATGCGCGCACCGGCCGTGCTGCTCGCGGCACCGCCCCTCGCGCTCGCGTGCGGCGTCAAGTACGCGGCGGCACTGTACGTCCCGACGCTCGTGCTCCTCGCGGTGCTCACCGCCTACCGGCAGCGCGGCGCGCGCACGCTGCTGCGCGGCGTCGTGCTCGGCCTCGGCGTCCTCGCGCTGCTCGGCGCCGGTTACGCCCTCTCCGGGCCGCTCGGCGGCATCACGTCCACGACGACCGACCGCGCGCACGGCGGGGACCCGGCGAGCCGGCTGCTCGACCACAGCGCCCAGTGGGGCGGCCTGCTCGTGCTCACGGCGGCCGGAGGCAGCATCGCGTACGTGCTGCGGGCGCGCATGGTCGAGATGCCGTGGGTACGGGGCAGCACCCCCGGGCGCTGGCGGCGCGCGCTGCTCGGCACGCTCCTGACGGGGACCGCGTTCCTCGCCCCCGCGTACCAGATCCACCTCCACACGGAGGTCTCGCTCTTCAAGCACGTCGGCTTCGGGCTGCTCTTCGCCGCGCCCATGGCCGGGCTCGGCATGTCCCGGCTCATCGGGCCGCACTTCCGCAACCCCCAGCTCGGCATCATGCTCTTCGTGCTGACGCTCGTGCTCGGCATGGTGCAGGCGCAGAACGCCTTCAGCTGGCCGGACGCGCGCGGCCCCGCGAAGTACCTGCGCACGGTCGTCGACAGGAAGGGGCTCTACCTCGCCGAGGAGTCCGAGGTGCCCGCCTACCTGCTGCGCGACCGCACCGGGTGGAACCAGTGGGTCAACACGACCTTCTTCGCGTACACGGCGAAGGACGGCACGCGGTACGAGGGCTCCGACCCGGCCGGGTTCGCCGCGGCCGTGCGTGACGCGCGGTTCGACGCGATCATGCTGCGCGGTGGGGTCACGCCCGAGGTCGACGCGGCGGTCGAGAAGGCGCTGCGCGGCAACCCGCACTACCGCCTGACGGGGCGCTTCCCCACCACGACGAGCAGCGGAGACTCGGTCTACCGGATATGGGTCAAACAGTGAACCGACCGCTGGAGCGGGACACGTCCTTCGACGGCGAGTCCGAGTCGACCCGCACCATGAGCCTCTTCCTGCCGAGTCAGCTGCGCCGTGCCGCCGACGCCGCCGCCGGGGCGGCCGCCCGGGTCCCGGGGGCCGTCCGGCCCGCAGTGCCGCGCGAGGACGGCCCCGCCGAGCCGCCCGCGCCCCGCCGCGACCGCGGCGGGCGGCGCACCTGGGTGCCCGTCTTCGCACTGCCCACGCTGCTCGCGCTCGCCATGCTCCTGCCCGGCCTCGGCGACCGCCAGCTGTGGCGCGACGAGCACGCGACGTGGTGGGCGGCCTCGCTGTCGCTCCACGACCTGAGCGTCCTCACCAAGTCGATCGACATCGTCTTCATCCCCTACTACCTCGGGATGCACGTCTGGATCGCGGTCTTCGGCGACTCCGAGACGGCCCTGCGGGTCCCCGGCGCGCTCGCGATGGCGGTGGCGGCGGGGCTGCTCGGGCTGCTCGGACGGCACCTGTTCACCGCACGCGTCGGGCTCGTCGCCGGGCTCGCCTTCGCGGTCGTCCCGGGGATCACGCGCTACGGGCAGGAAGTGCGCCCGTACGCCTTCGCCGTCGCCGCCGTGCTCCTCTCGACGCTGCTGCTCCTGCGACTGCTCGAACGGCACGGCTTCAAGGGCTGGTGCGCGTACGCGCTCACCGTGCCGCTCATCGGCTGGAGCCACCTCGCCTCGCTGTGCGTCCTCGCGGCCCACCTCGCGCTCGTCGTCCGCGCCCGCCGCGCGGGGGACCGCATCGCGGGCTGGGCGTGGACCGCCGCCGCGCTCATCGGGCTGTGCCTCGTGCTGCCGATGGCGCTCGCGGGCAGCGGCCAGAGCGGGCAGATCGCGTGGAACAACCCGACCCTCCACGACCTGCGGACCTACCCGGAGCAGCTCTTCGGGAGCTGGGCGGTCGCCGTGCCGGTCCTGGCCCTCGCCGTCGTCGGCGCGTGCTTCGTCCGCGGGTACCTGCTGCCCTTCGCGCTGTGGGCGGTGCTGCCGCCGCTGCTCACCTTCGCGACCGCAGCGCAGCTCCACCTCTTCCTGCCGCGCTACCTGCTCTTCACCGTGCCCGCCTGGGTGCTGCTCGCCGCCGCGGCGCTCGGCCGCGCGGGCGGGCGGCTCAACGGCGAGGGGCCGCGCGCGCTGCGGACCGCCGGACTCGTCCTCGGGCTCGTCGCGGTCGCCGGGCTCACCCTCGCCGCCCAGCCTGGTCTGAGGACCGCGCGCGCCGACATCGCGGGCGAGCCGGACTTCCGGGGGGCCGCGGCGTACCTCCTCGCGCACCAGAAGAAGGGCGACGCGCTCGCGTACGGGGGCCAGTTCTCCGAGCGGCGCGCGCTCGACTACGAGCTGCGCGACGCCGCGCGGCGGCCCGAGGACGTGCTCCTCTACCAGACCCCGCAGGAGCTGGGGTCCTACGGCGCGCGGGAGTGCCCGCGCCCCGCGAGCTGCCTCGCCACGACGAAGCGCCTGTGGCTCGTCACGACCGCGTTCGGCGACGACCCGTACGGGGACATGCCGCGCGCGAACGCGAAGGCCATCCGCGCCGGCTTCCGCCTCGCGGACACGAAGCCGCTCCACCACGTCAGGGTCCTGTTGTTCACGCGCAGCGCGGCGGAGCACTCCCGCGACGACGGCGCCGCCGGCCGCGCGGTGCACGCCTCCTGACCTCCCCTTCCCGTCCCTTTCCGCCGAGGAGCAAGCCCGTGAGTCAGTCGTCAGCCGGACCGGAGACGCCGGAGAACGCCGCGCAGGGCGACGCCGCGCGCGTCACCGTCGTCATGCCCACGTACAACGAGGCGGCGAACCTGCCGCGGATGGCGGAGGCCGTGCTCGCGCTGCCGCTGCCCGCGCTCCAGCTGAAGATCGTCGACGACTCCAGCCCGGACGGCACGGGGGAGCTGGCCGACGAGCTGGCGGAGAAGTACAACACCGCCGGGGAGCGGCCGCGGATGACCGTGCTGCACCGCACCGAGAAGGACGGCCTCGGGCGCGCGTACGTCGCGGGGATGAGCGCGGCCCTGGAGGAGGACGCCGAGTTCGTCGTGCAGATGGACGCCGACGGGAGCCACCCCGTCGAGGCCGTCGTCCGGATGCTCGCCGCCGCGCGCGCCGAGGACGCCGGGCTCGTCGTGGGCAGCCGGTACGTCGAGGGCGGGCAGCTCGACGAGGAGTGGGGCCGCCACCGCGTGCTGCTCTCGCGCTTCGCCAACGCCTACGCGCGCGCCGTGCTCGGCAGCGACATCCGCGACATCACCGCGGGCTACAACCTGTGGTCGGCGGCGACCCTGCGCGACCTCGACCTCGCGACGCTCGACAGCGCGGGCTACAGCTTCCAGGTCGAGCTGAAGTACAAGGCCACGCGCGCCGGGCACCGAGCCGTCGAGGTCCCCATCCGCTTCGAGGAGCGGACCGAGGGGGCCTCGAAGATGACCCTGCGGACGCAGTTGGAGAGCGCGCTCGTGCCGCTGCGGCTGCGGATGCGGGGGGACCACTGAGCAGCGGGTTCCCCGGCGCAGGGGTTCCACGGCGTGACGCGGCCGGGGGAGCTTCGGCGGTCCGGGGGCATGGCGCCGGGCGAGCGCGGGCGCTCTCGGGTCACGGGGCTGGCGGAGCGCGGGCGCTCCGGGGTCACGGGGCCGGGGACGCCGCCGCTCTCGACGCGGCCGCGACGCCGCGGGCGTAGATCTGCCGGAAGGTGTACGTCGACAGCTCGTCGCCCGCGCGGAAGACCTCCGTGTCGGCCTTCGTGACCGCCTTGCCGTCCCGGAAGCCGCCGACCGTGAGGTAGACGTACCGGGCGAAGGCGTTGGTGGTGCTGCGGCACACCGTCGTGCGGCAGAAGACCGGGACCCCGGAGCCCGCCAGCGAGGCGACGTTCCCGCGCGCCTGCTCCTTCGCCCTGGCCGCCGCGCCCGCCGAGTCGAAGACCGCGACACCGACCGTGACGGCGACCCCGTCCTTCGTGTACGTCGCGCGCAGCAACTGACGGCAGCCGTTCGCCGAGAGCACGCCGCCGAGCGCCCCCTGGGCCGCCGTCGCGCAGTCGCCCGTCGCGGCGAGGGGGCCCTTCTCGTACGTACCGCCGTCGAGACGCACCTCGCCGCCGGGGAAGAGACCCGCGGCCGTGAGCGGGGCCGTGTCGCGGGCCGCGCTGTTGAGGAACTCGCTGGGGCTCGGGACGGGGCGGGGCGCGACCGAGGAGAAGCGGGGGCTCGCGCTCGTGGAGGGACTGGGGAGCGTCGCCGTGGGCGGGAGGCTCTTGTGCGTCTCGTCGGTCCTCTTGCCGTCGTCCTTGTTCACCGTGACGACGACGGTCGCGACGATCGCGGCGACGAGCCCGGTGGCGACGACGCCGAAGGCCGTCCACAGCACCGTCCTGCGGCGCTTCGCGCGGGCGTTGTCCTCCGCGAGCGCGTTCCAGTCCGGGGCCTGCCCGCCCCCGCCGAAGCCGCCGCCGTCACCATGGGGTCCCCCGTGCCCAAAGCTCATGGCGCGCATACTAGTCACACCGCGAACGCGGGGGACGGGCCCGGAGCGGACCGCTCGCGCGGGCGCGGCACGGACGGCACCGGCACGGGTCGCGGCCCGGGGCGCGACGGGCCTCGGGCACGGGCGCGCGGCGAGCGCCGGGCGGGCGCCCGGCACGGGGCGTGGTGCGCGTCGCGGCACGGGCGCGGCCGTGGTCGCCGAGGCTCGGCGCGGACGGCGATTTTGACCCGTACGGGGACTGGCGGGTAGCCTGGCTTCTCGTTGTGTATTGGCTTGCTCATTCTCACGTGAGGGGCCCTTACACCGGTCCACCAAGCCGATGACCAGCGGTACGCACGCGTTTGCGTCGACGAGTGCGTCGAGGGCTGTCGTGATCGTCCGTGGTGGCCATGTCAGGACCCCCTCCCTGGCCGTACTCGGTCCGGGGGACACCCATCACAGAAGAAGCGAAGGCTACGACCAGTGCGTACGTACAGCCCCAAGCCCGGCGATGTGACTCGCCAGTGGCACGTCATCGACGCCCGGGACGTTGTCCTGGGCCGTCTGGCGTCGACCGCCGCCAGCCTCCTGCGGGGCAAGCACAAGCCGATCTACGCCCCCCACGTCGACACCGGTGACTTCGTCGTCATCATCAACGCCGACAAGGTGCACCTCTCCGGCAACAAGCGGACCCAGAAGCTCGCCTACCGTCACTCGGGCTACCCGGGCGGTCTGCGGTCGGTCCGTTACGACGACCTCCTCGCGAACAACCCGGAGAAGGCCGTCGAGAAGGCCGTCAAGGGCATGCTCCCGAAGAACACCCTCGGCCGTCAGATGCTCTCGAAGCTGAAGGTGTACGCGGGTGAGCAGCACCCGCACGGTGCGCAGCAGCCGCAGCCGTTCGAGATCACTCAGGTCGCGCAGTAAGTCCGGCCACCCCCTAAGACACAGAGAATTCTGAGGAGCATCGTGGCCGAGACCACCGCCGAGCAGCCGATCGAAGAGGCTGTCGACGTCGAGCAGTACACCACCGAGTCCGAGGTCCCCGTCGAGGGCGAGTACACCTCGGAGTCCCTCGCCTCCGCCTTCGGCGAGCCGCAGCCGGCCGCCGGGCTGGGCCGTCGCAAGAACGCGATCGCCCGTGTCCGGATCGTCCCGGGCTCCGGCAAGTGGAAGATCAACGGTCGCACCCTTGAGGACTACTTCCCCAACAAGGTGCACCAGCAGGAAGTCAACGAGCCCTTCAAGGTGCTCGAACTCGACAACCGCTACGACGTCATCGCCCGCATCGCGGGTGGCGGCGTCTCGGGTCAGGCCGGCGCCCTGCGCCTCGGCGTGGCCCGCGCGCTGAACGAGGCCGACGTGGACAACAACCGCGGCGCCCTCAAGAAGGCGGGCTTCCTCCGCCGCGACGACCGTGCCGTCGAGCGCAAGAAGGCCGGTCTCAAGAAGGCCCGCAAGGCCCCGCAGTACAGCAAGCGCTGATCGCGGCCCTTGCCGTATCGCTTGTTCGCCCCGGCGGCACTCTCCGTGCCGCCGGGGCGTTCGCGTCCCCGGGGAAACCCGTCGGGCGCCCGAGGTCCCCGGGGCAACCCGGCCTATGCGGTATGACGTATAACAACTGATGTGCGAAGTGCGGCGGCCCGGTGAACGGCGGGGCCGCTCGTGACAGCGAGCGGGAGGAATCCAGGTGGGACGGCTCTTCGGGACGGACGGCGTACGCGGGGTCGCGGGCGTTGATCTGACGGCCGAGCTCGCGCTCGGGCTCGCGGTCGCGGCGGCACACGTACTGGGCGAGATCGGGAGCAGGCCGGGGCACCGGCCGACCGCCGTGGTGGGACGTGATCCGCGCGCCTCGGGCGAGTTCCTGGAGTCCGCCGTCGTCGCGGGCCTCGCGAGCGCCGGGGTGGACGTGCTGCGCGTCGGCGTGCTGCCGACCCCCGCGATCGCCCACCTGACCGGCGTGCTCGGCGCCGACTTCGGCGTCATGCTCTCGGCGAGCCACAACGCCATGCCGGACAACGGCATCAAGTTCCTCGCGCGCGGCGGGCACAAGCTCGCCGACGAGCTGGAGGACCGCATCGAGGCCCAGTACCACAGCCACCGCGAGCCCGGCGCCGCGGAGTGGTCGCGGCCGACCGGCGCGGACGTCGGCCGGGTCCGTGACTACGACGAGGGCTTCGACCAGTACGTGGCGCACCTCGTCGCCGTACTCCCCAACCGCCTCGACGGCCTCCGCGTCGTCCTCGACGAGGCGCACGGCGCCGCCGCCCGCGTCTCGCCGGAAGCCTTCGCGCGCGCCGGGGCCGAGGTCATCACGACGATCGGCACCGAGCCCGACGGCCTCAACATCAACGACGGGGTCGGCTCCACGCACCTCGCCCAGCTCCAGGCCGCGGTCGTCGCCCACCGGGCCGATTTCGGCATCGCGCACGACGGCGACGCCGACCGCTGCCTCGCCGTCGACGCCGAGGGCCGCGAGATCGACGGCGACCAGATCCTCGCCGTCCTCGCCCTCGCGATGCGCGAGCACGGGACGCTCCGCAAGAACACCGTCGTCGCGACCGTCATGTCGAACCTCGGCTTCAAGCTCGCCATGGAGCGCGAGGGCGTGCACGTCGAGGAGACGGGCGTCGGCGACCGCTACGTGCTCGAACGCATGAAGGCGCGCGGGTACGCGCTCGGCGGCGAGCAGTCCGGGCACGTCATCCTCCTCGACCACGCCACGACGGGCGACGGCACCCTGACCGGCCTCATGCTCGCCGCGCGCATGGCCGAGACGGGGCGCTCCCTCGCCGACCTCGCCTCCGTCGTCACGCGCCTGCCGCAGGTCCTCGTCAACGTCCCCGACGTCGACCGCTCCCGCGTCGCCTCGGCGCCCGAGCTGCGCACCGCCGTCGAGGAGGCCGAGCACGCCCTCGGCACGACGGGCCGGGTCCTCCTCCGGCCTTCGGGCACGGAGCCGCTCGTGCGGGTCATGGTCGAGGCGGCGGACATCGAGCAGGCCCGGTCGGTGGCGAGCGGGCTGGCGGACGTCGTGAAGTCGACGCTGGGCTGAGGGCTGAGGGCTGAGGGCTGAGGGCTGAGGGCTGAGGGCTGAGGGCGGCTCGCGGGGTTTCGTGGGCGGCGCAGGGCAGGGCCATGGGCTCCACGTGCTCCGTTGCGCGGGGTTTACCGGGGTTCCGCCGGGCGCCGTGGAGGGTGCGGGCTGAGGTGGTTCGGCGGGGTCGGCGGGGCGGGGTCGCACAAGACGGGCGCCGCCCGCGCGGCCACCGGCGAACTCCTCGGGGTCCTGCCCGCACGTCGGCGTGGCGATCTCGGTGACGACAGTGCCCGCCGCGCCGAAGGCGGCCGTCGCGCTCGCGTACGGGGAGTGCGGCCGGAGGCGGGCACCCTCGAACAGGGTGGCCGCGCCTCTTCGGCACCGTCCTCGCCGACCCCCTGACCCTCCCCGCCCGGCGACTGCCGTGGCCGGAGCTGCCGGAGGTGACCGGCGGGGGCGGACGGCGCCGGGCCCGACCCGGGACGCGGTCGGGGCGACGGTGCGGCATCCTGGAGGTCTGTCATCTCCCCGTCAGCCGCGTCAGGTTCGCCCCACGAAGGACCCTTTTCATGAGCTACGACCCCCGCGTCGACACCAGCAGGCCGCACCCCGCGCGCGTCTACGACTGGCTGCTCGGGGGTGTGGACAACTTCCCGGCCGACCGCGCCGTGGGGGAGGGGCTGCCAGCCGCCGCGCGGCAGAACGCGCGCTGGAACCGGCAGTTCATGCACCGCGCGGCCCGGTATGTGGCAGGGCGCGGCGTACGGCAGTACCTCGACATCGGCAGCGGTATCCCGACCGAGCCGAACCTCCATCAGGTCGTGCAGGAACTCGTCCCGAGCGCCCGCGTCCTCTACGCCGACAACGACCCGCTCGTGCTCGCGCACTGCGCCGCGCTCCTCGTCGGCACGCCCGAGGGTGCCACGCACTACCTCGACGCGGACGTCCGCGCCCCCGGCGAACTCCTCGACCGCGCGGGCGACTTACTCGACCTGCGGCAGCCCGTCGCGCTCTCGCTCATCGCGCTCCTGCACTTCCTGCCCGACGACCAGGACCCGTACGGGCTCGTGCGCACCCTCGTCTCCGGCCTGGCGCCCGGGAGCTACCTCGTCCTGACGCACGGGACGGCGGACGAGCACCCCGAACTGGAGGAGACGACGAAGGACAGCTACCGGCGCGGCGCCATCCCGCTGCGGATGCGCACGCGCCATGAGGTCGAGCGGTTCTTCACCGGCCTCGACCTCGTGGCCCCCGGCCTCGTCACGGCCAACTACTGGTACCAGCAGGAGGACCGGGTCCCGCCGCAGGAGCGCAGCGGGTTCTGGGCCGGGGTGGCGCGGGTGCCGTAGAGCCCCGTCGAGGCGAGCGAGTGGCGCGTACGTGAAGTCCTGGGTGCCGTTGCTGCTCGACGTCGCCCTGGTCGTCGGCCGAGACGCCGAGGCCGTCGTGCACGTCCACGTTGTCGCCGCTGCCCCGCTGGCTTCCTGCCTCGGCGGCGGGGACGGCCGGTGCGGCGGATGCGGCGGGGCGCGGCACGGTACGCCCGGCGTGGCGGCATGGGCCTTCCGATTGGCCGGGTCCCCGGGCCCCAGGTCCCTGAGCGAGGGAGCGAGCCCCCAAAAGCCCCGGCCACTGCGGTACGGGGGCCGGCGACCAGTGAACTTCAGCCGCGCTGAGGCGAATTCAGGCCGCCTGCGGGGACGGTGCCGGTGACCCGTGGCGTGGGCGGTGGGCCCCGGTGCGGACGGGGGGTCAGAGCTTGCGCAGGCGGACGCGCTGGACCTTGTGGTCAGGGCCCTTCCGTATGACGAGTGTCGCGCGGCCCCGGGTCGGTGCCACGTTCTCGATGAGATTCGGCTCGTTGATGGTGTGCCAGGTCTTGCGGGCGTAGGCGAGGGCTTCCTCCTCGGAGACCTGGGTGTACTTGCGGAAGTACGAGGACGGGTCCTGGAAGGCCGTCTCGCGCAGGCGGCGGAAGCGGTTGAGGTACCACTCGCGGATGTCCTGCGGGCGCGCGTCCACGTAGACACTGAAGTCGAAGTAGTCCGCGAGGCCGACCCTGGTGCGGCCGTCGCTGCCCGGCAGGGCGGGCTGGAGGACGTTGAGGCCCTCCACGATGAGGATGTCCGGGCGCGCGACGGTGAGGCGCTCGCCGGGGACGATGTCGTAGGTCAGGTGCGAGTACACGGGCGCGGTGACGTTGTCCTTGCCCGCCTTCACATCCGCCACGAAGCGGGTGAGCGCGCGGCGGTCGTACGACTCGGGGAAGCCCTTGCGCGCCATGAGGCCGCGCTTCTCCAGCTCCGCCATCGGCAGCAGGAAACCGTCCGTCGTGACCAGTTCGACGCGCGGATGCTCCGGCCACCGCGCGAGCAGCGCCTTGAGCAGGCGCGCGACGGTGGACTTGCCGACCGCGACGCTTCCCGCCACCCCGATCACGAACGGCGTGCCGTACTGCGTGCCCTGCTCGCCGAGGAAGGTGTTGAGCGAACCGCGCAGGGCGTCGTTGGCGTCCACGTACAGGTTCAGCAGGCGCGAGAGCGGCAGGTAGATCTCCCGCACCTCGTCGAGGTCGATGACGTCGCCGAGGCCGCGCAGCCTCTCGACCTCCTCGGCCGTCAGCGGCAGCGGGGTCTTGGCGCGCAGCGCGCTCCACTCGTCCCTGGTCAGATCCACGTAGGGAGTCGCCTCCGGCCTGCGGTGGGCGCTCCTCGGGGGTGAGGTGATCACACCTCCCATTGTTGCGCTCATGTTGCGTGCGGCGGGGGTGGGGTGCGTCACGCGCGGCGCGACCCGCGAGGCGCGGCTCGCCGCGCTGGCCGAGGAGCTGCCCGACGAGGACAGAGGGGAGGACATGTGGGCGCGGGCGGACGCCCACCGCTTCGGCGGTGAGCCGCGCCGCGAGGCGGCCGAGCGCCGTGCGCCGCTCACGACGGCACGCGAATGACGCCCGGTGGGGCCGCGTCGCTCTCCGGAGGCGGACGCCCCCTCGCCGTAGTCTTCCGTTATGTGTGGAATCGTGGGATATGCCGGAACGCAGTCGGCTCTTGACATCGTCCTCGCCGGGCTCCGTCGCCTGGAGTACCGGGGCTACGACTCGGCGGGCGCCGCCGTGCTCGCGGACGGGGGTCTCGCGACGGCGAAGAAGTCGGGCAAGCTCGCCAACCTGGAGAAGGAGCTGATGGAACGGCCGTTGCCGAGCGCGACGACCGGCATCGGCCACACCCGCTGGGCCACGCACGGTGCGCCCAACGACGCCAACGCCCATCCCCACCTCGACAACGCGGGCCGCGTCGCCGTCGTGCACAACGGCATCATCGAGAACTTCGCCGAACTGCGTGCCGAACTCCGCGCCCGGGGCCACCACCTGGAGTCCGAGACCGACACCGAGACCGTCGCGCACCTCCTCTCCGAGGCGTACGGCGCGCACGACGATCTCGCCGCGGCGATGCGCGAGGTGTGCGGGCGCCTCCAGGGCGCGTTCACGCTCGTCGCCGTGCACGCCGACGCGCCCGACCGGGTCGTCGGCGCCCGCCGCAACTCCCCGCTCGTCGTCGGCGTCGGTGAGGGCGAGTACTTCCTCGCCTCCGACGTCGCCGCCTTCATCGACCACACGCGTACGTCGATCGAGCTGGGCCAGGACCAGGTCGTCGAGGTGCGGCCCGAGGGCGTCACGGTCACCGGCTTCGACGGGCTCCCGGCCGAGGTCCGCACGTACCACGTGGACTGGGACGCCTCGGCGGCCGAGAAGTCCGGCTACGCCTCCTTCATGCTCAAGGAGATCGCCGAGCAGCCGAAGGCCGTCGCCGACACGCTCCTCGGCCGTGTCGACGAGTCCGGGACGCTGCTCCTCGACGAGGTGCGGGTCCCGCCCGAGGTGCTGCGCGAGACGTCGAAGATCGTCGTGGTCGCCTGCGGCACCGCCTTCCACGCCGGACTCATCGCCAAGTACGCGATCGAGCACTGGACGAGGCTGCCCTGCGAGGTGGAGCTGGCCAGCGAGTTCCGCTACCGCGACCCGATCCTCGACCACCGCACGCTCGTCATCGCGATCTCGCAGTCCGGCGAGACGATGGACACGCTCATGGCGCTGCGCCATGCCCGGGAACAGGGCGCGCACGTCCTCGCGATCTGCAACACCAACGGCTCGACGATCCCCCGCGAGTCCGACGCCGTCCTCTACACCCACGCGGGGCCCGAGGTCGCCGTCGCCTCCACGAAAGCGTTCCTGACCCAGCTCGTCGCCTGCTACCTCGTCGCCCTGTGGCTCGCCCAGCACCGAGGCGAGAAGTTCGGCGACGAGATCGGCGAGGTCGTCGCGGAGCTCGCCGGCATCCCCGGGGACCTGGAGCGCGTCCTCGAAACGATGGAACCCGTACGCGAGTTGGCCCGCTCCCTCGCCGGGCACGACACGGTCCTCTTCCTGGGCCGTCACGTCGGCTACCCCGTCGCGCTCGAAGGCGCGCTGAAGCTCAAGGAACTCGCGTACATGCACGCCGAGGGCTTCGCCGCCGGCGAGCTGAAGCACGGGCCGATCGCGCTCATCGACCAGGGCCTTCCTGTCGTCGTCCTCGTCCCCTCGCCGCGCGGCCGCTCCGTCCTGCACGACAAGATCGTCTCCAACATCCAGGAGATCAGGGCGCGCGGGGCGCGGACGGTCGTCATCGCCGAGGAAGGCGACGAGACGGTCGCCCCGTACGCGGACCACCTCATCGAGGTCCCGGAGGTACCCACGCTCCTCCAGCCCCTCGTGGCAACCGTCCCCCTCCAGGTCTTCGCGTGCGAGCTGGCGACCGCGCGCGGGAACGAGGTCGACCAGCCGAGGAACCTGGCGAAGTCGGTGACGGTGGAGTGAGAGGGGGACGGGGCGCGCCGGGTGGCGGGCGCGGGGTGCCGGACATGCGGGGTGGGAGGCGCGCCGTGCCGCGCACGCCGGATGGCGGACGCGGGGTGCCGTGCGCGTGTGGTGCGCGCGGTGTTCCGGGCGCGCGGGCGCGGACCCGGTAGTGGGCGCTCGGGGCCCGGCGGGTAGGGGGCCGCCGGGCCCGGGGCGTAGGTTTTCCCCGGGCCGGGGTCCCGTTCCGGCCGGAGAGGAACGGCTCCCGTGATCATCGGTGTCGGCATCGACGTGGCGGAGATCGACCGCTTCGGGGCGGCCCTGCGCCGCACCCCGCAGCTCGCCGAGCGCCTTTTCACGGGCGGCGAGACCACGCTCCCGGACGGCGAACCGCGCGGCGTCGCCTCGCTCGCCGCCCGCTTCGCGGCGAAGGAGGCGCTCGCCAAGGCGCTGGGCGCCCCCGCCGGGCTGCGCTGGACCGATGCCGAAGTGTGCGCCGAGCCGGGGGGCCGCCCCTACCTCCGCGTCCGCGGCACGGTCGCCGCGCGCGCGGCGGAACTGGGCGTCCGCCACTGGCACGTCTCCCTGAGCCACGACGCCGGTGTGGCCTCGGCGGTGGTGATCGCGGAGGGATGAGCCCGCGCTCGGGCGCGCCCGGCTCCCGCACCGCCCGGAGGGCAGGGCCCTAAGCCAGCTCCAGCACCGCGATCCCGCCCAGTACCACCGCGCTCGCGACAAGTCGCCACCTCCCCAGTCGTTCCCGGAACACCACGACCCCGATCACCGCCGCGATCACGATGCTCGTCTCACGGAGCGCGGCGATGCTCGCCAGGTCCCCGTACGCCTGCGCGCCCACGACGAGCCCGTACGCCGCCAGCGAGAGCACCCCGCCGAGCACCCCCGTCCGCCACCCCACCCGTATCCGCTCGCGGAAGCGCACGCGCCAGCGGGCCAGGGCGAGGAGCGGCAGGACGGGGCCCTGGAGCAGGAACATCCAGCCGATGTACCCGAGCACGGTCCCCGCGTCGCGCACCCCCGTCCCGTCCACGACGGTGTAGCTCGCGATCACCACCCCCGTGCCCAGCGCGGCGGCGAGCGCCGGCCACTGGGCCCGCCCCGGGAGGCCGTCCGCGAGGGCGAGCCCTGCCAGGCCCAGGGATATGACGACGACGCCGAGCGCCTGTCCCGCGGGCAGCGCCTCGCCGAGCACGACCGTCGAGGCGAGCGCGACGAGCCAGGGCGAGGTACCGCGCGCGATCGGGTACATCTGGCCGAAGTCGCCGAGCCGGTACGCCTGGAGCAGCAGCCACTGGTACACGGCCTGGAGAAGCGCCGAGGCGATCAGGAACGGCCAGGCGCGCGCCTCGGGGAGAGGGGTCCAGCAGACGATGAGGGCGCCGCAGACCGTGTAGACGAGGTTGATCATCACGGTGCGGGCCGCCTTGTCGACGGCGGCGTGCGAGAGGGCGTTCCAGATGGCGTGCAGCAGCGCCGCCGTGAGCACGACCACGGGGACGGCGGCGGGCATACGGGTCTCCTTCTTCCATGGGGGGTCGGCTCGGGCACGCGGTTCCCCGCTCGCCGTTCCATCCGGCACGGCGAGTACGGAACCGAATTCCAAGGTACACTACTTTCGTGGAACAGAATTCCGAGAAGAGACCGGCCGACCTCGCCGCGCACATCCGCTCCCACCTCTCGGGGCTGAGCGGCGCCGAGGCGCGCGTCGCGCACACCGTGCTCGACCTGGGGGGCGGCCTCGTCGGGCTGAGCGTGAGCGAGGTCGCCGCGCTCGCCGAGACGGCGCCCTCCTCGGTCGTGCGCACGTGTCAGCGGCTCGAATTCCGCGGCTTCCAGGAGCTGAAGATCGCCGCCGCCCGCCAGACGCCCCGACCGGTGGCGGAGTTGGGGACGGCCGGTGAGGCCGGGGATTCCGGGGACGCGGCCGATCCGGCGGCGCGCGCCCTCGCCTCGACACTCGCCGCGAGCCGCGAGGCGCTCGACGGGCTGCGCACCACCCTGCCCCCCGCGCGGCTCGGCGAGGCCGCGCGCCTGCTGCACGGGGCGAACAGGGTCCTCGTCGTGGGCGCCGGCCTCTCACAACCCGTCGTGGCCGACGCCGCGTACCGGCTGCGCGCGGTGGGCCGGGCCGTGGACGCCCCCACCGACCCCCTCACCGCGCAGCTCTCCGCCGGGCTGCTCACCGACAGCTCGGTGTGCCTCGCGGTGAGCCACACGGGGGCGACACGCTCCACCGTGGACGCGGCCCGCCGCGCCCGCCTCCAGGGCGCCGCCGTCCTCGCCCTGACCAGCTACGTCCGCTCCCCGCTCACCGAGACGAGCGACTGCGTGCTCGTGGCGGGCGGACAGGACCTCGTCCTCGGCCTGGAGGCGGTCGCGAGCCGCCTCGCCCACCTCGCGGTGGTCGACGCGCTCGTGCAGACCCTGCTCGACCTGGGCGGCGACGCGGCGCGGCGTGCCCTCGACGTATCCGCGGAGGTGACCGCCGAGCACTCGTACTGACCAGCCGCGGAGCCGGTGCCGGACCGCCGGGGACCGGCGCCGACCTGCCCGTACGGAACCCGCACGGAACCGCGTCGGGCCGCGCAGGAACCGGTCCGGGCCGGGCCCGTGCGGAAGCAGTCCGGGCTGCCCGTGCGTACCGGCGGGCGCTGCGGGAAACTCGACACCATGCGTACCGCTCACCGCGTGGAGACCGTACGGGCCGCCGAGAAACGGCTCATGGACCGACTGCCGGACGGGGCGCTCATGGCGCGCGCCGCCACGGGGCTCGCGACCGCCGCCGCCGAACTGCTCGGCCGGGTCTACGGCAGTCGCGTCTGCCTCCTCGTCGGCAGCGGCGACAACGGCGGCGACACGCTCTACGCGGGCGCCGCCCTCGCCCGCCGCGGCGCGGGCGTCACCGCCGTCCTGCTCTCGCCCGCGCGCGCCCACGCGGGCGGCCTCGCGGCGCTGCGCGCGGCGGGCGGGCTCGTCCTCGAAGCGCCGGAAGGCGCCGAAGGGGCCGACGTGCCCGGCGAGGTGACGCGGCGGGTGCGCGAGGCGGACCTCGTGCTCGACGGGATCGTCGGCATCGGCGGCAAGGGCGGGCTGCGGCCCGTCGCGGCGCGCCTGGCGCGGGCGGCCCACGAGGGCCGCCCCGCGCTCCTCGCCGTCGATCTGCCGAGCGGCATCGACGCGGACAGCGGCGAGGTCGACGGGGAGGCGGTGCGGGCCGACGCGACGGTCACCTTCGGCACCTACAAGCCCGGACTGCTCATCGACCCCGGTCGCGAGCACGTGGGCGCGCTGCGGCTCGTGCCGATCGGCATCGAGCCGGGCGCGCCGGACCTGGAGGCGTTCCAGTACGCGGACGTGGCCGCGCTGCTGCCGGTGCCCGGGGTGGAGAGCGACAAGTACCGGCGGGGCGTGGTGGGGATCGCGGCCGGTTCGGCGCGCTATCCGGGGGCGCCGGTCCTCGCGGTGACGGGAGCGCTGCGGGGCGGCGCGGGCGCGGTGCGGTACGCGGGGCCCGCGGCGGACGCGGTGACGGCGCGGCACCCCGAGACGCTCGTGTCCTCGGGGCTGCCCTCCGAGGCGGGGCGGGTGCAGGCGTGGGTCGTGGGGCCGGGGCTCGGCGACGGGGACGAGGCGCGCGCCGCGCTCGACGACGTGCTCGCGACGGACGTCCCCCTCCTGATGGACGCCGACGCGCTGAGCCTCGCGGGCCCGGACCGCATCAGCGCCCGTACCGCGCCCACCCTCCTCACCCCGCACGCGGGCGAGGCCGCCCGGCTCCTCGGCGCCGACCGCGCGGACGTGGAGGCACGCCGCCTCGACGCCGTGCGCGAACTCGCCGACCGCCTCGGCGCGACCGTGCTCCTCAAGGGCTCCACGACGCTCGTCGCCGACCCCGGCGGCACCTCCCCCGTACGAGTGAACGCGACCGGCACCTCCTGGCTCGCCACGGCGGGCGCGGGCGATGTCCTCTCCGGCCTCGCCGGCTCCCTCCTCGCCACCGGCCTCTCCCCGCGCGACGCGGCCTCCGCCGCCGCCCACCTCCACGGCCTGGCGGCCCGGCGCGCGGCGGGCGGCGGCCGGGGAGGCGCCCCGATCACGGCATACGACGTGGCGGAGGCGATCCCGGGGGCGTGGCGGGACGTGCGGGAGGGGTGAGAGGGGGAGCGGGCGTGGCGTGAGAGAGGAAGCGGGCGGGGCGTGAGAGGGGGAGCGGGCGCGGAGTGAAAGGGGCGCACGAAACGCCGACGGGGCGTCAACCCGTCCCGCCTGCCCCGCGACCGTTCATCCGCTGTTGCCCCGTTGTTGTGGCACGAGCCCCTCGGCTGTGTCCACAATTCCCCCATGAATCCCCCTCTTCCGCCCCGGGTGTGGGTGGCTGCCTATGTCGTGCGGTACGGGGCGCGTGGGCCCGAGTTGCTGGTGTTCGATCACGTCGGTGTGCCGGGGGCCGGTACGCGGATCCCCGCGGGGGGTGTGGAGAGCGGCGAGGAACTGAGCGCGGCCGTGTTGCGCGAGGTGCGCGAGGAGACGGGTGTCGAGGGCGCCCGCGTCGTACGGGCCCTCGCCGTCGACCACCGCCCCCACCCGGAGACCGGCGCCCCCCGCCGCACCACGTACTTCCTCCTGCACGCGCCCCGCGGCGGCCCCGACCACTGGGACCACCACGCCGCGGCCGAGAACCTCCGCTTCCGCTGCCACTGGCAGCCGCTCCCCCTCACCACCCCGCTCGCCGACCACCAGGACGCCTGGCTCGCCGCGGCGGAACCGACGTGGGGAACGCGGGTGGGGGCGGCGCGAAGCTGAGCCCGGAGCCCGGAGCCCGGAGCCCGGAGCCCGGAGGACGCCGTCCGGGCGGTGCGGACGGTGCCCGCACCACACGCGAGGCGCCCGGCCTGCTCGCGCGCCCGGGCCACGGCGTGGCACACGTGCGTTCCGGCCACTGCGCGCGCGGCCCACACGTGCGCCACGCACCGCCTCCCGCGCCGACACGCCGCCACGACACCGCCCCCGCCAAGCCACGACACCCCCGCGTCCACGCCACACCGCCCCGCGAGGCCGCGGCACGCCCCGCCAGGCCACGACGCCCGCCCCTCGAGCACATGGCGCCGACACCGCTCCGCCCTTGGCGCGCTCCCCGCTCGGCCGCAGTGCGACACTGAGTCACGATGAACACCACCGCACAGGGCCCCCGGGCCGAGATCGATCTTGCCGCTCTGCGGGCCAATGTCCGCCTGCTGAGGGAGCGCGCGCCGGGTGCGGCGTTCATGGCGGTGGTGAAGGCCGACGGGTACGGGCACGGCGCGCTCGCCTGTGCGCGGGCCGCGCGGGAGGCGGGGGCGAGCTGGATCGGCGTCGCGACACCCGCCGAGGCGCTCGCGCTGCGCGCCGGGGGTGTCGAGGGCCGCGTCCTGTGCTGGCTGTGGACGCCCGGCGGTCCCTGGCGCGCCGCGATCGAGGCGGACATCGACGTCTCCGTGAGCGGGCAGTGGGCGCTCGACGAGGTCGCCGCCGCCGCCCGCGCGGCGGGCCGCACGGCCCGTGTCCACCTCAAGGCGGACACCGGCCTCGGCCGCAACGGCTGCCAGCCCACCGACTGGCCGGACCTCGTGGGCAACGCCCTCGCCCTCCAGGCGGAGGGGCTCGTCCGGGTCGTCGGCCTGTGGTCGCACTTCGCGTGCGCCGACGAGCCCGGACACCCCTCCATCGCCGCCCAGCTCACCCTCTTCGAGGAGATGACAGGGCTCGCCGCGCGCCTCGGCGTCCGCGCGGAGGTCCGGCACATCGCCAACTCGCCCGCCACCCTCAGCCTCCCCGAGAGCCACTACGACCTCGTCCGGCCCGGCATCGCGATGTACGGCCTCTCGCCCAGCCCCGCCCTGGGCACGCACGCCGACTTCGGCCTCCGCCCCGTCATGCGGCTCGTCGCCCCGCTCGCCCTTGTCAAGCGGGTGCCCGGCGGCCACGGCGTCAGTTACGGGCACCTCTACGTCACGCCCGGCGACACGACGCTCGGCCTCGTCCCCCTCGGCTACGGCGACGGCGTCCCCCGGCACGCCTCGGGCGCCGGGCCGGTCCTCGTGAACGGCAAGTGGCACACCGTGGCGGGCCGTATCGCGATGGACCAGTTCGTCGTCGATCTCGGCGGGGACACGCCAGCCCCCGGCAGCGAGGCCGTCCTCTTCGGCGCCGGGGACCAGGGCGAACCGAGCGCGGAGGACTGGGCGCGCGCGGCGGACACCATCGTCTACGAGATCGTCACGCGCGTCGGCGGCCGCGTGCCACGCGTCCACCTGAACGGGTAACAGTCCCGTAGAACGTGAGCCCGTCCCGTACGACCGGACGAACCCGTCCCGTACGACCGGCCGAGCCCGTCCCGTACGACCGGCCGAGCCCGTCCCGTACGACCCGAGTCCCCGAGGAGGGCCCCGTGGCCGACAGCGCACCTCTCGCCGGGCCTCCCGGTCCGCTTCCGGCGCTGCCGATCGCCCCCGGGCGGCGGCGGGCCGGGGTGCTCGGGGCCGCCGTCGGCGTGCTCGCCGCGGGGGCCGCCGCCGGAGTCGCCGTCGAACGGCTCACCGTGGGACGCTCCGTGCGCCGCCGGGCGCGCCTCGCGCTCGACGCCACGAGCCCGTACGGGACGCTGCGCGGCACCCCCGGCACCGCCCTCGCGACGGACGGCACGCCGCTCGCGTACGAGATCGAGGACCCCTACGAGGACGGGGCCGCGCCGCTCGCGGGAGAGGCGCCCTTCACCGTCGTCCTCTCGCACGGCTACTGCCTCAACCAGGACTCCTGGCACCACCAGCGCGCCGCCCTGCGGGGCCGTGCCCGCGCCGTCTACTGGGACCAGCGCGGACACGGCCGCTCCGGCTGGACCCCCGGCGCGCCGCCCCCCGCCATCGACCGGCTCGGCAGCGACCTCAAGGCCGTCATCGACGCCGCCGCGCCCACGGGCCCGCTCGTCCTGCTCGGGCACTCGATGGGCGGCATGACCGTCATGGCGCTCGCCGAGCGGTACCCGGACCTCGTGCGCGAGCGCGTCGCCGGGCTCGGCCTCGTCGGCACCTCCGCCGGGCGGCTCGACGAGGTCGCCTGGGGCCTGCCCGCGCCCGGCGCGGAGGCGCTGCGGCGGCTCGCGCCCGGGGTGCTGCGCGCCCTCGGCTCCGCGCCCGCGCTCGCCGAACGCGGGCGCCGCGCCGTCACGGACGTCTTCGGCACGCTCGTGCGGCGCTACTCCTTCGGCGCGGGCGCCGAGACCGACCCGGTGCTCGCCCGTTTCGCGACCCGCATGATCGAGGCGACCCCGATGGAGGTCGTCGCCGCCTTCTGGCCGGCCTTCGCCGCCCACGACAAGACGGCGGCGCTCCCGCTCCTCCGGGGCCGCCCCGCCTTCGTCCTCGCGGGCACGGACGACCTCATCACCCCCGCGAGCCACAGCCGCGCGCTCGCGAGCGCGCTCCCCGAGGCCGACCTCACCCTCGTCCCCGGCGCGGGCCACCTGGTCCTCCTGGAGCGCCCGGACGAGGTGAACGCGGCGATGACGGGGCTGCTGGAGGCGGTGGCGCGGCGGTGAACGCGGCGGGGAGGAGGGAGGCCCGGCGGCGGCGGGGTGTGCGCCCGCGGCGAGAGCGCGCCGCCCCAGGCGCTCCGTGACGTCATCGACGAACCCCGTCGGGTCTCTGTGAGCCGCTCCGCCCCGCCGCACGGCCCGCCTCCGGGGCGACGCCCCGCCGCACGGGTTCGTGCGCGGCCCGGGGGAACCCGCACGGTACGGCGGTCCGTCCGCCGCCTATTACCGTGCCTCCCATGGAACCGCAGAACACCGCTCTCGTCCTGCCCGCCTTCTCCCTCGCCGGGCCCGAGGAGACCACCGCGCTCGGACGGCGTCTCGCCGCCCTGCTGCGGCCCGGCGATCTCGTGCTGCTCAGCGGGGAACTCGGCGCGGGCAAGACGACGCTGACGCGGGGGCTCGGGGAGGGGCTCGGGGTGCGGGGCGCCGTCACCTCGCCGACCTTCGTCATCGCCCGCGTCCACCCGCCGCTCGGCGACGGCCCCGCGCTCGTCCACGTCGACGCCTACCGGCTCGGCGGCGGGCTCGACGCGATGGAGGACCTCGACCTGGACGTCTCGCTCACCGACTCCGTCGTGGTCGTCGAGTGGGGGGAGGGGAAGGTCGAGGAACTGACGGAGGACCGCCTGCTCATCCGCATCGACCGGGCCACCGGGGGTACGGCGACGGCGCTCGACCCGGCGGCCGGGGCGGCCGACGACGCCGATCCCCGGCTCGTGACGATCACCGCGTACGGGGCCCGCTGGCAGGACGACCCGGCGGCGGGCGCGGCGCTCCTGAACCTGCGGGGGGTCTGAGGGCTTCCCGACACGGTGTCGGCATGATGTTGCGTCGCGCGCCGCCCGCGTGGTCACATGGGGGTCAAGACCTGGTGAGGGTTACCTCACCACGCCTGATGCCAGGAGGCAGCCATGCCGACCCCCGCACCCGCCACGGAAGTCCCCCACACGCCGCCCGCCGCCCCCTCGATGCGGACGCTGCTGGAGTCCTGCGCCGCGGCGACAGCCGTCTCCACCCCGCCGTCCCCCGCGGAGCGGGACAGCGAGAGGGACGCGCGCGACGAAGGGCCCACGGGGACGCGCGAGGAGTGAGGCCGTACGTGTCAGGGGGCGGGCGCAGGGAGGCGATGCCCTCCCGCCGTATGACGAGCCTGTCGCGACGCCCCCCGCTGCGGGACGTGCCTGACGCGATGCGCCCGCCGGTGCCCCTCGTACTACGCCCGGCGCCCGCGAGGCCCGTCCTGGAGATCCCCGCGCCCCGTACGTGAGGGACCCCGCGCGGTCCGTACCGTCGCCCGTGTGGACGCGCCCCGCGCCCGGCCGCCTACTTGACCACGACGACCGTCGCGCCCAGCGCCGCGAAGTCCCACATGGCGTCCGCGTCCTTGAGGGACTCGCGGACGCCGCCCGTGCGCGAGCCCGGGTCCGGCCTCGGCGTCGAGCCGTCCGCCGCCGCGCTGAAGCCGATCGCGACGCCGTCGGTCACCGCGAAGCGCACGACCTTGACGATCCGGACCCCGTCCGAGCCGACGACCCCCTCCGCGCGTGAGGTCACCGCGTAGGTGCCGGGCGCGGGATCGACGGTGCTCGGGGTGACCTCGAAGGTCCTGCTCGCCTTGCCGCTCTCGTCCACGAGCCACACCCGGTCCGCGCCGAGCGCGTACACGACCCGCTTGCCCTCGCCGGAGTCCGCCGGGACCGCCGCCGGAGCCTCCTTGCCGCCGCTGCCCTTCTTGCCGCGCTGGCCGGAGCCGTCCGGACCGGCGGAGGGAGAGGGGGAGGCGCTGGGGGAGTGGGGGGCCTTCGCGAGGTGCTCGGGGGCGCTCGCGTTCGCCTGGAAGGCGAGGAAACCGATCCCGGCCAGGGCCGCCGCCGTCAGCCCGGCCACGATCCCGGAGCTCCTGCCTGCCACTGTGCCGCCTCCCGTGCGTCAAGCCCTGCCGGGCCCCGGCCCTGCGCCGCGCAACGTGACGGTAGCAGCCGGGCGGGGAAGCGGCCTCCGGAGCGGGTGAGTGCTCCGTCACCTCCGCGGGCCCTCCGCCTTCGGCGTCGCGGGGCTCCGCGCCGTAGGCTGTCGGCGTGCTTCTGCTCGCTCTCGACACCGCCACGCCCGCTGTCACCGCCGCCCTGCACGACGGTGACCGGGTCCTCGCCTCCGACAGCCGTGTCGACGCCCGGCGCCACGGCGAACTCCTCCTCCCCGCCGTGGACCGCGTCCTCGCCGCCGCCGGGGTGACGCTGCGCGACGTCACCGCCGTCGTCGTCGGCACCGGACCGGGCCCGTACACCGGCCTCCGTGTCGGCCTCGCGACCGCCGACACCTTCGGCCTCGCGCTCGGCATCCCCGTCCACGGCCTGTGCACGCTCGACGGACTCGCCTCCGCCACCGGCCGCACGGCCGCCGAAGGGCCCTTCCTCGTCGCGACGGACGCGCGCCGCAAGGAGGTCTACTGGCGGCGGTACGCGGACGCCACGACGCCGCTGGGCGACCCGGCCGTCGACCGGCCCGCCGAGATCGCCGCGCAGGTCGCCGGCGTCCCCGCCTACGGCGCCGGGGCCCACCTCTACCCGGGCACCTTCGACGGCGCCGTGCCCGAGGGCCCCGGCAGCCCCGTCCACGCCGACGCCGGGGCCCTCGCCGCGCTCGCCGCGCACCGCCTCGCCGCCGGTGAGGAACTCGGCGCCCCGCGCCCCCTCTACCTGCGCCGCCCCGACGCCCAGGTGCCCAAGAACTACAAGGTGGTCACCCCGCAGTGAGCACCGCCGAGCCCGCGACCGCTCCGGAGGAGGAGGACTTCCCCCGGCTGCGCGAGATGCGCTGGTGGGACATCGACCCCGTCCTCGTGCTCGAACGCACCCTGTTCCCCGACGACGCCTGGTCGCGCGGCATGTTCTGGTCCGAGCTGGCGCACGCGCGCGGCCCTGGCGCGACGCGGCACTACGTCGTCGCCGAGGACGCCGAGGGCACCCTCCTCGGCTACGCGGGCCTCGCCGCCTCCGGCGACCTCGCCGACGTGCAGACCATCGCCGTCGCCGAGGCCGCCTGGGGCCACGGCCTCGGCTCCCGCCTCCTCACCGACCTCCTGCGGGCCGCGACCGCCTTCGAGTGCGCCGAGGTCATGCTGGAGGTGCGCGTCGACAACCTCCGCGCCCAGCGCCTCTACGAGCGGTACGGCTTCCAGCCGATCGGCGTCCGCCGCGGCTACTACCAGCCCGGCAACGTCGACGCCCTCGTCATGCGCCTCACCGACCCCGCCAACCCCGCCCCCAGTACCCCAGAAAGCGAACCTCCCGGCCATGGCTGACGCCCCCCTCGTCCTCGGTATCGAGACCTCCTGCGACGAGACCGGAGTCGGCATCGTGCACGGCACGACGCTGCTCGCCGACGCGGTCGCGTCGAGCGTCGGCGAGCACGCGCGCTTCGGCGGCGTCGTCCCCGAGATCGCCTCGCGCGCCCACCTGGAGGCGATGGTCCCGACCATCGGCCGCGCGCTCAAGGAGGCCGGGGTCAGCGCGAAGGACCTCGACGGCATCTCCGTCACGGCGGGCCCCGGCCTCGCGGGCGCGCTCCTCGTGGGCGTCTCGGCGGCGAAGGCGTACGCGTACGCGCTCGGCAAGCCGCTCTACGGCGTCAACCACCTCGCCTCGCACATCTGCGTCGACCAGCTCGAACACGGCCCGCTCCCCGAGCCGACCATGGCGCTCCTCGTCAGCGGCGGGCACTCCTCGCTCCTGCTCTCGGCGGACATCACCTCCGACGTACGGCCGCTCGGGCAGACCATCGACGACGCGGCGGGCGAGGCGTTCGACAAGATCGCCCGCGTCCTCGACCTCGGCTTCCCCGGCGGCCCCGTCATCGACCGGTACGCGCGCGAGGGCGACCCGGAGGCGATCGCGTTCCCGCGCGGGCTCACGGGGCCGCGCGACGCCGCCTACGACTTCTCCTTCTCCGGCCTCAAGACCGCCGTGGCGCGGTGGATCGAGGCCAAGCGCAGGGCGGGCGAGGAGGTGCCGGTACGGGACGTGGCGGCGTCCTTCCAGGAGGCCGTCGTCGACGTGCTCACCCGCAAGGCGGTACGGGCCTGCAAGGACGAGGGGGTCGACCACCTCATGATCGGCGGCGGCGTGGCCGCCAACTCCCGTCTGCGCGCCCTCGCCCAGGAGCGCTGCGAGCGCGCGGGCATCCGGCTGCGCGTCCCGCGCCCCAAGCTGTGCACGGACAACGGCGCGATGGTCGCCGCGCTGGGCGCCGAGATGGTCGCGCGCGACCGGGCCGCTTCGGACTGGGAGCTGTCGGCCGACTCCTCCCTCCCCGTGACGGAACCGCACGTGCCGGGGCACGACCACGGCGACTCGGACACGGACGGCGGGCACGGGCACCACGGGCACGACCACGTGCACGAGGTCGCGAAGGAGAACCTCTACACGTGACGGTCACGACGCTGATGTGGGAGGCCCGCGCCCGGGAGGGCCGCGGCCCCGGCCTCCTCGCCTGGGCCCGCGCCCAGGGCCTCGACGCGGCCCCTCTGCGCCGCGAGACCTTCACGGCCCCGCAGGACCGGGTGCTCGTCCTGACCTGGTGGGAGGGCGAGCCGGACGGCGACTACCCGGAACTGCCGGAGCCGCCGAAGGACTTGGTGACGCGCGCGGTGCACAGGTGGCGGTTCTCCTCAGTGGGCGTCGAGGGGACGCGCACCGGCGCCTGAGATCGACGTCTGACCCCGACGCCTGGCACAAGCGTCAAGGACCCGCAACGCAGGAACGATCTTCCCTCGCCCGTTCGGCGGAAGAAGTCGCTGAACGGGCTTTTCGGCATGTCCGGCGCGGGATCGTGGAGGCGTCCGGGCGGCGGCCCGGCCCACCGAAGCCGCGCGAAAAAGGACAGGACGGATGTCGCTCATTCACGCCGCGCCTCCCGATACCCGGGCAGGATGGAGGGGAGGAGGCGAGCCCATGACCCCGAAGAGCGAAGCCCCGGCCGATATGACGGTCGAGGAATTCGAGCAGATCGCCCGCACTGCCCCGGAGACCGTCCGGCTGGAGTACCTGAACGGAAAGATCGAGGGCAAGCCCGTGCCGGACGGCAAGCACGACGAAATCATCATGTGGCTGCTGGAGCAGTGCTTGCAGCACCGGCCGGATTTGCGGCTCTACCCGGAGCGTGGGCTGAAGGTGGAGAAGTACCGCAGGGGCCGGGCGCGGCCGGACGGTGTCCTGGCGCCACGGCGCCACTTCCTCACGTCCGGCGACTGGGCGGAACCGGACGGCGTGCTCATGGTCGTGGAGGTCACCTCGCACGACTGGGACACCCACCAGCGAGACCGTGTGGAAAAGGCCGAGGGCTACGCCGCGGCGGGCATCCCGGTGTACCTGCTCATCGATCGTCAGGCGGGTGGCCACGTCGTGTACGCCGAGCCGGACGACGGCGGCTACCGAAGTGTCACCGCTCGCGCCTTCGGTGCGCCCATCGAACTGCCGGAGCCAGTGGGCCGCACCTTGGACAGCGACGAGCTGAAGGAGCTGGCCGGCTGAGGTCCGCCTCCTCACACCCCCCGCCCCACCAGCATCACCGGCGCCCCCAGCGACCGGGTCATGAAGACCGTCGCCGCGTGCGGCCCCTTCGGCCGCACCTGGCGGCGCAGTTCCTCGGGCTCCATCGCCGAACCCCGCTTCTTCACCGTCAGGGTGCCGACGCCGCGCTCCCGCAGGAGGGCCTTCAGGCGCTTCACCCCGAAGGGAAGGACGTCCGTGATCTCGTACGGGCGCGCGTACGGCGTCGGGGTCAGGGTGTCCGTCGTGAGGTACGCGAGCGTGTCGTCGATCAGGGTCGCGTCCAGGTCGCGCGCGACCTCGGCGACCAGGTGGGCGCGGATCACGGCCGCGTCCGGCTCGTAGAGGTAGCGGGCGACCGGGCCCGCCGGGGGGTTGGGGAGCCCGGCGCCGTGCAGCCGGTGCGGACCGGGGAGCAGGGTCGCCGTCGTGCCCGTGCCCGTGCCGAACCACAGCACCGCCTCCTTCAGCTCGCCGCCGTCCGAGACCCACTCGCCCGCCGCGTCGGCCGGGATCGCCTCGTGCGGCACGCCCGGCGCGACCTTCAGGGCGCCGAGCCGTCCGCTCCGCGCCGCGCCGATCGCCCAGCTCAGCGGCGGCGAATACGCCTCCGGGTCGAAGATCCGGCCCCGGCCGCCGCGCCGCGCCGGATCGGCGAAGACCGTGTCGCAGTCGCCCGCGTCCACCTCCGTCACGTCCGCGCACTCCACGTCGATCAGCTCGCCGAGCCCCAGCGCCTCCGCGTTCGCCCGCGCGACCGCCGCCGTCAGCGGATCGCGGTCCACGGCCCGTACCGCGATCCCCGCCCGCGCGAGCGCGAGCGCGTCGCCGCCGATCCCGCAGCACAGGTCCGCGACGCGCCGCGCCCCGAGTTCCCGCAGGCGCTCCGCGCGGTACGCGGCGACCGGCGCCCGCGTCGCCTGCTCCACGCCCCCGGGCGTGAACCACATCCGGGCCGCGTCCTCGGCCCCGAACTTCGCGACGGCGCGGTCCCGCAGCCGCGCCTGCGCGAGCGCCGCCGTCACGAGCGCGGGCGGATGCACGCGCCGCAGGCGGGTCAGGGCCGCCAGCTCGTCGGCGGGCCGCAGCCCCCGCAGCTCGGCGAGGAGCGCGCTGCCCTCGGGGGTACGGAGGGCGGAGAGATCGTCGAGGTCCACGGGCCCATTGTCGGGGGCGCGGGCGGACGGTACGGCACGGGGAGGGGCGCGGGACCCGTACCGCTGTGTGCGTGGCAGGAGGTGGGCTGTTCGCCTGAGAGCCCGGCGTGGTGGGGGCGCGGGGACGGGGGCGGGGGAGTGTCACGGTATGGGAAAGATACGGTTTACCGCCACGAATCCGCGCACTTCCGGCGTCGGCCCGGCTCTCGCCCGCTCCGTCGCCCTCCTCGGCGCGGCCCTGCTCGTCGCGGGCTGCGCGGGCGCGGAGATCCCCTCCCGTACGGCTTCCGCGCCCGGCGGGGCCGTCTCCGGAACCGACGGGCCCTCACCCCGCGCCTCCGCCCCGGCGTCCGGCACCCCCACCTCCGGCGCTCCAGGCCCCGCCGGCGCTCCGGGCGGGCTCGCCGACGAGGCGCGGCAGGGGGCCGAGGCGATACGCGGGGCGGTCGAGGCCGAGGCCCGCGAGGCCGAGGCGCGCAAGGTCGCTCTCCTCGCCGCCGCGCACCGCTGGGGACTCCCGCGCACCCCGCTGCTCGCGCCGCCCCCGCCCCGTACGAAGGTCCTGCCGCCGACGCGCCGGGGATTCGAGGTGAGCGGGCCCCGCGCCTCGGCGCTGCCGCCCGTGTTCACGCGCGTCCCGACCAGCGACCGCGTGGTCTTCCTCACCATCGACGACGGCGTGAACCAGGACCCCGAGACGCTCCGGATGCTGCGCGAACTCCGCGTCCCATACACGGCCTTCCTCAGCGCCGACGCCGTGGACGGCGGCTGGGAGTACTTCCGCACGGCGCGCGAGCAGGGCGCCTCGCTCCAGAACCACACCCTCTCGCACCGCTACCTCCCCGCCCTCCCCCGCGCGACCCAGCGCCAGGAGATCTGCGGTATGCAGGACACGCTGCGCCGCCACTACGGTCAGGGCGCCACGCTCTTCCGGCCCCCGTACGGGAACTACAACCGGGAGACCCTGGAGGTCGCCCGCTCCTGCGGTATCCGCGCGATCCCGCTGTGGGAGGCGGAGGTCTTCCCCGGCAAGGTCGTCTACCGCGACAGCGGGCTGCACCCCGGGGACCTCGTCCTCACGCACTTCCAGGGGCGCGCGCAGTGGAAGGGCTCGATGGCCGACGCCCTTCGCACGTTTCTGCGCACCGTCACCGAGAAGGGGGACGCGGTGGCCCGCCTGGAGGACTACATCTGAGTCCAGAGGGGGAGAGGGGCCTTCCGGGAGCCGTCCGGAAGGCCCCTTTTCCGCTTCTCGCGGGCACTCGCCTGGCACTCCGCTTGACCGAGTGCTAATCGCGGTCATAGTCTCGGCTCTGGCACTCCCCACCGGAGAGTGCCAAGAAGCGACGGGCAGTCCGGCACCCGCGACGACGGATTACCGGTCGCCACCCAATGACTTATTCACCCCGTGATCTCCGAAGGGGGAGGTCGGATCGTGACGACCGCCAGCTCCAAGGTTGCCATCAAGCCGCTTGAGGACCGCATCGTGGTCCAGCCGCTCGACGCCGAGCAGACCACGGCCTCTGGCCTGGTCATCCCGGACACCGCGAAGGAGAAGCCCCAGGAGGGCGTCGTCCTCGCCGTGGGCCCGGGCCGTTTCGAGAACGGCGAGCGCCTGCCGCTCGACGTCAAGACCGGCGACATCGTGCTCTACAGCAAGTACGGCGGCACCGAGGTGAAGTACAGCGGCGAGGAGTACCTCGTCCTCTCGGCCCGCGACGTGCTCGCGATCATCGAGAAGTAAGCAGCACCCCGGTCGCTTCCGGGTCTTTCCCGGACCACCCGGCTTTCGCAACGAGCCGCGCCCCCGGACCCCGTCCTCTTCGACGCCGGGGCCCCCGGGGGCGCGGTCGTTGTGTTCACCCACGACTTTCCCGAGTTTTTCCCGAGAGGGCTGAATCGCTGCCATGGCGAAGATCCTGAAGTTCGACGAGGACGCCCGTCGCGCCCTTGAGCGCGGCGTCAACAAGCTGGCCGACGCGGTGAAGGTGACGATCGGCCCCAAGGGCCGCAACGTCGTCATCGACAAGAAGTTCGGCGCCCCCACCATCACCAACGACGGTGTCACCATCGCGCGTGAGGTCGAGGTCGAGGACCCGTACGAGAACCTGGGTGCACAGCTCGTCAAGGAGGTGGCGACCAAGACCAACGACATCGCGGGTGACGGCACCACCACCGCGACCGTGCTCGCGCAGGCGCTCGTCCGCGAGGGCCTGCGCAACGTCGCCGCCGGCGCGTCCCCGGCCCTCCTCAAGAAGGGCATCGACGCCGCCGTCAAGGCCGTCTCGGAGGACCTGCTCGCCACGGCCCGCCCGATCGACGAGAAGTCGGACATCGCCGCCGTCGCCGCGCTCTCCGCGCAGGACCCGAAGGTCGGCGAGCTGATCGCCGAGGCGATGGACAAGGTCGGCAAGGACGGCGTCATCACCGTCGAGGAGTCCAACACCTTCGGTCTGGAGCTGGACTTCACCGAGGGCATGGCCTTCGACAAGGGCTACCTCTCCCCGTACATGGTCACCGACCAGGAGCGGATGGAGGCCGTCCTGGAGGACCCGTACATCCTCATCAACCAGGGCAAGATCTCCTCGATCCAGGACCTCCTGCCGCTGCTGGAGAAGGTCATCCAGGCCGGTGGCTCGAAGCCGCTCCTGATCATCGCCGAGGATGTCGAGGGCGAGGCGCTCTCCACCCTCGTCGTCAACAAGATCCGTGGCACCTTCAACGCCGTCGCCGTCAAGGCGCCCGGCTTCGGTGACCGCCGCAAGGCCATGCTCGGCGACATCGCGACCCTCACGGGCGCGACCGTCATCGCCGAGGAGGTCGGCCTCAAGCTCGACCAGGCCGGTCTTGAGGTGCTGGGCTCCGCCCGCCGCGTGACCGTGACCAAGGACGACACGACCATCGTCGACGGCGGCGGCCAGCAGGCCGACATCGACGGCCGCGTCGCCCAGATCAAGGCCGAGATCGAGACCACGGACTCCGACTGGGACCGCGAGAAGCTCCAGGAGCGCCTCGCGAAGCTCGCCGGTGGCGTGTGCGTCATCCGCGTCGGCGCCGCGACCGAGGTCGAGCTGAAGGAGAAGAAGCACCGTCTGGAGGACGCCATCTCCGCGACCCGCGCCGCGGTCGAGGAGGGCATCGTCTCCGGTGGTGGCTCCGCGCTCGTCCACGCCTCGAAGGTCCTCGCCGACTCGCTCGGCAAGACGGGCGACGAGGCGACCGGTGTCGCGGTCGTCCGCGCCGCCGCCGTCGAGCCGCTGCGCTGGATCGCCGAGAACGCGGGCCTCGAGGGCTACGTCATCACCTCGAAGGTCGCCGAGCTCGACAAGGGCCAGGGCTTCAACGCCGCGAGCGGCGAGTACGGCGACCTCGTGAAGGCCGGCGTCATCGACCCGGTCAAGGTCACCCGCTCCGCCCTGGAGAACGCCGCCTCCATCGCCTCGCTGCTCCTGACGACCGAGACCCTCGTCGTCGAGAAGCCCGCCGAGGAGGAGCCGGAGGCCGCGGGCCACGGCCACGGTCACAGCCACTGAGACCGCGGACGGCGACCGGGCGGTGAGCCGCTCCGGCTGACGGGCTCCCGCCCGGTCGCCTCCCGCCGCACGACGGCGACAGAGGGCCGGTCCCCTTCGAGGAAGGGGACCGGCCCTCTGTCATGGGCCCCGGCGGACGGCGCCCCGGGCCCGTCCCGGGCGCCCCGTCCGTCAGGCCCCGCGTCGCCGCGCGTGCCCGCGCGGCGCCCCGCCCCGCGGCGAGGCGGTCGTCAGCGCCGCCGCCACCTCGTACTCCTCCTCGGCTCCCGCCGTCTCCGCGGGCGCGGGCCAGGCCGGCTCCACGAAGAGGTCCTGCCACTGGGGCTTGCACAGCGGGTCGTGGCCGAGGGGCTGCGCCATGACGTGCGGCTCCTTCCGGGGTACGAGGGTCGAAGAGCGGCGCCCGCCGACTGGGGGCCCCACCCCGTCTGCCCCGGCGGGCGCCCCCTCACGCCGACAAGTGCAGCCCTTCCGCCACCACCGGCTCCGTGAACGGCTCGCCCCGCGCCCAGCGTTCGATCTCGTCGAGCGCGTGGTCCGCCATGCGGTGGACCTCGTTGCCGAGGGACCCGGCCACGTGCGGGGTGAGCAGCACGTTCGGCAGCGAGTAGAAGGGCGAGCCGGGCGGCGGCGGCTCGGGGTCCGTCACATCGAGAACGGCGGAGAGACGGCCCGAGGCCAGCTCGCCCAGCAAGGCGCTCTCGTCGATCAGCGAACCCCGCGACGTGTTGATCAGCGTCGCCCCGTCCGGCATCGCGGCCAGCTCGGCCGCACCGATCAGGTGGCGGGTGCTGGGGAGCGCGGGGGCGTGGACCGAGACGACCGCGCTGCGCGCGCACAGTTCGGCCAGCTCCACGGAGCGCGCGCCGAGCGCCGCCGCCTCCGCCCCGGACACGTACGGGTCGTGCAGCAGCACCTCGAAGTCGAAGGGGCGCAGGAGCGCGAGCACACGGCGCCCCACCCGCGAGGCCCCCACGAGCCCCACCACGCGCCGGTAGTTGCCGGCCGTGCGCAGCTCGCGGTGCCAGTCGCGGCGCCCGCCCCCCTCGCGGACCACACGCGCCGCGTCGAGCACCTTCTTGCCGGAGAAGAGGATCGCGGCGAGCGTGTACTCGGCCACGGGAAGCGCGTTGGCGCCCGCCGCCGAGCTGATGCGGATGCCGCGCTCCCAGCACGCGTCGGTCACGAAGCCCTTCACGGTGCCCGCGGCGTGCACGACCGCGCGCAGCCGCGGCGCCCGCGCGAGCACGTCGGCGGTCAGCGGCGGCACGCCCCAGCAGGTGAGCAGCACCTCCGCTTCGGCGAGCGCGGCGGCGACCGCGGGACCGGGATCGGTGAAGTCGCTCGCGACCAGGCCGGGGTCGGTCCGTACGAGGCGGCCCAGTCTCTCGCGGTGGGCCGGCGTCAGCAGTTCCTCCGCGACCTGCGGAGCCATGGCGAGCAGGGCCCGGGGACGTCGGTCGGTGGCCTCGTGCATGGTGATGCGCGTACCTCTCACGAAGTGGGGGTGGGCGGTGCCGTCACCGCCGAGACCCCGAGCAGCCCCGCGAGATCGGCGACCCGCACCCTGCCCCGCTCCCACACCAGGTTCAGCAGCCGGTCATGCCGCTCCCCGACCCCTTCGCGCACGCCCCGGCCCCTCCCTCGCCCGCCGTCCCCGCGGAGAGCGGGAAGCGATCATTCGATCACTCTACAAGCGCGTCCGGGGCGGCCTACTTCTTGGGCGAGGGCTTCGACTTCTTGGGGGCGGGCTTCGGCTTCTTGGGGGTGGGCTCCGGCTCGGAGGCGGGGTCTGCCTGGGGCGCGGGGTCCGCTTGGGGCGCGGGCTCCGTCTGGGGCGAGGGCTTCGCTTCGGAAGCGGGTTTCGCCTGGGGCGTGGGTGCCGCTTCCGAAGAGGGTGCTTCCGAAGCAGGCTTCGCCTGGGGTGCCGCCTTCTTCGGGCGCGCGGGCTTCGGCTTGGCCGCCGCCTTCTTCGGTTCGGGCGCGGACTTCTTCGTACGGTCCGGCCCGCTCCCCTCCGTGCGCACCGGCTCCGCGTCCCCCGCGCCGGCCTCGAACTCGCCGCCTTCGCCCGGAAGTTCACCCACCGGTCCGTCCTCGCCGTGCGCGGGCCCGTACTTCCGGCCCGCCCGCGAGGAGATCCCGCCGAGCAGCCCGCGCGGCGCGAGCCTCGCCGCGCCCATGAGCGCCTTGTAGCGAGGGTCGGGGATCGAGACGGTGCGCCCGCGCGCGAGGTCGGCGAGCGCCGCCGTGACGAGCTTGTCCGCGTCGAGCCACATCCACTTCGGGATGTTCCCCGTCCCCATCCCGGCCCGCTCGTGGAACTCCGTCCGCACGAACCCGGGGCACAGCGCCATCAGCCGCACCCCGCTGCCCGCCAGGTCCCGCGCCACCCCCTGGGTGAACTGGACGACCCATGCCTTCGAGGCGCCGTACGTCCCCCGCGGCAGGAAGGCGGCGACGGACGCGACGTTGACGATCCCGCCGCGGCCACGTTCCCGCATCGGCTTCGACGCCGCGACGGTCAGCCGCAGCACCGCCTCGCAGTGCACCTTGAGCATCGTCAGCTCATCGGCGAGCGGCACGTCGAGGAAGCGGCCCTTGTGCCCGAAGCCCGCGTTGTTCACGAGCAGGTCCACCGGCTGCCGAACGTCGGCGAGGCGCCGTTCCACGGCAGCGATGCCCGCGTCCGTGGCGAGATCGGCGCGCAGCACGGTCGCCTCGACACCGTGCCGGTCGTGCAGTTCGGTCGCCTGGCGGCTCAGCCGCTCCCTGTCGCGCGCCACCAGGACGAGGCTGTACCCGTCGGCGGCGAGCCTGCGCGCGAAGGCCGCGCCGATACCCGCGGTGGAACCGGTGATGAGAGCCGTAGTCATGCGCCAAGGCTAGTGATCCGGACGGCTTCTTCGAACCCCCGGACCAGCGCCCGGCACGCGCTCAGGAGGACCCGGGGGCGACGTAGGCGCGCGCGGCGGCGAGCGCCTCGGGGTGCAGCGCCCGCGCGGCGGGCAGCAGCCGCGGCAGCAGGGCGCGCTCGGTCGTGTTCGCGCGGAACTCCAGCGCCGCCGTCACGCCGTGCTCGGGCACGTACTCCCGCACGACGGGGTCCCCGGCCCGGACCGGCCCCGCTTCCAGGACCCGCAGGTAGGCGCCCGTCTCGGCGCGCCGCGTGAAGCGCTTCACCCACCGTTCCTCGCCGACGTGCCCCGCGAAGGTGCGGCACGGGACGCGCCCGCTCGTCACCTCCAGGAGCAGGGAGCCGCCGATCCGCCAGCGCTCGCCGATGAGCGCGTGGCTCACGTCGAGCCCCGAGGTCGTCAGGTTCTCGCCGAAGGCCCCGTTCGCGAGCGGGCGCCCCAGCTCGCGTTCCCACGCGTCCAGGTCCTCGCGCGCGAAGGCGTACACGGCCTGGTCGTCCCCGCCGTGGTGCCGCAGGTCCGCGACGACATCCCCCTCGACCCCGCTGCCGCCGGTCCCCTTCGGCCCGGGCGCGCTGACGTGCAGCGGCCGCGGCACGGGCCGCTTGTCGATGCCCGTACCGCCGGAGGGGGCGTCGGAGTGGGGAACGGGCGTGAGCCGGCCGACGTTCAGGGAGAGCACGTACGGGGTCGTGGCCGGGCGGTGCGCCGAGGCGGCGCCGTGGGCCGTGGCCGCGCTGTTCATGGGGTCCATGCCGCGCAGGGTAGGCCGCGGCACCCGCCTGCCGCCGCCCGTTTTCCGGCCGGGGTCTTTCCGTCCAGGCACGTGCCGGGTGGCGGGCGTCGCCTCGCGTGCGCGCGCGCCTCGTGACTCAAAGCACGAGCCGGGAAATCCGGCTCACCTCCAAGCCCGCCTTATCTCCGCTTATCCTCGGAGGCATGATCGAGGCCCGCCACCTGCGCGTCCTGCGCGCCGTCGCGACCACAGGTTCCTTCTCCGCCGCCGCGCGCACGCTCGGCTGCACCCAGCCGGCCGTCAGCCAGCAGATGAAGGCCCTGGAGGGCGCGACGGGCACGCCCCTGCTCGTGCGCACGGGCCGCGAGATGCGGCTCACCGAGGCGGGCGAGGCGCTCTCCCGGCACGCCTCGGGCATCCTCGCGGGGCTCACGGCGGCGGAGGAGGAGGTCGCGGCGATCGCCGGGCTGCGCGCGGGGCGGGTGCGCCTCGTCTCCTTCCCGAGCGGCAGCTCCTCGCTCGTGCCGAGCGCCCTCGCGGCGCTGCGCCGCGACCACCCGGGCACGCGTGTCTCGCTGGAGGAGGCCGAGCCGCCGCGCTCGGTCGCACTGCTGCGCGAGGGCGATTGCGACATCGCGCTCGCTTTCCGCTACGGGACGGGGGCGGACGACGGCGCGGAGGAGTGGGAGGGCCTCGTCGTACGGCCCCTGCTCCGCGACCGGCTCGTCGGTCTCGTCCCCGAGGGGCACCGTCTCGACGGCCGGGGCGGCCCGGTCGGCATCGCCGAGTTCGCGCGCGAGTCCTGGATCGCGGGCTGCCCCCGCTGCCGTACGCAGCTGGTCGAGGTGTGCGCGGCGGCGGGCTTCACGCCGCGCATCGACTTCGCGACCGACGACTACCCGGCGGTCCACGCCCTCGTCGCGGCGGGCCTCGGCGTCGCGGTCCTGCCCGCCCTGGCACTCGAATCCGTCCGTCCCGAAGGCGTCCGCACCCTCGCGCTCGCCCCGCCGGTCAGCCGCGAGATCGTCGCCCTGACCCTCCCCGACCTGGCCCAGGTCCCGACGGTGTCGGCGACGCTGGACCGGCTGGAGCGGGCGGCCGGGAGGTCCAGCCTCTCCGGCGGGTGAGGAGCGGCTGCGGGGCGGAGCCGGGGAATCCCGGGCAGGGTCCCGGGCCCCGGGCGACCGGGCCGGAGCCCGGAGGACGTGCGGTGCCTCGGCGACTGAGCGGCACCCCGGTGGCTGTGCGGCACCGCGGCGGCCGTGTGGGCCCCCGGCGGCCGTGCGGCCCCCGGCGGCCGAGCCGTACCGCGTGCCCGCCCACGGGAGCCCCGTGAGCCCCGTCCGCAGAAGCCCGTAGGGCTCACCCGCTGGCGCCGAAACGAGCAGAAACGATTCGCCGGAGCGGTGCCCTACTCCTCCGCCCCCTCCGCCGCCGTGGCGGTCCCCGTCCGCACGAGCCGATGCCGCGCCCGCCCCATCAGCTCCTCGCGCTCGTCCTCGGTGAGCCCGCCCCACACCCCGTACGGTTCCCGCACCGCGAGCGCGTGCGCCGCGCACTCCGCCCGCACCGGGCACCTCATGCAGACCTCCTTGGCCGAGGCCTCCCGCGCGCTGCGCGCAGCCCCCCGCTCTCCCTCCGGATGGAAGAAGAGGGAACTGTCCACGCCACGGCAGGCGGCGAGCAGTTGCCAGTCCCACAGGTCCGCGTTGGGGCCGGGAAGGCGGGAGAAATCTGCCATTGCTTGTCCCCTTGCTTGCCGTTTCCGAGCGATCTGGGCGATGAGCTGCTGCCGACCGTATATCTACCCTCATAGGAGATGAAAATATGACTCATGGGAAATTTAGCGGCAAACACTGACAAAGGGGATCAAATGGCGCTAAATGGGGCATGGCTCTCTCCGGGCGTGTGATCACCCGGAGCTGAAGGTGCCCTCACGTAGAGTGCCGAGGGCGACAGTTCGGCCGTAACTCTTTCGGGTGACCGTCGTTGAGAGGGCTGTGGCGGTTGACGCGATAAGCGCTCGGGCAGATGTCCGAGGGTGTCCACCGCTCAGGTGACGATTCCGTACCAGCCTGGAGGCTCAAGGTGACGCGCAACAGCTGCGAGAGCTGCGAGGGGCAGTCATGACTTCCGTCCTCGTCTGCGACGACTCCCCGCTCGCCCGAGAGGCGCTCCGCCGGGCGGTCGCGACCGTGCCCGGCGTCGAGCGGGTGACCACGGCGGCCAACGGCGAGGAAGTCCTCCGCCGCTGGGGTGCCGACCGTTCCGACCTGATCCTCATGGACGTGCGCATGCCCGGCCTCGGGGGGGTGGAGACGGTGCGGAGGCTGCTCTCCGCCGATCCGGGCGCCCGGATCATCATGCTCACGGTCGCCGAGGACCTCGACGGCGTGGCGCTCGCGGTCGCCGCCGGGGCGCGCGGCTATCTGCACAAGGACGCCTCGCGCGCCGAACTGCGGGCGACCGTCACCCAGGCGCTCGCCGATCCCACGTGGCGGCTCGCGCCGCGCCGGCTGCGCTCGGCCGAGATGGGCGCGGCGCCGACGCTCACGGCGCGTGAGATCCAGGTCCTCGAAGGTATGAGCCACGGCCGCTCCAACGCGGAGATCGGGCGCGAGCTGTTCCTCTCCGAGGACACGGTCAAGACCCACGCCCGGCGGCTCTTCAAGAAGCTCGGAGCCTCCGACCGCGCGCACGCCGTGGCCCTGGGCTTCCGCTGGGGGCTGGTGCGCTGAGGCCCCCGGGCCCCAGCCCCGCGCGTTCCCCGAGCGGCACCGGCCGCGCGGGAGGCCACCCGCCTCCCGTGCGCGGCAGGGGCCACCGCCGTGCACCCCGCGAGACCGTGCGGTCCCGGCGCGTACCCGAGCCTTCCGTTCCGATTCCTCCCCGGCCCCGGCCGGGGACCCGCCGTCCGGACCGGACCTCGAGTACCGCCCCCGCCGCCTCGCTCCCCGCCGCCCCGCCCCCGGGGCGGCGGCCCCCCTCACCTCACGCCCGCGACACGCTTCCACACGAGCCGGGGCGGCCCTGATCCCGGCCGCGCGGAACGACCCGTCTCCCCGGGCAGCGGGCCCCGCGCGGCGCACGGCGGCGTGCCCGCGACCCGCTCCGGTCCCGGCCACCGGCACGCCGACCGCCGGCGGCCCCGCGCCCCTGCGCGGCGGGCCTCCGGCCGGGCGGCACGGGAGCGCCTGCCGATCGCTGCCCGTTCCCGCCAGCGCGCTCCCGGCCCGTGGCGCGCGAGCGACGGCGGGCGCTCCTGCGACGACCTCGTCCGTACGGAGCGGAGCGGCGTCGGCTGTGGGCGCGTGCGGAGGCCCCTCGGGGCCCGCCATGGGTGCCGCGCGGCACCTCCTCGGGCCTGCGGGCGTGAGGTGCCGGGCGGGTGCCGTGCGGCGCACGGCTGCCTCTCCCTTGTCCGCGCTCGCGGCGGGGTCGGATTCCGCGGGAGAGGCGCCCGCGGCGTCCTCGATGCCTCCCTCGTCCAACTCCCTTGCTGCGGGGCGCCCTTGTCCGGGCGCCCGACTCGCCCGTGTCGCGGTGCGCGGGGCGTCGTGGGGCTCGCTCGGGTCCGTAAAGGGAGGACGCGACGGCCTCGCTCGTGTGGGGGAGGCGCGTGGGCTTGTGGGGGAGGCGCGTGGGCGCGCGAGGTGGCGTTCGGGCCCCATCACGGGACCGTCCGGGCGCCCCCGCGCCGTACCTTCGGCTCCGTACCGGAGTCGCGTGGAGCCGTGCGCGGACCCCGGGCGCGCCTTCGCCGCCGTCGCGGGGCGGGCGGCCGTTCGCGTTTTCGCGGGGGCGGGGTGGCTGGGGAGCGGTCCTGGAGGGTACGAGGTTCCCGAACGGGTGCCGGTGCGGGCGGGCTGTGTCGGTTACCCGCGCGATGCCGCATCCTTGGGGGTGTGGATGTCCACGGGGACGAGTCGGCCGATCCGGAGGGGAGGGCGCAGGGCATGAGTTCCGGCGCACCCACTCCCGAGGGCGGGGAGGGCGCGGAGACCGCTCGGCGGCCCGCAGGGCACCATGGTCGGATGCGTGACGAGGAGACGACCGAGATCGGGGCTCTCGTCCACCGTGCCGTCGACGGCGAGCAGCAGGCCGTGCACGACCTGCTCGCCCGGGTGCACCCGCTCGCGATCCGCTACTGCCGCACCAGGCTGTCCCGGCTCCCCGGTGACGCGCGCCACTTCGTCGAGGACCTCGCGCAGGAGGTCTGCGTCGCAGTGCTGCTCGCGCTGCCCCGCTACAGGGACACGGGCCGCCCGTTCGAGGCGTTCGTCTTCGCGATCGCGGGCCACAAGGTCGCGGACCTGCAACGTGCCGCGATGCGCCATGGCTCCACGGCGGTGCCCTCGGACGAGATGCCGGAGCGCCCCGACGACTCCCTCGGCCCCGAGGAACGCGCCCTCCTGAGCAGCGACGCGGCCTGGGCGAAGAAGCTCCTCGCCTCCCTCCCCGAGAACCAGCGCGAACTCCTTCTCCTCCGCATCGCGGTCGGCCTCACCGCCGAGGAGACGGGCCAGATGCTGGGCATGTCCCCGGGCGCGGTCCGGGTCGCCCAGCACAGAGCGTTGAGCAGACTGAGAGCCCTGGCGGAGCAGTGAGGAATCTCGCGGGACTTCTCCCGCGCGGATTCCTCCGGCGACGCGGCCCCTCCGGTGGTTGAGGAGCGGGCCGGGAACGGGGTCGGTCCGGGGTCGGCGCCCCCGGCCGGGTCCCCGCGCGGGGACGACGACAGGGGAATGAACGCCCCCTCGCTCCCGTTACCATGTACACCCGTAGCGAGCAAGACCATTGGAGATCGTGTCATGGCCAACATCGACGGAGTACCCGAGAAATTCGCGACCCTCGGGCTGACCTACGACGATGTCCTGCTCCTGCCCGGTGTCTCCGACATGACCCCGGACGCCATCGACACCTCCACGCGTCTCTCGAAGAACGTGCGGCTGAACATCCCGCTCATCTCCGCCGCCATGGACAAGGTCACCGAGGCCCGCATGGCGATCGCCATGGCCCGCCAGGGCGGCGTCGGCGTCCTGCACCGGAACCTCTCGATCGAGGACCAGGCCAACCAGGTCGACCTCGTCAAGCGCTCCGAGTCCGGCATGGTCACCGACCCGATCACGGTCAACCCGGACGCGACCCTCGAAGAGGCCGACGCGATCTGCGCGAAGTTCCGCATCAGCGGCGTCCCGGTCGTGGACGGCGGCGGCAAGCTCCTCGGCATCGTCACCAACCGCGACATGGCCTTCGAGACCGACCGCTCCCGCAAGGTGCGCGAGGTCATGACCCCGATGCCGCTCGTCACCGGCAAGGTCGGCATCTCCGGCGTCGACGCGATGGGCCTGCTGCGCCGCCACAAGATCGAGAAGCTTCCGCTCGTCGACGACACAGGCGTGCTCAAGGGCCTCATCACGGTCAAGGACTTCGTCAAGGCCGAGAAGTACCCGAACGCGGCGAAGGACTCCGAGGGCCGCCTCCTCGTCGGTGCCGCCGTGGGTGTCGCGGGCGACGCCTACGAGCGCGCCCAGGCCCTCGTGGCCGCCGGCGCCGACTTCATCATCGTCGACACCGCACACGGCCACTCCCGCCTGGTGGGCGACATGGTCGCCAAGATCAAGTCCAACGCCCCCGGCGTCGACGTCATCGGCGGCAACATCGCCACCCGCGAGGGCGCCCAGGCGCTCGTGGACGCGGGCGCGGACGGCGTCAAGGTCGGCGTGGGCCCCGGCTCCATCTGCACGACGCGCGTCGTCGCGGGCGTCGGCGTCCCCCAGGTCACCGCGATCTACGAGGCAGCCCTCGCCGCGAAGGCGGCGGGCGTCCCGGTCATCGGCGACGGCGGCCTCCAGTACTCCGGCGACATCGCGAAGGCCCTCGTCGCAGGCGCCGACACGGTCATGCTCGGCTCGCTCCTCGCCGGCTGCGAGGAGTCCCCGGGCGAGCTGCAGTTCATCAACGGCAAGCAGTTCAAGTCCTACCGGGGCATGGGCTCGCTCGGCGCCATGCAGACGCGCGGCGGCCACAAGTCGTACTCGAAGGACCGCTACTTCCAGGAGGGCGTCGCCTCCGACGAGAAGCTCGTCCCCGAGGGCATCGAGGGCCAGGTCCCCTACCGGGGCCCGCTCTCCGCCGTCGTCCACCAGCTCGTCGGCGGCCTGCGCCAGTCGATGTTCTACGTGGGCGGCACGACGATCCCCGAGACGCAGGAGCGGGGCCGCTTCGTCCGCATCACCTCCGCCGGTCTCAAGGAGTCGCACCCCCACGACATCCAGATGACCGCCGAGGCCCCGAACTACAGCCGCCACTGAGCGGCACGCCGCCCTTCGCTGGAGCGGTACGTCGCCCCGTTGAGGGCGGCACACCGCCTCCTCGAAGACGGCACTGGCGCGCATCGTGACGGCGCGGGGCCCGTATCCGTACTGGGCCCCGCGCCGTCGCCGCGCGTGTGCCGGACCCCCGGCAGGACCGGCGGGGACCGGCGCGGGGGATACTGGACCAGCAAGTACGACGGAGCGGGAAAGGCCAGCCAGGTGACTGAGATCGAGATTGGGCGCGGCAAGCGCGGTCGAAGGGCATACGCCTTCGACGACATCGCCGTCGTCCCGAGCCGCCGCACCCGCGACCCGAAGGAGGTCTCGATCGCGTGGCAGATCGACGCCTACCGCTTCGAACTCCCCTTCCTCGCGGCCCCCATGGACTCGATCGTCTCCCCGGCGACCGCGATCCGCATCGGTGAGCTGGGCGGCCTCGGCGTCCTCAACCTCGAAGGGCTCTGGACCCGGTACGAGGACCCGCAGCCCCTCCTCGACGAGATCGCCGAGCTGGACGCGGCCGCCGCCAACAAGCGGCTCCAGGAGATCTACGCCGCGCCGATCAAGGAAGAGCTGATCGGGCAGCGCATCAAGGAGGTGCGCGACTCCGGTGTCGTCACCGCCGCCGCCCTCTCCCCGCAGCGCACCGCCCAGTTCTCCAAGGCGGTCGTCGACGCGGGCGTCGACATCTTCGTGATCCGTGGCACGACGGTCTCCGCCGAGCACGTCTCCTCGGCCGCCGAGCCGCTCAACCTCAAGCAGTTCATCTACGAGCTCGACGTCCCTGTCATCGTCGGCGGCTGCGCGACCTACACGGCCGCGCTCCACCTCATGCGCACCGGCGCGGCCGGTGTCCTCGTCGGCTTCGGCGGTGGCGCCGCGCACACCACGCGCAACGTCCTCGGCATCCAGGTCCCCATGGCCACCGCCGTCGCCGACGTCGCCGCCGCGCGCCGCGACTACATGGACGAGTCCGGCGGCCGGTACGTGCACGTCATCGCCGACGGCGGCGTCGGCTGGTCCGGCGACCTCCCGAAGGCCATCGCCTGCGGCGCCGACTCCGTCATGATCGGCTCCCCGCTCGCCCGCGCCACCGACGCGCCGGGCCGGGGCCACCACTGGGGAATGGAGGCCGTCCACGAGGACGTGCCGCGCGGCAAGAAGGTCGACCTCGGCACGGTCGGCACGACCGAGGAGATCCTCCTCGGTCCCTCCCACACCCCGGACGGCTCGATGAACATCTTCGGCGCCCTGCGCCGCGCGATGGCCACGACCGGCTACAGCGAGCTGAAGGAATTCCAGCGCGTCGAGGTCACGGTCGCGCCTTCGCGCCACGACCAGCGCTGACCTCACCGCCGCAGGGCCCGCTGCCCCGGTGCCCCCTCCGCCTCACGCGCGAGGGGGCACCCGCGTATCCGGGGCGGCTCGTCAGTCGCGCGTCGCGCCCTTCTTCGTCGCGGAGAACGCGGCACCGGCGGCTATCAGGAAGAACACCACCGTGAGGAAGTCCGCGTCCGCCCGCCACGCCTCCTGCACGAGGTCCAGGTGGTCGGTGAGCAGCGTCTGCGTGCTCACGGGAAGCTGCTTGGAGCCCATCACGGCCTCGCCGACGAGCTGCCCCGCGTACACGGCGCCGAGCGAGAAGAGCGCCGCGACCACGGGAAGCACCGGGGAGCGGCCACCGACACGCCCCGCCACGAGTCCGACCAGGAGCCCCACACCGATCGCCGCGTACCCGACCTCACGCTCCATGGCCCCGATGAGCCACCCGTAGAGCCCGGCGGTCACCAGCGCGACGACGAGCGCGGCCACGATCCCGGCGACGAGCCGCCCGCTGCCCTCCGGAGCGGCGGAGCCGACCGAAGGCGGCGGGCCGAACGAGCCGGCACCGAACTGACCGGCACCGAACTGCTTGGTGGGGGCGGCGGTGGGGGGACCGGCCGGGGCTGCGGGCGCGGAGGCGGGGGCGGGGGCGCCGAACTGTCCGGCGG
>NZ_JOGO01000001.1 GCF_000719475.1 Streptomyces sp. NRRL F-5630 | reverse complement strand
GACCCCCCGGCCCCCCCCCCGCCCCCCCCGCCGAGCCCCGCGCCGTCACCACCCCCGAGGCCCCGCCCCGCCGTGGTCGCGCCGCCGCCCGCCGCGCGTCCGGCCCCGCCACCGAGCCCGCGTCCGCGCCCCGCGCCGCCGAAACCGCCCCCGCCCGAGGCGGTCCCGGCCCCGCAGCCCGCGCCGGCCGGCTTCCACTGGGAGCCCCGCACACGCCGCCCGGTCGCCCAGCGCCCGAAGCCCGCGGGGATGCCCGTCACCACCACGACCGTCGTCGTGATGCTCCCCGCGGTGCTCACCGCCGTGGCCCTCCGTCCGGGCGGCCGACGCAGGCGCTGAGCCCGCGCCCGGCCCCTCGTCCCCGCCGCGCCCTTCCTCGTTCCCGCCCTCGCGGGCCCCGTCGCGGGCGCGCGGTCACCCCGTACCCGTAGCCCCCGTTCCCTTCGGCCTGCCCTCAGGAGGCTCGCTGTGCCCCAATGGCTGATCTACACCCTCGCCACCGTGCTCGTCTGCGCGCTCGTCGTCGGTGCCGCCGCGCTCAGACAGCGGCGCGTCATCAACGAGGACACCTCCGAGACGCCCGACGTCCTGGAGTACATGGTGATGATGGTGGGCGTCGTGTACGCCATCGTCCTCGGCCTCGCCATCGCCGGTGTCTGGGAGGCCCGCCAGGCCGCCGACGACACCGTGCAGCGCGAGGCGCAGTCGCTCTACGAGATCGACCAGCGCCTCGACGTCTACCCCGCGGCCTTCCGCGAGCAGGTGCGCTCCCACATCGACGCCTACGCGCGGCACACCGTCACCGCGGAGTGGCCCGAGATGGAGGCGGGGCGCGAACCTGACGCGAGGGGCGCGGCGCTGCTCGGCAAGATCCGCGCCGACCTCGCCCACCGCGAGCCCGCCGACGAACTCCAGGCACAGGCGTACCAGCCGCTCCTCGACCAGGTCGCCGCCGCCGATGACGCGCGGCACCAGCGCATCGACTCCGCCGGGTCCACGCTCCCCGGCAGCGTCTGGTTCGGTCTCGTCGCGGGCGGCGTCGTGACCCTCGGCCTGCTCTACACGCTCCAGATCCGCCGCACCACCCGCGAGGTCGTGCTCGCCACGACGTTCAGCGCGCTCGTCGTCTTCCTGCTCTTCCTCGTCTGGAGCTTCGACGCGCCGTTCGGCCGCGACGGCCTGGACTCGGCCCACCCACTCCTGGAGTTGTACGCGGCGGGCGGGTGACCCCGGCGTCACCGGATTTTCACACCCGCGCGCGATCCCCGGCGCGCGCGGGGGCACCCGGGAGGGACCGCCTGTGCGAGGGAGTGCGTCACCGTGGTGCTTGTCGCGTCTTTGCTGCTGCCGTTCGTCGCCGTCCTGCTGTTCGCCATGGACCGGGTCGAGGACTGGATGGGGTCGGCCGCACCGCCGGGCACGCGGGGTGGCGCCCGGGGGCCGCGGAGCCCCCGCACGCGGCACCTCCGACTCGTCCACAGCGAAGAACCGGCCGGAAAGGCGACGGACGGAACGCGCGAGCACTGGACCCGGACCGAGGGGGCCCAGGACGCGGAGCCCTCGCGGGAGCGCCGGGCCGCGTGACGACCGGGCCGCCCCGCCGCGGCCTCTCGGCGCGGGGGAACTCTCCGGACGGGGCACTCCCGGCCGGTGACCGGGTCCCTTCGTGGCCGGGGAAGGTGCTCGCGGGGGGCCGCCCCGGGCATTCAGGTGGCCGGGCGCGGGGCCACGACTGCTCCCGCCTTCCACGGGGTACCCGCCAGTAACGATCAAGTCCGTGCCGTACGGCGGCACGGCGGGACGAAGGCGGTGCGGACCATGGCGGAGCGGCGGCACGGAAGCGAAGCGGGCGCGGTCGAGGGCGATTTCTTCGGGGTCGTGGACCTGCTGGCCGACGAGGAGCGCAAACTCCTGGAGCGCGTACGCGAGTTCCTGCGCGCCGAGGTCGCGCCGCACGCCAACGAACTGTGGGAGGCCGGGCGCAGCCCGGTGAGCCTGCGCGGGCGTATCGCCGAGCTGGGGATCACCGGCGAGGAGGGCGACGACGTCGGCGTACCGGCCCGCAGCAGTCTCTTCCGGGGGCTGCTCGGGATGGAGATGGCCCGCGTCGACCCGTCGTTCGCCACGTTCTTCGGGGTGCACGCCGAGCTGGCGATGGGCTCGGTGCGCGCCTGCGGCTCGGAGGAGCAGAAGGCGCGCTGGCTGCCCGCGATGACCCGCTGGGACAAGCTCGGCGCCTTCGCCCTCACCGAACCCCTCGTCGGCTCGGGCACCGCCGCCGGGCTCACCACGACCGCGCGCCGCGAGGGCGACACGTGGGTGCTCGACGGCGAGAAGAAGTGGATCGGCAACGGCTCCTTCGCCGACCTCCTCGTCGTCTGGGCGAGGGACGTGGCCGACGACCAGGTCAAGGGCTTCGTCGTCGAGCACGGCGCCAGGGGCCTGAGCGCCGAGGTCATCCCGCACAAGATCGCGCTGCGCGGCGTGCAGAACGCCCACCTCGTCCTCGAAGGCGTCCGGGTCCCCGAGACCGACCGGCTCCAGCGCGCGGAGTCCTTCGCCGACACGAACCGCGTGCTGCGCGTGACGCGCGCGGCCGTGGCCTGGACGGCGACGGGCTGCGCGCTCGGCGCGTACGAGGCGGCGCGCGCGTACGCCGTGGAGCGCGAGCAGTTCGGCCGCCCCATCGGCGCCTTCCAGCTCGTGCAGGACCTCCTCGCCCGCATGCTCGCCGACATCACCGCCTGCCAGACGCTCGCCGTGCGGCTCGCCGCGCTGGAGGAGAAGGACGAACTGAGCGACGCGCAGGCCGCGCTGGCCAAGATGTTCTGCACGACCCGGATGCGCGAGACCGTCGCCCGCGCCCGCGAGATCCTCGGCGGCAACGGCATCCTCCTCGACCACGACGCGGCCCGCTTCTTCGCCGACGCGGAGGCGCTGTACTCGTACGAGGGCACGCGCGAGATGAACTCGCTCATCGTGGGCCGCGCGGCGACGGGCCTGAGCGCCTTCGTGTGAGGGCCCTGAGCGCCTTCCCGCGAGGAGCCGGGCGAGGGCCGCGCCGCCCCGGCACGCCGAAGGGCCCGCCGCGACCGCGGCGGGCCCTTCGGCGGCGTCAGCCGTTCAGCGTCCACTTCTGGTGGGACGCGCCCGTGCACGTCCAGATCTGCGCTCTCGCCCCGTTCGCGGTCGAACCGTCGGTCACGTCGAGGCACTTGTCCGCCGTCGTATTGACGACGTCGTGGCTCGTCGCGTCGTACGTCCACCGCTGGGCGCCCGTCCCGTTGCAGTCGTAGAGCTGCACCTTGGCGCCGTTCGCGGTCGAACCCCCGCTCACGTCGAGGCACTTGCCGTTCGTCCGGACCGTGCCGTCGGTGCCGAGCGTCCAGCGCTGGTTCGCGGCTCCCGTGCACGACCAGGTCTGCACGGCCGAGCCGTTCGCGGTTCCCGAGGCGTCGAGGCACTTGCCGCCGAGGCCCGCGAGTGTCCCCGTGCGCTCGGTCCCGCCGCCCGGCCCGCCGCTCTGCGTCCCGTCCCACGTGAAGGTCGCGGACGTCTTGCCCGGAAGCTGATAAGTGAAGTGCTGTCCACCCCAGTTGACGGTGAAGGAGCGCGCGGAGGAGGACTCGTTGTAGGCGAGGAGTGCCTTCGAGCCGTCCGTGTTGCGCCACGCGACGTTCGGCACGTCGCCGCTCGCCGTGGACGCGATGCGGCTCGCGCCCGGCCGCACGAACTTGGTGAGGTGGCCCATCGTGTAGTACTCGATGGTGTAGTCGACCTGCCCGCTGCGGCCGTCCCCGTCGTGCACGGTGACCAGCCCGTCACAGGTGCCGCAACCGCCGTTGTGCGGGCCCCTGTTCTGGTCGACCGCGAGGGACCACTTCGTCACCGACTTCGCCCAGTTGCGGGTGTAGTCGATGATGTTGCGCATGTCCTCGGTCTGCTGGTCGGCGATCCAGGTACCGCCCGAGTGCTCGGTCTGGAAGGCGTCCAGCTCCGGGTACTTGTCGTGGATCTGCGACTGCTTGTTCACGTCGCCGCCGTAGCCGTGCCAGGCGATGCCGCCGAAGTTCGGGTGGCTGCGCACGGCCGCGTCGTCCACGGTGGGTGCGGCGTAGGCGTCGTACGTGTCCCAGTTCCAGTCGTGCGCGAGCACCTTCGTCCTGAGCCCGGCCGAGGCCAGTTTCGGCAGCAGCTCGCTCTTCGTGAAGTACGCGAGCCCGGAGCCGTTCCAGCTCATCGAGGGGTAACTGTCGCAGCACGTCGGCTCGTTCTGCGCGGTCACGTAGTCGATCGGCACCCCGGCGGACTGGTACGCCTGGAGGTACTTCACGAAGTAGTTCGCGTACGTGCCGTAGTTCTCGGCCTTGAGCCAGCCGCCGTTGAGCTGTCCGTTGTCCTTCATCCAGGCGGGCGCGGTCCACGGCGAGGCGACCGTGGTGAGCCCCGGGTTGAGGCGCTTGGCCTGCTGCGTGAGCGGCAGGACCCCGGCCTGGTCGTGGGCGATCGAGAACTTCGCGAGCGAGGGGTCGGTCTGCCCGGCGGGCACGTCGTCGTAGGTGTAGCCGAAGCGCGCGAGGTCGGAGCCGCCCATCGGGTTGCGCAGGAAGGAGAGCCCGATGCCGTCCGTCGGCGAGAAAAGCTTCGTCATCGTCTGGTCGAGCGTGGACTGCGAGAGCGCGCCGCTCTCCTTCAGGAGGTAGGCGGCGGTGTCGGTGAAGGAGGCGCCGCCGCCCGTGAAGGTCTGGTAGCGCGTGTTCTCGTCCACGGAGACGGTCGTGCCGCTGTTCGCCGTGCCGGACTGGAAGGCGAACGGGGCCTGTTGCTGGAGGCCGCGTGTCACGTGCCGGCCGCCGGGGTCGTCGGTCGTCGTGAGGTACGCGGTGACCTGCTCGCCGGCCGCGTGCACGGGGGCGGTCCCCGCCGCGCCGAGCCCGGCGGCGGCGAGCGCGCCGGTGAGCAGGAAGCGGACGAGGCGGCGCGGGGGAGTGGCGGGGGTGCCGGGAGCGGACCGGCGCCGGGGTCTGCGAGACATGCGGGTGCCCTTCGTGGTGGGGGGTGGGAGCGGGGGGTGCGGGGCGGCTCCGTCGCGTGCGCGAGGGGGCCGCCCCGCACCCGGAGGGACCGGGCTCGGCCTACGGGTAGGAGGTCAGGTAGGCGACGTTGTTGCTCGGCGTCACCTTGGCACCCGCGTCGTTGATGATGTGGTTGATGGTTCCCTTGCCACCGAGGACGGTGGTCACCATGTCGTGGAAGCGGACCCCGCTCCTCCGCGGGACCTCGAAGGAGTGGTCCTCGACGACGGACGGGTTGACCTGCGCGTAGGCGTAGCTGCCCAGGCCCCACGCCTCGTGGCTCGTCACCCCGTCGGCCACCTTGTAGGCGGGGTGGCCCTGCGTCGAGCCGTTCATCCAGGAGCCCTGGTCCGGCGGGTCGTAGGGCAGCTCGTTCTGGAAGAAGTACGTGCGTCCCCCGTTGCCGTTCCAGAGGACCTGCGTCTTCTTGTAGTGCTCGACGAAGAGGCCGTATGCGGTGACGTTCTGCCCGTTGACGACGAGGCCGGTGTCGGCGGTGTTGGTGTTCCAGCCGACCGTGCCGCTGTTGCCGTGGTCGGCGCGCCAGGCCCATGTGTGGTCGATGACCGTGTGGTCGCTGTTGACCACGAGCGAGGTCGTGGCCTTGCCGACGGTCGCGCCGCCGATCCGCAGGAAGACGTCGTTGAGGACGGTGGGGTCGGCGGAGTGGTTCGCCGAGGCGCCGCTCGGGCCGACCTCCATGAGGGTCCGCGAGGAGGTGGTGCCCGCGTCGATGAGGAGCCCGGCGATGCGGACGCCGTCCACGTCGGCGGTGGTGAGCGCGGTGATCCCGTTGTCGGGCACGAGTGTCGCGAGGCCCATGCCGAGGACGACCTGACCGGGCCGGGTCACTTCGAGGGTCTGGTCGAGGTGGTAGACGCCGGGTGTGACGAGCAGGTTCTTGCCCGCCGCGAGCGCCGTGTTCATGGCTGCGGCGGAGGCACCGGGCCTGGCCACGTAGAAGTCGTCGAGGGACAGGTCCCTGCCGGTCTGCGTCTTGCCGTTCCAGGTGGTCGCCGCCGCGTTCGTCTGGAGGCCGGGCACGTAGACCTTCCAGGCGCCCGCGCCGTCGACGTGCAGGAAGGGCTTCTCGGCGTTGACCGGGGCCGCGCCGACCGTCGTGTACGTCGGGAAGTTCTGCGCGGGTGCGCCCTGGTCGCCGACGAAGACCATGTTCCAGTTGGAACCGGACCAGGAGCCCATCGAACTGTTCTTGGTGAGGAACTGCTGCTGCGAGCCGGACTGGATCTGCCCGTCGATCTTGCTGTCCGAGATGAAGCCGCCGCTCGACCAGCCGCCGTCGTCCAGCTTGAGGTTCCCGCGCACGTGCATCCGGCGGTACGGGGCGGCCTGCGAGACCGCCCAGCGGTCCGAGCCGCCCGTGGGGTTGACGGACATGTTGTCGGCCTCGCGCCAGAAGTTCTGCGTCGCGTTGCCCTGGAACCAGTCGGCCTCGGCGTGCACGGCCCCGTTGATCGTCACGTCGTCGGGGCTCATGCCGAGCCCGGCGGCCTGCGTGTAGAAGCCGACGTTCACGTCCGCGCTGTACGTGCCGGGCTTGAAGAGGACCGCGTATCGCCCGCTGCCGAACTGGTCGCTCTGCTGCCGGCCGAAGATCGAGTCGAGGCGGGACTGGATCGTCGCGGCGGACATCGACGGGTCGAAGACGACGACGTTGGGGCCGAGGTCCGGGTCCTTGCCGTTCGGCGGTGTCGTCGTGCCGCCCGCGTAGTCCCACTTCTGGTTCGGCGTCCCAGCGCAGTCCCAGATCTGGAGCGCGGCGCCGTTCGCGTTGTCGTTGTCCTTGATGTCGAGGCACTTCCCGGCGGCCTGGTTCACGAACTGCCCGCCCGTGTACTGCCATTTCTGCGAGGCGAGCGAGTCGTAGCAGGTCCACAGGTGGGCGGCGGTCCCGTTCGCGGTACCGCCGTTCACGAGGTCGAGGCACTTCCCCTTGGCCGTGAGCGAGCCGTTGTCGTCGAGCGTCCACGTCTGGTTGGGGCCCGGGGAGCAGGTCCACATCTGGGCCGGGGTGCCGTCGGCGGTCGAACCGTCCTTCACGTCGAGGCACTTGCCGTTGCCCTGGTTGACGACCGGCCCCGGTGTCGCCGCGCTCGCGGCGGTGCCGTCCACGGCGACGAGGGTCCCGGCGCCGAGCAGCACGACGGTCGCGGCCGTCGCGAGCGTCCGGGGGCGCCGTCTGCGGCGGGTGCTCGGTCGGGTACGGGCAGGAGACATGGGGGTGTCCTTCCTGGGGCGGTGGGGGGTGGGGAAGGAGGACCGGCCGGAGGAACAGCCGTGAAACCTTTACATGCGCGAGGCGGACTGCTGCGTACAACCGGTGAAGTTAGAGGGGCGTCGGGGGAGCGTCAAGAGCAACGACGTGTACACACAAGGGAATTGAGAACGCCGCAGGTCAGGCGCGTTGCCGGGACCCGCTGGAAGGCCGTCCGGCGTTCGTCCGGCCCGTCCTCGCGTGCAAGGGATGGAGCCGGGCGGGGCGGTGAGGGTGCACCCGCCGCCGTTTTCCGTTTCAAACGCGACATGCGGCCGAGGGTGGCGCCGTCGAGTCCCGCACCACGAGAGGCGTGGCGAGTTCGACGTGCAGCGTGTCGACCGCGTGGCCCGCGACGAGGCGGACGAGCAGCGAGACCGCCATGCGCCCCATCTCCTCAAGGGGCTGGCGGACCGTCGTGAGTGCGGGCGTGATGCTCTGGCCCAGCTCGCTGTCGTCGAACCCCGTGACCGAGAGATCCCCGGGAACCGTGAGCCCCGCCTCGCGCGCCGCGCGGATCGCCCCCGCAGCCGTCTTGTCGTTGAACGCGACGAGCGCGGTCGGGCGGGGATCGCGGGACAGGAGCAGCCGGGCCGCCGTGTGGCCCTCGTGGGTCGTGGGCTCGGTGATCGCGGCCAGGAGCGCGGGGTCGGGCAGGAGCCCGCTCTCGCCGAGCGCGGCGGTGTGGCCGACCAGGCGGTTGCGGCTCGCGAGCCAGTCGCCGGGGCCGCCGATGAAGCCGATCCTGCGGTGGCCGAGACCGAGCAGGTGCCGCGTCACGCGCCGCGCCCCCGCCGCGTGCGCCGCAGAGACGGAGGCGACGGTCTCGGGCAGTTCGGCGCGCGGGTCCACCACGACGAGCGGGTAGCGGCGCGCGTGCAGCACCTCCAGATCGTGCGTCGAACCCGGCGGCAGGACGAGCACGGCGCCCGCGATCCCCTGCTGCTCGGGCAGCGCGAGCAGTGCCGAGGTGTCGTCCTGCGCGCTCTCGCCCGCGAGCACGAGCGCACGGCGGCCGTGCAGGGCCAGGGTCTCCACGACGGACGTGACGATCGTGCCGAAGTAGTCGGTCAGCGCGTACGGGCAGTAGACGAGCACGGGCGGCGCGCCGCCCCGCGTCCGCGCGAAGCCGCTCCCGAGCCGCTGCGCGGCCTCGCGTACCGCCCGCTGCGTCCCTTCGGAGACCCGCGTGCTCCCGTTGACCACGCGCGAGACCGTCGCGATCGACACGCCCGCCTCGTCCGCGATGGCCCGGAACGTCACGCGCCCGCCCGGCCGCCTGCCCATGTGCCTCCCCCGTTCGTCCGCCCCACCTTCCGCCCGGGGGCGCCGCGAGGGCAAGCCGGGCGGAAGAGCGCGCGAGACCGGAGGGGACCGAGGGACCGGGCCGCCCCGCAGGGGAGCGCGACCTCTGCCGTCGGGCCGGGGCGTCACGGGGCAGAGAGCGAACGTCGTCGGGCGCACGCGACGGGGGGCGCCGCCCTCGGGGCTCGTGGAGCGGTCCCGGGCCCCTGACCGTACCGGGCCTGGCGGGGTGCCGCGCCGGAGCCCGGCGCGGCAGCCGTCCGCGTCTCAGACCGCCGCCGCCACCTTCCGCCCGTCGAGGAGCGAGCGGTGGATCTCCTCCGCCCGGACCGCCACGGTGGACAGGAGGGTGCTCGTGAGGCCGTGGGTGTGCTCCGTGCCGCCCTGGAGGTAGATGCCGGCCGTGACCTCGGGCGCGGTCTCCACGCGGTGGTCGCGGTCCACGCGCAGCGCGTCGCCGTCGTCGCGCAGGCACAGCTTCGCCGCGTCGCCGAGCAGCGCGCCGAGGTCGCGCGGGCGGTAACCGGTGGCGAGGACGAGGATGTCGGTCGCCAGCACCTCCTGCTCGCCCGTGGGCAGGAACTCCACCGTGACGTCGAGGGGCGCCCCCGGGGAGACCTCCCTGATCCGCGAGACGTTGAGGAAGCGCAGGCGCTCGCGCCCGGCGACCTTCTCGCGGTACGCGGTCGCGTAGAGCGACTCGATGAGGTCCATGTCGACGACCGAGTAGTTGGTCGAGCGGTGGTAGTCGAGCAGGGACTGCTTCACCTCCGAGGGCGCCGAGAAGTAGACGTCCACCGCGTCGGGGTCGAAGACGCGGTTGGCGAAGGGGCTGTCGTCGGCGGGCGTGTACCCGTACTTGGCGAAGACCGAGCACACCTCGGCGTCCGGGAACGTGCGGTGCAGGTAGTCCACCGACTCGGCGGCGCTCTGCCCCGCGCCGAGCACGACCGCGCGCCGCACCGGGGCGCCCGAGCGCGCCAGTTCCTCGGCGCGCGGGATCAGCGTGCTGTTGTGCCAGACGCGTTCGCCGAGGCTCAGGCCCGGCGGCACGTGCGCCTCCAGGCCCAGCGCGAGGCTGATGTTGCGCGCCCGGTGCGTCGTGCGCGCGCCCCCGGCGTCCCGGCTCGTGACGTCGAAGCACGTCACCTCGCCGTCGTCGGCGCGCACCGGGTCCACGGCCACGACCTCGCTCCCGTACGAGACCTGGTGCGCCACCCGCGCCGCCGCCCACTCGAAGTACTCGTGGAACTCGGCGCGCAGCGGGAAGAGCGTCTTCTGGTTCAGGAAGTCGATCAGGCGCCCTCGCTCGCGCAGGAAGCACAGAAAGCTGTAGTCGCTGGTCGGATTGCGCAGCGTGACGAGGTCCTTGAGGAAGGACACCTGCATCGTCGCGTCGTCGATCAGCATCCCCCGGTGCCAGCCGAAGCGGGGTTGGCGTTCCAGGAACAGCGCGTCGAGGCGGCGGTCCGCCGCGAGCTGCGCGTTGTGTTCCTCAACGGCTATGGACAGGGCGAGATTCGACGGGCCGAAGCCGATCCCGACAAGGTCGTGGACGGGCTCGGAACCCGTAACCGGTGCGTTCACCTTTGCATCGCCTCCTCAGGCAACGTCATGTTAGATAAGGTAAGGCTTACCTAGCAATGCGGTCGTGGAGGGATGCACATATGCGGGTCGTCATGCTCGGCTACCAGACCTGGGGTCATCGCACGCTGCGGGCGCTGCTCGACTCCGGGCACGAGGTGGCGCTCGTCGTCACGCACCCGAGGAGTGAGCACGCCTACGAGAAGATCTGGGACGACAACGTCGCCGAACTCGCCGAGAAGCACGGCGTGCCCGTCCTGCTGCGCAACCGGCCCGACGACGAGGAACTCCTCGCCGCCGTACGGGAAGCGCGCCCGGACATCATCGTCGCCAACAACTGGCGCACCTGGCTGCCGCCCGAACTGTTCGACCTGCCGCCGCACGGCACGCTCAACATCCACGACTCGCTGCTCCCGGCCTACGCGGGCTTCTCGCCGATCATCTGGGCGCTCATCAACGGCGAGGAGCGCGTCGGCGTCACGGCGCACCGCATGAACGCCGAACTCGACGCGGGCGACGTGCTCGTGCAGCGCTCGGTGCCCGTCGGGCCCGACGACACGGCGACGGACCTCTTCCACCGCACGGTCGACCTCATCGAACCCCTCGTGCGCGAATCGCTCGACCTCATCGCCTCGGGGCGGGACGCGGGCCAGTGGGTGCCGCAGGACCGCGCCCGCGCGAGCTTCTTCCACAAGCGCGCCGACGAGGACAGCCGCATCGACTTCCAGTGGCCCGCCGAGCGCTTGGAGCGCCTGGTACGGGCCCAGTCGGACCCGTACCCGAACGCGTACGCCTTCCACCGGGGCAAGCGCCTGCGCATCGTCTCGGCGGGTGTCTCCGAGGGTCGCTACGGGGGCACGCCCGGCCGGATCTTCATCCGCGAGGGCGACGGCGTGGTGGTCGTCGCGGGGCCCGAGGCGCACACGGGGCGGCACCCCGGGCTGCTCGTGCGACGGGTGCGGACGGAGGACGGGACGGAGTACGCGGCGCGGGACTACTTCCGCACGATGGGCGGCTACTTGACGTCGCGGCCCTGAGAGGCGGCGGTCCCGGCGCCGACCGGGACCGCCGAGCCCTCCGGGGCGCGGGGCGGGACCGTGGCGTCGGCGTCGCGCCCCGCACCGCCGTCGTCCTGGCTTGCGGCTCGCGCCGCCTGTCCGTCCTCCCGCCCCGCACCGCCGTCCCCGCTCCCGTGGTGCCTGCTGAGCGGGATGACGAGCGGCGTGTGGCTGACCGGGTCCGTGGTGACGCGGCAGCGGAGCCCGAAGACGTCCTCCACGATCGCCTCCGTGACGACCTCGGCGGGCGGGCCCTGCGCGACGATCCGGCCGCTCTTCATCGCGATGACGTGGTCGGCGTACCTGCACGCCTGGTCGAGGTCGTGCAGGACCATCACGATCGTGCGGCCCTCGCGCCTGTTGAGGTCCGTCACGAGGTCGAGGACGTCGACCTGGTGGGCGAGGTCGAGGTACGTCGTGGGCTCGTCCAGGAGCAGGACGGGGGTGCCCTGCGCGACCGCCATCGCGATCCACGCGCGCTGCCGCTGACCGCCGGACAGCTCGTCCACGGCGCGGTCGGCCAGCTCGGTGAGCCCGGTCGCCGCGAGCGCCGCCTCCACCGCCTCCTCGTCCGCCTTCGACCACTGCCGCCACCACGTCTGGTGCGGGGCCCGGCCGCGCCCCACGAGGTCCCCGACCGTGAGGCCCTCGGGCGCGACCGGGGACTGCGGCAGGATGCCGAGCTTGCGGGCGAGTTCCCTCGTGGGCACCGACCGCAGTGCCGCGCCGTCGAGTTCGACGACACCCTCGCGGGGGGCGAGGAGACGGGCGAGCGCGCGCAGGAGCGTGGACTTGCCGCAGGCGTTGGCGCCCACGACGGCCGTGACCTTGCCGGTCGGCACGGTGAGGTCGAGGCCGGTGACGACCGGGCGGCCGTCGTAGGAGAGGTGCAGGTCCCGGGCGCGCAGCTCGGGTCCCTTCGGCTCGGTGAGCGACATGGGTTCAGCCTCCAGAGCCCGCGCGGTTGACGCGGATGAGCAGCCACAGCAGGACGGGGGCGCCGAGGGCGCCGGTGACGATCCCGACCGGCAGCTCGGTCCCCGGGATCGCCTCGCGCGCGAGGAGATCGGCGCCGAGGACGACGAACGCGCCGGTGAGACCGGAGACGAGCGGGGGCGGCGCCGCGGTGCCGGCGAGCCGCAGGGCGATCTGCGGACAGGCGAGCGCCACGAAGGCGACCGGGCCCGCCGCCGCCGTGCCGAAGGCGACGAGACCGACCCCGGTGAGCAGCAGGGCGAGCCGCACCGGCTGCACGGGCGTGCCGAGCCCGGCGGCGACGTCGTCGCCGAGCTGGAGCGTCCGCATCCAGCGGCCGAGGCCGAGGGAGAGCGGCAGCAGCACGACGAGGGCGAGGGCGAGGGTGTCGACCTGGCCCCACGTACGGCCGTTGAGGTTGCCGACGAGCCAGCCGAGCGCGGCCTGCGCCTCGAAGCGGTTGCCGCGCGCGACGAGGAAGTCCGTCGCGCTCGTGCAGATCCAGGAGACGCCGATGCCGACGAGGATGATGCGGTAGCCGGTCGCCCCGCCCTTCCAGGCCAGCGCGTAGACGAGGAGCGCGGTCGCGAGGGCGCCGAGCAGGCCGAGCGCGGAGAGCCCGAGGCCGCCGGTCCAGCCGAGGACGACGGCGGCGACCACGGCGGTGCCCGCGCCCTCCGTGAGGCCGATCATGTCGGGGCTCGCGAGCGGGTTGCGCGTCATCGTCTGGAAGACGGCGCCCGAGACGCCGAAGGCGAGCCCGACGAGGAGCCCGGTGAGAGCGCGCGGCAGGCGCAGATCCCGTACGACGCCGAGCGTTCCCGCGTCGCCCGCGCCGAAGAGGGCCTTGACGACCCCGGTGAGGCTCACCGGGTAGTCGCCGAGCGCGAGCCCCCAGCAGAAGAGCGCGAACGTGCCGACGGCGAGCGCGCTTCCCGTGAGGAGCAGGCGCGGGCGCAGCACGCCGGAGACGGGGGGAGTGCGCCACCGGAAGGGGCGGTCGCGCAGGACGGGGCGCTTCGCGGGGGCGCTCCGGGGCGCCGCGCAGGAGGAGGGGGCGGACACGGGCTATACCTCCGCGAGCTTCCGGCGGCGGACCAGGGCGATGAAGAACGGCCCGCCGATGAAGGCGACGAGGACCCCGGCCTGGATCTCCGAGGGCCGGTCCACCATCCGCCCCACGAGGTCGGCGGACAGGAGCAGGACGGGCGCGAGCGCGGCCGACAGCGGGAGCAGCCAGCGGTGGTCGGGGCCGGTCCCGGCCCACTGCGCGAGCACCCGGGCGAGGTGCGGGACGACGAGACCGAGGAAGACCACGGGGCCGATGACGGCGACCGATGCCCCGGTGAGCAGCACGATCGCGGTCACCCCCTGGAGCCGTACGAGCCCGAGCCGCCTGCCGAGCGAGGCGGCCACGTCGTCGCCGAGCGCGAGGCTGTTGAGCGCGGGGGCGCACGCGAGGGCGAGCAGCGCGCCGACGGCGAGGAACGGCAGGACGCGCGTGAGGTCGCCCGCGTCGCGGTCGGCGAGCGTGCCCGCCGACCAGAAGCGGTACCGGTCCAGGGCGTCCTCGTCGGTGAGGACGACGGCGCTCGTGAGCGAGGAGAGCAGCGAGGTGACGGCGACTCCGGCGAGGGCCAGTTTGACCGGCGTCGCCCCCGACCGTCCCAGGCGTCCCAGGAGGAAGACCACGACGCTGGCGACGAGGGCACCGCCGAAGGCGAACCACACGTAGCCGTACAGCGACGCGACCCCGAAGACGGCGACGGAGACGACGATGGCGAAGGAGGCGCCCGCGCTCACGCCGAGAATCCCGGGATCGGCGAGCGGATTGCGCGTCAGGGCCTGCATGAGCGCGCCCGCCATGCCGAGCGCCGCGCCCGTTGTGAGGCCGAGCAGCGTGCGGGGCACGCGCACGGACCAGATCACGTTGTCCGTGAGCCGGTCGGGCGGCCGCCCGGCGAGGGTGCGCACGACGTCGCCGAGCGGGATGCTCAGCGCCCCGAGCGCCACGGAGAGCAGCGACAGGACCACGAGCAGGGCGACGAGGAGTGCCACCAGGGCCGTGGTGCGAAGTCTTCCGCCTGAGGTCACGTGCCGGTCTCCATGCCCTTGTCCGCCTTCCGCCGTGGTCAAGGCCGTTCCCGCCTTCCGCCGTCGGCACCGTCGTGGCCCTGGACCGCCGGCGTCGCCGACGCCGGTGCCCGCGCACACAGGTTAGGTAAGCGTAACCTCAGTCGCTGTGACGTGAGTCGCCCCCCTGATGCCCTGTTGAGTTAGGCAACCCTTACCTTACTATGCGGAAGGTCGCGGTTCCGCTTGGGCCGCTCCGTACCGATCAGGAGGCGCGCACAGCTGTGTCGGGCAACACGCGTAACCGGGAATCCCTTGCCACCGCGTCCACGACGGCCGAGGACTACTGGACCGGGCGCTTCGCCGCCGAGGTCCCCGGTATCTCCCTCCCGCAGGACTTCCCGCACCCGCGCACGGGGGGCCCACGCGCCGTGCGTACGCGGGCTTTTGGGACGGACGCGGGCACCGAGGGGACGACGGCGACACCGTCCGCCGGGACGGCCGCGCCTTCCTCCGGGACGGATACGCCTTCCGCCGGGACGGCCGCGCCCGCCCAGGCCCCCGACGAACTCACCCGCCTCGCCGCCTTCGTCGCCCTCCTCCACCGCTACGGCGGCGGCGCGCGGGACCTGACGGTCGCGTACGACGGGCTGCCGCTGCGCCTCACCGTCCACGGGGCCCTGACCTTCGCCGAGTTGCGCGCCCACGTCGCCGAGGTCCGCGCGCGGGCCGAGGCCCACCGGCTGCCCACCGCCGCGCTCCTCGCCCTGCTCGCCCCGGAGGAGGGCCGGGGCGGCACCGTGCTGTGCGCCACCGGCTTCGGGCCCGCCGCCTGGGACGAGGGCGGCCCGCTCGACCTCGCCCTCACCGTGACCGACGAGGAGATCCGCGCCGAGTACGCCACCGCGCTCTTCACGCCCGCCACCGTCGACCGCGTCCTCGGCCACTACGCGACCCTCCTCGCCGACGCGAGCGCCCGGCCCGGCACCCCGCTCGCCGCGCTCGCGCTCCTCGACGAGGCCGAGCGCCACCGCGTGCTCGTCGAGTGGAACGCCACCGCCCACGACGTGCCCGCGCTCACCTGGCCGCGCCTGTTCGCCGAGCAGGTCGCCGCGCGCCCCGGCGAGATCGCCCTCGTCCACGAGGAAGAACAGCTCACCTACGCGGAACTCGACGCCCGCGCGGCCCGCCTCGCCCACGCCCTTGTGGCCCGGGGCGCCGGTCCCGAGCGGGTCGTCGCCCTCGCCGTCCCGCGCTCGGCGGACATGATCGTCGCCGAGGTCGCCGTGCTGAAGGCGGGCGCCGCCTACCTGCCCGTCGACACCGACTACCCGGCGGACCGCGTCGCCTACATGCTCGAAGACGCCCGCCCCGTCTGCCTCGTCACCACCGCCGACACGCTCCCTGACCTCCCCCCGCTCCCCGACGGTACCGAGGCCCTCGTGCTCGACGCCCCGGAGACCGTCGCCGAACTCGCGGGCCATCCCGCGCACGACCCCGCCTCCGCCGCCGGGCTCACCGTCGCGCACGCCGCCTACGTCATCTACACCTCGGGCTCGACCGGGCGCCCCAAGGGCGTCGTCCTCTCGCACGGCGGTGTCGCCAAGCTCGTCGCGACACAGCGCGAGCGCTTCGGGACCGGGCCGCACAGCCGCGTCCTCCAGTTCGCCTCGCCCAGCTTCGACGTGGCCTTCTGGGACCTGTGCCTCGGCCTGCTCTCCGGCGGCAGGCTCGTGGTCGTCCCCGCCGACCGCCGTGTCCCCGGCGCCCCGCTCGCCGACTACGCGCACGCGCACGGCATCACCTTCATGATCCTGCCGCCCGCCCTCCTCGCCGCGATGCCCGAGGACATCGAACTGCCGCCCACCGCGACCCTCCTGGCGGGCACCGAGCGCGTCTCGCCCGAACTCGTGGGGCGTTACGCGCGCGGCCGGATGATGTTCAACGCGTACGGCCCCACCGAGGCGACGACCAACTCCACCCTCGGCCTGTGCGACCCGGACACGCCCGCCGGCACCCTCGTGCCCATCGGCGTCCCCGACCCCGGCACCCGCGCCTACGTCCTGGACGCCGCGCTGCGCCCCGTACCCGCCGGTGTCGTCGGCGAGTTGTACCTCGGAGGAGCCGGGCTCGCGCGCGGCTACCTCGGCCGCCCCGCGCTCACCGCCGAACGCTTCGTCGCCGACCCCTTCGGCGCCCCCGGCGAGCGGCTGTACCGCACCGGCGACCTCGTGCGCTGGAAGGCGGACGGACGCCTGGAGTTCCACGGCCGCGCCGACAACCAGACGAAGATCCGCGGCTTCCGCGTCGAGCCCAGCGAGATCGAGTCGGTGCTCCGCGCCCACCCCGCCGTCGGCCAGGCCGCCGTCGTCGTCCGCGAGGACCGCCCGGGCGACCGCCGCCTCGCCGCCTACGTCGTCCCCTCGCTCGCCGCGGAGGCGGACGAGGCCCTCGCCGAGTGGAAGGACGTGCACGAACTCCTCTACTCCGCTGCGGGTTCGGAGGGCTTCGAGGAGAACTTCGCGGGCTGGAACAGCATGTACGACGGCAGGCCGCTGCCGCTCGACGACCTCCGCGAGTGGCGGGACGCGACCGTCGCCCGCATCAGGGAGCTGCGCCCCCGGCGGGTGCTGGAGATCGGCGTCGGCAGCGGGCTGCTCCTGTCCCGCCTCGCCCCCGACTGCGCCGAGTACTGGGGCACGGACCTCTCCGAGGAAGCCGTCCGGGCCCTGCGCGCCCAGGTCGACGCCGTTCCCGCGCTCGCGGGCAGGGTCACGCTGAGCGCCCGTCCCGCGCACGAGCTGGACGGGCTGCCCGAGGGGCACTTCGACACGATCGTCGTCAACTCCGTCGTCCAGTACTTCCCCGGCGCCGACTACCTGACGGGCGTGCTCCGTTCGGCCGCCCGGCTCCTCGCCCCCGGCGGAGCGCTCTTCGTCGGCGACGTACGCAACCTGCGCCTGCACCGCACCCTCGCCGCCGCCATCGAGGCCGGCCGCACCCCCGCCGACGACAAGGAGGCACTGCGCGCCGCCGTCGACCGTGCCGTGGCCTGGGAGGGCGAACTCCTCCTCGACCCTGACTACTTCGCGACGCTCGACGGCTTCGCCGCCGACATACGCGTCAAGCGCGGCACCCACCACAACGAGCTGACGCGCTACCGCTACGACGTCGTGCTCAGGCCCGGGACCGCTCCGGCCGCGCCCGTCCCCGAGACGCTGCCGTGGTCCGCGCTCGGCACGCCCGAAGCGCTCGGCGCCGCGCTCGCCGCCCGGACCGCGCCCCTGCGCGTCACCGGCATCCCCAACGCCCGCCTCGCCCCCGACCTCGCCGCCCTCGGCAGGCTCGACGACAGCAGCCGCACGGGCGGCCCCGGCATCGACCCCGAGACCCTCCACGAGACCGCCGTACGCCACGGCCACCGCGCGGCGCTCACCTGGGCGGCCGACGCGGAGGACGGCAGCGTGGACGCCGTCTTCGCGCCGGAGGCGGGGGACGGTGCCCCCGCGGGCGAGCCCCCGGCGGGCCCGCTCTACCTCCCCGGCCGCCCCCACCCGCACGCCAACCGCCCCGCCCCCTTCCGCAACGTCGCCGCGCTCATGGCCGCGCTGCGCGCCCACGCCGCCGAGGCCCTGCCCGCCTCGATGGTGCCCGCCGCCTTCGTCCCGCTCGACCGCCTCCCCGTCACCCCGAGCGGCAAGCTCGACGCCGCCGCGCTGCCCGTCCCCGACTACGGGCTCCTCAGCACCGGCCGGCCCCCGCGCACCGCGCGCGAGCGCCTCCTGTGCCGCCTCTACGCGGAGACGCTCGGCCTTGCCTCGGTCACCGCCGACGACGACTTCTTCGCGCTCGGCGGGGACAGCATCGTCGCCATCCAGCTCCTCGTCCGGGCCCGCCGCGCCGGTCTCGAACTGACCCCGCGCGACGTCTTCCGGCACCGTACGGTCGCCCAGCTCGCCACCGCCGCGCGCACCGCCTCCGCCACCGCGCAGGACCCCGCAGACCTGCCCTGGGACCCGCCGACCGAGGCCGAACTCGCCGCGCTCCAGGGCCCCGGGCCACTGGACATCGCCGAGGTCCTGCCGCTCGGGCCGCTCCAGGAGGGCTTCTACTTCCACGCCGTGCTCGACGGCGCCGCGCACGACGCCTACGTCGTCCAGCAGGTCATCGACCTTGAGGGCCCCGTCGACGCGACCCTCCTGCGCCGCGCGGCGCAGCGTCTCCTCGACCGCCACGCACCGCTGCGCGCCTGCTTCCGCCCGCTCCCGGACGGCCGCCCCGCGCAGGTCGTCGCGACCGGCCTCGACCTCCCCTGGAGCGAGACCGACCTCACGGGCCGCGACCCCGCCCTCGCCGAGGCCGTCGCCGCCACCGAACGCGCCCACCGCTTCGACCTCGCGCACCCGCCCCTGCTGCGCTGCGCCCTGATCCGCCTCGACGAGGCGCACAGCCGGCTCGTGCTCACCTTCCACCACATCGTCGCCGACGGCTGGTCGCTGCCCGTCCTGCACCGCGAACTCCTCGCGCTGTACGGGGACGAGCCCGCCGCGCTGCCCGAGGTCGCCCCGTACCGCGCCCACCTCGCCCACCTCGCGCGCGCCGACCGCGAGGCCGCGCGCACCGCTTGGCGCACCGCGCTCGCCGGGGTCGAGGAGGCGACCCGCCTCGTCGCCGCCCCGCCCGCCGGGCCCATCGAGCCCGCCCAGGTGCGCGTCGCACTGCCCGAGGCCACCACCGCGCGCCTCACCGCCCGTGCCCGCGCGCACGGCGTCACGCTCGGCACCGTCGTGCAGGCCGCCTGGGGACTGCTCCTGTCCGGGCTCACCGGCCGTCAGGACGTCGTCTTCGGCACCACGGTGTCGGGGCGCGACGCCGCCGTGGACGGGATCGAGTCGATGGCGGGCCTCTTCATCAACACCCTGCCCACCCGCCTCGTCTGGGCCCCCGGAGACTCGCTCGGCACCGTCCTGGAACGCCTCCAGCGCGAGCAGGGCACGCTCCTCGACCACCAGCACCTCGGGCTCGCCGAGATCCAGCGCCTCGCCGGTCACGCGGGCGAGGGCGAACTCTTCGACACCCTCGTCGTGTTCGAGAACTACCCGGCCGACACCGGCCTGAGCGACCCCACCGGCACCGTCCGCCTCACCGGGCACACCTTCCACGACGCCGTGCACTACCCGCTCGCCCTCGTCGTGAAGCCGGGCCGCCGCCTCGACCTGCGGCTCAAGCACCACGCCGCACGCGTCGACGGGGACGCGGTGCGCCTGCTCGCCGAGCGCCTCACCCGCGTACTCGACGCGCTCGCCGACGACACCGCGCGCCCCGCCGCCGCGCTGGACCTGCTCGGCGCCGAGGAGCACGCCCGCATCGCCGCGCTCGGCGCGGGCGAGGGCCGCGAGGTGGAGCCCCTCACGCTCCCCGCCGCCGTCGCCGCGCAGACCGCCCGCACGCCGGAGGCGACCGCCGTCGTGCACGAGGGGACACGTCTCACCTACGCCGCGCTCGACGCCCGGGCCGAGGCGCTGGCCCGGCGGCTGCGCGCCCGGGGCGCCCGGCCCGAGGAGTTCGTCGCCGTCGCGGTGCCGCGCTCGGCCGGACTCATGGTCGCGCTGCTCGGCGTCCTCAAGTCCGGTGCCGCGTACGTGCCGATCGACCTCGACCACCCCGCCGAGCGCATCGCCCACGTCCTCGCCGACTCGGGCGCCCGCACCGTCGTCACGACCTCGGCGGACGCCGGACGCCTGCCCGCCGGCCACGGACTCGCCACGGTCCTCGTGGACGGCGAGGGGCACCCGGCCCCGGACGACGACGCGAACGCCCCGGACCCGGCGGCCACCTCGCCTGTGGATGCCGCCCCGTACGCGGAGGCCGGTCCCGACCACCCCGCCTACCTCATCCACACCTCGGGCTCCACGGGCCGCCCCAAGGGCGTCGTCGTCACCCACCGGGCGCTCGCCAACCGCCTCGCCTGGATGCAGGGCGCGTACGGCCTCACCGCCGCCGACCGCGTGCTCCAGAAGACCCCCGCCAGCTTCGACGTCAGTGTGTGGGAGTTCTTCTGGGCGCTGCGCGAGGGAGCGGCCGTCGTCCTCGCCGCGCCCGAGGGCCACCGCGATCCCGCCTACCTCGCCCGCACCGTGCGCGCCGAGGGCGTCACGGCGATGCACTTCGTCCCCTCGATGCTGGAGGCGTTCCTCGCCTCCGACGAGGTGACGGCCGACCCGTCCTGGGCGGCCTCGCTCCGGCTCGTGTTCAGCAGCGGGGAGGCCCTGTCCCGGCACACCGCCGCCCGCTGGACCGCGCTCACCGGGGTGCCCCCGCACAACCTGTACGGGCCCACCGAGGCCGCCGTCGACGTCACGCACCACGCCTTCGACGGCGCCCCCGGCACGACAGTGCCCATCGGCCGCCCCGTGTGGAACACCGGCCTGCGCGTCCTCGACCCCTGCCTGCGCCCGGTCCCCGACGGCGTCCCCGGCGAGCTGTACCTCACCGGCGTCCAGCTCGCCCGCGGCTACCACCGCCGCCCCGCGCTCACCGCCGAGCGCTTCGTCGCCGACCCGTACGCCACCGAGCCGGGCGCCCGCATGTACCGCACCGGCGACCTCGTGCGCCGCCGTCCGGACGGCACGCTCGACTACCTAGGCCGCACCGACCGGCAGGTCAAGCTGCGCGGCAACCGCATCGAACCCGGCGAGATCGAAGCCGCCCTCACACGCCTCCCCTCGGTCGCGCGCGGCGCCGTGCTCGTCCGCGAACAGCGCCTCGTCGCCTACGTCGTCCCCGCCATCGGCACCCCGGAGCCGGAGCCCGAGGCGCTGCGCGCCGCGCTCGCCCGTGCGCTGCCCGCCGCTCTCGTGCCCGAGGACTACGTCGTCCTCGCCGACCTGCCCCTCACCCCGAGCGGCAAGCTCGACCAGGCCGCGCTGCCCGCGCCCGAGGCCGCGCGCGCCGTGCGCCGCGCCCCCGCGAACGCGCGGGAGGAAGCGCTCGTCGCCGTCTTCGCCGCCGTGCTCGGCCTCGACGACCTCGGACCCGACGACGACTTCTTCCGGCTCGGCGGCGACAGCATCAGCTCCATCGGCGTCGCGAGCCGCGCCCGCGCCGCCGGGCTCGACGTCAGCCCGCGCGACATCTTCACCCACCGCACCCCCGCCGCCGTCGCCGCGCACTGCGCCCCGGCGCGCACCGCCCCCGAGGCGGCCGGGCCCGCCGCGTCGCTCGTCCTCCCCGAGGCCGCGCTCGCCCGCCTCCGCGCGCTCGCCGCCCCCGCCGCCGTCACCGACGTGTGGCCCCTGGCTCCCCTCCAGGAGGGCCTGTTCTTCCACTCCGCGTACGACGAGGGCGCCCTCGACGTCTACACCGTCCACGAGACCTTCGACTTCGCCACCCGCCTCGACACCGGCCGCCTCCGCGCCGCCGTGCGCACCCTCCTGGACCGCAACCCGGGCCTGCGCGCCGGCTTCACGAGCGAAGGACTCGACGCGCCCGCGCAGTTCATCGTCGAGACCCCGGCCGTCCCGCTCGAAGAGGTGGACCTCTCCGGGCTGCCCGCCGAGGAACAGGACGCCCGCGTCAGGGAGCTGACCGACGCCGAGCGCGCCCGCCGCTTCGACCTGTCCGCGCCCCCGCTCTTCCGGCTGCTCCTCCTGCGCCTCGGCGACGCGCGCGGCGACCGGCTCGTCATCGGCCGCCACCTCATCCTGTGGGACGGCTGGTCCGCCTGGCTCTTCCTCGACGAGCTGTTCGCGCTCTACGAGAACGGGGGCGACGCCCGTGCGCTGCCCGCCCCCGGCAGCTACCAGGACTACCTGACCTGGCTCGCCCGCCAGGACGACACCGCCGCCACCGCCGCCTGGCGCACCGCGCTCGCCGGGCTCGACGAGCCGACGCTCCTCGCGCCCGGGGCCCCGGACGGGCTCGAACCCGTCATCCCGGAACAGCTCGACGTGCGACTCCCCGCCGCGCTCGGTGCCCGCCTGCGCGAGGCGGGACGCGTCCACGGGCTGACCCTCAACACCTTCCTCAACGCCGCCTGGGGACTCACCCTCGCCACCGCGACAGGGCGCACCGACGTCGTCTTCGGCACGACCGTGGCGGGCCGCCCCAGCGAGGTGCCCGAGGTCGGCCGCATCATCGGCCTCTTCCTCAACACCGTCCCCACCCGCGTGGCGCTCGACCCCGCCGAGTCCGTCCTCGGCCTGCTGCGCCGCGTCCAGGACGAACGCCTCGGCCTCATGCCGTACGAACACCTCAGCCTCGGCGTGCTCCAGGCCGAGACAGGGCACCGCAAGCTCTTCGACACCCTCTTCGTGCTGCGCGACAACGACACCGAGGACCGCCTCGAAGCCCTCCGCACCCGCCACGGCGCGAGCGCCGTCGCCAACGTCGACGCGACCCACTACCCGGCCACCCTCGTCGTCACCCCCGGCGAGCGCGTCACCGTCTCGCTGAGCCACCGCCCCGACCTGATCCCCGCCGAGCGGGCGCACGCCCTTCTCGACCGCTTCACGCTCCTCGTGGACCGCCTGAGCGCCGATCTCACCGCGCCGGTCGGCTCCCTCGACGCGCTGCTGCCCGCCGAAGACGCCGCGCTGCGCGCCGAGCGGGCCGCGAGCGAGGCCGAGGTGCCCGAGAAGACCGTCGCCGACCTCCTCGCCGAGCAGGCCGCCCGCACCCCGGAGGCCACGGCCCTCGTCTTCGGCGCGCGCACGCTCACCTACGCCGCGCTCGACGCGGCCGTCAACCGCACCGCACGGCTGCTGATCGCGCGCGGCGCCGGCCCCGAGCGCGTCGTCGCGCTCGCGCTGCCCCGCTCGCTCGACATGGTCGTGGCGCTCTTCGCCGTCCTGCGCACGGGCGCCGCGTACCTGCCCCTGGAGCTGGACCACCCCGCCGACCGGCTCGCGGACATGCTCGCCGACGCCCGCCCGCTGCTCCTGCTCAGCCGTACGGAGGTCTCCGCGAGGCTCGCCGGGGACACCCCGCGCCTCCTGCTCGACGACCCCGCCGTGGAAGCCGAACTCGCCGCGCTGCCCGACACCCCCGTGTGCCGCCGCTTCAGCCTCGAACACCCCGCGTACGTCATCTACACCTCCGGCTCCACCGGCCGCCCCAAGGGCGTCGTCACCCCGTACCGGGGACTGACGAACATGCAGATCAACCACCAGAAGGAGGTCTTCGCCCCGGCCGTCGCCGCCGCCGGGGGCCGTCGCCTGCGCATCGCGCACACCGTCTCCTTCGCCTTCGACATGTCCTGGGAGGAACTGCTCTGGCTCGTCGAGGGCCACGAGGTCCACGTGTGCGACGAGGACCTGCGCCGCGACGCCGAGGCGCTCGTCGCCTACTGCGCGGAGCACCGCGTGGACGTCGTCAACGTGACCCCCACCTACGCGCGCCTCCTCATCGAGCAGGGACTGCTCGAAGGGCACGTGCCCCCGCTCGTCCTGCTCGGCGGCGAAGCCGTCCCCGAGACCGTGTGGGCGGCCCTGCGCGACACCGAGGGCACCTACGGCTACAACCTGTACGGGCCCACCGAGTACACGATCAACACCCTCGGCGGCGGCACCCCCGACAGCGCGACCCCCACCGTGGGCCGCCCCATTCGGGGCACCCGCGCCCACCTCCTGGACGCCTGGCTGCGCCCCGTGCCCGACGGGGTGCCCGGTGAGCTGTACATCGCCGGCACCGGGCTCGCGCGCGGCTACCTGGGCCGTCCGGGGCTGACCGCCGAACGCTTCGTCGCCGACCCCTTCGGCGCGCCGGGCGCCCGCATGTACCGCACCGGGGACCTCCTGCGCCGCCGCCCCGACGGCAACCTCGACTACCTCGGGCGCACCGACGACCAGGTCAAGATCCGCGGCTACCGCGTCGAGCCCGGCGAGATCGAGACGGCGCTCAGCCGCCACCCCCTCGTCGCGCAGGCGGCCGTCGTCGTCCGCGAGGACCGCCTCGTCGGCTACGTCGTCCCCTCCGGCGCCGAGGCCGACGCCCGAACCGCCGCGCAGGAGGCGCAGGTCGGCGAGTGGCGCGAGATCTACACCGACGAGTACGAGAAGATCGGCACCGCCGTCTCCACCGAGCGCTACGACGGCTGGGACAGCTCCTACGACGGCGAGCCCATCCCCTTCGCGGAGATGAGCGAGTGGCGCGCGGCCACGCTCGACCGCGTCCGCGCCCTGGAGCCGCGCCGCGTCCTGGAGATCGGCGTCGGCTCGGGGCTCCTCCTCTCGGGGCTCGCGAAGGACGCGGAGGCGTACTGGGCGACCGACATCGCCGCGCCCGTCATCCGCAAGATCGAGGCCGAACTGCGGTCCACCGACCCGGAGCTGGCGGCGCGGGTGGAACTGCGCTGCCGCCCCGCCGACGACCTGAGCGGCCTGCCCACCGGCTACTTCGACACGATCGTCATCAACTCGGTCGTCCAGTACTTCCCCGGCGTCGAGTACCTGACCGCCGTGATCGAGGGCGCGATGGGCCTCCTCGCCCCCGGCGGCGCCCTCTTCGTCGGCGACGTGCGCAACCTGCGCCTCGCCCGCGCCTTCCACACCGAGGTCCAGCGGGCGCGCGGCACCGCCCCCGAGGACCTGGAGCGCGCGGTCGCGCGCGGCCTGCGCCTGGAGAAGGAACTCCTCGTCGACCCGGACTACTTCACGAGCCTCGGCTACGCGGCCGACCTGCGCACCAAGCGCGGTCACCACGACAACGAACTGACCCGGTACCGCTACGACGTCGTCCTCCACGCGGGCCCGGCGGACGCGGACCTGGGCGCGGTGCGGGAGACGGCCTGGACGACGGAGGAGGACGCGGCGAGGCTGCTCGGCGGAACCGGGGAGGCCCTGCGCCTCACCGGCATCCCGGACGGCCGCACCCGCGCGGACGGCGTCGCCCCCGAGTCCGTCCACCGCATCGGAGAGGCCGCCGGCCGCCGCGTGCTGACCACCTGGTCGGTGCGGGACGGCGCGTACGAGGCCGTGTTCCTCGCCCCGGGGAGCGGTGCGCCCCGGCTCGCCGGGGGCCTGTACCGCCCGCGCGGCTCCGGTGCCCCGTACACCAACGACCCCACGGCCGCGCGCGGGACCGCCGCGCTCGTCCGCCGCCTGCGCGACGACCTGGGCCGCACCCTGCCCGCCTACATGGTCCCCGCCGCCTTCGTCACCGTCGACGCGCTGCCCATGAACGCCAACGGCAAGCTCGACGTCCGCGCGCTGCCCGAGGCCGAGCCGGCCGTCGCGCTCGGCGGCGGGCGCGGACCCCGCACCCCGCGCGAGGAGGTGCTGTGCCGCCTCTTCGCCGACGTGCTCGGGCTGCCGGAGGCCGGGGCCGAGGACAACTTCTTCGACCTCGGCGGCCACTCCCTGCTCGCCACCCGTCTCATCAGCCGCGCCCGCGCCGAACTCGGCACCGAACTCGCCATCCGCGACCTCTTCGAGGCCCCCACCCCCGCACTCCTCGCCGCCCGCGCGCACACCGGGAAGCCCGCCCGTCCCGCGCTCACCGCCCACGCGGAGCGCCCCGGCCGCGTCCCCCTGTCCGCCGCGCAGCGCCGCCTGTGGCTCGTACGGGAACTCGAAGGCGCGAGCCCCGCCTACAACTTCCCGCTCGTCGTACGGCTGCGCGGCGCCCTCGACACCGAGGCGCTGCGCCAGGCGCTCCACGACGTCACGGTGCGCCACGAAGCGCTTCGCACCCTCGTCGGGGTGCGCGAGGGGGAGCCCTACCAGCGCCTCGTGCCCGCCGAGGAGGCACACCCGCCGCTCACCGTGAGCGCGCGCACCGAGGCCGAACTGCCCGCGCTCATCGAGGCCGCGCAGCGCCGCCCCTTCGATCTCACGCGCGAACTCCCCGTCCGCGCGGAGGTGTTCGAGCTGGCCCCCGAGGACCACGTGCTCGCGCTCGTCCTGCACCACATCACGACCGACGAGTGGTCCGACCGGCCGTTCCTCACCGACCTCGACACCGCCTACGCCGCGCGGGCACGGGGCGCAGCCCCCGGGTGGGCCCCGCTCCCCGTCCAGTACGCCGACTACACGCTGTGGCAGGAACAGCTCCTGGAACGGCTCGGCGACCAGCAACTCGCCTACTGGACCCGGGCACTCGACGGCGCCCCCGAGGAGCTCGCCCTGCCCCTGGACAGGCCGCGCCCCGCCGAGCCCACCGGGCACGGCGCCGTCGTGCGCCGCGAGGTGCCCGCCGCGACCGGGCGCGCCCTGCGCGAGCTGTCGGCCGCGAGCGGCACGAGCATGTTCATGCTCCTCCAGGCCGCGACCGCCGCGCTCCTGCACCGCCTCGGCGCGGGCGAGGACATCCCGCTCGGCGCGCCCATCGCCGGGCGCACCGACGGCGCGCTCGACGACCTCGTCGGCTTCTTCGTCAACACCCTCGTCCTGCGCACCGACCTCTCGGGCACCCCCACCTTCGCCGAACTCCTCGCCCGCGTACGGGAGTCGTCCCTCGCCGCCTTCGAGCACCAGGACCTTCCCTTCGACCGGCTCGTGGAGGCCGTCAACCCGCCCCGCGTCCCCGGCCGCAACCCGCTCTTCCAGGTGATGCTGGGCTACCACCACCGCCCTGAGGGCGACGCGGCCACGCTCCTCGGACTGCCCGCCGAGTGGTACGACATGGACACGGGCACCGCCAAGTTCGACCTCGACTTCACCTTCGTCGACGCCTCCGACGCGGACGGCGGCATCACGCTGCTCCTGGAGTACGCGACCGACCTCGCCGACCCCGGGACGGCCGCGCTCCTCGCCGAACGCCTCGTCCTCCTCCTGGACCGCGCGGCCCGCACCCCCGACGTGCCGCTGCGCGAGCTGGACATCCTGACGCCGGAGGAGCACGCGAAGGCCGGGGGCGTCCGGGACGAGACGGGCGCCTGGGACGGTACGGGCACCTGGAACGACACAGCCCACCCCGTCGCGTTCCGCTCCGTGCCCGAGATCCTCGCCGACACCGCCCGCCGCGTCCCCGGGGCCACCGCCCTCGTCACCGGGCCCTGCACCGCGCCGCGCCGGACCACCTTCGCCGCGCTGCACGCCTCCGTGACCGCGCTCGCGGCCCGCCTGCGCCCGCACGTCACCGCCCCCGGGGCCGTCGTCGCGCTCGCGCTGCCGCGCGAGGAGATGGTCCCCGGGCTCCTCGGCGTCCTCGCCGCCGGGGCCGCCTACCTGCCGCTCGACGTGGCGCACCCGGCCGAGCGCCTGGAGTTCATGCTCGCCGACGCGGCACCGGTGTGCCTCGTGACGACCACGGAGCACGCGGCGGAACTGCCCGAGGCGCCGGGAGTGCCACGCCTGTTCCTGGACGTACCCGCGACCGCCGAGGCCGGCGACCTCGTACCCACGCCCGCACCCCACCCCGATCAGGCCGCGTACACCATCTACACCTCCGGCTCCACCGGGCGTCCCAAGGGCGTCATCGGCACCCACCGGGGCCTGTCCAACCTCTACGCCGCCCACCTGCGCGACCTCATCACCCCCGCCGCGCGCACCACGGGCCGCGCCTTCCTGCGCGCCCTGCACGCCGCCTCGTTCAGCTTCGACGGCTCCTGGGAGCCCCTGCTCTGGCTCCTCGCCGGACACGAGCTCCACGTCGTGGACGAGACGACGATGCGCGACCCGGAGGCGCTGCTGGACCGCCTGACGGACGCGCGCGTCGACTTCGCGGACCTCACCCCGACGTACCTGCGCGAACTCCTCCACCACGGCTTCCTCGCCGAGACGGGCCCCGCCGACCGCGAGCGCCACGTCCCCGCCGTCCTCGCGGTCGGCGGCGAGGCGACGCCTCCCGCCCTGTGGCGGCGCCTCACCGCGCTCCCGGACACCGCCGTGCACGACCTGTACGGCCCCACCGAGTGCGCCGTCGACGCCTACGGCTGGCACCACACCGCCGAGGGCGCGTGGGCGGCGCCGCTCGACAACACCCGCGCCCACGTCCTGGACGCGTCCCTGCGCCCGGCCCCTGCCGGTGTCCCCGGCGAGCTGTACCTCGCGGGCGAGGGCCTCGCGCGCGGCTACCTCGGCCGCCCCGGGCTGACCGCCGAGCGCTTCGTCGCCGACCCGTACGGCCCGGCGGGGACGCGGATGTACCGCACGGGCGACCTCGTGCGCCGGGCCGCCGACGGCACGCTCGTCTTCCTCGGGCGCGCCGACGACCAGGTCAAGATCCGCGGCTTCCGCGTCGAACCCGGTGAGATCGAGGCCGTACTGACGCGCCACCCGGCCGTCTCGGCCGCCGCCGTCGTCGTCCGTGAGGACCGCCTCGTCGCCTACGTGGTCGCCGCGACCGGCACCACGGTGGAGGCCGGGGAGCTGCGTGCCCACTGCGCCGCCGCGCTCCTGGACCACATGGTCCCCGGCGCCTTCGTCCCCCTGGCCGCGCTGCCCCGTACCGTCAACGGCAAGCTCGACACGGCGGCGCTGCCCGCCCCGCCGTCCCCGGCGGCGAGCGGCGGCAGGCTGCCCCGCACGCCGCGCGAGGAACTGCTGTGCGGCCTGTTCGCCGCCGTGCTCGGCCACGCGCACGTGGGCCCCGACGACGACTTCTTCGCCCTCGGCGGCCACTCCCTGACCGCGATGCGCCTCGTCGCCCGCGTCCGCTCGGCGCTCGGCGCCGACCTCTCCCCGCGCACGGTCTTCGACGCGCCGACCCCCGCGCGCCTCGCCGCCCGCATCGACGCCGCGACGGGCCCCGCGCGCCCCGCACTCGCCGCACCGCGCCCCGTCCCCGCGCGCCTCCCGCTCTCCTCGGCGCAGCAGCGGCTGTGGCTGCTCCAGCAGGTCGAGGAGACCGGCACCGCCTACCACCTCCCCACCGCCTGGCGCCTGACCGGCGACCTCGACCGGGCCGCCCTCGAAGCCGCCCTCCAGGACGTCGTGGCCCGCCACGCCCCGCTGCGCACGGTCTTCCCGGCCGCCGAAGGCGTCCCGTACCAGCGGGTCCTGTCACCCGAAAAGGCCCCGGTCCCGCTCAGGGCGGTGCGGTACGAGGACCTCGCGGCCGAGGCCGCCCGCCCCTTCGACCTGGCCCGCGACCTCCCGCTGCGCGCCGCCCTCGCGCCCACCGGGCCCGGGGAGCACGTCCTGCTCCTCGTCCTCCACCACATCGCCACCGACGAGTGGTCGGACCGTCCCCTGCGCGCCGACCTGGCCACCGCCTACGCGGCGCGGGCCGAGGGCCGCGCCCCCGACTGGGCGCCCCTGCCCGCCCGTTACGCCGACTACACCCTGTGGCAGCGGGACCTCCTCGCCGAGACCGGCCCCGGGCTGCTCGACCACTGGACCCGCGCGCTCGCCGGGCTCCCCGAGGAACTGGACCTCCCCACCGACCGGCCCCGCCCCGCCGAGTCGAGCGGGCGCGGCGGCACCGTCGGCTTCACCGTCACGCCGGAGCTGGAGCGCGCCCTGCGCGCCCTCGCCCGCGCGCACGGCGTCAGCATGTTCATGGTCGCGCAGGCCGCCGTCGCGAGCCTCCTGCACCGGCTCGGCGCGGGCGAGGACATCCCGCTCGGCGCGCCCGTCTCGGGCCGCGCCGACGAAGCGCTCGAAGAACTCGTCGGCTTCTTCGTCAACACCCTCGTGCTGCGGACGGACCTGTCCGGCGACCCGACCTTCGCCGAACTCCTCGCCCGCGTCCGCGAGACCGACCTCGCCGCCTACGCCCACCAGGACCTCCCCTTCGAACGCCTCGTGGAGGCCCTGCACCCCGCCCGCTCGCTCGCCCGGCACCCGCTCTTCCAGGTGATGGTCGTGCACCTCGCCGGCGAGGGCGCCGAGGCACCGCTCCTGCCGGGGCTCGCCTCGCGGCGCGAGAGCGTCGGCCAGGACACCGCGAAGTTCGACCTCAGCTTCGACTTCGTGGAGCGGGGCGAGGGCGGGGGCATCCAGGGCTGGATCGAGTACAGCGCCGACCTCTTCGACGCGGACACCGCCGCACTCCTCGGCGCGCGCCTCGTCTCCCTCCTGGAACAGGTCGCGGCCGCGCCGCACCGCCCGCTCGCGACGCTCGACGTCCTGCGCGAGGACGAACGCGCCCGCGTCCTCACCGAGTGGAACGCCACCGGGGAAGCGGGCGGGGACCTCCCGCTCCCCGAGGCGTTCCGCGCCCAGGCGGCCCGTACCCCGGAGGCGACCGCGCTCGTCTTCGAGGACACCTCGCTCACCTACGCGGAACTCGACCGGCGCGTGGACGCCCTCGCCCGTACGCTCGCCGCGCACGGCGCGGGCGCCGAGACGACCGTCGCCGTCGCCCTCCCGCGCTCCCTCGCCCTCGTCGTCACCCTCCTCGCCGTGCACCGCGCGGGCGCCGCCTACCTGCCGCTCGACACCGGCTACCCCGCCGACCGCCTCGCGTACATGCTCGACGACGCCCGCCCCACGTGCCTCGTCACGACGGACGGCGTCGCGCTCCCCGCCACCGGAGTCCCGCGCCTGCGCGTCGACCTCGACGGCGTCCCCGCCCACCCCGCCGACGCGCCCCTTCCTCCCGCGCCCGACCCCCGCCACCCCGCCTACGTCCTCTACACCTCGGGCTCCACCGGCCGTCCCAAGGGCGTCATCGTGCCCCACGCGGGCATCGCCAACCGCCTGCGCTGGATGCAGGACCACTACCGGCTCGGCGCCGGGGACCGCGTGCTCCAGAAGACCCCCGCGGGCTTCGACGTCTCCGTCTGGGAGTTCTTCTGGCCGCTCGTCACCGGGGCGACGCTCGTCGTCGCACGCCCCGGCGGCCACCGCGACCCCGCCTACCTCGCCGAGCTGATGCGGCGCGAACGCGTCACGACGGCCCACTTCGTGCCCTCGATGCTCCGCGCCTTCCTCGCCGAGCCGACCGCGCCCGGCTGCGCCTCGCTGCGCCAGGTCATGTGCAGCGGCGAGGCGCTGCCCGCGCCCCTCGCGGCCCGCTTCCACGAGGTCCTGCCCGGGCGCCGCCTGCACAACCTGTACGGGCCCACAGAGGCGTCCGTCGACGTCACCGCGCACGAGGTGGCCGCCGCCCCCGGCGCGGCGGTGCCGATCGGACGCCCCGTGCGCAACACCCGCACCTACGTGCTCGACGCGGCGCTGCGCCCGGTCCCGCCGGGCGTCGCGGGCGAGCTGTACCTCGCGGGCGTCCAGCTCGCGCGCGGCTACCTCGGCCGCCCCGGGCTGACCGCCGAGCGCTTCGTCGCCGACCCGTACGGCCCGGCGGGCACGCGGATGTACCGCACGGGCGACCTCGCGCGCTGGAACCGGGACGGCGTGCTGGAGTACCTGGGCCGCACCGACGAGCAGGTCAAGCTGCGCGGCTTCCGCGTCGAGCCCGGCGAGATCGAGGCCGCCCTGAGCACGGACGAGGGCGTCGCGCACGCCACCGTCGTCCTGCGCGAGGAGCGCCTCGTCGCGTACGTCGTCCCCGCCCCGGGCGCCACCGTGGAGCCCGCGACGCTGCGCGCCCACGCCGCCGCCACGCTCCCCGCGCACATGGTGCCCGCCGCCGTCCTCCTCCTGGACGCCCTCCCGCTCACCCCGAACGGGAAGCTCGACCGCCGGGCCCTGCCCGCACCGGACTTCGCCGCGGGGACCGGGGACGCGGCCCCGCGCACCCCGCGCGAGGAGACCCTCGCCGCGCTCTTCGCCGACGTCCTCGGCCTGCCGCGCGTCGGCGTCGACGACGACTTCTTCGCGCTCGGCGGCGACAGCATCGTCGCGATGCAGTTCGTCGCCCGCGCCCGCGCCGCCGGACTCGCCCTCAGCCCGCGCGACGTCTTCCGCCACAAGTCCGTCGCGGGACTCGCCGCCGTCGCCACGGCGGCCGATCCCCTCGCTCAGGCGGGCGAGGACACGGAGCTGCTCGCCCTCACCGAGGCCGAGCGCGCCGAGCTGGCGGGCCTTCCGGCCGGGACGCAGGTGCTGCCCGTGTCCCCGCTCCAGGCGGGTCTCCTCTTCCACGCCGCGCTCGACTCCGGCGACGAGGGCCCCGACGTCTACACCGTGCAGGTCTCGTACGACCTCGAAGGCCCCTTGGACGCCGCACGCCTGCGCGCCGCCGCGCAGGACGTCCTGGACGCCCACGACAACCTCCGCAGCGGCTTCAGCCACCTCGCCACGGGCCACGCCGTCGCGGTCGTCCCGCGCACGGTGGTGCTGCCGTGGCGCACCGTGGACCTGACGGGCCCCGCCGAGAACGCCGAGGCCACCTGGCACCGCCTCCTCGCCGAGGAGCGCCGCCGCTTCGACCCCCGGCGCCCCCCGCTCCTGCGTCTCCTCCTCGCCCGCACGGGCCCGGACCGCCACCGCCTCGTCCTGTCCCACCAGCACCTCCTGCTCGACGGCTGGTCCCTGCCCCTGCTCACCGCCGAACTCTGGGAGCGCTACGAGGGCCGCACCCCGCCCCCGCCCACCCCCTACCGCGCCCACCTGCGCCACCTCGCGGCACAGGACGCGGAAGCCGCGGCGACCGCGTGGGCCGAGGCGCTCTCCGGGCTCACCGAGCCCACCCGCCTCGCCCCCGCCGACCCCGACCGGGCCGCCGCAGTCCCGCACACCCACACGCGGGAACTGGACCGGGCCCGCACCGCCGCGCTGGAGACCTTCGCCCGCTCCCGGGGCGTCACCCTCAACACCCTCGTGCAGGCCGCCTGGGGCGTGCTCCTCGGCCGGCTCACCGGGCGCGACGACGTTGTCTTCGGCGCCACCGTCGCCGGTCGTTCGCCCGAACTCCCGGGCGCCGCGTCGATGATCGGGCTCTTCATCAACACCGTCCCCGTGCGCGTCCGCCTGCGCCAGGACGAGAGCGCCGCCGAACTCCTCGCGCGCCTCCAGGACGAGCAGTCCCGGCTCCTGGCGCACCAGCACCTCGGCCTCGCCGACATCCAGCGCGCGGCCGGACTCGGCGAACTCTTCGACACGCTCGTCGTCTTCGAGTCGTACCCCGTCGCGGAGGAGCCCGCGCGCGGCGACGCCCCGCGCGCCACCGTGCGCGAGCACAGGGACTCGACGCACTACCCGTTCGCGTGGGCCGTCGAACCGGGCGAACACCTGCGGCTGACCGCCGAGTTCCGACCCGACCTGATCGACGGGGCGACCGCGCGGCGCCTCACGGACGCCCTCGTGGAGCTGCTGACCGGCATGGCGGAGGAGCCAGGACTGCCTGTCGGGCGGCTGGACCTGCTCGCCCCCGCCGAGCGGCACAAGGTGCTCACCACCTGGAACGACACCGCGCTGCCCGCACCCGTCGGCCCGCACACCGTCCCCGCCCTCCTCGCCGCGCAGGTCGCGCAGAGCCCCGACGCCCTCGCCGTCACGGACGGCCGCACGAGCCTCACCTTCGCCGAACTCGACCGGCGCACCGAGGAGCTGGCCCGCGTCCTCGCCGCGCACGGCGCCGCGCCCGAGCGGACCGTCGCCCTCGCCCTGCCCCGCACCACCGAGCACCTCGTCGCGATCCTCGCCGTCATGCGCGCGGGCGCCGCCTACCTGCCCCTCGACACCGAACTCCCCGAAGCCAGGCTCACCGCCCAGCTCACCGACGCCCGCCCCGTCCTCGTCCTCGCCACCCGTCGGACGGCGCTCCCGGACACCGGGGTGCCCGTCCTCCTCGTCGACACCCCGCTCGCCGACCTGCCCCAGGCGCAACCCACCCCGCCCGCGCCCCACCACCCCGCGTACGTCATCTACACCTCGGGCTCCACCGGCCGCCCCAAGGGCGTCGTCATCACACAGCGGAACCTCACGAGCCTCTTCCACAGCCACCGCCACGACCTCCACGAGAGGGCGCGCCGCCGCACCGGCCGCCGCCACCTGCGCGTCGCGCACGCCTGGTCCTTCGCCTTCGACGCCTCCTGGCAGCCGCAGTTGTGGCTCCTGGACGGCCACGCCCTGCACATCGCCGACGAGGAGACCCGCCGCGACCCCGAACTCCTCGCCGCCTTCGTCCGCGACCACGCGATCGACTTCATCGAGGTCACCCCGTCCCTCCTCGCCCAAATGGCCGACAGCGGACTGACCGGCCCCGACGGGGACTGCCCCCTCGCGCTCGTCGGCTTCGGCGGCGAGGCCGTGCCGCCCGCCCTGTGGAGCAGGCTCGCGGCCCTCCCGGACACCGAGGCCGTCAACCTGTACGGGCCCACCGAGTCCACCGTCGACGCGCTCGTGGGCCGCGTCGCCGACAGCCCGGGGGAGCCCGTCGTGGGCCGCCCCGTGCACGGCTCGCGCGCCTACGTCCTCGACACCGCGCTGCGCCCCGTGCCGCCGGGTGTCACGGGCGAGCTGTACCTCGCGGGCCCCGGCCTCGCGCGCGGCTACCTCGACCGCCCCGCGCTCACCGCCGAACGCTTCCTCGCCGACCCGTACGGCCCGGCGGGCGAGCGCATGTACCGCACCGGCGACCTCGCCCGCTGGACCGAGGAAGGGCTGCTGCGCTTCGCGGGACGCGCGGACGACCAGGTCAAGATCCGCGGCTACCGCGTCGAACTCGCCGAGATCGAGAAGGCGATCGACAGCCACCCCGCCGTGGCGCGGACCGTCGTCGTCACGCGCGAACCCCGCCCCGGCGTCCACCAGCTCCTCGCCTACGCCGCCGCGCACGGCCCCGCGCCCGAGCCCGCCGAACTGCGCGCCCACGCCGCTGCGACACTCCCCGAGTACATGGTCCCGGCCGCCGTCGTCGTCCTCGACCGCCTGCCGCTGCTCCCCAACGGCAAGCTCGACCGCGCCGCGCTGCCCGCCCCCGACTTCACCGCGGCGAGCGGCGGCCGTGCCCCGGAGAACGCCACCGAGCACACCCTGCGCGACCTCTTCGCCGAGGCGCTCGGCCTGCCCGCCGAGGCGGTCGGCACCGACGACGACTTCTTCTCCTTCGGCGGGGACAGCATCATCGCGATGCGCGTCGTCGCCCGCGCCCGTGCCGCCGGACTGCGCCTGACCCCGCGCCAGTTGCTCCAGCACCGCACCGTCGCCGCGCTCGCCCCCCACGCCCGCGCGCTCGCTCCCGGCGAGCGCGGCGCCACGCACGACGACGGCACGGGCACGATCCCGCTCACCCCGATCATGCGGTCCCTCCTCGCGCGCGGCGGCCCGCTGGCCGCCTACCACCAGGCCGCCCTGGTCCGCACCCCCGCCGACCTCACCGAGGACGGCCTCCTGACCGTGCTCGGCGCCCTCGCGGCCCGCCACGACATGCTCCGCGCCCGCCTCGTCCGCACACCCGGGCCCGCCCTCACGGTTCCGGCGGCGGGAGAGTGCGACGTACGCGACTGGCTGCGCCGCGCGGACGTACGGGCCGAGGCGGACGACCCGGAGGCGCTGCGCGCCGCCATCGCCGCGCACGCCGAGGAGGCGCGGGCCGGTCTCGACCCCGAGGCCGGGGCGATGGTGCGCGCGGTCTGGTACGACGCGGGGCCCGGACGGGCGGGGCGGCTGCTCCTCCTCGTCCACCACCTCGCCGTCGACGGCGTCTCCTGGCGCGCGCTCCTCCCGGACCTCGCCGCCGCCTGGGAGGCGGTACGGGAGGGCCGGGCGCCCGCGCTCGCCCCCGTCGAGATGTCCTTCGCCCGCTGGTCGCGCCTGCTCGGCGCGCGCGCCGCCGACCCCGCGACAGCCGACGAACTGCCGTGGTGGACCGAGGTGCTCGCCGAGGGCGCGGGCCTCCCGCTGTCCCGCCCGCTCGACGCGGCGCGCGACACCGTGGCGACCACCCGCTCCCTTTCCCTGACCCTGCCCCCGCACCTCACGGGGCCCCTGCTCGGCTCCGTCCCGGCCGCTTTCGGCGCGAGCGTCAACGACGTGCTGCTCACGGCCTTCGCCCTCGCGGTGGGCGACTGGCGCGCGCGTGTGCTCGGCGCGCCGGGCGGGCCCGGCGGCCCGGTCCTGGTCGACCTGGAGGGACACGGCAGGGACGAGGGCATCGCGGGCGACGCCGACCTCTCCCGCACGGTCGGCTGGTTCACCACGGTCATCCCCGTCCGCCTCGACCCCGGCGTCCTCGCGGACGGCGACCTCGACGCCGCCGTGGCCCGCGTCCGCGCGCACCTCACGACCCTCCCGGCCGCGGGCACCGGCCACGGGCTCCTGCGCCACCTGAACCCGACCACGGCCTCCATGCTCGCCGGACTGGCCGAACCGCAGATCGAGTTCAACTACATGGGCCGCTTCGGGCACGCCGAGGACGCCGACTGGTCCTACGCCCCCGAGGAGGACGCGGCCGACCTCGACGCGGACCCGGACATGCCGATGTCCCACGCCCTCACCCTCAACGCCCTCACCGAGGACCGCCCCGAGGGACCGCGCCTCGCCGCGCACTGGTCCTTCGCCGCCGGTCTCCTCGGCGAGGACGCCGTCCGCGACCTGGGCGAGACGTGGTTCCGCGCACTGGAAGCGCTCGTGCGCCACGCCGGGACCCGCGACTGACCCCCTGACCCCGACCCATCAAGGAGCGAGCACCATGAGCAACCCCTTCGAGAACCCCGACGGCCAGTACTCCGTCCTCGTCAACGACGAGAACCAGCACAGCCTGTGGCCCGACTTCGTCGAGGTCCCGGCCGGATGGCGCGTCGTCCACGGCCCGGCGCCCCGGCAGGAGTGCACCGACTACATCGAGACGCACTGGACGGACATGCGCCCCAAGAGCCTCGTCGACGGCGACTGAGCGCGCGCCCGCCGCCGGTGCGTACCCGGCCGGCGGCGGGCGCGCGCCGACGGGCCGACCGGCACGGCGAAGGGGGCGGACACCCGGTGTCCGCCCCCTTCGCCGTGCCCGCGCCCCGGGCTCAGGACGCCGGGTTCTCCACCTTCGTCGACGGCTTGCCGTCCACCGCCGCCGCGAGCTGCGGCACCAGGCGGTCGAGGACGTACGGGATGCTCAGCACCGTCGAGAGCGACACCGCGTTGCCGTAGTCGCTCGTCTCCTTGACGAAGACCTCGCGGCCCTGCTTCGCGACGCCCAGGTCCCCGTAGATCTTGTCGGCGTGCAGCTTCCGCACCGAGGAGGTGGTGTCCGGCGCGATCCACAGCGCCGCGTCCTGGTCGAGCAGGTCGAGCCGCTCCTTGCTGATGTTGGCGCCGAACTCGTCCCCGATCACCTTGTCCAGGTCCTTCGGCAGGGTGAAGCCGAGGTCGGCCAGGAGCCGCGAGCGGGGGTCCTGGCTGCCGAAGACGAACGTGCCCTCGTACGGGGTCGCCACGACACCCGTGGCCCCGGCGAACTCGGGGTGCTCCTTCTTCGCCGCCGCGAACCTGTCCTCGACGCCCGTCACGAGCTTCTTCGCCTCGGCGGGCTTGCCGAGCGCCTTGCCGATCTCCTCGGTCTGCCGCTGCCACGGCACGCCGTAGTCGTTGAACTCCTTCGGCTGCGCGACGACGGGCGCGAACTTCGACAGGCTCTCGTACTGCGTTTTCGTGAGCCCGCCGTACACCGCGAGGATCAGGTCGGGCTTGAGGGCGGCGATGCGCTCCACCTGCGGGCCCGTGCCGCTGTCCTTGAGGACGACCGGTGCCTTGGCGCCGCCGAGTTCCTCCTTCGCCCACGGCCCGATCGCGCCCTTGTAGCCCCCCAGCCACTCGGTCGTGCCGACCGGCACCTTGCCGAGCGCGAGGACGGCGTCCTGGTCGGTCAGCCCGACGGTGACGATCCGCTTCGGCTCCGACTTCACCGTCGTACTGCCGAACTTGTGCGCGAGGGTCACGGGGAAGGCACCGCCGGACGCGGAGGAGCCCTCCGGCCCCTTCGTGCCGGCGGCGGAGTCCGAGTCGGAGCCGCAGGCGGCGGCCGTCGCCGTCAGCAGCACGGTGGAGGCGAGCAGGCCGGTCAGCCGGAGGGCTCGGGGGGCGCGGGACATCAGGTGATCCTTCTGGTCGTCGGTTCGGCAGGGCCCGAAGGGCCCTGGGAGACGGGGGACTTCGGTCAGTGGGGGGCTTCGGAAACCTCGGGACGCGCGGGGGAGGGGGACGGGGGCGGTACGGGCGCGGGGCGGCCTTCCGCCGCGGGGACACCGCCCGTCGCGGTGCCGTCCTGCGCCGGGGGAACGCTCCCGGTCGCGGTGTCCGCCGCCGGGACGTCTCCGCCCGGGGAGCGGCTGCCGGACCAGGCCCGCCACAGGGCCGCGTACGGACCACCCCCGGCGAGGAGTTCCTCGTGCGTGCCCTGCTCCACGATCCGCCCGGCGTCCATCACGACGACGCGGTCGGCCGCCGCGGCCTGCCCGAGCCGGTGCGCCACGACGAGCGCCGTACGGCCGCGCAGGGCCCGTTCGGCCGCCGCGTCCAGAGCCCGCGCGCCCGAACTGCCCGCCTCCGCCGTCGCCTCGTCGAGCACCACGAGCGGGGGATCGGCCAGCAGCAGCCGGGCGAGCGCGAGTTGCTGGGCGCGGTCGGTGGTGAGCCGGTGCCCGCCCTCGCCCACGACCGTCTCCAGCCCCTCCGGCAGCCGCTCCGCCCACTCCAGCGCCCCCACGGCGGCGAGTGCCTCCCGCACCTCCGCCTCCCCGGCGCCCGGACGGGCGAGCCGCAGGTCCTCGGCGAGCGGCCCGGCGAAGACGTGCACCTCCTGGGTCACGAGACCCACCAGCCGCCCCGAGGCGTCCGGCTCCGCGCCGCCGACGCGGACGCTTCCGGACTCCGCGCGGTGCAGCCCCGCGACGAGCTTGGCGAGCGTCGTCTTGCCCGCGCCACTGGCCCCCACGAGCGCGACGCGCTCGCCGGGCCGTACCTCCAGGTCCACGTCGTGCAGCACCGGCCGCCCCGGCACGTACGCGTGCGAGACACCCGAGACCACAACCCCGGGCGGGCCCGTGACGGGTGCGAGGCCGTCCGCCGCGTCCTGTCCGGCCCGTACGTCGACCACGCCGACGAGCCGCGCGAGCCCCGCCGTCGCCGACTGCGCGTCGTCGAGGAGCACGAGCGCCGTGTTGACCGGCGTGAAGAGGCTGTGGAAGTAGAGGGCGGCGGCCGTCGCCGTGCCCACCGACACCGCGTTGTCGCGCACCAGGAGGAACCCGGTGAGGAGCACGGCGGCGAGGCCCAGGTACTCGGCCACGTGCAGCCGGCCGTAGAAGCGCAGCACGAGCCGTACCCCGCGCATCGTCAGGTCGACGGCGGCGCGCGAACGCGCGGTGACCCGCCGCTCGTGCTCCGCCTGGAGCCCGTACGCGCGCACGGTGCGCGCCCCGCCGATCGTGTCGAGCAACTGCTGCTGCTGGGCCCCCGTCACGATCCGCTCGCGCGCGTACAGGGGCACGGCGTGGCGCACGTACCAGCGCGCCGTCCACGCCTGCACGGGCACGGCGACGAGCGCGGCCACCAGGAACCGCCAGTCGAGGAGCGCGAGCGCGCCCAGCGTCAGCACGATCGACAGCCCGGACCTGGCCAGCTCAGGCAGGGCCGTGCGGACCGCCTCGGCGACCCGCGAGACGTCCCGCGTCACGCGCGCGCTGAGGTCTCCCGAGCCCGCCCGCTCCACCCGGTCGAGCGGTAGCGAGAGGGCCCGCTCCACGAAGAGTTCGCGCAGCCGCGCGAGCGCCGTCTCGCCGAGCCGCGAGACGAGCGCCATGCCCCACGCCGTCGAGGCGCCCTGCACGAGCGCGATCCCGGCGAGCCCCAGCACGGGCCAGGTCAGCGCGCCGGGGGAGCGGTGCTGCGTCACGAGGTCGACGATCCGCCCGAGGAGCGGCTGCGTGAGCAGCCCCACCGCCGTGGCGAGGACGAGCACGGCGAAGGCCGCGCCCGCGAGCGCCCGGTGCGGGCGCAGGAGTGCGCGCACGGCCGCGCGGGTGCGCGCGGGCGTGGCGGTCGGCAGGAGGTCCCTTCGGGTGCCGTCCTCGGTCGTCATGCCCACACCGTCCCGCGATACGTCTCATGGGTCCGCGCGAGTTCCTCGTGCGTCCCCTCCGCCCCGACCCGCCCGCCGTCCAGGAACACCACGTGGTCCGTCACGGCGAGCAGCGCCGGGCTGTTGGTCACGACGACCGTCGTACGGCCCCGCCGGAACTCGGCGAGCCCGCGCGCGATCCGCGCCTCCGTCGCCGCGTCCACGGCGGTCGTCGGGTCGTGCGTGACGAGCACGGGCGGCGCGGCCCGCAAGGCCCGTGCGAGCAGCACGCGTTGCCGCTGCCCGCCGGAGAGCGACCGGCCGCCCTCGCCGACATCGGTGTCCGCCCCGTGGGGGAGTGCCCGCGCCACCTCGTCGGCGTCGGCCGCCGCCATCGCGGCCTCGGTCCTCGCCCCGTCCGGGTCCTCGCCCGCCGCGACGACGTTCGCGGCGAGGGAGCCCTCGAACAGCGCGGCGTCGTGCCGCGCGACGAGCACCGCCTCGCGCAGTGCGGCGGGGTCGATACGGGTCAGCGGCACCCCGTCCAGCTCGACCGCGCCCGCCTCCGGATCGGCCTCTCTGCCCAGGCAGTCGAGCAGGGCGTCGGCGAGCGCCGGATCACTCACGGCGACCCCGGTCAGCCGCCCCGCGGGCAGCCGCAGATCCACCCCGTCGAGCCCCCGCAGCCGCACCCCGGCGAGCCGCAACTCCCCGCGGGTCTCCGCCGGTACGGGCTCCTCGCCGCCCGCGACCGCGGGCCCCGCGCCGAGCACCTTGGCGATCCGGGCGGCCGAGGCCCGCCCCTGCGCCAGCTCGGCGTTGACCCACGCGAAGGTCTCCAGGGGGCCCACGAGGAACAGCGCGAGTCCCACCGCCGACACGAGCTGCCCGAGACTGAGCGAGCCCTCCAGCGCGAGGCGCCCGCCGACCCAGGCGATCAGCGCGAGGAAGCAGCCGGTGAGCGCGAGGACGAGTCCCGACTGCCAGGACTCCGCGCGCGCCGCGCGCAGCGTCGCCACCAGCGAGAGGCGGCTCGTACGGCGGTAGCGCTCCACGGCGGCCCCCTGCGCCCCGAGCCCGCGCAGCACCCGCAGCCCGGCGACGAGATCGGCGGCGACGCCCGCGGCGGCCGCCGCCTGGTCCTGCTCGGCCTCGCTGCGCCGCTCCAGGGGCTTGCTGAGCAGGTGACCCACCCACAGCAGCACGGGGGTGCCGAGGAGTACGACGAGCCCGAGCGGAACGGAGGTGAGGAGCAGCGCGACAGCGCTCACGGTGATTCCGGCGAGGGCCCAGACGCCGTTCATGAGCGCCATGGTGACGGCGCCGACGCGCTTGGCGTCCTCGGTCGCCACGTTCGCCAGCTCCCCCGAGAGCCGGTCGCTCCCGGCACCCCCGCGCGCGTCGAGCACCCGCCGCACGACCGTGAGCCGCAACGCGTGCCCGGCCTCCTCGGCGCTGCGCTCCCCGGCGAGCGCCCCGAGGCGGAAGCTCCACGACAGGCACCCGTACACGACGGCGAGGACCACGAGCCACAGCGCGAGCCGCCCCCCGTCCCGTCCCGCCACCGCCTGGTCGATGACGACCCCGATGAGCACCGGGGTCATCGCCTCGCCGAACTGGTGCACACACCCGAGCACGGCGGCCACGGAGACACGACGCCCCTGCCCCCTGACGGTGCCCCTCAGGACATCCCGCCCCGACACTGCCTCTGCTCCCACCGCGCACCCTCCGAGGACGGTTCAACTTAGGCAAGCCTATTCTAAGTTTCGCGGGTCATCATCCGAGCCCCCAACTCCGGCCCGAAGGCACCCCGAAGCCCCGGCACGCGGCCGGACGAAGCCCGCCCGTGCGCCCTGTCACGCCGCCTGCCGCGATGAGCCGCGCCCGTCCGGGTGGGTGTTGCGCGGCGATGGCATGGCGCCGCGTCCTGGCTGGCAGGAAAGGAACTGTCGTACTGAATTAATACGACAATCACACTTCCGTTCCCCTGAAAGGGTTCCCATGCCCGGCACCCCCCGCGCCGCTCTCGCGGTCGCCACGACGGCCTTCCTCGCCCTCGCGGGCCTCGGAGCGTCTCCCGCCGTCGCGGCCCCCGGTGACAGCGGCGACATCGCCGTCCACAAGGCGGGCACCGCGCCCAGCGACACCCGCGACGAGAAGGCGGTCTGCAAGTTCTCGCTCGCGGCCTTCAACTTCGAGACGGTCAAGGCGGCCACGTGGACCGTCGCTCCGCAGCCCAAGTCCCCCGACAAGCCCGTCCTGACCGGGCAGTTGGCGCTGCTCAACGGCACCGGCCACACCCCCGACTACGCGCTGCCCAACGGCACCTACGAACTCAGCTGGACCATCCCGGGCGGCGTGCCGAAGAAGAAGCAGTTCCGCATCGACTGCCCCATCGGCGAGAACGGCCCCCGCAAGCCCTCCGGCGCGGTCGCGGCCGGCGGCGGCGCGGCGGCGAACGTCGCGGACACCACCGCGACGGCGAGCGAGGAGGACGACGCCGGGGGTGTGGGCGGCCCGCTGCTCGTGGCCGTGGCCGCAGGTGCGGCGGGGGTGGTCCTCGCGCGCTGGGTACGCCGGCGTCATGACGCGTCCTGAGCGGTACCGGCCCCGGCGGCGCGGCCCCAGCCGCCGCGTACGGCTCACGCTCACGCTCACCGTCACGGCCTCGCTGTGCGTGGGCCTCCTGCGGGCGTGCGGCGGCGGTGCGGACACACCGGCCGTCGTCGCGCACGAGGACCCCGCACCCCGGCACGCCGCCGTCGCCCCGCTGCCCCGTTCCGCACCGACCAAGCTGTCCATCCCCGGCATCATGATCGAGGCCCCGGTGACGGAACTCTCGGTCGACGCCAAGGGCGCACTCGAGACCCCGCCCATGAGCGCGCCCAAGCTCGTGGGCTGGTACGGGGACGGACCGAGCCCGGGACAACCGGGGATGGCCGTCATGGTGGGACACCGCGACACGCACACGGGACCGGCCGTCTTCCTCAACCTCAACGCGCTGCGTCCCGGTGCCACGGTGGACGTCACCCGGGCCGACCGCAGCACGGCGGTCTTCACCGTGGACGCCGTCCGCACCTATCCGAAGAAGGAGTTCCCCGACAAGAAGGTGTACGGCAGCGCGGGCAGACCCGAACTGCGCCTGCTCACCTGCGGGGGCACCTTCCACCGGAAGACCGGGTACTCCGCCAACGTCGTCGTCTTCGCCCACCTGACGGGCGTGGACAGAGCGTGAGCCCGTCCCGCCCTCGCGGCCACCGGCCCCGGCCCGGGTCCGCGAGGGCGGCAACCGCTGTCCCGGCACCGGGGCGGGGCCCTCCGGAAGAGGCGACTCCGTCACGAAGAGCCGATCGCCGTTCCCCCTGGTCGCGGACCGAGGCGGGCGGACGCCTCCGTGAGTTCCGGCGGGCCGACGACCGGGGGAGCGACGGCCCCTCGCCATTCGCCCCGCCGTGACCGCGCGACGAACACCCGTGTGCCCGGCGGAGGGGCGCGGACGGAGCGGGACGGTGACGTCCCGCCGCGCCTTCCGGCCCGTCAGCCGGGCCGCCGAGGCCGTTCCGGTGATCTCTGGCCGTCCGCAGAGTGGCGGCGCCGTCCGGTCCTTCCCCGTTGCCAGGGTGGGGCGCCTTCGCCGACAGGGCCTCGCCCCCTCCCGCCCGCGCCACGGGGGCCGGGACCCTCGCTCCTCCACCGGCGGAGCATCGACACGGACCCCGGCAGGAATGAGGAAACGGTGCTGATCGGCTACAAGCTGGCTTCCGAGGCGTTCGGGCCCGAGGAACTGATCCGGCAGGCGGTCCTCGCGGAGCAGGCCGGGTTCGACTTCGTCGAGATGAGCGACCACTACCACCCGTGGCTGGACGTCCAGGGGCACTCGTCCTTCACCTGGACGGTCCTCGGCGCGATCGCGGCGAAGACGGAGCGCATCGGGCTGGCCACCGGCGTGACCTGCCCGACGGTGCGTTACCACCCGGCGATCATCGCCCAGGCGGCCGCGACCCTCGCCCTCGTCTCGGACGGCCGGTTCACCCTCGGCGTCGGCGCCGGGGAACGCCTCAACGAGCACGTGACCGGCGAGGGCTTCCCGAACTCCGTACCGGAACGCCACGCCCGGCTGCGGGAGGCCCTGGAGATCATCCGGCTGCTGTGGCGCGGTGGCTACCAGTCGTACCACGGCCGCCATCTGCGCCTGGACGACGCGAGGGTCTTCGACCTGCCGCGGACGCCACCGGTGATCGCGGTGGCCGCGAGCGGCCCGCTCTCGGCCCGTATCGCCGCCGAACTCGGGGACGGCCTGTTCGCGACCGAACCCAAGGGCGGGATGGTGGACGCCTACCGCGCGGCCGGGGGCGACGGCCCGCGCTACGCCGAGGTGCCCATGGCCTGGGCGGCCGACGAGCACACCGCCGCGCAGGCGGCGCTCCAGACCTCCCGGTGGGCGGTGACCGGCTGGAAGGTGATGAGCGAACTGCCCAACCCGGCCAACTTCGAGGCCGCGACGGCCACCGTCCGCGAGGAGGACATCCTGTCCCAGTTCGCCTGCGGCGCGGACCCGGAGCGCTACGTCGAGGTCGCCCAGCCCTTCGCCGACGCCGGCTTCGACCGGCTGGTGATGCAGAACGCCGGCCCCGACCCGGACGGATTCATGGACTTCTACCAGCGGGAACTGGACCAGCGGATGCGCGCGCTCACCCCTTCGGGCAGCTCGTCCTAGGCACGGCCCGAACCGTCCTGCTCGCGCTCACCGCGCCCGGCGCGGCTCAGCGCTTTCGTCACCACGGGGCCACCCGCTCGCGCCCACGGCGGGAACGGGCGAGGTGGTTCCCACGGCGGCGCGGCGGAGTGGAGACGAAGGCGGCGGGGCAGCCGTCGCCGGGCGAGGGACGCCGCCTCGCCGTCGTCCCGGGGGACGACTCCGCCGCCGGTGACGCGGAAGCCGACCGGGCGGCACAGGCGGCATCCGGCCTCAGCGGCACACGGCACCCGGCCTGTCCCGCGCTCCCGCGAGATGGCGTTACTCGTTTCGGGTTCGCGCCGCGCCAGCCTCGCGGAAGCGCGGGACGGCTTCTGTGATGCTGACGGCGTCAGCGGAAGCGGCGAGGCCGGGAGGCGGCGTGACAGGAATACGGAGCGGCTTGGCCGAGGTGCTGGCGGCCGCGGAGGACGCCGCCCCGGTGTCGTCCCTCGACGTCGTGGCGCGGAACCTGCGGGAGCGGTTCGGCGCTCGGTATGTCTCGTTCCTCTTCGTGGACGTGCTCGGCCGGACGATGGTGCGTGTCAGCGAGGAGAGGGCCTCCCAACAGGGCCGCAGGGCCGAACAGATCCCGCTGGCGGGCAGCGTCTACGACGAGGTGCTGCGCCGTCAGGAGCTGGTGCGGGCCGGGGACGGCGGAGACGACCAGCGGGTCCTGGCGCCGGTGACCAACCGCGGGGACACGATCGGTGTTCTGGAGGTGTTCCTGCCCGAGCCGGACCAGGACACCCTGGAGCGGGTGGAGGAGGCCGCGCACGCGCTGGCCTACATCCTCGTCACCGATCGCCGGTTCACCGACCTCTACCACTGGGGGCAGCGCACCACGCCGATGAGCCTGGCCGCCGAGATCCAGACGCAGCTCCTGCCGTCGGCCCGTTCGTGCGAGGCGGCCCAGTTCACGTTCTCGGCCGCTCTCATGCCCGCCGACGACTGCGCGGGCGACACCTATGACTTCTCTCTCGACCACGACACCCTGCACCTGTCGATCACCGACGCCATGGGCCACGACATCGGCGCCTCCCTCATCGCCACCGTCCTCGTCAACGCCTCCCGTCGAGCGCGCCGCGCGGGCGCCGGCCTCGCGGAACAGGCCCGCGAGACCCACCAGGCCCTCCTCGACCACGGCCGGAACACCTTCGCCACCGGACAGTTGCTCCGCGTCGCCCTGGACGGGAGCGGCGCCCGGCTCGTCAACGCGGGCCACCCCTGGCCGCTGCGCCTGCGCGAGGGCACCGTCGAAGAGATCCCCCTCGAAGCCGACCTCCCCTTCGGCGTCACCGCTCAGGGCGCCTACCAGGTACAGGAGTTCGACCTGCGCCCCGGGGACCGGCTCGTCCTGTACACGGACGGCATGCAGGAGCACCAGGCGGAATCCGTCGATCTCCCGAGCCTGATGCGCGCCACCACGACCGAGCACCCCCGCGAGGTCGTGCGCATCCTGACCGCCGCGGTCGCCGACGCCTGCGGGGGCCACCTGGAGGACGACGCCACGGTGATGTGCCTGGACTGGCACGGCCCCCGGACCGAGGGCCGACGCGCACGCTCCGGGGCCAATACCTGACCTCCTCCCCACCTCGCGCCCTCGCCCAGCGACCCGGGCCGAAGTCCGGCGCGGCGCTTGTCCGGAGGCGCCAGGAGTGCGCGCGGCGGCGCGGGCTCCCGCCCCTGTCCGGGGTTCACGCTGGGTCCGCATGGGCCGCGGGGACTTGTTCCTGGACTTCCTCGTCGACGACCTGCACCCGCGGATCGCCCGCGACTACGGCGCGGCCCCGAGCGGTCACGGCCTCTTCGGCTATTCCTACGGCGGCCTGTTCAGCCTCTACGCCTGGCTCACCAGGAGCACCTTCTTCGAGAGCGTCGGTGCGGGAAGCCCCGGCGTCATCAACACGGAGAGCCAGGTCTTCCCCCTGCTCGAAGCCCTGGGTGACACCCTGCCCGACACCAAGCTGCACGTGACCCTCAACGAGCGGGAGATGCTCGGCGACCTGGCGGTCTACCAGAATCTCGCGCAGCACGCGGCGACGTTCCTCCACCGCCTCACCTCACGCGGCGCAGCCGTCACCAGCGCCCTCCTGCACGAGACCCATGTGACCGGGCTCCAGGCGTCGTTCCTCAGCTACCTCAGGACCTGCCGCGCCCAGTGAGCCCGGACGCGAGGGCCCCTTGCGTCGGTGGAGCGGGCCCGCACGCCGAACCTCTCCTTCCGCCCGTGCGGCGACTCCTCCGGCGATGTGAGGGGGCCGCGCGTGACGGTGTGGGCGCGGCGGCCTCTGCCGTGGGCATCGCGGAAAACCGAAGGGCCGGAGGCCGTTCACCGGCGGCGGTGTGGGGCACGAGGCGCCGCACCGGGGTGGAGTGCGGCCGGTTTCCTGCCCGAAGCCCGGAGGCCCCTGGAATGCCGCCGCCCCCTGGTCCGGCCCGCTGAGCAGCAGGCCGGACAGGGTGCCGCGCCCTCCGCGGCTCAGATGCCCCCGCTCCGGCGCCGTCCACGAGCAGGTGGGGCGAGCCGGGGAGGCCCACGCCGTCCGGAGGGGCGCGCGAGGGCGGGGTCGGGCACCGCCCTCCCCTCCGCCCGCGCCGCTCAGTACAGCTTCTTGCCCTCCGTCAGCATGGCGACGAACTTCTCGATGCGGGCGGCCCGGGTCTCCGCCTTCTTGGCGTCCTCGACCCGGTGGAGGATCGCGTAGCGGTTGCGGCTGTCCAGGCCCGCGAAGAAGTCACGCGCCGCCTCGGGCGCGGCGTCCAGGGCGGCCTGGAGGTCGTCGGGCACCGTCGCCTTGCTCTGCGCCGCGTACGCCGCCTCCCAGCGGCCGTCCTTCTTGGCCTTGTCCACCTCGCGCTGCCCGGCGGGCCGCATCCGGCCGGCCTCGATGAGCGCGGTGGCTTTCTCGCGATTCACCTTCGACCACTTGCTGCCCGCTCGCCGGGGGGTGAAGCGCTGCAACCAGTACCGCTCGTCCTGCTTCTTCTTCTGCCCGTCGATCCAGCCGTAGCACAGGGCGGACTCCAACGCCTCGGCGTAGCCGACGCCCTCGGCCGCCGAGGCGTTCTTGGGAATCCGGAACCAGATCCCCGAAGAGTCCTGGTGGTTCTCCTCCAGCCACTCCTCCCACTCCTCCCGCGTGGCGAACGACAGGACCGGCTCCGGCGACTTTCCTGTTCCCTCGGACATGGACGCCATGAAATCCCACCCCCTCGGGCCGGTCAACCATCCTCCCCGACGGAGCGTCAGCTGTTTCCTGGGGCGGGGATGGCCTGGACGGCGAGGTCGCCGGAGACGGCGGCGAAGACGACGGGGCCACGAACCGGCGACGGGCGAGGCAGGGGCGCGCGGCGGTGTCCGCGGCTCACCGGTGGCCCGGCCGTCCGGGGCGTGCACAAAGTTGAGCAGCCGGCCGTGAGCGTCCGGGCGTACCGTCTCGGCCGGTCGAGCGGCACACCGGAGGGCGGACGCATGACGACGATGTACGAGCACGTCGGCGGGGAGAAGCCGCTGCGGCGGCTGGCGGAGCACTTCCACCACCTGGTGCTGGAGGACCCCCTGCTGGGCGACATGTTCCGTGCGGGATCGCCGTACCACGCCGACCGGCTGACGGCCTTCCTCACCGAGATGCTGGGCGGCCCCGCCCGCTTCACGGACGAACTCGGCGGCTTCATCGCGCTGTTGAGGGCCCACACCAGGCTGCGCATCACGCCCGAGCAGCGCGAGCGCTTCGTCGCCCTGATGCTCCGGGCGGCGGACGAGGTCGGGCTGCCCGACGACGACCGCTTCCGCACGGCGTTCACCCGCAACGTCGAGAAGGCCGCCGGCTTCACCACCACGGCCTCGCAGGAGGACGACCACCCCATGCTCCAGCCGCCGTACCCGGTGCTGGGCCGCTGGCAGTGGTGAACCGGCACAGCCGAGACCGCACCGAGACGAGGGGGAGCGTTGAAGCCCGCCGAGACCGTTCCCGTGTCACCCGCGGAGGTGACCGTCCCCGTGTCACCCGCGGAGGTGACCGCCGACTCCACCTGCGCACGGCTGCTCGGCATCCTTGAGCCCCTGGTCACCCGGACCGGGCCGCTGGGCCCGGACACCGACCTGGCCGATGCCGGCCTCACCTCGCTTCCCGCCGTTCGCCTCATGCTCGAGATCGAGAGCGAGTTCGGCGTCGACGTTCCGCTCGCCCTGCTCCTGGAGTGCCGCACCCCGCGCGACCTCGCCCGCCGGATCGACCACGCGGACGGGGAGGAGGGCGACGGCGCCGCCGGGCCCCTGGACGTGGTCCCCGCCCCCGCCTCCCGCCACGAACCCGTCCCGGCGACCCCCATGCAGGAGGCGTACGTCGTCGGCAAGTACCCGGAACTGGACCCGGACGCCTTCGGCTGCCACCACTACCACGAGTTCTCGCTCGACGGCCTGGACCCCGGCCGGGTGGCCCGCGCCTGGCGACGGCTCGTCGAGCACTTCGACGCCCTCCGGCTCACCGGCGTCGGGCGTGGCCAGCGCGTCCAGGAGAGCGTGCGGGTGCCCGACCCCGTCCTCCACGAGGCGGCGGACGCGAAGGCGCTGGAGACCGAGGCGGGCGCCGTGCGCCGCCGGCTGTCCCACCACCGCTACCCGCCGGGCCACTGGCCGCCGTTCCAGGTCGAGATCTGCCGGGAACCGGCCGGACGCTCCGTGGTCCATCTCAGCCTCGACGGCACGGTCACCGACGCCCACGGCACCCAACTGCTGCTGCACCACTGGTGGCGGCTCTGCGTCGACGAGCGGCACCGGTTGCCCGAGGTGCCGTTCAGCCTCCGCGACACCCTGGACGCGCTCGCCCGCGACCGCGAGTCCGCCGCCCACAGGTCCGCCGTCTCGCAGGCCGCCGGACGGCTGGAGGGCCTGCCGGGCGGACCACCCGTACTGCGCGCCGAGCCGCCCGAGCCTCCGCCCGGCCTCGACGGCCACCTGCGCACCCCGCGCCGGGGCCGGCTCACTCCGGGCCAATGGGCGGGCCTGCGCGCGCGGGCCGCCGCACTGCGTGTCTCGCCCACCTCGCTCGTGCTGACCGCCTTCACCGAAGCGCTCACCCCGGCAGGTGCGGACGAGCCGTTCACCCTCGTCCTGACCACCACCGACCGCCCCAGGCTGCCGCCCGCGGCCGAAGGACTCGTCGGGCCCTACACCTCCGGATGCCTGCTCCCCGTCGAGGCGCACACCCCCGCGCTCGCACCGGACGACGCCGCCCGCGCCGTCCACCAGCGCGTGTGGGAGGCGCTGTCGCACGCGCACGCGGGCAGTGTCGAGGTGCTGCGCGAACTGCGCGCCCGCGGCGGTGGCGCGCCCGCACTGCCCGTCGTCTTCACGAGCCTGCTCGACCTCGGTTTCGACGGTGCCGGGCAGGGCAGCATGAGCGGCCATGAGCGGTATGCCGTCGGCCAGACCTCCGGCATCGCCCTCGACCACCAGATGCGGGAGCGCGAGGACGGCCTGGACTTCCGCTGGGACGTCGCCGACGCTCTCTTCCCGCCCGGCGCGGCCGACGCCCTCTTCGGCCGCTTCTGGCGGTTGCTGCAGGGAGTGTGCGAACCCGCGCCCGACACCGCCGTGCCCGCCAGGGAACTCCAGCAGTCGTACCTGGTGACCCGGCTCGACGGACCGGCGGACCGGGGCTGCCAGTACCACCAGAGCTTCCACGTGGACGACCTGGACGTCGAACGGCTGGGCGAGAGCTGGCGGGAACTCGTCACCGCGCACGAGGCGCTGCGTCTGCGCACCGGCGCCGACGGCACGCTCGGCGTGCTGTCCTCGGCCCCCGGCCTCCGGATACCGGTCCTGGACGTCCCGGAGGGCGTGGACGCCGACGCGGTGGACCGCGCCGTACGCGCCGACATGACGCATCAGCCGTTCGGGCTCGGACGCGGCGCGCACACCGACCTGCGCGTGGTCCGGGCACCGGGCCGCCCCGCCACCGTGCACCTGGCCGTCGATCTCCTCGTCGGTGACGCCCGCAGCATCGTGCTGCTCGCCCGTGACCTGCTGCGCCGGTACGCCGGCCCCGGCGCGGCCCCGCCCCTCCCGACCCGGCTGCCCCGCGCGCCCCGGCCGGTGACCGAGGAGGCGCGCGCGCACTGGCGGGACCGGCTCGCGGGGCTGCCCGCCGGGCCGCCGCTGCGCGAGGCGCGGGGGCCGTCGCGTCCCCGGCGCCGCGAACGCCTTCTCCCGGAGCGCCGGGCACTGCTGGCGTGGGCGGACCGTCACGGGGTGAGCCTGGACGCCACCTTGCTCGCCGCCTACTGCCTCGCCCTAGGCGCCGTCCACGACGCGCCGTTCGCGCTGGCCGTGGTCTGCTTCACGGGCCCGGACACGCGGCGGCCCGCCGAGCAGAGCGAACTGACCTGGGTCCGCTCACCGGCACCCGGCACCGACCCGGCCGCCCTCGCCCGCGACTACCACCGCCGGCTCGCCGCCGACCTGGAGCACGGCGGCGGCGCCGGTCTCGCCGCGATGCGCTCCCTCGTCGTGCGGCGCCGCAGGGAGGGGGACTTCGAACTGCCCGTGGTCTTCACGACCGTGCTCGACGTCTCGGCCCGGCCCCTGCCCGCCGGTGTGCGCCCCGGCCCCGCCGGTACCGCCACCACGGACGTCGCACTCGACTGCGTGACGGTCGATGACGGGGAGGCGCTGCACCTGGCCTGGGACGCGCTGGAGGAGCGGTTCGAGGACGGAGTGCTCGACCAGGCGTTCGAGCGCTACACCGACCTGCTCACCACACTGGCGCGCGAGACCGGCACGGAGCCGGACGCCGATCTCGGGGAGAGCCCGGCCCGGGCCACAACTCCCGCCCGGGCCACGGGCTCCGGCGCGGCGGAGGGCGCCGGCCACCGCCTGCAGCGCGCCGCCAACGACACCGCCCGCCCCTACCCGGCCGAGGGCCCCGTCCACCTCCTCTTCGAACGGCAGGCGCGCGGCCGCCCCGGCGCCGTCGCGCTGCGCTGGCGCGGGGGCGTCATGACCTACGGCGAACTGAACCGCCGGGCCAACCTGGTCGCGCACCGGCTCCGCGAGGCCGGCGTCGGGGAGGGCACCTCCGTGGGCATCTCCGTACGGCGCGGTCCGGCGATGGCCGTGTCCGTGTTCGCCGTGCTGAAGGCGGGCGGCGCCTATGTGCCCGTGGACCCCTCGCTGCCCCGCGCCCGCGCCCACGGCGTGCTGGAGGACACCGGCACCGCGCACCTGCTGGTGTCGGAGGGCGGCCCCGGCTGGCAGCCGCCGGACGGTGTGGACGTCTTCGACCTGGACGCGCCGGGGACCACCGGCCCGGAGCTGCCCGACCCGGGGAACCCCGAGCCCGTGGGCGGCCCGGACTCGGTCGCCTACCGGCTCCTCACCTCCGGCAGCACCGGGCGCCCCAAGTGCGTGGTCGTCGCGCACCGCTCCCTGCACAACCTCTTCGACTGGTGCCGCCGCACCTTCGCCTTCGGCCCCGACGACACCGGCCTGTGCGTCACCTCTCTCGGCTTCGACCTGTCCGTGTTCGACATCCTCGGACTGCTCGGCTACGGCGCGGGCCTCTACATCGCCGACGAGGCGGAGCAGCGCGACCCGGACCTCCTCGTCGAGGCGCTGCTGCGCGAGCCGGTCACCTTCTGGAACTCCGCGCCCACCACCCTCGCCCGGCTCGCGCCGCTCCTCCGGGAGCACCGGGGCCGTCCCGGCACCGGTACCCTGCGCCTTGTCTTCCTCAGCGGCGACTGGATTCCGCTGTCCCTGCCCGACGAGGTGCGCGAGGTGTTCGGCGCGGCCAGGGTGATCAGCCTCGGCGGCGCCACCGAGGCCACCGTGTGGTCGAACTGGTACCCCGTCGGCGCCATCGACCCCGAGTGGCGCAGCATCCCGTACGGCAGGCCCATCGACAACGCCCGCTACTACGTGCTGGACGAGCACCTGGAGCCCTGCCCGGCCGGCGAGGAGGGCGATCTCTACATCGCGGGCGACTGCCTCAGCCTCGGCTACCACGGACAGCCCGGACTCACACGGGAGCGGTTCGTCCCCGAGCCCTTCGCGGGCGGACCGCACTCGCGCATGTACGCCACCGGGGACCGGGCGGCCTACCGCGAGGACGGCGTCCTGGTCTTCCTCGGCCGACGCGACCACCAGGTGAAGATCCGGGGCTTCCGGGTCGAACTCGGTGAGATCGAGCACCGCTTGCGCGCGCACCCCGCCGTGCGCGAGGCGGTCGTCGTCGCCCGGCCGGACGGCGGCGGGGACCGGCGCCTGGTCGCCTACCTGCTCGCCCGCCCCGGCACCGCCCGGCCCTCCGTGCCCGAACTGCGCGCCCACGCCGCCCGGACGCTGCCCGACTACATGGTCCCGAACTTCGCCGCGTTCCTGCCGTCCTTCCCCGCGACGGCGAACGGCAAGCTGGACAGGGACGCCCTGCCCTGGCCGCTCCCCGGGCCGGGGGAACCGGAGGCTCCGACACCACCCGGCGAACCGGACGACCCGGCGCCCGAGACGGCGGCACCCGAGACGGTGGCGCCCGAGGCGGCGGTTCCCGGAACGGCGGAGCCCGAGACACCTGCGCCCCCGCCGCCCGCCACCGCCGTGGCGGACACCGCGCCGCCCGCCGCAGGTGCCACGTTCCCGCCCGCCGCCGAACTGGCCCAGGAGATCTGCTCGTTGCTGGCCGGGCTGATCGGCGTGCCCGCGCTGGACCCGACGCTCGATCTGTGGGACCAGGGCACCACCTCCTTCACGCTGGCGCGGCTCTCCTCCGCGCTGCGCGCCCGTTACGGCCGCCGCATCCCCGTCTCGGCCCTGCTGGCGGAGCCGACCGTCGCCGGGATGGCTCGCCACCTCGCGGGCGACGCCGAGCGGCCGGGGGCCGAACCGGCGAGCGCGGCGCAGGGCGCCCATCAGCCGCTGGGCGAGCCGGAACCGGTCGTGGCCGAGGCGGAGTGTGCCCCGGAGCCGGTGACGGCCGGGGCGGAGCCCGTCCCGGAGGAGCCGCGAACACCGCCGGAGGAAGTGGAGTTCTTCTCCGCCGAGGACCGCGACCGCTTCAAGTCGGGTGCCTGGCACCTGCGGCGGCGTTCCACGGCCGAACCGCTCCTGCGGCTCGGCGGCCCGCCGCCCCCTGCCGGGCGGTACCAGGCACGCGCCACTCACCGCGAGTTCGCCGACGCCCCGCTCGCGCACGACGGCTTCCTCCGCTTCCTGTCCGCCTTGCGCGCCCGGCCGGACGGCGACGGCCCGCGCCGCCTGTACGCGTCCGCCGGGGACACCTACGCCGTACAGACCTATCTGCACATCAAGCCGGGCGCCGTCGAGGGCGTACCGGGCGGCCTCTACTACCACCGGCCCGACGACCACGCCCTGCAACGCGTCACCGCGGACCCCGGGCTCGACCGCACCATCCACTTCGCCTACAACCGTCCCGTCTTCGACCGGGCGGCCTTCGAGGTCTACCTCGTCTCCGAGCCGCGCGGCATCGAGCCGTTGTACGGCGAGGAGTCGGCGCTCTACCTCGCCGTCGAGGCGGGCTACATCGGGCAGTTGCTGATGAGCGGCCAGCAGGAGAGCGGTGTGGGCCTGTGCGCCGTGGGAAGCCTCGGCTTCGACCGGGTCCGCGAGGCCCTGCGGCTGCATCCCGGCCAGCGCCTGCTGCACGCCTTCCTCGCCGGACCCCTCCCCGACGAGGCCCGGGCGAACCACGGGACGTCGGACCACCGGATGCCGGGCGACCGGTCAGCGCCCGACGGGGCGGCGCACGACGGGACGGCACGCGACCGGGCGGCGCGGGCACCCCGAACCGCCCTCGGGGCGGCACCGGCGGCGCGTCCGGCCGCGGCGGACATCGCCGTCATCGGCGCGGCCGGGCGCTATCCCGGCGCGGACGACCTCGCGGAGTTCTGGGACAACCTGCGCTCCGGGCGCCGCGTCCTCGGCCCGCTGCCCGCCGGACGGCTGAGCGCCCTCACCGGTGCCTCGCCGGAACCGGCCGGGCAATGGCCCCACGGCGGCTACCTGCGCGGCGACGACGGATTCGACGGCCGGCTCTTCCGGATCTCGCCCCAGGAGGCCCGCGACCTGGACCCGCAACTACGGCTCCTGCTGCCGGTGGTGTGGCAGTGCCTGGAAGACGCCGGGCACACTCCGGCCGGTCTCACCCGGGGCGGCGTACGCGTCGGGGTGTTCACGGCGACCATGTGGCACGACCACCGCCAGGCGGGCGAGGCGCGTTGGCGGGCGGGCGCACCGGCCCGCCAGGCGGGCGCGGCCTCGGACCTCCCGGCCCGCGTCGCGCACTGCCTCGGCTTCGAGGGGCCCGCCGTCGCCGTGGACACCGCCTGCTCCTCCTCTTTGACCGCCCTGCACCTGGCCGTGACCAGCCTGCGCCAGGGGGAGTGCGACGCGGCGGTGGTCGCGGGCGTCAACGTCGTCGCCCACCCCTACCACCTGGCGCTGCTGCGCGACCTGGGCCTCGCGGCCGAGCGGCCCTCGGCCGGTGCCTTCAGCGACGAGGACGGCGGCTGGTCGCCCGGCGAGGGCGCGGGCGCCCTGCTGCTGCGCCCGCTCGGGGACGCCGTGGCGCGCCGTGACGTGCTGCACGCCGTCGTCGAGGCGACCGGCACCGGGGCGGCCGGGCGGCCAGGGCCCTTCGGGATGCCCGCCGCCGCCCCCCTCGCCCGCTCCCTCAGCCGTATGCTGCACCGCCACGGACTCACCGGCGGCGACATCGGCTACGCCGAGTGCGCGGCCTCGGGCGCCCTGCTGGCCGACGCCGCCGAACTGGACGCCCTGCTCACCGCCCTGCGCCCGCCCAGCACTACCGGGGGCCTTCTCGTCGGCACCGTGAAACCGCACATCGGCCACCTGGAGGCGGCCTCCGGGCTCTCCCAGCTCACCAAGGTGCTGCTGCAACTGCGCGCGCGCACACTGGCCCCGACCGCCGTAGCGCCCCGGCGCTCCCCCCTGCCCGACTGGCCCCGGCTCACCGTCGCCGACACCGCCCGGCCCTGGACGCCCGCCACCCCGGGCGCGCCGCTGCGCGCGCTCGTCAACGCCGTCTCGGCGACGGGCGCGTACGGCCATGCCGTGCTCCGCTCCGCGGAAGGCCCCGACCTGTGACCGGGCCCGCCCGGCCCGGACCCGACCCGACGGAAGGACAGCGGTGACCGGTACCTGGCTCAAGAGCGGCGACGCCACCACCTCCGCACCCCTGCGTCTGTTCTGCTTCGCCCACGCCGGGGGAGGCGGCGGCTTCTTCCGGCCCTGGCGGGAGCTGCTGCTGCCGCAGATCGAGGTCTGCCCCGTCGTCCTGCCCGGCCGCGAGACCCGCGTCGCCGAGCCCGCCCACCGGTCCATGGAGGAACTGCTCGACCCGCTCTGCGCCGGACTCGCCCCCTACCTGGACCGGCCCTACGCGCTGTTCGGTCACAGCACCGGCGCGGCCATCGCCTACGAGGTCGCCCGCCGCTTCCAGGACGACCCGGCGCGCGCGCCACGCCGGCTGCTGGTCTCGGGACGACGCCCCCCGCACCTCGCGGCACGGCGACCACCGTTCGCGAAGCTCCCCGACGACGACTTCCTCCGCGTCGTCGCCGAACTGGGCGGCACCCCCGAGGAGGTGCTGCGCCAGCGCGACCTCATGCGGATGTTCCTGCCCGCGCTGCGCGCCGACTTCCATCTCAACGAGAACTACCGCCCGCTGCCCGGCCCGCGTCTGCGCTGCCCGCTCTCCGGGTTCACCGGCGACCGGGACCCGGAGGTCACCCCGATCGAACTCGGACTGTGGCGCACCACCAGCGACGGCCCGTTCCGTATGAGGGTGTACGAGGGCGACCACTTCTACCTCGCCGGGCTCCCCGAGCCGCTGCGCTCGGACCTGCGCGAGGACCTCGGCCAGGACATCCGCGAAACGGTGTCCTGACCCGGTCACGGCGGGCCGGGGTGCCGGACCACCGTCACGTCCGGCCCGTGGCCCCGCCGCAGCGCCACCGCGACGAGATGCCGGTCCGCCAGCGGCCACTGGGCGAACTGCCACAGCGAGCCGTCGTCGTCGGCAGCCGTGAGCCGGGGCCCGCCGGACGCGTCGGGCGAGAAGGCGTAGGAGTCCGGGGGCAGGTGGAAGCCGAGGCCGCGCGCCTTGCCGTACGCCTCCTTCAGCGTCCAGTGGCGCAGGAACACGCCGCCGCGCTCTTCGGGCGGCGCGTCCCGCACCCGGGCGGCCTCCCGGGGATGGAACATCGCGCGCGCCACCCGCAGCGGGTCCACCGAGCGGCCGAGGGTCTCCACGTCGATACCGCAGTCCAGATCAGGACAGACCAGGCAGACGGCCCGGCCCGGGGCGTGGGCCACGCTGAAGCGCAGCCGGGGCACCGTAGGCGGCCCGGCCAGCTCGGGGCGGCCGTACGGCCCCGTCGTGAAACGCCATACCGCCGGGGGCACTTCGGGCACGCAGCGGCTGAGCGCGGTCCGCAGCAGGGTGCGGGCCGCGAGGTGGAGGCGGCGGTCGGGCTCGCGGTGGAAGGCGGCGGAGCGGCGGCGCTCCTCCGCCGAGAGCAGCGCGTCGTCACCGTAGCCGTCCGGGGCGGCGGACCAGACGCGCGCGAGGGGAGTGCCGGTCACCGCGTGGTGCAGGGGGAGGCGGGACGGTGGCGGCGGCCCCTCGTGCACGGCGGTCTCCTCGCTGGCGGTGCGCCGCCGCCGGTCCCTCCGGGGGCGAGGGCCGATCCTGCGGCCCGGCAAACGGCCCCGCCGTGCAAAAGTGAGCAGATCCGCGAGGCCTCCGGCGGTTACAACCAGGAGAGCCGGGGCCCGGTGGCGGGCCCCCGAGCGCGGGAGCGACCCATGGCCGTAGGCGTCGAGGCGATCAACGCCTACGTGGCGCGCGCCTGTTTCGACGTGGCGGAGCTCTTCCGGGGCCGGGACCTGGACATGTCCCGGTTCGACAACCTCATGATGCGCCGGAAGTCGGTCAACCTGCCCTGCGAGGACGCGGTCACCAACGCCGTCAACGCGGCGAAACCCCTCCTCGACCGGCTCACCGCCGAGGAGCGCGACGCCATCGAACTCCTCGTCGTCGGCACCGAGTCGGGCCTCGACCTCGGCAAACCCCTCTCCACGTACATCCACCACCATCTCGGCCTCAGCCCCCGCTGCCGCTCCTTCGAGGTCAAACACGCCTGCTACGGCGGCACGGCCGCCCTCCAGACCGCGGCCGGCATCATCGGGTCCTCTCCCGTCGAGCACGCGAAGGCGCTGGTGATCGCGGCCGACGCGCCGAGCGCGGCGGCGCGCGGCACCTACTGGGAGCCCTCGGAGGGCGCGGGCGCCGTCGCCCTCCTCGTCAGCCGCGACCCGCGCGTGCTGGAGATCGATCCCGGGGCCAGCGGCCTGCACACCTTCGAGGTGATGGACACCCTGCGGCCCCGTCCGGACCTCGACTACGTGGACTCCGACGTCTCCCTGCTGTCGTACATGACGTGCCTGGAGCGCAGCTTCGCCGCCTACCGCGAACGCGTCGCCGGCGCCGACGTGGTGAGCAGCTTCGCGCACCTCGTCCTGCACACGCCGTTCGCCGGCATGGTCAAGGGCGCGCACCGCAAACTGCTGCGCGGCCAGAAGGGATGGCGTCCGGCCCAGGCGGCCGAGGACTTCGAGCGCCGGGTCGCGCCCAGCCTGCACTACGGCTCCCTCGTCGGCAATCTCTTCTCCGCCTCGCTCTACCTCGCCCTGTGCTCCCTCCTCGACCACGGTGACCCCCGTACCCCCTGCCGGATCGGGCTGTTCTCCTACGGCTCCGGGTGCGGCTCCGAGTTCTTCAGCGGGATCCTCGGCGAGGAGGCCCCGCGCACGGTCGGCCGGATGGGGATCGGTGCCGCGCTCGACGCCCGGCGGGCGCTGACGATGGGGGAGTACGACGCCGTCACCGAACTCGGCGGCGACCGCGCCTTCGGCGTACGCGACCTCGACGTGGACACCAAGCCGTACGCGGACCTGTACGGCGAACTGTTCGAGGGGGCCGGGCTGCTGAGGCTCGACCGCATCGAGAACTTCCACCGCCTCTACTCCTGGAGCTGACCGACCGATGAGCCACGGCACCGTCCGGGTCCGGTACCAGGACCCCACCGTCCTGCGGATCACCCTGAGCCGGCCCGAACGCGGCAACACCATCGGCTCCGCGCTGATCGCGGACCTGCACGAGGCCCTGGACACCGCGGAGGAGTCCGGCTCCTGCCGGCTGGTCGTGCTCGACGCGCCCGGAGGGGTGTTCTGCAACGGGATGGACATGGCCGAGGCGGCGGGCGCCACCGGACCGGGAGCCGCCCCGGGGGCGGACGCGGCCGATCCCCACGGGGCCGCGTTCTTCGGGCTGCTGCGGCGCCTCACCGAAGTACCGAGGCTGACCCTCGCCTGCGTGGACGGGCGGGTGTCCGGCGGCGGGGTGGGACTCGCCGCCGCCTGCGACCTCGTCCACACCACCGAACGCGGCGTGTTCAGCCTCCCCGAGGCCCTGTGGGGGCTGCTGCCGTGCAGCGTCCTCCCCTTCCTCGTCCGCCGCACCGGCCACCGCACCGCCGCCACCATGACACTCACCACCCTGCCCCTCACCGCACGGGAGGCGGCGGACCGGGGACTCGCCGACGAGATCTCGCCCGACGCCGAGCCGTTGATCCGTCGGCTGCTGTCCCGGCTCGCCAAGATCGACGCCCGCATGATCGGGGAGGCCAAGGGCTACCTGTCCGCTCTCCATCCCGTCACCGCCGAGACCGAACGCCGCGCGCTCGACGCGTTCGCCCGGCTCGCCTCGGCGCGCGGCGTCCACGAGGGCATGGCACGGTTCGCCGCCGAAGGGCGCTACCCGTGGGAGCGATGAGCGCCGGGCCCGCGCCCCGCCGGACGGAGCACGCGGGAGACCGCCGATGACAGTCGTCTGGGCCTTCCCCGGCCAGGGCTCCCAGCGCAAGGACATGGGGGCCGGGCTCTTCGACCGCCACTCCGCGACGCTCGCGCGCGCGGACGCCGTACTGGGCCGGTCCGTACGCGAACTCTGCGCCGATCAGGCCGCGTTGCGCGACACCCGGGTACTCCAGCCGGTCCTCTACACCATCGGCGCGCTGACCTACCTCGACCGCGCCGCCCGTGAACCGCAGCCCCACTGCATGATCGGGCACAGCCTCGGCGAGTACACCGCCCTCTACGCCTCCGGCGCCCTCGACTTCGAGACCGGGCTGCGTCTCGTCGTGGCCCGCGCCGAGATCATGGGCCGGGCGAGCGGCGGCGCGATGCTCGCGGTCGTCGGACTCGGCGTCGAACGGCTGCGGGAGGTGATGCGCCGCGAAGGGGCGGACGACATCGACGTGGCCAACCACAACTCGCCCCGGCAGACCGTCCTCTCGGGCCCCGAGGACTCCGTGCGCGCCCTCGCGCCCGTGCTCCGCCGGGAGGGCGCGGGCAAGTGCGTGCTGCTGCACATCAGCGTCGCCGCCCATTCCCGCTACATGGCCGAGGCCGCCGACGAACTCGGTGCCGTCCTCGACACCGTCACCTTCCACGAGCCGCGCGTCCCCGTCCTCTCCAATGTCACCGCCCGCCCCCACCGGGCGGACCGCATCGCGCTGCGGCTGCGCGAGCACATGTGCCAGGGGGTGCGGTGGTGGGACAGCCTGGCCCACCTCGTCGCACAAGGCGTCACGGAGCTGGTCGAGCTGGGCCCCGGGAGCGTCCTCACCAAGCTGTGGGCGACCGCCCGCGCCGAACTCCCGGGCCCGCCCGCGACCCCGGACACCGGTGAAGGACCCGCCCGGCCCGGCACCCGCCCCGAAGCGCCCCCGGCGGCGCGGGAGGGCCACGACACCGGGCCCCGGCCGGCGAGCGGCCCGCCGGAGCCAGGGACCCGCGCGACGACGGCCCGGAGCGCGCCTCGCCGCCCCCGGGTGACCAGGGAACGGCTCGGCGCGGCACGGTTCCGGGAGCGGTACGCGACCGACTCCGCCTGGGTCGTGTCCGGGACCGGTGACGGGGCGGCGGGCGACGAGGTCTGCCGGGCCGCCCGCGCGGCCGGGCTCATGGCCTTCACCGACCCGTCCCCCGGCGCCCCGGACCCCGCCTCCCTCGGTGAGGCGGCCCGGAGCGGCTGGGGGAGCGGACTGCGCCCCGGACCGGAGGCGGACACGCGGGTCACCGCGCTGCTCGCCCACGACGTACGGCACGTCGAGGCCGACCACCCGCACGGACCTGACGCGGCACTCGTCCGCTTCCGTTTCACCGGCGCCCACCGCGGCCCCGCCGGTACCCCCGTCGCCGTCCGGCACGTCCTCGCCCGCGTCACCGGACCCGGGCAGGCCGCCGCCTTCCTGCGCCCGCCCGCCCCCTCGCTGCTCGCCGGACTCGTCCGCACCGGGGCGCTGACGGAGGACGAGGCCGACGCCGCCCGCGAACTGCCCGTCGCCTCCGACCTCGCCGTCCAGGACCCGGGCGGATGGCACGAGGACGGCGCCGACGCCTACCAGTTGCTCCCCGCCGTCGCCGCGCTCGCCGCCCGCGCCCCCGGGACGGAGCCCGTGCACGTGGGCCTGTGCGGAGTCGTCGGCACCCCCGAGCAGGCCGCCACCGCCTTCGCGCTCGGCGCCGCCTTCCTCGTGTCCACCTCGCTCACCGCCTGCGCCCCCGAGGCGCGGCTCGCCCCCTCCCTCAAGGACACCCTCGCGCGGGCCGGTGAGGACGACGTCACCTGGGCGCCCACCGAACGGCACGCGGCCCTCGGCGTCCCCGGGCGGGTCGTGCGCCGGGGCACGCTGTTCCCCGCCCGGTCCGGCCTGCTGCACCGGCTGCTGTGCGAGCACCGCTACTTCGCCGACATCCCCGCACCCCGGCGCCGGCACATCGAGGAACACCTCCTGGGCGGGCCCGCCCCGCCGCCACCGGGCTCCCGGGCCGACGACCGCCCGCTCACGGCCGACGTCTTCCGCTGGTACGTACGGGAGACCGCGCGCCGCACCCCGGCGGGCGAACCGCTGCGGCCTGTGGACCACCAGCTCCGGTGCGACCCGGAAGCGATCTGCTTCAACAGGGCGGCGGCCGGTACCGCCCTGGCCGCGTGGACCGCCCGCACCCCGGGCGCCCTCGCGGCGCACCTCCTGACGAACGCAGCGGAACTGCTGACCGCGAGGGCCCCCGTACCCGCTGACGGGCGCCCATGAATCAGCGGACACACCCAGCAATCGCCGGAACGGTCCGCGACGGACAGCGGCGTACCGCCCCCGGGATGCCGGGGCAGGTGCCGCGCCCGGACGGCTCCGGAGCGAGCCGAGGCCGAGACCCCTGGAGTGAGACGGCATGAACCCTGTGGAGCGCAGCGCCCTCGACACCGGGCCCGCCGACGGCCCGTCCGCCCCGTCTGCGGCCACACCGGCCGCCGGCGCGCGGACGGGACCGTCCGAGCCGTGCGTCGTCCTCGTGTCGGCGGGGGACCCCGACCGGCTCGCCCGTGCCGCCCGCGCACTGCGCGACCGGCTCGCGGTACTGCTGCGCGAGGGCCGGGCACCCGCCATCGAGGACGTCGCCTGGACCACCCAGACCGGCAGGGTGCCCATGGCGCACCGGCTGGCCGTCGTCGCGCCGGACCTCACCGGTGTCGTCGCCGCGCTCGGCGCCTTCCTCACGGGCAGCCCCGCGCCCGCCGTCCACACCGGGCGGGCCTCCCGTGCCGGGAGGCCCGGACCCGCGCCCGCCACCGCCGCCGAGGCCGCCCGGTGGTGGGCCGAGGGCGCCGACCTGCCCTGGGAGACGTACTGGCGCACCCCGCGCGCCCGCGTCGCGCTGCCGGTGTACCCCTTCGCCCCCGTCGAAGCGCCCCCGCCGCCGGTGGCGGCACCGGCCGCCGACACCGCGCCGGACGCGACACCGGAGGCGTCGCCGGATGTGGCACGGGAGGTGGCGGCACTGGAGACCGTCCTGCTGGACCGCTACGCGGAGGTGTCCGGGATACCCCGGGACGAACTCGACGCCCACACACCCTTCGTGGAGTACGGACTCACCTCGCTCCAGATCGGCGAACTCAACCGGCTGCTCGCCGAGGACTGGGGAGTCGGCAGCCGGACCCTGTTCTTCGAGCACGGCGACATGGCCCACGTCGCCGAAGACGCGGTACGCGGCCACGGAGCCGCCCCGCGCCGCACACCGGCCCCCGCACGGTCCGCCGCCCTGGCCGCCGTACCCGTACCGCCCGCACCGGCCCCCACACCCTCCGCCGCCGCACCGGCCTCCGCCTCCGCTCCCGTCGGGGAGAACGACGGGGCGATAGCCGTCATCGGTGTCGCCGGCCGCTACCCGCAGGCCCCGGACCTGGAGGCGTTCTGGGCCAACCTCGAATCCGGCACCGACTGCGTGACCGCGCTGCCCGCGGAGCGGCACCGGCCCGGCTGGCCCCAGGGCGACATGATCGGAGGCTTCCTCGACGGCGTCGATCGCTTCGACCCGCTCCTGTTCGGCATCACCCCCCGGGACGCCGCCCTCATGGACCCCCACGAACGCCTCTTCCTGGAGACGGCCTGGGCCGCCCTGGAGAACGCGGCCCATCCCCGGCAGCGGTTGCGTGAACGGCACCGGTCCCGCGTCGGCGTCTACGCGGGCGCCATGTACGCCGACTACGCCTTCTTCGGCGTGGAGCAGACCCTGCGCGGACGCCCCGCCTACAGCGGCGGCGCGCTCGGCAACAACGCCAACCGGGTCTCGTACGCCCTCGACCTGCACGGCCCCAGCCTCGCCGTGGACACCATGTGCTCCTCGTCGCTGGCCGCCCTGCACCTGGCGGTGCGCGCCCTGCGCGCCGGGGACTGCGAGATCGCGCTCGCCGGTGCCGTCAACCTCTCCCTGCACCCGAACAAGTTCATCCAGCAGCGGCTCATGTCCCTGACGTCCAGCTCCCGGCGCTGCCGCAGCTTCGGCGAGGGCGGCGACGGCTTCGTTCCGGCCGAAGCGGTGGGCGTGCTGGTGCTGAAGCCGCTGGCGCGGGCCCTGGCCGACGGCGACCGGGTGCGCGCGGTGGTCCGGGGCACGGCCATGGTGCACGCGGGGCGCACCAACGGCTACATCGTGCCCTCCCCGGTGGCACAGAGCGAGGTGGTCAGGCAGGCACTCGCCGACGCGGGACTGCGGGCCGCCGACATCGACTATGTGGAGGCGCACGGCGCCGGTACCGCGCTCGGCGACCCCGTCGAGATCGACGGGCTCAGCCGTGTCTTCGGCGGCGACGACCGACCGGTGGGCTCGCTGCCCATCGGTTCGGTGAAGTCCACCATCGGGCACGCCGAGGCCGCCGCCGGTATCGCCGCGCTCACCAAGTGCCTGCTCCAGCTCGAACACGGCACCCTGGCCCCGACCCTGCACGTGGACCAGCTCAACCCGAACATCGACTGGGACTCCGTCCCCTTCCGTGCCCAGCGCACGGCCGCTCCCTGGCCGCGGCCGACCGGCCCGGACGGCACCCCGCGCCCGCGCCGCGCGGGCATCAGCTCCTTCGGCGCCGGCGGCACCATCGCCCACGTGGTGCTGGAGGAGTTCCGCGCCCCCGACCCCGCGCCCGAGGAGACGGACGCCGCCGGAACGCCCCGGCTGCTCGTGCTCTCCGCCCACGACGAGCAGCGTCTGCGGGAGAGCGCCTCCCGTCTCTCCGCCTGGCTGCGCCGCCCGGACCGCGCTCCGCTCGCCGACATCGCCTGGACGCTCCAGACCGGTCGCGAACCACTGCGCGAACGCCTCGCCTTCGTCGCCACCGACGCGGCGGAAGCCGCCGCCCTCCTCGCCGAGTTCGCCTCCGGCCGGGACGCTTGGGGCGCCATACGCGGCCGGGCCCCTCACGGCGGTCGGCCCCAGGGGCGCCTGCTGCCGGACGGCCCCGCCCCCGACCTCCGCGCGCTCGCCGGGCACTGGGTCACCGGCGGGCCCGTGGACTGGACGCGGCTGTACCCCGGCGCCGCCCCACGCGTCACCACGCTGCCCACGTATCCCTTCGCCCGGATGCGGTGCTGGATTCGCGAAGAGGACGAGGCCCGGGAACCCACCGCCCCCGCACCGGCCGCCGAGCCCACCGCCCCCGCACCGGCCGCCGAACCGGCCGACGCCGCACCGGCCCCCGAGCCCGGCCCGGCCGCACCGCCCGCCCGGCGGGGCGCCGAGGACGTCACGCTGCTGCGCCGGGAATGGCTGCCCACCGGTGAGGCGACCGACGGAAGCGGACCCGCCGAGGGCTTGGTCTTCTGTTTGCACGGCACGGCGACCCGGGCCGTCGCCGACGCGCTCGCCCGCACCGCGCCGCCCGGCACTCTCGTCCCTGTCCTCGTCCACGACGGGCATTCCCCGGGCGCGGCAGGGGAGTTCGGTGACGAGGACCAGGCCGACGCCGTCGCGGACGACCTTCTCGCACGCCACCGCGTGATCGCCGGCTGGATCGACCTCGCCGACCTCGACCGCCCCGATCCCGCCGACCCCGGGCCCTGGACCGCCCGCCTGCACCTGGTCCGCAGGCTCATCGGCGCCCGGCCCGGCGCCCGGCTGCGCGGCCTCCAGGCCGTACGCGGCCTCCAGGACCTCGACGGACCCGCCCCCAGCCCGGCCGGCGCCCGGATGGCGGGCTTCCTGCGGTGCCTCGGCGCCGAGTACCAGCGGTTGGACACCACCGTCCTCGACACCGACCTGCCGAGCGCCGCCCCGGAGCGGCTGGCCGCGTCGCTGTGGGGCGAGTGGCGACGGCCGGGCGCGCGCGCCGAGATCTGCCACCGGCACGGACTGCGCTACGAACCCGTCCTGCGGCCCACCCTCGCCCGGCACACCCCGCTCGTCGCGGACCCCGCACGCGCCTATGTCGTCACCGGCGGCACCCGGGGCATCGGCGCCCGGATCGCCGCACACCTCGTCGAGCGCGGGGCGCGCGCGCTCGCGGTGCTCGGCGGCCGGGCGCTGCCACCGCGCGAGCGGTGGGACGTCCCCGGCGCGCTCGGCGCCGACGAGGCGGAGGCCGTCGCCGGGGTGCGCCGGCTCGAACGGCTCGGGGCCCGCGTCCTGGTCCACACCGGGCCGCTCACCGACAGGGCCGCCCTCGGGGCCTTCCTGGAGCGGGTGCGCTCCGAACTCGGGCCCCTCGGCGGTGTGGTGCACTGCGCCGGTGGTCTCGGCGGCGGGCGGCCCGCCTTCGTCGCCAAGGACACCGCCACCGTCCGGGCCACCTTCGCGCCCAAGGCGGACGGGCTGGAGACGCTCGCCTCCCTGTGCGAGGGCGACCGCCCCGACTTCTTCGTGGCGTTCTCCTCGGCCTGCGCCCTCGTCCCGCGCCTCGCCACGGGCGTCACCGACTACGCGGCGGCCAACGCGGCGAGCGACCTGCTCCTCGGCCACCGGGTCCGCACCGGCGGCGCCCACTTCCGTTCCATCGCCTGGCCGATGTGGACCGAGAGCGGCTCGGCACGCGGGAAGGAGAACGTCTGCGCCCCGGTCGGTCTGGACACCGTGGACGACGCGACGGGGCTGCGCGTCCTGGAGCAGGTGATCGCCATGCCCTGGGGCGGCACGGTGCTGCCCGCACTCCCCTTGGACGCCTCCTTCGACGCGGAGTCCCTGCTGGACACCCGGGCGGGGGCGAAGGCCGCCACGCCGCCCGAACCTGAGCAGGCGCCGGTGACGCGGCCGGTGCCTGCGCCGGTGACGGAGCCGGTGCCTGCGCCCGTGCCGGTACCGGTGCCCGGGCCCGCCGAGGGGGGCGATCCCGGCTGGCTGGTCCGGCTGGTGTGCGCGGTGCTCGGTACTCCGGAGACGGACCTCGACACCACGGCCGACTTCACCGACCTCGGCGTGGAGTCCGTCATGCTGGGCGAACTCCTTGAGCGCATCGAGGAAGCGGTGGGCGAGCACCTGCCGCCCTCGCTGCTGCTGGAGCACCCCTCGGTGCGGCAACTCCACGACCACCTGACCTCCCTCGGCCTCGCCCCGCAGCCCGCCCCGGCGGCACCCGAGGTGCCCCGGCCCCCCGCCCCGGCGACCGCTCCGGCCCCCGCGACCGCCCCGGCCCCGGCGGCGCCCCCCACCCCCGCCGCCGTGCCTTCCACCGCCCCGGTGGAGGGCCCGCGCCCCGCCGATCCCCGTACCGAGGGCAAGGTCGCCGTCATCGGCATGGCCGGACGCTTCCCCGGCGCCCCCGACGTCGCCACCTTCTGGAACAACCTCCTCGAAGGCCGCTGCGCCGTCACCGAGGTGCCGGCCGAACGCTGGGACACCGCCACCCACTACCGCCCCGCGCACGAACTGGGCCGTACCAACGGCAAGTGGGGCGGATTCCTGGAGCGCATCGACCACTTCGACCCCGAGCCCTTCCAGCTCACCGACGACGAGGCCACGGTGCTGGACCCCGGGATCAGGCTCTTCCTGGAGGCCACCGGGGACTGCCTGGCCGACGCGGGCTACCGAGGCGAGGAACTGCGCGGCCGGGACGTGGGCGTCTTCGTCGGCGGGCGGATCTCCTCCTACCCGCTGCGCGCGCCGCTGCGCCCCGACGTGCTCCAGTCCGACCAGAACTTCCTGGCCGCCCAGGTGGCCCACCGCTTCGACTTCCGGGGCCCCAACCTCGTGGTGGACAGCGCCTGTTCGTCCTCCCTGGTGTCCGTGCAACTGGCGTGCCGCAGCGTGCTGGCCGGAGAGGCGGAACTCGCTCTGGCGGGCGGGGTGGAGATCCTGCTGGACGAACGTCCCTACCTGGAGTTCGGCGCTGCCCGGGTCCTGTCGCCCACCGGCCGCTGCCGTCCGTTCGACGAGAGGGCGGACGGCATCGTGCCGGGGGAGGGCTGCGGGGCCGTCCTGCTGAAGCCGCTGGCCGCCGCCCTGCGCGACGGTGACCGCGTGCACGCCGTGATCGAGGCCGTCGCCGTCAACAACGACGGCCACACCATGGGCGCGACCACCCCGAATCCGGCCGCCCAGACCGCCGTCGTCCGCAAGGCCCTGGCCGCCGCCGGACGCCGGGCCGGGGAGATCGGCCTGGTGGAGGCGCACGGCACGGCCACCAAGATCGGCGACCCGATGGAACTCAAGGCGCTCACCGACGCCTTCGCGGGTGCCGAGGAGCCCTACGGCCGCTGCGCCATCGGCAGCCTGAAGGCCAATGTCGGCCACCTGCTGTGCGCCGCCGGAGTCGCGGGCCTGATCAAGGTCGCCCTCAGCCTGGAGCACGCCGTGGTGCCGCCCACCCTCGGCTGCGAGACGCCCAACCCACGCTTCGACTTCGCTCATTCACCGTTCCGGCCCGTGACGACGGCCGAGCCGTGGACGGAGCCGCCCGGCCGCCGGGTGGCCGGAATCAGCTCCTTCGGGCTCGGCGGCACCAACGCCCACCTCATCGCCTCCGCCCTCGACCCGGCCGGGCGACCGGCGGGCGTCCCGGTGCGCGCGCCCCTGCCCGCGCCCGTGCGCACTCCGCGAAGGCTGTGGCTGGAGCGGCCGGCCGGCACGGGCGCCGCCGCCCCCCGACCGGCCGCCGTACCGCGCGCGGTCCCCGCGTCGCCGCCTGACTCCCTCCCGTCGCCCTCGCGGGCCGCCATCCTCGATCTGCGGTTCGTCACGCCTCGCTGACGGACGTATTTCCCGCATCCGGCCCGACGGCACGGGGGCCCGTGGCACCATGACCGCCGCCCCCCCCGACCCCCACGAAAGGAAGCACCGTCATGGACAACTCCGCAGAGGCGGCCCCCGGGCCAGCGGACGCGGCGCCGGTCCTGCTCACTTCCCGTCAGGCCGCGCTCGCCATCGCCGGCGTGATGGCGGGAATGCTGCTCTCGGCTCTGGACCAGACCGTCGTCAGCGTCGCCCTGCCCAGCATCGTCAGCGAGCTGGGCGGTCTCGAACGCCTGCCCTGGGTGGTCACCGTCTACCTCGTCACCTCCATGGCGGTCACCCCGCTGTGGGGCAAGGTGTCCGACCTCTACGGGCGCCGGACGGTGGTGCAGTGCGCCATCGGCGTCTTCGTCGTCGGCTCCGTGCTGTGCGGCGTCGCACAGAGCATCTGGCAGCTCATCGTCTTCCGCGGGGTCCAGGGCCTCGGCGCGGGCGGGCTCTTCGTGCTCGCCCTCGCGGTCATCGCCGACGTGGTACCGCCGGAGCGACGGGGCCGCTACCAGGGCATGTTCGGGGCCGTGTTCGGCCTGGCGAGCGTCGTCGGCCCGCTCGTCGGCGGCTGGTTCACCGACGGCCCGGGCTGGCGCTGGATCTTCCTGATCAACGTGCCGGTCGGCGTACTGGCCCTGGTCGCGACCGCCGTGGGTCTGCGCGTCCGCAGCCCCCAGCGACGGCACGTCGTGGACTTCACCGGCGCCGCGCTCGTCGCCGGCGCGGTCGTGTGCGCCCTGCTGTACCTCAACTGGGCCGGTGACGCCTACGGCTGGGCCGCTCCCGGCTCGCTGGCGCTGGCCCTGGGCGCCGTCGTGCTCGCCGCCCTCTTCGTGTGGGCGGAGAACCGGGCGGCCGAACCCATCATCCCGCTGCACCTGTTCCGCAACCCGGTCTTCGGTATCGGCGCCCTGTTCGGGCTGCTCGCCGGTGCCGCCATGTTCGCGGGCATCGTCTTCCTGCCGCTGTACTTCCAGACTGTCATGGGCATGTCCTCCACCCGCTCCGGGCTCGCGATGCTGCCCGCGATGGTCGGCCTGTCCCTCACCTCCATCGCCTCCGGCCAGTTGATCAGCAAGAACGGCCGGTACAAGGTGTTCCCGGTCTCCGGTTCGGCGCTGCTGGTCGTCACCATGCTGCTCCTGTCGCGGCTCGACGCCGGCACTCCCTACTGGCAGATCGGGATGTACGCCTTCCTGTTCGGCGCGGGCGTCGGACTGGTGATGCAGCCCGTGATCACGGCCGTGCAGAACTCCGTGCCGCCGCAGGACATCGGCGCCGCCACCAGCGCGGCGAACTTCTTCCAGCGCATGGGGTCCGCGGTCGGGGTCGCCGTCCTCGGCACCGTCCTCACGAGCCGGGTCGCCGACCGGCTGGCCGACCTCGGCCAGGACGCGGCACGCGCCGCCGACCAGGGCGTCTCCGCCCTGCACCGGCTGCCCGAACCGGCGCGCGGCAAGGCCCTGGACGGCTACGCGCACGCCATGGGCGACATGTTCCTCGTCTGCGTCCTGCTCGTCGGCATCGCCCTCGTGGTGTCCCTCTTCCTCAAGGAGATGCCCCGCGCGAGCGACCCGGCCGCCGAGAAGCGGGCGGAGGCGTCCCCGGCCGGCTGACCGGGCCCCACGGGACCGTCCCCGCCTGCTCAAAGTTGTGCAGCCTCCCCGGTGGCACCCCCCTTAGCGTGGCTCGTGCCGGGCTCCCGGCCCGGCACGAGCCACGCACTCTGCGCACCGGAAGGACGGCCATCCCATGGATCAGCGGACAGCTCGGAGCGCGGCCGGTCCCAGGCCCGCGTCGGCCCAGAGCCCCGTGCCCGCCGACAAGCTGCTGCACTCCGGCAACTCGGGTTTCACCATCGCCCGGAGCGCCCAGCTGAAGTACGAGCACCGCGCCGAGGGCCGCAAGCTCTTCGCGGACGTGATCGCCTACATGAACCAGTCCGACCTCAACGGCGCCTCCTTCTACTTCTACGAGGAGGCCTTCGGCAAGCAGGACCGGGTCCACTGGCTGATCCACTGGAAGACGCCGAACGACTACGCCATCAGCCTGCACATGGTCGATCACGACGAGAAGATGATCGACATGCTGGAGAGCGACCGCGTCCCCGAGGACGCCAGCGCCGGCGTGTGGGGCCGCGCCGTGGTCGAGGGCTCCGTACGCGAACGCATCCTCGTCCCGCAGCACGGACTCGTGCACGAGGAGGACGACCACGACAGCGGCGAACTCTGGGTGGACCCGGCCAAGTTGCAGACCAGCCAGTCCGACGGCGAACTGCTGCACTCCGCGAACGCGCCGCTCACCGTGCACCGCACGGGCCAAGCCTCGCACGAGTTCCGCAAGGAGGCCCGGCTGTACGCGTTCGCCTGGCAGAACGAGGTCAACCGCAAGCTGGCCGGCCGCGCCACCTCCTACCTCTACGAGGAGACCTTCGGCGTGATGGACCGGCTGCACTGGCTCGTCCACTTCAAGGACTTCGACGCCTACCAGGAACTCCTCGAACTGGAGCGTGAGGACGCCGACTTCCTGGCACTGGGCACGCGCCAGTTCATCGCCGGGAACAAGGGCGGCGGCACCTGGGGCAGGTCCTACGTGCCCGGCACCATCGAGGACACCGTACTGCTGCCGTACCAGCTCCGCCCGGGCGCGTGAAGGCCTGGCTCTTCGCCGGCCAGGGGTCCCAGCGCGCCGGGATGGGGGAGGCGCTCTTCGACCGCTTCCCCGAGTACGAGGCGGTCGCCGACCGTGTCCTCGGCGAGTCCGTGCGCGCGCTGTGCCTGGAGGACCCCGACGGCCGGCTGCACCGCACCCGGTGGACCCAGCCGGCGCTGTACGTGGTCAACGCGCTCGCCTGCGCGCAGGCGACGGCGGAGGGCCGGGCCCCCGACGTCCTGGCGGGACACAGCCTCGGCGAGTACAACGCGCTGCTCGCCGCGGGCTGCTTCGGCTTCGAGACCGGCCTGCGGATCGTGCGGCGGCGCGGGGAGCTGATGGGCGAGGCGGACGGCGGCGCCATGCTGGCTGTCGTCGGCCTCGCGCCGGAGGCCGTCCGCGCCCTGCTCGACCGCAGCGGGGCCACCGACGTGGACCTGGCCAACCTCAACACCGCCACGCAGGTGGTGGTGTCGGGGCCGGCCGGGTCCATGAAGGCGGTCCGCGCCGCCGTGCGGGCGACGCCGGGCGCCCGCTGCGTCCCGCTGGCGGCCAGCGGCGCCTTCCACTCCCGGCACATGCGGCCGGCCCAGGAACGCTTCGCCGCGTTCCTGGCCACCATCGCGTTCCGGCCACCTCGCATCCCGGTGCTCGCGAACGTGACCGGCCGCCCCTATCCGGCGGACGGCGTCGCGGATCTGCTCGCCCGGCAGATCGCGTCCCCGGTGCGCTGGCACGAGACCCTGCGCGAGCTGGTCCGGCGCGGGGTGGACGAGGTCCGTGAGTTCGGTCCGCGCCCCATGCTGCTGCCGATGTGGAAGTCGGTCCTGGCCGAGCCGGACGCGGAGCCGGAGCGGAAGCGGGAGCCGGACGCCGTGGCGCGGGCGCGGCGGGAGCCGCGGTCGCGGCCCGGCTCGGCGAGCGTGCCGCTGCGGGTGGTGCGGGAGACCCCTGCCGCGCCCGAACCGGAAGTCGTAGGGGACCCGGCCGCCGCCCGGCTCGGCAGCGCGGAGTTCCGGGAGGACCATGACGTGCGCTACGCCTACCTGGCGGGCAGCATGTTCCGGGGCGTGTCCTCGGTGGAACTCGTCGCCCGGCTCGGACGGGCGGGCCTGCGCGGCTACTTCGGCGCGGGCGGGCTGGATCTCGGGACCGTCGAACAGGCGCTCACCACCCTCGCCCGCACCCCCGGTCTCGACGGCCGCTACGGCGTCAACCTGCTGCACGACCTCACGCGTCCCGGGGCCGAGGACGCCCTGACCGCACTGCTGCTGCGGCACGACGTACGGCACGTGGAGGCCGCGGCCTTCACCGCCGTGACCCCGGCGCTCGTCCGCTTTCGCTTCACCGGTGCCCACCGGGCCGCGGACGGCACCCCCGTCGCCGTGCGCACGCTGATCGCCAAGTGCTCGCGTCCCGAGGTGGCCGCCCACTTCATGGCTCCGCCCGCCGAGGGGCTGCTGCGGCGGCTGCTCGCCGAGGGCTCGCTGACCCCCGCGGAGGCCGAGGCGGCACGCGGGCTGCCGGTGGCGCAGGACGTCTGTGTCGAGGGTGACTCGGCCGGTCACACCGACGGCGGTGTGAGCCTGGCGCTGGTGCCGACGACGGCCGCGCTCGCCGAGGAGATGACGGCACGGCACGGCTACGCCCGTCGTCTGCGGGTCGGGGCCTGCGGGGGGCTCGGAACCCCCGAGGCGGTCGCGGCGGCCTTCGTGCTCGGCGCCGACTTCGTCGTCACCGGCTCCGTCAACCAGTGCTCACCGCAGGCGGGCACCTCGGACGCGGTGAAGGACCTGCTCGCCGCCCTGGACGTGCAGGACACCGCGTACGCGCCCGCCGGAGACCTCTTCGAACTCGGCTCGCGCGTCCAAGTGGTCCGCAAGGGTACGCTGTTCGCGGCCCGCGCCAACAAGCTGTACCAGCTCTACCGGCGGCACACCGGTCTCGACGACCTGGACGAGGCCACCCTGGCGTGGCTGGAACACGACTGCCTTCGCGCCCCGCTCGCGGAGGCATGGAGCCGGACCTGCGCCCACTACCGCGACACCGGCCGTGTCCACGAGATCGAGCGGGCCGAGCGCGAGCCCCGGCACCGTATGGCGCTGCTGTTCAGGTCGTACTTCGCCCGCACCAACCGCGCCGCCCAGGAAGGCGACCCCGCGGAACGGGCCAACTACCAGGTGCACTGCGGGCCCGCGGCGGGTGCCTTCAACCGCTGCGTGGCGGGCACCGCGCTGGAGCCCTGGCGGGAGCGGCACGTCGAACGCATCGCCGAGCTGCTCATGACCGGCGCGGCGCGAATCCTCGCCGAGCGCCTTGCCGCCTACACCCGCCCCTGACACCCCCTCACCCAGCCCTGCTTGCCCCCTCACCCCGCTCCGTTCCCGCCCACCTTTCCACCCCAGCACCCCCGAGGAGAGCCATATGACCGCGAACAGCGGCACGCCCGGTGTTCCGCTCGCCCGGCACCAGACCACGCAGAGCGCTGACCGGATCCTGCACTCGGCGAACGCCGGCGTCGTCGTGGAGCGTTTCGCGCAGATCGCCGCCGGACAGGGCGACAGCGCGCGCCGGCTGGCGCGCGAGGCGGCGGAGTTCGTCAACACCAAGCACCCCGGCCTCGCGACCGTGTTCGTCTACGAGGAGACCTTCGGTGTCAAGGACCGCCTGCACTGGCTGATCCACTTCCGGTCCCTGGAGGACTACGAGCGGCTGCTGCACATGGGCGGCGCGCCCGACTTCCGGGACGGGGTGCTCGGCGGGTACGTCTCCCACCACCAGGCCGACGCGTGGCAGGCGGCGTTCGTGCCCGGCAGTGTGCGGGAGACCATGATGCTCCCGCACCGCTGGGGGATGTTCGGCACCGCCACCCAGACGATGGCCGAGGATCCCTCGATGAGCCCGCTCGCCGCCGACCGGGACGAGCCCTGGTTCGAGGTGCGGCCCGCCCAGGACCAGACGTCCGTCCCCGCCGACCAGCTCCTCAACACGGCCACCGCTGGTGCGATCATGCACCGGGTGGTCGACTTCAGCTACAAGTACCGCGCCGAGGCACGCCTGTTCGCCCGTACCGTCGCGGAGAACACCAATCTCAACGCGGGCGGGGACGCCACCGCGCTGGTCTTCGAGGAACTCTTCGGGACGATGGAGCGGATGCACTTCCTCATCCACATGCGCTCGCTCGGCACGATGTACAAGCTGATGGGCATCGACGCGCGCACGGACCCCACGGCGCCGCGTGCCACGTACATGCGGGACTGGGTGTCCAAGGACCAGGGGGGCGGTCGCTGGGACAGCCTGATGCTGGAGGGCAGCGGGCACGACAGCTGCCTCACGCCGCAGTACTGGGGGGACTGAGACACGCGAGGAGGCCGCGGCACCCGGGTGGGTGCCGCGGCCTCCTCGCGTCGTGTCCGGCGGGGCCGGTGTCAGGGCATCTTGGTCACGCAGAACGGGTGACCGGCCGGGTCGAGCAGGACGACCCACTTCCCGGCGCCCGGCTGGTGCTCCGGCTTGGTCGCCCCGATGGCGGTGAGCCGTTCCACCGCCTCGTCCACGTCGCTGACGCTGAAGTCGAGGTGCATCTGCTTGTCGTCACCGGGCCAGGAGGGCTGCTTCAGGTGGCCGACCCGCTGGAAACCGATACGGCTCGATCCGTCCGGCGTGCCGATGTAGGCGAAGTCCTCGCTCGCGTAGAGCGACTGCCAGCCGGTGACAGCGCTGTAGAACTCGGCCAGGGCCTTCGGGTCCGGTGCGTCGAGGGTGATCGCTGCCAGTTGCCCAATGGGGGACATGAGTTTCCTTCCTCGGGACGTCGGCCGTCCCGGGGGTCGTCTCGGTGCGCAACTCCCGCGTGTGTGCGCGGCGTTTGCGAGCCTAGGCGCTGAGCGGCCCGGGCACACGCGGATCGCCGGGGACTACTCGAAGGAGTGGTCCAGCGTGACCGTCGCGTTGCCGTCGGGGCCCGGATTGTCGCAGAAGTACGCCCCGGTTCCGCGCAAGCCGGTCAGCCCGTCGGTGCCGGAGCCCTCCAGCACCTCCAGGGTGGCCTTGGCCGTGCCGCCGCCGGTGGTACCGGTGAGCTGGAGGACGAAGCTGCCGCTGCGGTCGCCGATCCGGCCCGTCACCCGTTCCAGCGCCGTGAACACGCTCGCCCCGCCCGGCGACAGGGCGATGAGGACCTGCTGGACCCCCTCCCCCTCGATCTGCCCCCGGTAGTGGTTGGACACCTCCCCGCGCAGGAGCAGCGGGGCGCCCTCCGTCTGCTCGTAGGGCACCGGCTGCCAGGGGTCCCACGTCATGGTGCTGGTCGACTGCCTCTGCATGTGCTGTCCTCTCGTGCGCGGTACCCGGCGAACCGGTGGCCGGATTGCTGACGGGATCAGCCGGATCATCCGGCGTCGGCGCCGGGGGCTCTGCTCACTCTTGAGCGAAAAAGGAAAAAGGGTTTCCGGGGTACCGGGGCAAGAAAGTCCGCTGTTATCTTCGGGCCATGAGTGATGAATTCCAGGAAATGCCCGAGGACTGGTCCCGCGCCCTCGCCGTGGTGGCGCATCCCGACGACATGGAATTCGGTGCCGCGGGCGCGGTGGCACGCTGGACCACGGCCGGGAAGTCGGTCGCCTACCTGGTGGCCAGCCGGGGCGAGGCGGGCATCGACTCGATGGCGCCGGAGAAGGCCGCCGAGGTCCGCGAGGCGGAGCAGCGGGCCAGTGCGGCCGTCGTGGGAGCGGCCGGGGTGGAGTTCCTCGACCACCCCGACGGCCGTATCGAGTACTCCACCGGGCTGCGCCGCGAGTTGGCCGCCGCGATCCGCCGCCACCGCCCCGAGCTGGTCCTCGGCTTCTGCCACCACGACCAGACCTCGACGGGACGCTGGAACTCACCGGACCACCGCAACACCGGCCGGGCCCTCCTCGACGCGGTCGGCGACGCCGCCAACCGCTGGGTCTTCCCCGAGGACGGTGACCCCTGGCAGGGCGTCCGGTACGTGGCGATGTCCAACTCGCCCCGGCCGACCCACGCCGTGGACATCAGCGACTGCGTCGACCTCGCGGTGGCCTCGCTGGAGGCCCACACCAGCTATCTCGCGGCCATGCGGCCCCCCGTCACCGATGTGCGCGGCCCGCTGCTGGGCCTGGCCCAGGCGACGGGGGCACGCTTCGGCGGACGTCCGGCCATCGCGTTCGAACTCATTCCGCGCTGAGCGCCGCCGGGACGGGGCGTGGGGCGGGGGCCGGGGCGAGGACCCGCCCCCCGCCCCGTCCCGGCGGGAAGCCCGGCGGCTCAGACCTTCACGTAGACGCTCCGGTGCACGCGCCACCGCTGGACCCGGGGGCGGTCGGGGTCGGGCAGTTCGCGCAGGGCGGCCAGCGCCGGCTCGACCACGCGCGCCCAGACCTCGTCGCCGACGTCCCACAGGTAGGGCGGCAGGCGGCGCTCCAGGCTCTCCAGAAGCTGCCGGGGGGTCGTGGCCCGCTCGTAGTCCGGCGCGAACTCGTGCCGCAGCCGCTCCAGTCCCGCCTCCCGCGCCGCCGTGTCCAGGCCCTCCGGGGTGTCGGGGCGCGGCGGCTGCAGCACGGCGAGCCGGTCCAGTACGGCGACCAGCTCGTCCGGGTCGGCTCCGGGGTCCCCGTGCACCGCGAGCAGCCGGCCCCCCGGGCGCAGCACCCGCGCCGCCTCGCGCAGAGCCAGCGGCATGTCCCCGACCAGATGCAGGACGTGCGTGAACACCAGGTTGGCGAAGCTCCCGTCGGCGAACGGCAGGGCCCGCGCGTCCCCGGCGCAGACCCGGCCCGCCAGCCGCTGGGCGGCCCGCGCCAGCATCGGGCGCGACACGTCGACCCCGTGCACCTCGTGGCCCAGCTCGGCGAGCCCCGCCGCGACGATGCCCGTGCCGACGCCCACCTCCAGCACCGGGCCCGCCGTCAGGTCCCCCGCCAGTTGCGCCGCGGACTGCCTGCCGCGTTCCATTCCGCCCCGCATCCGGTCGTAGTCGTCCGCGACCCGGTCGAAGGCCTTCGCCTCGGTCACCGCGCTGCTCCTTCTCCGTCGATGTGCCAGGTGATCTCCGCGTCCCGCACCAGGCCGGTGACCTCGTGCGGCGCGCGGACGAACTCCGTGATCAGCTCCGCGACCAGCGCGGGGCGGTCGTGCGGCGCGTAGTGACCGGCCACGGCCAGCTCCGCGTACCGCGCCCGCGGGAAGCGGCGGGCGGCCTCGCGGGCGCGGGCGGGGGAGGAGATGCCGTCGAACTCCGAGGAGACGAAGAGCGTCGGCACCGTCACGCGCGGCGCCTGCGCCGCCGAGTCCAGCCGCCAGAGGTCCACGAGCTGGCGCGCGTACCGCACCAGCACCTCGGCGTCCCGGAAAGGCCGCCGCACCTCGTCGGCGAGCGCCGGGCTCAGCACGCCGAGCACCCCCGCGTCCCGGTCGCCGCGGCTGCCGCCCTTCCCGCCCACCGCGCCCGGGGCCAGCAGATCCAGCATCCGGGCGGCCTTCTCCGGTCTGCGGTCCAGCGCGCGGCACACCGCCGCGAGGTCGGACTCGTACTTGGTGTCCATGCCGTCCCAGTGCCCGTCCTGCCGGAACGTGGCGTTCAGGAACACGAGGGAGGCGACGGCCTCGGGGCGGCGCTGCTGGAAGGCCGTGGCGATCTTGGCGCCGGTGCACCAGCCGAGCAGATGAGCGCGTTCCCAGCCGACCGCCTCCAGCACCGCCTCGATGTCGTCGAGCTGCCGGGGGACTCCCCAGTCCGGGTCCTCGCGCTCGGTCCCGCGCACCTGCCAGGTGGCGAGGCGGTGGTACGGCGCCAGGTGCGCGCACAGCCGGTTCAGGAAGCCGGGGCCCTGCCCGAGCGCGTTCAGCACCAGCAGGGGCGTCCCCTCGCCGTTCCCGCCGTCCCACAGCACGAGGGCCCGGCCGGCCACGTCCACGACGCGCCGGCGCAGCTCCGGCTCCCGTACCTCGCGCCGCGAGGACTGGCAGGCCCGGACCGCGCCGAACAGGTCCCACTGGGCGGCGGGGGAGAGCGGGGGCGCCGCCGAGGCTCCGGTCCCCGGGGCCCGTGGGAGGGCGCCCTCGCGCTCTTCCGGCCCGGTCCGGTTCCCGAGCGGCACCGCGTGACGCCGCACCTCGGCCAGGCGCAGGTCCAGCAGGCGGTCCTCGGCCCCGAGGGACTCGCCCTCGGGAACGGGGCGCACGTCGATGCCGTGCACCGCGCCGCCCCGGGCGAGGACATCGGCCAGCGGGACGGGGGCGGGACGGGGCACCGTCGCGAAACCGTCCGGGAGTTCACCGGGCGCTCCCGCCCGCCAGAGTTCCGCTACCGCCCGCTCGGCGTCCAGCAGGCTCAGGCCGAGCCCGGCCCAACCCGCCACGCGCAGCGGGTGGCGCTCGAACCAGCCGGGCGCCCGGTCCTCGATCTCGGCACGCACCGAGTGCAGCGCCCGCAGCAGCCGGTGCGCGCCCGGCGGGCACTCCCCGAGCGCCGGGGCCCGGGCGTCCACCACCGGCGGCGTGCGCAGCACCCGCCAGGACACCCCGGCATTGAGGGCCGCCTCCACGACCAGCCGCTCCAGGGCTCGGTGCGCCCGGTCCTCGTCCGCTGCCGTGTCCGGGCCCACGTGCACATAGCCCCGGGCCCCGAGATCCGGCAGCGCGCCGAGCAGCGCGCCGGTCAGCACCGCGTCCGCGCGTGCCCCCCGGGCCGGCGAGCGGTCCCAACCCGGGACCACGCACCACACCTGTTCCGCCGCCCACGCCTTCAGCTCCGCGGCGACGGCGTGCGGCTCGGCGCACACCACGGAGAGCCTCTCCGCGCCGAAGGCTTCCGCGCTCTCGCCCTCGCCCGCGCACCCCGCCACGAACCGGGCCAGCTCCCGCCGGTCCGGCGCCGCCTGCCCGGGGCGGGAGAGGGCGGCCGACACCAGCACCACCTCGGCGCCGGGGGTGCCCGCGAGACAGCGGGCGGCGAGCCGGCCGGCGAGGAGGGGCGAGGTGCCGGCGATCAGTACCCGCTGCCGCATACGTCACGTCCTCCCGCGCCGCCGAGCGCCTGATTCCCGGCCCTGGAAAACAAATAAAGACCCCGGATGGTCCGCCCTTTAGGGGGCTTGATTCTGCTCAATAGTGCGCAGCGCGGAAAAGTGCCCGGGCGCCCTTGCGGCGCCGGAAATACCGTCGTTAGCATCCCCGCGCCGGAATTCTCTCGACCGGGCCCGCGCGTTTCATCCCGCGACGTTTCTCAGGAACCGTCCGCGGCGTGCGCCCCGACGCCTTTCACCCGGCACACCGGCACCACCCGGCGACGACGAGGAGGACGAGGGACCGTGGCGACGAACTGGGACGAGACCTACGAGAAGCTGGTCAGGGCCGCACTCACCGACTACCCCCCGACCGCCCCCCTGCGTCCCGACCTCCCCCTGCCCGCACACGGCCTGGACTCTCTCGGCATGGTCGGCCTCTCGGCCCGCATCGAGGACGCCTACGACATCGAGTTCCCGGACGGAGCCCTCGTCCCCGCCAGCTTCGCCACCCCGGCCGAACTGTGGCGCGTCGTCGGCGGCTGTCTGGACGACCGGTGACGGCCGCCGGGGCCGGCACCGGGCCGGGGGCCGCCAGGATGCTGCACGACTGGTTCGCGGACGGCCTCGCCCGCAACCCGGACGGCCCCGCCCTGCGCATCCTCGACCGCGCGTGGAGCTACACCGAGACCGACGCCCTCGCCCGCACCTGGGCCGCCTTCGCCGCCGCTGCCGGTGAGCCCGGCGCACCCGTCGCCGTACTGGCCTCCAAGACGCCCGAGGCGTACGTCGGCCTGCTCGCCGCCCTCTACGCGGGCGCCCCCGCCGTCCCGCTGAACCCGGAGAACCCCGTGGCCCGCAACGCCGCCGTGCTGCGGGCCGCGGGCTGCGGTACGGTCATCGCCGCCCCGGACGCGGCGGGAGCGGTGGCCCGGCTCGTGGAGTCCGCGCCCGTCCACGCCGTCCTCGCCCCCGGCACCGACCGGGCCGCGCTCCCCGCGAAGCTGCCCAGCGCGGTCGGCGGCGCCCGCGTCCTGACGTCGGAGGAACTGGCCGAAACGGGCCCGGGGGCCGGATGGCGGCCACCGGCCGGGTCGCCCGACGACATCGCCTACATCCTCTTCACCTCCGGATCGACCGGAGTCCCCAAGGGCGTGCCCATCAGCCACGGCAACGCCTCGGCGTTCCTGGCCGCCTCACTGCCCCGCTACGGGGTGCGGCCCGAGGACCGCTTCAGCCAGGTCCACGAGACCACCTTCGACCTGGCGCTGTGCGACATCTTCCCGGCCTGGGCCGGTGGCGCCTGCGTGTGCGTGCTCTCCCGCCTGCAAGCCCTGGACCCGGTGCGCTGGGTGCGCCGGTACGGGCTGACCGTCTGGCACAGCACCCCGAGCCTCGCGCGCGGGCTGCAACGCGCCGACCGCCTCGCCCCCGGCAGCCTCACCGGTCTGCGCCAGTCGGTGTTCGCCGGTGAGCCCCTGCTCACCGAGACCGCGCGTTACTGGCGGCGCGCCGCGCCCGGCACCGTCCTCGACAACATCTACGGCCCCACCGAACTGACCATCGCCTGCACCGCGTTCCGCTGGCACCCGGACCAGGACCTCACCGACCCGCGGTACGGCGCCACCGTCCCCATCGGCGTCCCGAACGCCGGTATGGAGGCCATGCTCCTCGCCCCGGACGGCTCGCCCGCCGACGACAGCGGCGAACTCGTCATGACCGGGCCCCAGATGTTCCGCGGCTACCTCGAACCGGCGCAGGACACCGGCCGCTTCCTGGACCACGACGGGCGGCGCTGGTACCGGACCGGGGACCAGGTGCGCGCCACCGAGCACGGCTGGGTCCACCTCGGCCGCAAGGACGCCCAGGTGAAGGTCAACGGCTACCGGGTGGAGACCGGCGAGGTGGAGGCCGCCCTGCGCGAGACCTCCGGCACCGACGCCGTCGCGTTCGCGCTCGACGTCCCCGGCGGCACCAGGCTCGTCGCGTACCTGCTCGGTGACGGAGAACCGGCCGCGGGGGACCTGTCCGAACGGCTCGCCGCCCGCCTGCCGTCCTACATGCTGCCCCGCCACCTGTGGTGGCTGACCGACCCACCACTGAACGCCCACGGCAAGACGGACCGCAACCGCTTGCGGGAGGACGCCGTCCGCCGGCTCGGACACGAGGGGGAAGCCACACCGTGAACGACCCGATCGAGTGTCACCTGGTGCTCCCGCACGACGACTTCATCATGCGCAACCACCGCATCCACCAGGTGTCGGTGATGCCGGGCGCCACCTTCCTCGACATCGTGTACCGGATCCTGCGCGCGCGGGGACTGGACACCGAGCGCGCGGTGCTGCGCGACGTGCTCTTCGCCGAGCCCATCGCCACCGCCCCGGGCCGCGCCCTCGCCGTACGCGTCACGATCGGCGCTCCCGACGCCACCGGGTCCCGGCCTGTCGACGCGGCGGGCGCGGTCCTGGAGGAGGGCGCGGACCCGGCCGCGCCCGGCGACGTGCGGTGGCGACCGCACTTCTCCGGCCGCCTGGAGTACACCGACGACCCCCCGCCCCCGCCGATCGACCCGCGCGCCCTGCTCACCCGCTCCGAGCGGAGCCGCGACATGGCGGAGCTGTACCGGCAGGCCCGCACCGAGCACATCGAGCACGGTGCGCCCATGAAGGGCTTCGGCGAACTCCACACCCTGGACGACGGCAGCCTGCTGGCCCGCCTCGAACTCGACCCGGGCTCCCGGGACCAGGAGAGCGCCTTCCACCTGCACCCGGCGAAGCTCGACGCCGCCACCCTCGTCACCTTCGGCCACCGCCCGCCGCCCGGCCCCGATCCCTTCATCCCCGTCCACATCGCCGAGTTCCGCGCCCCGCGCGCGGTCGCCGGGCCCTGCTGGGTCCATGTGCCGACCGCCGAGACCGTCGCACCGTCCGGCGACGTGATCCACAACGACTGCCGTATCTACGACGAACAAGGCCGCTTCGTCGCCGCGTTCACCAAACTGAGCTGCAAACGCGTACGGCACGCCGGGCTCATCACCCGGCTGCTGGACCCACCGCCGGCCCCGCACGAGGAGCCGTCCCGCCCCACCCCGGCTCCGCACGCGCAGCCGTCCCGTCCCGCCCCCGGGAGCGAAGACGCGGAACAGCGGCTCGTCCGCCACGTGCGCACCCTGATCGGCGGCCTGCTCGGTCGCGAGCCGGACGCCGTGGACCCCCGGCGCGGCTTCTACGAACTCGGCCTGGACTCCGTCGCGCTGCTCTCGCTGAGCACCGAGCTGGAGAAGGTCGTGGACGGCCGCCTCTACCCGACGCTGCTCTTCGAGCACACCGACATCGCCTCCGTCGCCCGCCACCTTGCCGCACGGCACACCCTCACCCTGCCCGCCGGGGGCGAGCCGACGAGGGCGCCGGCCACCCCGGCACGCCCGGCCGCCGAGGACCCGCCGCCACCGGCGTCCGCCCCCCGCCTCGGCCTGCACCGCCCCCACTGGGTGCCCCTCCCCACCACCGGCGCCCCGCTGCCCCCGGGCGACCTGCTCGTCGTCACCCCGGATCCCTCGCTGCCCGAGGCGCTGCGCCGACGCGCCCCCGGGCGGCGCACCGTGCACGTGCGGCCCGCCTTCGCCTACGAGCGCACCGGGACCGACACCTGGGACCTGCCCACCGGCAGCCGCGCCGACTTCGCCCGTCTCCTGGACGAACTCGCCGCCGAGGGCACCGACCCGGCCGTCCTGGCCGTCTGCCCCCCACCGGCGCGCGGCCCCGCTGCCGACACCAGCGACGGCTACGACGTCGTCTGGGCCCTCGCCGGAGCGCTCGCGGCCAGGCCCGCGGACGGCAGCCGCGTCCTGCGCTTCCTCCACCGCGCCGAGCGCGAGGACACCGCACCGCAGCACAGCGCCGTCGCGGCCCTGGCCCGCGGCATCACCGCGGAGAACCCGGCCCTGCGCTGCCGCGCCACCCTCGTCACCGGTACCCCGGACGCCGGGGAACTCGCCGCCGTCCTGCTCGCGGAAGCCGCCGACGACCGCGACGACAGCGAGAGCCGGCACCACGACGGCGAGCGCCACGTGCTCCGCCTGATCCCCCACACTCTCGACGCACCCGGCACGCCCCTCCTGCCCCGGGGAGCCGTCTGCCTCGTCACCGGCGGAGCGGGCGGCATCGGCTCCCTCCTCGCCGAACACCTCGCCGGCACCCACGGGGCCCGCTTGGTGCTGTGCGGCACCCGGCAGCCCGACGCCGCGATCACCGCCCTGCTGGAGCGCTGCGCCGCACGGGGCGGCGAGGCGCACTACGTACCGGCCGACCTCTCGCGCCGCGAGGACGCCGAAGCCGTCGCCGCCCGGTGCCGTGAGCTGTACGGGCGGATCGACGCCGTCCTGCACTGCGCCGGGCGCACCGACGACGCCGTGCACTTCCGCCGGGACCCCGCGGGGACCCGCCCCGTCCTCGCCCCGAAACTGGCCGGCACCCTGCACCTCGACCGGGCCACCGCGGCGGACGACCCGGCCCTGTTCCTGCTGTTCTCCTCGCTGTCCGCCGTGCTGCCCAACACCGGCCAGTGCGCCTACGGGTACGCCAACGCCTTCCTCGACGCCTTCGCCGGTCACCGGGCCGCCGACCCCGCCCGCACGGGGCGCACCCTCTCCCTCGCCTGGCCCTACTGGGCCGAGGGCGGCCTGCGCGTGGACGAGGCCGCTCTCGCCCGCTCCACCCGCTCCGGGATGCGGCCCCTGCCCACCGGGACCGCGCTCGGTCTGCTGGACCGCTGCCTGGCTACGCCCGGCACCCCGGCCCGGCTCGCCGCCGTCCACGCCGAGGGGGAACCGGCCGGACCGCTCACGACGGATCTCTTCGCCCCCGCGCCGGACGAGCCCGGCACCCGAGCGCCCGCCCCGGCGGAGCACGCGCCCGCGCGCGGTGCCCGTACGGCGCCCGGGGCCGTCGCGATCGTCGGGGTCGCCGGGCGCTATCCGCAGGCCCCCGACCTCGACGCCTTCTGGGCCAACCTCGCCGACGGCCGGGACTGCGTCACCGAGGTCCCCGCCGACCGCTGGGACCACGACGCCCTCTTCGACCCCGAGCCCGGCCGGCCCGGCCGCACCTACGGCCGCTGGGGCGGCTTCCTGGCCGGCATGGACCGCTTCGACCCGCTCTTCTTCGGCATCTCCCGCCGCGAGGCCGAGCGCATGGACCCCCAGGAACGGCTGTTCCTCACCATCGCCTGGCAGACCCTGGAGGACGCCGGCTACCCGCCGGACGCGCTCACCGCCGAGCGCGTCGGCGTCTTCGCCGGAGTCATGTGGAACCACTTCCAGTTCGTGGCGGACCCCGACGACGGGACAGCCCCGGTGTCCCTCCACTCCTCCGTCGCCAACCGCGTCTCCTACACCTTCGACTTCCACGGCCCCAGCATCGCCCTCGACACCGCTTGCTCCTCGTCCCTGACGGCCGTGCACCTCGCCGTGGAGAGCCTGCGCCGGGGCGAGAGCACCGTCGCCCTCGCGGGCGGCGTCAACCTGATGACGCACCCGCAGAAATACCTCCAGCTCGCGCGTGGCCGCTGGCTGTCCCGGGACGGCAGGTGCCGCGCCTTCGGCGAGGGCGGCACCGGCTACGTACCCGGCGAGGGCGTCGGCGCGGTCCTGCTCAAGCCCCTGGACCGGGCACTCGCCGACGGGGACCACATCCACGGCGTGATCCGTTCCAGCCGCCTCAACCACAGCGGCCGTACGAGCGGATTCACCGTGCCCAGCCCGGCCGCGCAGGCCGCACTCGTCGCCGAGGCCGTCCGCGAGTCCGGCGCCGACGTGCGCGCCCTCGGCTACGTCGAGGCCCACGGCACCGGCACCTCGCTCGGCGACCCGATCGAACTGGAGGGCCTGCGCTCCGCCCTGGACACCTTCACCCCCGGTCCGGAGCGCGTGGCCATCGGTTCGGTGAAGACCAACATCGGGCATCTGGAGAGCGCGGCGGGCATCGCCGGACTCACCAAAGTGCTGCTCCAGTTCCGGCACGGCGCCCTCGCGCCCTCACTGCACGCCGACACGCTCAACCCGCACCTCGACTTCGGGGACGGCCGGCTGACGGTGCAGCGCACCCCCGCGCCGTGGCCGCGCCCCTCGGGCGGCCGACGGCTGGCCGGGATCAGCGCCTTCGGAGCGGGCGGCTCCAACGCCCACCTGGTGCTGGAGGAGGCCCCGGAGATCCCGGCCCGGCCCGCCCCGCGCGGTCCCCGGCTGTTCGCGCTGTCCGCCAAGGACGAGGAGGCCCTGCGCGAACGCGCCTCCGCCCTCCTCGCTGTCCTCACCCCGGACACGGCGGTGCCCGAGGCCGCCACGGCCGAGCACGTGCCGGTACGGTCCCTCGTCGCCCGGCGCCTCGCCGTGCCCGAGAGCTCCCTCGGCGGCGGCGAGACCTTCGGCGACCTCGGCCTCGACGCCGCCGCCCGCCTGGCCCTGGCCCACGACCTCGCCGCGCACACCGGGAGCGGACCGGCCGCCGCGGCCGAGGAGTTCGCGGCGGCGGTGCACCCCGGCTCCACGCTGGAGGAGGCCGCGGCGACCTGGGCCCGCCTGGACCGCGCCGGCCGCGCCGCCGAGGGCCTGCCGAGGCTCGACGACCTCGCCCACACCCTCGGTGCGGGCCGCGCCGCGATGCCGGTGCGGTGCGCGATCGTCGCCGAGGACCTCGCGGAGCTGCGCGCCGCCCTGGAACGCCTCGCCAAGGGCGCCGAACCGGGACCGCGCACCTACCTCGGGACCGCCTCCGCCTCCGCCGCGACGGACCGCCCGGCCGCCGACGACGCGTACACCCCGGAGGAGCGCGCGCGCCGTTGGGTCACCGGCGCGAGCGACGTCGTCGGGCCCGGACCGCGCCCCGGCGACGGCGCGCGTCCCCACCGCGTCCCGCTGCCCGGCTACCCCTTCCGTGAGGAGCGCTGCTGGCCCGGCGGGTGGACCGGACGCGCGGCCGAGGACGAGGAGACCGCGCCCGCTCCGGCCCCCTCCCGGACGGCGGACGCCGACGCCGCCCCACCGGCCCCCACGCCCGCTGTGCCCCCGGCCCCCTCCGCCCGCGACGAAGGCGCCGAACTCACCGTCCTGGAGGGCGGGATCGGCCTGATCCGCATGAACTCGCCCATGTTCACCGAGCGTCTGCTGCGCGACCTGCGCGAGATCTTCGGCACGGTCGCCGCGCGCCCGGACCTCAAGGCCGTGGTCCTCACGGGCTCGGACGGCGTGTTCAGCATGGGCGGCACCGCCGAGGCCCTGGAAACCCTGGCAGGCGGGGAGGGCAGCTTCACCGACCAGGCGTTCGTGTACGAGGGGCTGCTGCGCTGCGACCGCCCCGTGGTCGCCGCGATCGACGGGCACGCCTCCGGCGGCGGCCTGGCCTTCGGGCTCTACGCCGACGTGGTGCTGCTCGCCGAGGAGAGCGTCTACAGCGCCAACTTCGTCGCGTACGGCTTCACCCCCGGCATGGGGGCGACCTACGTCCTGGAACGCCGGTTCGGCTCGGCCCTCGCCGACGAGATGATGCTGACGGGCAGGTCGCTGACCGGCGCCGAACTGCACCGCTACGGCGCCATGGTCACCGTCCTGCCGCGGCGCGAAGTGCTGACGGCCGCGCTGGACCGCGCCCGCGCGCTCGCGGCCCGCCCGGAGGGCGCCGTCCGCCGTCTCAAGCGGGAGCTGGCCGGCCGGGTCCTGGCCCGGCTGGACGAGGTGGTGGGGCGCGAGGTCCGGATGCACGAGGACGTGCTCGGCGAGGAGGCGCGGGAGCGGGTCAGGGGCCACTTCGCCCGCGTGGAGGCGTTCCGGGGGGCCGGGAGCACGGCGGCGAAGGAACCCGGGCCGGTGGCCGGAGCGGAGCCGTCGTGGGAACCGGGGCCCGTACCGCCGAAGGAAGCGGCGCGCGAGGTCGTCCCCGCGCGGGAGCCCGCTCCCTCGCCCGAGGCCGTCCGCACGTCCGCGGGGGAGCCCGTACCGGCTGTGGAGCCCGTACCGGCTGTGGAGCCCGTACCGGCTGTGGAGCCCGGACCGGTTGCGGTGGCCGCCGCCGGGCTCTCCGGCGAGGAGGCGCGCGCGGATGTCGTCACCTCCGTCGCCCAGGTGCTCTACCTGCGCCCGGAGGAGATCGACGACGAGCGGACCTTCGCCGAGATGGGGCTGGACTCGATCGGCGCCGTCGAGGTCGTCCGCCATCTCAACGCACGGCACGACGCCGGTCTGGAGGCCGTCGCGGTCTACGACCACCCGACCGTCCCCGCGATGACGGCGGCCCTCCTGACCGCCCGCCACCGCGGCGAGGCCCTGCACCGCGCCGCGCTCCGCCGCGCCACCGGACCCGAGACCCCGGCCGGATCGGAGACCACGACCGGCGCCCGCGACACCGCCGCCCGCGACGAGGGGGCCTCCGTCACCCCGCCCCCCGCACCCGCGCCCGTCGGCAAGTCCGCGCCCCCCGCTCCGGCCACCGCTCCCGCGCTTCCCGTCCGTCCGCACGAGCCCGCCGCGCCCGCCGCCCCCGCCGCCACGGTGGGCCTGGTCACCCTGCGCCCCGTGCCCCGCCGCGAACCGGCCGCCGGAAAGGCCGCGTCCGCCGAGGAGGAGCCGAACCCCGACCCCGAACCGGCCGGCTCCCCCCGAGGACCCGGCGCCGCCGCCGACATCGCCGTGATCGGCATGTCGGGCCGCTTCCCCGGCGCCGACGACCTCGACGCCTTCTGGGAGAACCTGGAGGCCGGGCGCAGCGAGATCGCCGAAGTGCCGCCCGAGCGCTGGGACGCGGACCGCTGGTACGACCCGGACCGCTCCGTCACCGACCGCACCGACAGCAAGTGGGCCACGGTGGTGCGCGGAGCGGACGAGTTCGACCCGGGCTTCTTCCGGCTCTCGCCGCTGGAGGCGGAGGCCATGGACCCCCAGCAGCGCCTCTTCCTCCAGGAGGCGTGGAAGGCGCTGGAGAACGCGGGTCACGCGGGCGGCGGGACCCAGAGGGCGACCGAGCGCGGCGGCCGGGACTGCGGTGTCTTCGTCGGCTGCGGGGCGGGGGACTACGGGGACCTGCTGGCCGGGGCGGGGCAGGCCGACAGCGGGCACGCCTTCCTCGGCTCCTCCCCGTCCGTGCTCGCGGCCCGCATCGCCTACTTCCTCGACCTGACCGGTCCCACCCTGGCCGTGGACACCGCCTGTTCGTCCTCCCTGACCGCCGTCCACCTGGCCTGCGAGAGCCTGCGGCGCGGCGAGTGCCGCACCGCGCTCGCGGGGGGCGTCGCCCTGATGCTGACCCCGCGCCTGCACATCCGGTGCAGCAACGCCGGGATGCTCTCCCCGACCGGCACCTGCGCCCCCTTCGACGCGCGGGCCGACGGCATCGTGCTCGGGGAGGGCGTCGGCGTGGTCGTACTGAAGCCCCTGGCCCAGGCCCTGGCGGACGGCGACCACATCCACGGCGTCATCAAGGCCACCGGCGTCAACGGCGACGGCCGGACCAACGGCATGACCGCGCCCAGCGCGGCGGCGCAGACGGAACTGCTGCGCCGCGTGCACCGCGCGGCGGGCGTCACCGGAGCGGACATCGGCTACGTGGAGACGCACGGCACCGGCACCTCGCTCGGCGACCCGATCGAGGTGAAGGCGCTCCAGGACGCGTTGCGCCGCGAGGGCACCGAGGGCGCCGCCCCCGCCGAGCCGACCGTGCTCGGTTCGGTCAAGGCGAACATCGGGCACACGACCATGGCCGCCGGTATCGCGGGCCTGCTGAAGGTCCTGCTGGCGCTGCGGCACCGCCGCATCCCGCCGACCCCGCACTTCACCGCGCCGAACCCCGAGATCGACCTCTCCCGGGGCCCCTTCCGTGTGCTCACCAGCGCCGCCCCCTGGCACCCGGGCCCCGGCGGCACCCGCGTCGCCGCGCTCAGCAGCTTCGGCTTCAGCGGCACGAACGCGCACGCCGTCATCGCCGAGGCGCCTCACCGGCCGCCCGCTCCCGCCGGGAGCGGCCGAGCCCACCTCGTCCCCGTCTCGGCGCGCGACCAGGACGCCCTGACGGCGGCCCTCACCCGGCTCGCCGACGTCCTCGACACCAAGACCGAGGACGCGCCCGCTCTCGCCGACATCGCCCTCACCCTCGGCACTGGACGCACGCACTTCCCGCGGCGCGCCGCGTTCGTCGTCCGCGACCACGCCGAACTCGTCCGCGCGCTCCGGGCCGCCGCCGCACACCACGAGACGCCGTACGTGCACGCGCCCGCCACTGACGAGCCCACGCTCCGGTGTCTGGCGGAGACGTACGCGCACGGCGGGACGGTGGACTGGGCGGGCCTGCACCCGGCCGGCAGCGCCCGGCGGGTGCCGCTGCCGGCCTACCCCTTCGCCCGCGAGCGGCACTGGGTGTCCGGGCCCGGGCGGCCCGCCCCCGGGCGGCCCGCCCCCGCCGCCCCGCGTCCGCCCGAGGACGCTCCCGGCGCGCTCACCCAGGCCATCGGCCCGCGGGACCGTGTCGTCGCCGACCACCGGCTCGCCGGTCGCGCCGTGCTGCCCGGGGTCGCCGCTCTCTCGCTCGCCGTGCGCGCCGCCGCGCGGCACGGTGTCACCGGGGCCGTCCGCCTCTCCCAGGTGCGCTGGCTGCGCCCGGTCGAGGTGACCGGCGCGCGCGACATCCGGGTCACGACCGAGGGGCACCCGAGGGGCGGGGTGGACTTCGAGCTGACGGACGGTGAGGGCGAGGGGCTCCCCTGCGCCCGGGGCCGCGTCCGGTCCCTCAGCGCTGAGGACGGGCCACGGGACAGGCTCCGGACCGAGGAGATCCGCGACCGCTGCCCCGCCTGGCACCCGGGCGAGGAGCTGTACACCGCCTTCGCCGCCGGGGGCCTCGCCTACGGGCCCGCCTACCAGGCGCTGGAGGGCGTCTGGGCGGGGACCGACGAAGCGCTCGGCGTCCTGCGTGCCCCGAGGACGCCGGTGGGCGAGGAGGCGGACTGGCCGCTCGACCCGGCCGTCCTGGACGCGGCCCTCCAGACGCTCACCGTGCTCGCCCGCGACACCGGCGCCGGCCCGCTCGTGCCCTTCGCGCTGCGGGCGCTGGAGGCGCGGGCCCCCCTGCCCGGGCGCGGCCACGCGCACGCGACCCGGGACGGTGCCACGTTCACCGTCCGGGTCACGGACCCCGAGGGCCGGGTGTGCGCCTCCTTCGACGGCGTCGCGCTGCGGCCGCTGCCCGCGCCGCCGCCCGCCGCGCGTGACGCGGAGGCGGAGCGACCGGAGACGACGGTCCTCGTCCCGCGCCTGCGCGAGACCGGGCCCCCGGACCGGGAGACGACCCCGGAAGGCGCCCCGACCTGGGTCTTCCACACACCCGCCGCCCGCCGCCTCGCCGAAGCCCTCGCGGGGGCCGGGGGCGCGACCGCGATTCCTCTCCCGGCCGACGCGGGAGCCGCTCCCGCGGTGCCGGACGGCCTTCCCGGCACGGTCTACTGGCTCGCCGCGCACGACTGCGACGGCCCCCCGCCCGCACCGGCCCCGGACCCGGCCACCCTGGGCCTGTTCCGGCTGCTGAAGACGCTGATCGCCCGGGGGGCCGGCAGTCGGCGCCTCGTCGTGAAGGTGGTGCTGTCCGGTGCCGTCGCCGACGAGGAGCGGGGCCCGGCCCAGCCGCACAGCGCCGGTCTGATCGGCCTGACGCGCTCGGCCGCCGCCGAGTACCCGCGGTGGCGCGCGGGCTGCGTCGATCTGCCGCCGCGGGAGTCCTCACCGGCCCGCTGGGCGGACGCCGTGCGGGCCGAACCCTGCGCCGAACCCCTCGTCGTCCTGCGCGGCGACCGCCGAATGGTGCGGGGCCTGGTCGCGGCGCCGACGCCGGAACCGGCCGCGCAGGGCGAGGCGTTCCGGTTCCGCGAGGGCGGCACGTACCTCGTGCTCGGCGGGACGGGCGGTATCGGCTCGGCGCTCGCCCGCCACCTGGCCGGTGCGTACCGCGCGCGCCTGGTGCTGGTCGGCCGCCGCCCGCAGGACGACTCCGTACAGGCGCTGCTCGACGCACTCGACGCGCTCGGCGGACAGGCCACGTACCTGCGGGGCGACCTCGCCGATCCGGCCGACGCGCGGCGCATCGTCGCCGACGCGCGGGAGCGGGCGGGGCGCCTCGACGGGGTCTTCCACAGCGCGCTCGTGCTGCGCGACCGCACGCTCGCCGCGATGGACGAGGACACCTTCCTGGAGGTCATGGCGGCCAAGACGAGCGGCCTGGTGGCGCTGACCGCCGCCCTGGAGGACGAGCCGCCCGGCTTCCTGGTCTGCTTCTCCTCGGCGATCTCCTTCGCCGACGCACCGGGGCAGGCCAACTACGCGGCGGCCAGCACCTTCGAGGACGCCTTCGCCGGACACCTGCGCGAGCGGGCCTTCCCCGTCACCGTGGTCAACTGGGGCTTCTGGGGCAGCGTCGGCGCGGCCGCGCACGAGCGGCACGTCGAGAGCTTCGCCGGTCTCGGCATCGGCTCGTTGGAGCCCGCCGAAGGCATCGGGGCGCTGACCCGCGTCCTCGGGGCCGGTCTCGCCCAGGCGGTCGTCGTCAAGGGGACCCCGCGCGGACTCGCCCTCCTCGGCGCCGCGCCGGAGGGCCCGGGGGACTCCCTGAGCCGGGCCCGCGCCGCGTTCGCCGAGCTGGAGCGGGTCGCCGCGAGCCTGTCCCGCGCCCGGCTGCTGCGGGCGGACGACACCGTGGACACCGCCCTGGCACGGTGGGCCGGGAAGCACGCCGAGGGCAGCCCGGGCGAGCGCCTGCTCCAGGCCGTGGCCGACCTGCTGCGGCGCGCCGGGCACGAGGACGTCCCGGCGGAGCGGCTGCTCGCCCGCCACCCGGGCATGGGCCCGCACGTCGCTCTGCTGCGGCGCTGCGTCGAAGCGCTGCCCGACGTGCTCGACGGCTCCCGGACGGCCACGGAGGTGCTCTTCCCGGGCGGCTCCGTGGACCTCGTCGAAGCCGTCTACCGGGGCCAGCCGCTGTCCGACCACCACCACCGGCTCATGGCGGCGGAGACCGTGGCGGCCCTCGAACGCCACCGGGCCGCCCGAGGCGCCGGCCGGCCCCTGCGCGTCCTGGAGATCGGCGCGGGCACGGGCGCGGGGACGGCGTTCGTCCTCGACGCCATCGACGAGGCCCTGGCCACCCGGCCGGACGCCCCGCCGGTGTCCTACACCTACACGGACATCTCGCCCGCCTTCCTCGCGCACGGTGAGCGCGAGTCCGGGCCCGGCCGCCCCTACCTGTCCTTCCGGCTCCTCGACATCGAACGCCCGCCCGCCGAGCAGGACTTCGCCCCGCACACCTACGACCTGGTCCTCGCGACCAATGTCCTGCACGCCACGGCCGACATCGCGCGCACCCTGGCGCACACGCGCGAACTGCTGGCGCCCGGCGGCACCCTGCTCGTCAACGAGGTCACCAGGGCTTCCGACTTCCTGACCCTCACCTTCGGCCTGACGCCAGGCTGGTGGGCGTTCCGGGACGAGGAACGCAGGCTCCCGCACACCCCCTTGCTGGGACCGGGCCAGTGGCGCCGGGCGCTGACCGCGAGCGGTTTCGGGCAGGTCCGGACGCTGGGTGTGCCAGGCGTTCCCGCCGAGCGCCTGGACCAGTGCGTGCTCGTGGCGGAGGCGGCCCCCGGGCCCGTCGGGCAGCCGGCCGCGAGCGACACCGCCCGCGTGCGCGGGTACGTGCGCGGCGTCTTCGCCGAGGTGCTGAAGCTCGATCCCGCCGCGCTCGCGGACGAGGTCACTTTCGAGAACTACGGAGTGGACTCGCTGGTCAGTCTGCGCATCATCCACCGCTTCGAGGAGGACTTCGGGGACCTTCCCGCGACACTCCTCTTCGAGCACATGACGATCGCGCGGCTGGCCGACTACTTCCTGGACGAACACGGCCCGGCCGCCGCCGCGCAGGGCGCCCCGCGACCGACACCCGCAGGGACACCGCCGACCACCGCGCCGGTCGCGGTGTCCCCGCCACCGGACACCCAGCCCCCCGCGACCCCCGCCCCGGCCCGTGAGCCCTCCACCACCCCGGCCCCGGAGCCCGCCCCTCCCGTCCCCGTCGCCTCCGCCGCGAGCAACGACATCGCCGTGATCGGCGTCGGCGGTCGCTACCCCGGCGCGCCCGACCTGGACACGTTCTGGCGCAACCTCGCCTCCGGCACCGCCTCCTTCACCGAGGTACCGGCCGAACGCTGGGACTGGCGGCCGACGTTCGACGCCCGGCGCGGCACTCCCCAGCGCACGTACAGCCGCTGGGGGGCCTTCCTGGACGGCATCGACCTCTTCGACCCCGCCTTCTTCGGCATCCTCGGCCGCGACGCCGCGCACATCGACCCGCAGGAACGCCTGTTCCTGGAGACCGTCTGGAACCTCCTGGAGGAGAACGGCCGACTCGGTCCGGACACCCAGGAGCCGGACACGGGCGTCTTCGTCGGGGTCATGTACGGCACCTACGGGCAACTCGCGGCCACCGGGTGGCCGCAGGGCAAGCTCTCCGGCGCCCACTCGGCGCACTGGTCGGTCGCCAACCGGGTCTCCTACTTCTTCGACTTCCACGGCCCCAGCATCTCCGTGGACAGCGCCTGCTCCTCCTCGCTCTCCGCCGTCCACCTGGCCTGCGAGAGCCTGCGGCGCGGCGAGTGCCGTACCGCCGTCGCCGGTGGCGTGAACCTGATCCTCCATCCCGCCCACCACGTGTCGCTCAGCGCGCTCAACATGCTGTCCGCCGACGACAGATGCAAGGTGTTCGACGCCGACGCGGACGGCTTCGTGCCCGGTGAGGGCGTCGGCGCCGTCCTGCTCAAACCGCTCGACCGGGCCGTCGCGGACGGCGACCGGATCTGGGCCGTGATCAAGGGCGGAGCGATGAACGCCGGTGGCAAGACCGGCGGTTACACCGTGCCCAACCCGCAGGCGCAGGCCGCCCTCGTCCGCCGCGTCCTGGACGGCTCCGGTGTGCCGCCCGAGACGGTGTCGTACGTCGAGTGCCACGGCACAGGGACCGCGCTCGGCGACCCGATCGAGATCGCCGCGCTCGGCCGGGCACTCGGCGGGGCCGGCCGCCCCGGGCGCTGCGCGGTCGGCTCGGTCAAGTCCAACATCGGGCATCTCGAAGGCGCGGCGGGCATCGCCGGACTGACCAAGCTGCTCCTCCAGTTCCGCCACGGCCGGCTCGCACCGTGCGTCGGCCTCGACCGCCTCAACCCGAAGATCGACTTCGACAGAGCGGCCCTGGAACCCGTCCGCTCGCTCACCGACTGGCCCCCCGAGCCCGGGGGACGCCCACGCCGGGCCGGGGTCAGCTCCTTCGGCGCCGGCGGCGCCAACACCCACCTGATCCTGGAGGAGTACATCCCACCGGACACGACCACCCCGCCGACCACCGGCCCCCAGCTCTTCCTGCTGTCGGCGCGGTCCGCCGAACGCCTCCGGGCCTACGCCCGCCGCGTGGCCGACCACCTCACCACCCCGGAGGGCGCCGCGACCCCTCTCGCCTCGCTCGCCCGGACCAGCCAGACCGGCCGCCGCCACTTCCCGGAACGGCTCGCGGTGGTCTGCTCCGGCACCGAGCGGCTCGCGACCCTGCTCCGCGCCTACGCCGACACCGGCCGCGCGGCGAGCCCCGGCCTCCTGGCCGGCCGGGCCGCCCCGGGCGGCGACGGCCTGCGGGACGGGCTCGATTCCGCGCTGCTGCGCGACGCCCGGGGCACGGACCCGGAACCGGCTCTCGCCCGGCTCGGCCGACGCTGGGCCGAGGGCGGCGACATCGGCTGGGCCCCCCTGTGGGAGGGGCGCCCGGTGGGGTGGGCGTCGTACCCGACGTACCCCTTCGACCGGACACGGCACTGGCTGGAGACGGGGGTGCCGGACCCGACGACGGGGGACCCCGCCGCGCCGCTCCCGACGCCGGAGGCGGCCGGAGTCCCGGACCCGCCCGCGCGGGAAGGCGAGTCCGGCGGCGTGCGCCGACTCGTGCCCGTCCTGGAACCGCGCCCGCTCGACACCTCCGTGGCCGGGGGCCCGCCGCGCCGGGTCCTGCTGCTCGGGCCGGACTCCCCGGTGCGCCGCGCCCTGGCCGAGGAGTTCGCCCGCCGCGGCGCCGTATGCCTCGCGCCGGGCGCGGGCGAACCCGGCGGCGGCGACACGGTGCCGGGCGCTGCCGAGGAAGCGCGCGGCTTCGTGGCCGGGCTCGCCGAGCGCGGGCCGCTGCCCGACGCGCTCGTCCTGGCCTGCCCCCCGGCCGCCGGGCCGCCCCGGCCGGACACCGTCGCCGCCGACCTCGCCGCCGGGCCCCTCCCGCTCCTGTGGACGGCGGCGGCCCTCCTCGCGCGCGACCGGCGCGTGCGGCTGCGTACCGCCGTGGCGCACGGCCCCGCGGGGCGGCAACCCCAGTTCTCCGCGACCGGCGCCCTGCTCAAGTCGCTCACGCTGGAGCACAGCGGCTGCACGGCGGTGACGGTCGGCTTCGAGACCTACGAGGAAGCGGCCGGGGACCGGGCCACCGCGACCCGGATCGCGCGGATCGTCGCCGACGAACTGGAGCACTCCGCGGACGGTGTCACCGAAGCCTTCCACGACCGTGACGGCCTGCGTCGCCTCCGCCGGCTCACCGAGCGAGCACTGCCGCTCGACGCCCCGCACGCGCCGCTCCCGGTCCGCGCCGGAGGCACCTACCTCGTCACCGGCGGCGCGGGCGCCCTCGGCCGCGCACTCGGCGGCTTCCTCGCCGACGCCGAGCCCGTCAACCTGGTGCTCGCCGGGCGCTCACCGCTCGATGAGGAGATCGAACGGCGCACGGCGCCGCTGTGGCGCGGCGGCAGCACGGTCTGGTACCGGCCGGCCGACCTCGCCTCGCAGGAGGACGTCACCGGCCTGATCGCCGACATCCGCACCCGCTACGGCACCCTGAACGGCGTCGTCCACGCGGCCGGGGTGCACCGGGACGCGCGCGCCGCGCTGAAGACCGCCGCGGCTACGGCCGAGGTACTGGGCCCCAAGGTGGCAGGGACGGTGCTGCTGGACCACGCCACCCGCGAGGACGACCTCGACTTCTTCGTCCTGTGCGCCTCCCTGGTGGGGGAGACCGGCAACCTCGGGCAGACCGACTACGCCTACGCCAACGCCTTCCAGCTCGACTTCGCCGCGAGCCGGGATCTGCTGGCCGCGCGCGGCGAGCGCCGGGGCCGCACCGTGGCGATCGGCTGGCCGCTGTGGGAAGACGGCGGCATGGGAGTCGACGACGCCACCCGCCGGCTCTTCGCGCAGCTCTGGTCGATGGCGCCGCTGCCCACGGACACCGGCCTCGCGGTCTTCCGCGCCGCCCTCACCGGCACGGACAACCGGTGGCTGCCCGTGCGACGGGCCACGCCCCCGGCGCCCTCCGCCCCCGCGCCCGCTCCGGCCGAGGCGTCCGCCGGGCACCAGGAGGAGGCCCGTACGGACCCCACGAGCGGCGGCCGCCACCCGGCCGCGGTGGTCCCGACGGCGGCGATACGACGGCAACTGCGGTCCTGCACTGCGGAGTTCCTCATGGTCGACCCGGCGGAGGTGGACACCTCCGCCGAACTGATGGACCTCGGCTTCGACTCGATCTCGCTGAGCGAGCTGATCGTCCGCGTCAACGACCACTACGGACTCGAACTCCTGCCGACGATCCTGTTCGAACACCCCACCCTGGACGACGTGGCCGAGTACCTGGGCCGCGAACACCCCGCGGAGGCCCGCGCCGCACACCCCGAGCCGACGGAGGTGTCCGCGCCGGGGACGGTGCCCGAGCCGATGGCGGAGCCCGCGCCGGGGACGGCGCCCGCGCCCACCACGCGGCCCGCGCCCCCCACGGCGCCCGAGCCCGCGACACCCACGGCCTCCCCGGAGGCGGGAGACGCCCCCGAGCCCCCCACTGCGCCCGCCCCCGCCTCCGCGCCGCCGCCCCGGGCCGCGCGTCGCCGGGACGTGGCCGTGATCGGCATGGCGGGGCGGCTTCCCGGCTCACCGGACCTGGACGCCTTCTGGCGGCATCTGAGCGCCGGTGACGACCTGATCGGGCCCGTCCCCCCGGACCGCGCCGACCTGCTGGCGGACCCCGCCACGGCGGGCCTGCGCGGCGGATTCCTCCCGGACGTGGCAGGCTTCGACGCCGCGTTCTTCCGGGTCTCCCCGGCCGAGGCCCGGCTGATGGACCCCCAGCACCGGCTGTTCCTGGAGACGGTGTGGCGCACCTTCGAGGACGCCGGCTACCGGCCGGAGGACCGAGCGGGCACCGCGACCGGCGTCTTCGTCGGCATGGCCACCTCGGACTACGGCGAGCTGATCGCCCGCTCCGGCGCGGACACCGAGGCCCACATGGCCACCGGCGTCGCCCGCTCCCTGGTCGCCAACCGCGTCTCCCACCTGCTGGACCTGCGCGGCCCGAGCGAGACCGTCGACACGGCCTGCTCCAGCTCCCTCGTGGCCCTGCACCGCGCGGTCGGCGCCTTGGCGGACGGTGAGTGCGAGGAGGCGATCGTCGGCGGCGTCAGCCTGGTGCTGAGCCCGGGCCTGTTCCGGGTCTTCGACCAGTCCGGCATGCTCAGCGCCGCCGGACGCTGCGCCACCTTCGACAAGGACGCGGACGGGTACGTCCGGGGGGAAGGAGTCGGCGCGGTCCTGCTCAAGCCGCTGGAGCGGGCCGAGGCGGACGGCGACCGGATACTCGCCGTCGTCCGGGGCAGCGCCGTCAACCACTGCGGGCGCTCGCCCTCCCTCACCGCCCCGAACCCGCGCGCGCAGGCCGAGGTCGTGGCCCGCGCCCACCGGATCGCCGGCGTCGCCCCGTCCGGCGTCACCTACGTCGAGACCCACGGCACCGGCACCCGGCTCGGCGACCCGATCGAGGTCGAGGGCCTGAAGGACGCCTTCGCCCGCCTCTACGGCGACCGGGGCGAAATCGTGCCGAGCGAGCCGCACATCACGCTCGGCTCGGTGAAGACCAACATCGGCCACCTCGAAGCGGCGGCCGGGATCGCCGGACTGCTCAAGGTGCTGCTGGCCCTGTGGCACCGCACCCTCCCCGCCCACCTGCACCTGCGCGAGACCAACCCCTACCTCCGGCTGGACGGCACCCCGTTCCGCATCGGCACCACGACCACCCCGTGGGAGGGCGCCAAGGACGAGCACGGCCGGCCCGTCTGGCGGGCCGGGATCAGCTCGTTCGGCTTCGGCGGCACCAACGCCCACGTCGTCCTGGAGGCGTGGACGGCGCCCGACGGCACGACCCGGCCGCCGGGCCGCGCGCGCCCGCTGCCGAGGACCGCCTTCCACCCCCGCCGCCACTGGTTCACCACCTCCCGGCCAGCAAGGACGGAGTCCCCCGTGCCGCACCCCGACCAGGCAGCCACGACCGCGCAGCCGCAGCCGCGGACGAACCCCCCGGCCCCCGCCCGCCCGCGGGTCCGGCTGCGCGCCCTCGCCACGACCGCGCCGGCGGCCCCCGCCGGTGCGCCCGCCGCCCCACCGGAAGCCCCGGCCCCCGAGCGGCCCGTGCCCCCCGCCGCGGCCGGTGCCCCGGCGACGAGGGCGAGCGGCGCCCCCGCCTCCGCCGCACCGGCCGCGAGCGAACTCCGCGCCACACTGCGGCACATGGTCGCCGACCTCCTCGGCCGGTCCGCCGCCGACTTCGCGGACGACACCCCCTTCGCCGACCTCGGCCTCGACTCCATCTACCGCATGGACGTGGCCCGCGCCCTCAACGACGCCCACGGCCTCGACCTCCAGGGCGCCGAGCTCTACGAGTACGACAGCGTCGCCACGCTCGCCGACCACGTACTGACCGCCATCGGAGCGCGCGCGTCCCGGCCGGCGCCGCGCGAGATCCCGCCGACGCCGCCCGCGAGCACCGGGACGTCCGCGCCTGCGCGGGAGGCGCCCTCCGGCCGGGACGGAGCCCGGGACGCGCTGCGCCGTGTGCTGGAGCAGGTGCTCGGCAGGTCCTTCGACCCGGAGGTCACCTTCGAGGACAACGGCTTCACGTCCTTCGACATGCTCCGGGGCGTGAGCGCCCTGGAGACCGGCCTCGGAGCCCTGCCCAAGGCACTCTTCTTCGAGCGGCCCACCCTGGACCAGCTCACCGACGCCCTCTGCGCGACGCACGGCGAGCGGAGCGTCGCGCGGCTCCGGCCACCGGAGCCGGCCGGATCCGCCCGCTTCTCCGCCCCGGTGCCCGGTCCCGCGCGCCGGACCAGGGTGCTCACCCGGGCCGAGGCCGCCGCCGATCCCGGGCTCGCCGAGGTCGTCGCGGAGCTGGAACACCGGTACGGCAAGGAGAGCGGCCTCGGTGGCCGCGACATCGCGCCGTATCTCTTCGTCGGCGCCGAACGCCGAGGATTCTTCGCCCTGTCCCAGGGGGACCGGGCCATGCTCGTGTGGAACTACACCGGTCCTGAGGACTACTTCGCCGAACTGGCCGCCGAGTACTTCGGCCACGCCCGGCAGGCCGGCCTGCGGCCCAACCTGCTGTCCCTCGTCCGGCTGACGGAGGTCGGCCAGGAGCCCGTCACCGCGACCCCCTTCGGCGCGCTCCAGCGCATCGAGGACCTCGGCGCCTTCAAGCTGTCCGGCGGCCGGATGAGCAGGCTGCGCTACATGGTCAAGCGCTTCGAGAAGGCCGGCGCCTGCCGTACGTCCGAGTACCGGGGTGGCGAGGACCCCGCGGTCGACGCCGAACTGGCCGCGCTCGTGGACGAGTGGGCGGCGACCAAGCAGATGGTCAACCCCTACGTGCGGCGGGTGCGCGAGGACCTGGCGGGCGGCAGGCTCGACGAGCGCCACAGGCTGTTCCTGACGTACCTGGACGATGTCCTGGTCAACGCCGTCGTGATCACCCGCATCCCGTCCGAGAACGGCTACCTGCTCGACGTCGAGTTCTACCCCGGCCACATGCCGCTCGGGGGGCTGGAGTTCGCGCTCGTACGGATTCTGGAGCGGCTGCGCGAGGAGGGCTGCGAGGTCTTCAGCTTCGGCGCCAGCTTCGGAGGGGAGACGGGCACCTCGCCCAACGCCTCGCCGACCGCCGTGCGCGCGCTGGCCGAACTCCGCGACGCCGGGATCTTCGGTGGCGGCAACTACCAGTTCAAGAACAAGTTCCGCCCCCGGAACCGGACTCTTTACCTCGTGCAGCCCGAGGGCGAGGAGGCCAGCGAGGTCAGCGACGTCATCCTCATGATCGCGGACCCGGGGGCACCCGTCGCCGTAGCCGAGCGCGCACCGAAGGGGCGCGCGACGGAGCCCGCGTCGACGGAGCCCGCGTCGACGGAGCCCGCGTCGACGGAGCCCGCGTCGACGGAGCCCGCGTCGACGGAGCCCGCGTCGAAGGAGCCCGCGTCCAAGGAGCCCGCGTCCCATGAGGCCGCCTCCAAGGGGTCCACGCCCAAGGCGCCCGCGCCCCTGGAGTCCGCGGCGAAGCCCGCCTCGGACGCCGCGCCGCGCCTGGCGCTACTGGCGGCGCACGGCCACAATCCCGCCCGGCTCCCGCACCTCGCCGTCGAACTGGACCTGCTCACCGACTCCTGGGCGGACCGCGCCGACCCCTGGCAGCGGGCGCGCGCCGAAGCCCTCGCCGAACAGGCCGACGCGGCCGGGATCATGGGGGAGGAGCCGCCGAACCTGCCCTGGCTGCCGTTCGCCCACCGGTTCTTCGCCGCCTCCGGCCGCGCCGCCGAGGAGCGGCTGTGCCGCGCCTGGCCGGGCCCGCGCCGCCGAGTCCTGCACGCCTCGGCCTTCCCGACCTGGCTCGGGGCGCTCACGGAGCAGGGCTTCGACCCCTCGCTCGCGTTGCCGGTCAGGGGTGAGGGCCCCTTCGCTGCCGACCTCGAACTGGCGGCACTGGAGGACGCGTTGGAGCGGCACGCCGAAGACGTCTCCTTCGTCCTCGTGGAGAGCGCCACCAACGCCCACGGCGGTGCCCCGCTCTCCCTGGAGAACCTGCGCGGCGTCGCGAAGCTCACCCGGGCCCACGGCGTCCCCCTGGTGCTGGACGCCACCCGTCTGCTGGACAACGCCCTGCTGATCTGCGGCGCCCGCCGGGACCGCGCGGCCGGGGACCCGTGGGAGGTGGTCGGGGAGATGCTGAGCCTCGCAGAGACCGTGACGTTCAGCCTCTCGAAGGACTTCGGGACCGACGGGGGCGGTCTCCTCGCCACCGGCGACGAACGGCTCGCCGAGCGGCTCACCGAACGGACGCTCGCACGGGGCGGGGAACCGGGCCTCACCACCCGACGGCTGCTCTCCGCCGCCCTGCTGGACCAGGAGACCGCGACGAAGCTGGTGGCCGAGCGGGTGGCGAACGTGGCCGCGTTCCGGCGGCGCCTGGAGCGGGGCGGCGTGCCGCTCGTGCCCGGACCCTCCGCGCACTGCGTGCTGTTCGACGTGGACAAGGCCGCCGCGGGCCGTACCCTCCGGCACCCCCTCGCCTCGTACCTGGCCGGGATCTACGCGGCCACCGGCGTACGCGGCGGCCCCCACCTGGCCCCCGCCGCCCGCCTCGCGGACGGCTCCGCACCCCCGCGACGAAAGCTGATCCGCTTCGCCGTACCGCTCGGCATGGACCGCGAGACGCTGGAAGAAGCCGCAGAGCGGCTCGCGGCCTTCGTCACCGATCCCTCGGTGCCGGACCTGACGGAGGTCCCGGGCGCCCCGGGGCCCGCCGCCCTGCGGTCCTACCACCCGACGCACGCCCTGCCCGCCGACATCCGCGAGGCGTTCGAGGAGGAAGCGGCGGCGGACCCCGCCCCGGCCTCCGCGAACTACGAAGTGCTCAGGGAGCGGGCCCCCGGGACACGGCGGCACATCCTGCCCATGGCGGGCGGCGCGGTGGAGATCTTCGACCGGGGCGAGGGCCCGGCGGTGCTCATGCTGCCGCCCTTCAACGTCGGCGGCGGCGTCTTCGCCGACCAGGTCGCCGCACTCTCCGGCGGCCACCGGGTGCTCGTCGTCCATCACCCGGGCGTCGGCGCCACCACCAGCGCGGACGACATCTCGCTGACCGGCATCGCCGACCTGTACCTCGGCGTCCTGGACCGCCTCGGCGTGAACGAACCGGTGCACGTGGTGGGCACTTCCTTCGGCGGGCTCCTCGCCCAGAGTTTCGTCCTCGCCCACCCCGGGCGCGCCGCGTCCCTCGCGCTGCTGTGCAGCTCGTACCGGTACGCCAACCGGGTTGGCGCGGTGAACCGCCTGGAGGACCTGGTCGCCGAGGACCTCGACCGGATCGTCGCGGCCGGGGCCGAGGACGTCGCGCGCCGACGCGCCGAACTCACGGCACGCCTGCTGCGCTGCGAGAGCATGGCGCCGCACATCGGACTGCGCTACCTGGACGTCTTCGCCCAGCAGCCGGACCTGCTGGGCCGGCTCGGCGACATCGCGGTCCCCACCCTCGTCCTCGCCGGCGGTGTGGACGCGGTCGTCCCCCGCAAGACCTCGCACCTGATGCACGGCGCCATCCCCGACGCCCGCTACCACGAACTGCCCCTGGCCGGGCACTTCCCGACCGTCACCGACCCCGACGGGGTGAGCGCCGCTCTGGCCGCCTTCCTCGCCGACGTCGGGGAGGAGCGATGACCGGGTACGGAATCGAGGCGCTGGACGTGTACGCGGGCAGCGCCGCCGTCAGCGCCCGCGCGGTGTTCGACGGCCGCGGCCTCGACCCGCGCCGCTTCGACAACGTCGCCTCCGACCGGCGCTCGGTGGCACTTCCCTTCGAGGACCCGGTCACCCACGCCGTCAACGCCGCCCGCCCCCTGCTGGACCGTATTCCGCCCGCCGACCGCGAGCGGATCGAACTCCTCGTCACCACCAGCGAGTCCGGCATCGACTACAGCAAGTCCATCGCCTCCTACGTGCACGAACACCTCGGCCTGCCGCCGACCTGCCGGATGCTGGAGATGAAACAGGCGTGCTACGCGGCCACCGCCGCGCTGCAACTCGCCCTCGGCTACCTGGCCGCCGGGCTCTCGCCCGGCGCGAAGGTGCTGATCGTCTCCACCGACATGTCCCTCGCCGACGAGCGCGCCCAGTACGCCGAGCCGGTCACCGGCACCGGCGCGGTCGCCCTGCTCGTCGGCGACCGGCCCCGGGTGCTCACCGCCGATCTCGGCGCGTTCGGCGTGCACAGCTTCGAGACCCTGGACTCCGCCCGCCCCGGCCCCGACCTCGACATCGCCGACGCCGACCGCTCCCTCATGGCCTACCTGGAGTGCTTCTCCCGCAGCTTCGCCGACTACCGGTCCCGTGTGGAGGACGCCGACTTCGCGACCACCTTCGACCTGCTCGCCCTGCACACGCCCTTCTCCGGCATGGTGAGGGCCGCACACCGCCGCCTGCTGCGCGAGCTGTATCGCACCCCCGCCGACAAGGTGGCCGAGGACTTCGAGCGCCGGGTCGCGCCCTCGCTGATCCACCCCGCCCAGACCGGCAACCTGTTCTCCGGCTCGCTCTACCTCGCCCTGGCGAGCGCGCTCGATCACACCCGGCTCGACGGGCCCGCCCGTATCGGCCTCTTCTCCTACGGCTCCGGCTGCTCCTCCGAGTTCTTCAGCGGCGTCGTGGGCCCGGAGTCGGCCGCCGCCGTCGCCGAGGCGCGCATCGGTCCCCGGCTGCGGGCCCGCGCGGGCCTCGACTTCACCGAGTACACCGCCCTGCTCGAAGAGAACAGCGCTTGCCTGCGCCCCACCCCCCACCGCGACATCGACCCCGGCCGCTACGACGCCCTCCTGCGCCGCGCCGCGGACCGCCCCGCACTGCTCGCCCTGACCGGCGTGCGCGCTCACCACCGCCAGTACGCGTGGATCTGACGAACCGGAGGTACCCGAAGTGAACGGACCGACCGAGAGCCTCCCCGGCACCGACAGCGCCGAGGAGCGGGTGCTGGCGGTGCTGCGCCGCACCACCCTGGAGATCGTGCCGGAGGTCGAACCGGCCTCGTTCACGCCCGAGCGGACGCTGTCCGACCTGGGCTGCAACAGCATCGACCGGGCCGAGATCGTCACGCTGACCATGGAGGAGCTGGACATCGCGGTGCCCGTCCACGAGTTCCACCAGGGAATGGACATCGGGACCCTGGCCACCCTGATGCGGAAGCGGTTGTGAGCGCGTCCGTCGCGGGCGGCCGGACGGTGGTGGTGACCGGGCTCGGGGTGCTCGGCGCCGTCGCGGCCGGTCCCGAGGACTTCGCCGCCGCCCTGCGCGAGGGACGCTCCGCCCTTCTCGCTCCGGCCCCGCCCCCCGACGCGGACCGCCCCGGCGCTTCCTGGCCCGCCTTCACGGCCGACCTGGCGGCGGACGACGTACCCGACCGGGCCCTCGACGCGCTGCCCGGCCTGCCGCCGGAGCTGCGGGCCCTGGCCCGGCGGACCACGCTGCGCGCTCCGGTACCGGTACGGGCGGCCGTCGTCGCCGCTCTCCAGGCGTGGCTGGGGGCCGGGCTCGACCGTACGGCACCCGCGCCCGAGCGCGTCGGCGTCGTCGTGGCCGGCAGCAACCTGACGGAGCGGGTCACCGAGGACAGCCGGGCCCGTGCCGCACGCAGCCCGGCCCATCTGCCCGCCCGGTACGCCCTGCACCACCAGGACACCGATCACGTCGCCACGCTCAGCCGCGTCCTGGGCGTGCGCGGGGAGGGGTGCACGGTCGGCGGCGCCTCGGCGAGCGGCAATGTCGCCCTCGTCCACGGCGCCCGGATGCTCGCCGCCGGGGCCGCCGACCTGTGCCTCGTCGTGGGCGCCATGACGCGGCTCTCCGGCTTGCAGACCCGCGGCTTCCTCAGCCTCGGCGCGATGGCCCCGGCCCACGGCGCGCCCCCGCGCCCCCCGGCACCCTTCGACCTCGGCCACCGGGGCTTCCACCCCGGGCAGGCGGCCGGCTGCCTCGTCCTGGAGACCGCCGCCTCCGCACACCGGCGCGGCGCGCGGGCGCTGGCCGGGTTCGCCGGGGGCACGGTGGTGCTGGACGGCAACCACCTGGCCGATCCTTCGGTGGACGGCGAGGTGCGGGCCATGACCGGGGCCCTCGCGCAGGCGGGGGTGGGCCCGGCCGACCTCGGCTGGGTCAGCGCGCACGGCACCGGCTCACCGCTCGGCGACCGCACCGAGGCCGAGGCCCTGCGCGAGGTCTTCGGCACGGACGGGGAGGGCCCGTGGGTCAACGCGACCAAGTCCCTGTCCGGGCACTGCCTCAGCGCGGCCGGCGTCGTCGAAGCCGTGGCCGCCGTACTGCAACTGCGGGACGGGTTCGTGCACCCGGACCCGGGTCTGGACGACCCCGTCGATCCCGGCCTGCGGCTCGTGCGCGAGGAGCCGCGGCGGCCCTCCGGCGGGTTCGTGCTGTCGAACGGATTCGGGTTCGGCGGCTTCAACACGGCGGTCGTCCTGGCCCATCCGGACACCTGAACCGGACGGGCCGGGACGACCGCCGATGCTCAGAAGTGAACAGAACCGGGGCGCACCCGGGTCCTAGGGTCTGTCCGCGCGGGACTGTGCGGACACACCCCGGGGCCGGAGCCCGTGCCGGGAGCGGCCCCACCGCGGCAGCGAGGAAGGGTTTCCCATGACGGACACGACCGACACCGCCGGAGCGCTGCCGGACCCCGGCGCCGGACCGCCAGCGTTCCCGCAGGAGAAGGCACCGGGCTGTCCCTTCGACCCGCCCCCCGGCTACCGCCGGCTCCAGGCCGAGGACCCGTTCGCCGCCGTCACCCTGCCCAGCGGACAGCGGGCGCGCGTCGTCACACGGCACCGGGACGTACGGGCCGTGCTCGACGACCCGCGCTTCAGCGCCGACAGCTCCCACCCGGACTTCCCCCGGATGTTCCCCCGTCCCGTCCCCCAGGTCCTCAAGGGCACCTTCCCCCGGCTCGACGGCGCCGAGCACCTGCGCTACCGCAGGATGCTCGCCCGGGACTTCACCGGCCGCCGGGCCGAGGAACTGCGGTCCCGGATCGAGCGGATCGTGGACGCCCGCCTCAATGCCATGGAGGAGCGCGGCGGCCCCATCGACCTCATGGAGGCCCTGGCCTACCCCGTGCCGTCCACGGTGGTGTGCGAACTCCTCGGCGTACCGCCCGAGGACAGCCCGCTGTTCGAGTCCCGGACCCGGGTCCTCATCAACGGCCGCAGCGGTCCCGAGGAGATGGCACGGGCCAAGGACGACATCATCCGCCACCTCGAAGGGGTGGTGGAGACGAAGGAGAAGCAGCCCGGCGACGACCTGATCAGCCGGCTCCTGGCCGAACAGGTCGCCCCCGGGCTGCTGGACCGCGCCGAGGTCGCGGTCATCGCCTGGCTGCTGCTCGCCGCCGGACACCACACGACCGCGACCATGATCGGCACTGGCACCATGCTGCTGCTGGAGAACCCGGCGCAACTGGCCCTGCTGCGGGCCGATCCGGCGCTCCTGCCCGGGGCGGTGGAGGAACTGCTGCGGCACCAGACGGCCATGCAGATCGGCATGAACCGGATCGCCACCGCCGACGTCACCCTGGGGGAGCGGACCGTGCGCGCGGGGGAGGGCGTGGTGTGCCAGCTCGCGACCGCGAACCGCGACCCGGAGGTCTTCCCCGATCCCGACCGCTTCGACGTCACTCGCACCGCTCGCGGCCAGCTCGCCTTCGGCCACGGCCCCCACCAGTGCCCCGGGCAGTCCCTGGCCCGGGTCGAACTCCAGGTGACCCTGGAGCGCCTGTTCACCCGGCTGCCCGGACTGCGTCTCGCCGTCCCGGCGGCAGACGTGCCCTTCTGGCACCACGTGTTCGGCATCCACGGGGTCAAGGAACTGCCCGTCACCTGGTGAACGTCTTCGTCCCGCCGCTCGCGCACGGGCGGCGCGGCACCACCGCGGTCCCGCCCCACCGACGGAGGAGGACTCGTTGTCGCAGGCACAGCAGGAGCTGATCCACCTCTTCGACGGGTTGCGCGCGACCTCGCTGTCCGCGCGCAGCAGCGAGAAGTGGCGGCGCTACCCGCCCGACGTGCTCCCGGCGTTCATCGCCGAGATGGACTTCCCCGTGGCCGAGCCGGTGCTCGACGCCGTCCGCGCGCACCTCACCGCGGGCGGCGACCTCGGCTACGCCTACGCCTACACCGCGAAGGCGCCCGTGCAGAGGGCGTTCGCGGCCTGGGTGCGGGTGAACTGGGACTGGCGGGTGGAGCCGCGGCGGGTGGTGCTGTTCCCGGACACCATGCGGGTGATGGAGGTCGCGCTGGAGCGGTTCACCGCGCCGGGCGACGGCGTCGTGGTGGACGTCCCCGCCTATCCGCCCTACTTCGAGGCGATCTCCGCGGCCGGCCGGGAGGTCGTCCCCCAGCCGATGCGCCTGCGCGGGGGGCGCTGGCGGCTCGACCTGGAGGGGCTGGCCCGCTCCTTCCGGGCGGGAGCGGCCGCCTACTTCCTGTGCAATCCGCACAATCCCACCGGCCGCGTCCTCACGGCTGGGGAACTACGTGAAGTGCTGTCGCTGGCAGCCGAGTTCGGGGTCGCGGTGATCGCCGACGAGGTGCATGCCCCGCTCACCCACCCCGGGCGCCGGCATGTCCCGCTCGGTTCGCTGCCCGAGGCGGCGCGGGTGGCGACGGTGACGGCCGCCTCGGCGAGCAAGGGGTGGAACGTCTCCGGTCTGAAATGCGCGATGGCCGTGGCCGGAAGACCGCGGGACCACGACCGGCTCATGGAGATGCGGCCGAGGAGCCGGGACGGCGTGGGCATCCTCGGCGTGAGCGCGAGCGAGGCCGCCTTCACCCTCGGCGATCCCTGGCTCCGCACCGTACGCCACTACTTGCACGGCAGCAGGCGGATGCTCGTCGAGTTGTTCGAGTCCTTCGGCCCCGACCTGGAACTGGTGCCGCCCGAGGCGAGTTATCTCGCCTGGCTCGACGGCCGGCGGCTGGCCGACCGGCTGGGCAGCGATGATCTCGCGGATTTCTTCCTGCACCGCGGCAAGGTCGCCGTCAGCGACGGGAGGGAGTACGGGAGCGAGGGCTTCATCAGGCTCAACTTCGGCACGTCGCAGCATTTGCTGGAGGAAATGGTGCGGCGGATGGAAAAGGCGGTACGGGAGGAGTCACCCGAGGGGGACGGCGCCGGTATGACGCCGCCCCCGAGAACCGTTCCCGGATATCCTGCCCCGATGTCCAGGCCCTACAGACCGGCGGGCAAAGAGGAATTCTCCAGGTAGTCGGTCAGCTCGGCTATGTGAATGCACAGATGTGCTTCCTTGGTGCGATGCACCACGCCCGCCACAGAGAACCTTTTCAAGAAGTAGCCGACCCGGGAACGCGTCGTCCCGACCATTTCCGCCAGCTCCTCCTGGGTGATCCGGTCGCGTATCAGGGCGGTGTGCTCCCTGTTCTTGCCGACCTTTTTCCCGAGATTCACCAGGAGCGCCGCCAGCCGGTGCTCGCTGTCCATCGTCACCAGGTTGGCGATCATCTGCTGCTGTTCGAGCAGCCGGTTCGCCAAGTGGCTGATCAGCGCCTCCTGCAACGGCGGATCGCAGGCCCTCATCACCTGTGCCACGCTGATCTGGACCAGCGTGGTGGCCTGCATCGCCTGGGCCGTCTCGGTGTGGTTGGCGGCCAGTACGCCGCCTTCCCCGAACACGTCGCCCGGGCCGTGGATGGAGAGCAGGCACTGCTTGCCGTCCCGGGTGTGCGTGAGGGTTTTCACCTGGCCGCTCTCGATGAGATACAGATGCGCGTCTGGCTGGCCCAGGTTGTATACGTGTTCTCGTCGGCCGACATGAAACCGTGTCCCGCGGATGGTGCCTTTCCGGGCTGCTTCCTGAAGGGCTTCGGCGAGGCGCTGCTCGCTGCTACAGAAAGGTTCCATTCCGTTTTGCCGTCCTTAAGCGCTGAATCCGCTGGCGAGAACTATGGCTTTAGAGCGACTTTCTGCGCTCAATCTAAAGCACGCATAGCGCGCCGGGGTAGCTTACGGGCCACTATGGCTGGAGTTGGCCGTCTCGCGAAGGGTGCTGCGCCCTGCTTCGCTCTTTGCGTGCGAGGTGCATCTGTGGCCAAAGGGTCGTAGGAGAAGATCAATCGACAAAACTCCTGGTAAAGGCATTTTCCCGGAGCATACGGCGGGGTCGGCCGATCACCTCGTCGGCACTTCGGACGGACTCGCCCGCGAAGCGCAAGCGCGACTTTCTGTCATTGTGCGTCCGCCGACGCGGTGTCGCCGTTTGCTGAAGTTTTTTCGGGGTCCGGCCGGTGAGGACGTGGGTTCCCTCACCCGGCCCCTCCCTCCGGACCCCCCTCCGCGGCTGACGCGTTCTCGATGAGCGAGAGGAGTCGGCTGTCTCGCCTGGTGCCTGACGGGCTATTCGCCCGGCCGGAAGCAAGAGACACTGCGCAGACGCTGATGGGTCCGGCCTGCGCGTCCGGGCCCCAGTCCTGTGCGCGGCCTTGGCGGCGCTTCAGGCGGCCGACGTGATCGCTCGGGTGACGGCCGTGATCGCCGGGGTGGGGTGGCCGGAGAGGCGTGCCACGAGTACCCGGCGGATCTCGGGGGGTGCGCCGTCGACGCGCAGCAGGCTCACCCCGGGCGGGAGCACCGGAGAGAGCTTGGACGGCACTGTGGTCACGCCGAAACCGCCCGCGACCAGGTGTAGCTTCGTCAGCCAGTCGCGCGCGGAGTGGACGACGCGCGGCCGTCCGGGCAGGCCGGGCCAGACGCCGAGCAGCGGCTCGGCGCTCGACGACGGGGTGGCGATCCACGCGGCGTCGGCCAACTCGTCGACGTGCACCGCGGTGCGTCCGGCGAAGTCTCCGGTCGAAGCCGCCGCCACGACCAGTTCGGTGTCCGCGACGGTCTCGAGGTGCAGGCGCGGCAACTCGCTGTCGAAGGGCCGGTGGGGTGGGCGGGAGGTCAGCACGGCGAGGTCGAGCGAGCCCGCGCGCAGCGCCCGGATCAGGGTGGGTGTGGTGCCCTCGCGGGTGGTGACCGTGATCTGCGGGTCGGCTGCCGCGAGGTGTGCGAGTGCGACGGGCAGGATCGTCGGGCCCGCGCTCAGGAATGCCCCGAGGCGCACCAGTTCGGTCCGGGCGACGGTGCCGGTGAGCTCACGCTCGGCCGCCGCGAGTGAGGCGAGGACCGTATGGGCGTGCCGCAGCAGGGTCAGGCCGGACGGGGTGAGCCGCACCCCGTCCGGGCGGCGTTCGAACAGGGTGGTGCCGGCGCTGCGTTCGAGGGCGGCGGCCTGGCGTGAGACGGCCGACTGGGTGTAGCCGAGCCGTTCGGCCGCCGCGGTGAAGCTGCCGGACTCGGCGATCTGCCGCAGGACCCGCAGTCCGGTGCTGGAGATGTCCATGCGGCCTACGCATACCACGGATGCGAGATCCTCGCTTCCCGCATGGCCTGTCCCGCTCCTAGTGTCGATCCCACAAGCACGGACAAGAACGGACGAGCACGGAGGTCATCACATGCGAGCAGCAGTTCTGACGCAGTTCGGCGCCCCCCTCACGGTGCGGGAGGTGCCGGACCCCGAGGCCGGGGGCGGTGAGGTGGTGGTCGAGGTCCTTGCCGCCGGCGTGCTGCCCTACGCGGCCGAAGTCTTCGGCGGCAAGCGGAAGTACCCCCTTGTCCCTCCGGTGGTGCCCGGTGTCGGCGCGGTGGGGCGGATCGTCCGCATCGGCCCTGACGCCACCCGGCTGCGGGTCGGCGACCTGGTGTGGTGCGACTCGACGGTGCGCTCGCGGGACGACGCCCTGACGCCCGACATCACGCTCCAGGGCTGGAGCTCGCGCGGCGAGGGCGGCGCGCGGCTCGCCGAGTACCTGCACGACGGCGCGTTCGCCGAGCTCATGCGGGTCCCGACGGAGAACGTCTTCCCGCTCCCCGCCGTGGCGGGGGACGATCCGGCCCGCTGGGCCGCACTCACCGTGCACGCCATCTCCTACGGCGGACTGCTGGCGGGTGGCCTCGCGGCCGGCGAGACGCTGCTCGTCAGCGGGGCCACCGGCAACCTCGGCAGCAGCGCGGTCGCGGTCGCGCTCGCGATGGGCGCGGGCCGCGTGGTCGCCCCCGGCCGCAACCAGGCCGCGCTCGACCTCCTCGCCGGCCGGTTCGGTCCGCGTCTGCGCCCGGTCTCGCTCACCGGAGACGAGGCCACCGACCGCGCGGCGATGTCCGCGGCAGCCGACGCCCCGGTCGACATGGTGATCGACCTGCTCCCGCCGAGCGCACCCAGCTCGGTCTCGCGCACGGCAGCCATGGTCGTGCGCGAGTACGGCCGGGTCGTCCTCATGGGCGGCGTCGGCATGCTCGGTGGCGACGACCTCGCGCTCCCGTACCCATGGATCATGCGCAACTCGGTCACCGTGCGCGGACAGTGGATGTACCCGCGCGCCGCCAACGTCGGCATCATCCGGCTCCTGGCCTCGGGCGCCTTGGATCTCGCCCCCGAACGGGTCCGCTCGTTCGGCCTCGACGCCGTCAACGACGCCATCGCGTACGCCACCGCGCACGGTGGCCCGTTCGACCGCACCAGCCTCACCCCCTCGGCAGGCTGACAAGGCCCGCTGATCACCACCGCCGAGGACTGCGCGCTCCCAGCGGGCGATCTTCAGGAGTGGTCGCTGAGCCGCGCGAACGACCTTCCGGCTGTCATGCGCGGGCCGCTTGATGGAACCGGAAGTCCCAGGGGGCTCTCCTGCTGACGGGTGCCTTTCGGCTCTGTACGACGGTACGGGCCGTCGAAGGGCTTCGTTTCCGACGAGGCTGGTGGAGCCTGGATGTCGAGTGACCGGCGCTTGGCCGATGCCTTGCGGTGGGTGGGTCTTGATGATCGACGAGGACTCTGCGGGCACTGATGGCAGTGAGCCGCCAGTTCCCGCCAGCCCTCGGGCGCCCCACAGCGAGAGGCCCCTCGCGCGGGCCGGGCGGGCGGAGGTGCAGGGCTGATCTGCCGTCGAAGGCGGGCGCCGAACTCGTGAGGTGAGGGGGGCGACGGCGGTGTCAGGGCGCCGCACGCAGCGGACTCAGGGCACTCAGGCCAAGGATTTCCGCCTTGTCCGCACCGCGTGACGTCACTGGGCGCGTCGCACGCGCATGGCGTCTTTCTTGGCCCGGTTGCCGCAGGTGCTCATGGAACACCAGCGGCGGAACCTGCCGCGGGTGGCGTCGAGGAAGACCGCGACACAGCCCGTCCCCGCGCACACTTTGATGGTGCCGGCGCGGAGGCCGCCGAGCGTGTCGACCGCGTCGCCGGCCACGATCGCGAGGGCGGACCGAGCCGGTGACGAGCCGGGGAAGCGCCAAGTGACACCAGCGCCGTCGAGTACGCGGTACGCGTCGTTGCGGCCGGCCCAGTCGTTGATGCGATCCCGGTCCGCCCCATCCATCTCCCGTGCCTCCGCGATCGCCCGGGCCGCACGGTAGATCGACTCCCGCAGCTCGCGCGCCTCGCGCAGCAACTCCTCGTCCAGCCCTGACGGCCGCCCACCCAGCCCTGCGGCGGCGAGCCACTCGGCCAGGTCCGACGGGCGGAGCAGCGAGTCCTTCGGGGTCGCCGTCTCGCGGGCCGTCACCGTCTTCGTGAACCGGAGACACAACGGCTGCGCCTCGGTGTCCGAGCGCCCCCCGCGTTCCCTTGCCCCCACCTGTCCTCCGTCCGCCATGAGAACCACACTATCCGGTTCACTCGGACTCCTGCTGCCGTGCGAACCACTTAAAGTGGTTCAACTCTTTGGAGAGGCGCGATGACGCTTGTTCCGGCAATGCCCGTGACCGGATTCGGCACCGTGACGGCGATGCCCGATCTGCCGGACGGGTTCGGTGAACGGTTCCAGAGCAACCGCTACGACCTGGGCGACATCTCCCTGCACGCCGTCTCGGGCGGTTCAGGGCCCGCGCTGCTCCTGGTGGGTGGCTGGCCGCAGTTCTGGTGGCAGTGGCGCAAGGTGATGCTCCCGCTCTCCGAGCACTTCACGGTGATCGCGGTCGACCCCCGCGGAGTGGGGTGCTCCGACAAACCGGAGACGGGGTATGACAGCGTCACCGCGGCACAGGACCTCGCCCGGCTCATGACCGCCCTGGGTCACGAGACCTTCCGGCTGGTGGGCCACGACGTGGGCATGATGCTCGCCTATGCCCTGGCGAGCGATCACCCCTCGCGCGTCACCCAACTCGTGCTCGCCGAAGCCGCCCTGCCCGGTATCTCCGACGACCCGAGCGCCACGCCCCCGGTCACCCGGGCGGTCGAGGCCACCTGGCACTTCATGTTCAACCGACTGCCGTCGGTCAACGAGAAGCTCATCGAGGGGCGCGAGGATCTCTACTTCCGCGATCAGTTCACCTCCAAGGGCGCCACCCCCGACGCGATGCCCTCGGACGTCGTCGACGTCTACATCGAGGCGCTTCGTCAGCCGGGCGCGCTGCACGCCAGCTTTCAGTACTACCGGGCCCTCGACGTGACGATCACCCAGAACCACGCGCGCAAGCACGTCCCTCTGACGATGCCTGTGCTGGCGGTCGGCGGCGCCGCCTTCCGCGGAGCCGGCGTCGCGGGCGACGTCCGCCGCGTCGCCGGCGACGTGAGGGAACTCGTGATCGAGGGATGCGGGCACTACGTGCCCGAGGAGGCACCCGACGCCTTCGTTTCGGCGCTCCTGTCGTTCTTCGCGCCCGCAGACTCAACACCGGCCTGACGCCCGAGGAATACCGCCGCCCCCGCTGCCGGCCAGGGCGGGGGCGCTGCCGGCCGTGCGCAGGCCCTGTCGCGGCTGAAAGACGGTGGCGTCAGCGCGGAGTCGTACCCGCACACGTGGCTGACTGCCACCACCCCGTCGACGCGCGAGCAGGGGCGGCCGACCGGGTGTCCCAGTGACCGGCTGCTCTCGCGGCGCAGCGCTCCCGTGTCGGGGGCGTCGATGCTCTGGCGTCGTCGAGAACGTCGCGTTGCTTCATCAATGGCGACAGAAGGTGTCGGGTTTACGGCCGACGATGGACGTATGCGCGAGACCCCAGAAGAACTCAGCGGACTCCAGTCTCTCCTCGACTCCTCCCTCTCCGGCTCGACCTCACACCTCCGCTCGATCGTCGAGGGCCGCACCATTACGGCGGCGCAGCTCACCGGGGTCCTCACCGGTATGTGCACGCTCGCCCTCTCCACGGTGACCGCGAAGGGCGAACCGCGGATCAGCGGCGCCGACGGGCACTTCCTGCACGGCCGGTGGCACTTCGGCACGGCGCGCAGCGCCGCCAAGGCCCGTCATCTCGCGGCCCGTCCGGCCGCCAGCGTCGCGCACATGCGCGGCGAGGACCTCGGCGTGTTCACCCATGGCACGGTGGAGGAGCTGAACCCCGAGGTCGCCGAGACCACGCCCGACTGGCAGGAACTCCTCGCCTACTTGAAGGACTTCTACGGCGACGACGCCTTCGACTGGAACCGCGAGGTCGTCTACTACCGGCTGAACCCGCACTGGATGACCGTCTACGCCCCCGACCCCGACAAGCTCACCGGCACGTGACGCCGGGCCCGTCGACGAGGGCCCGCACCTGCGCGTACGTGGATGCGGGCCCGGTCGACGGCGCGCCGTCGCTTACCGCCGGCGTCGTGGCGACGGCCTCGCTCAGCGCCCGCGGTACAGCAGCGACCCGAGGCTGCCCCGCCGCCAAGCTCTCAACCCGCTTCGCCGCGTTCGAGCAGGGGGCCGCTCGGCGTCTTGCCGGTCCAGGGACCAGGGACGGCAAGGTCGCGAGTTGGCCCCGAACCCACGGAAGCAACTCCGCAGTGCAAGACGACGGACCCTTGAGTTCCCACCGAGAGCCCTTCAGGGTGTCCGCACTTACGGCCTCGATGATCCCCGTGAGCGGCGACGGAACACCTGGCGAGCCGTTCGGGCGCTGCCGCGAGCGGGGAGCGGGCCGAACGTCGGCGACCATCCCGACGATCCTCGCGAAGTCTGGGCGTCACGACCGCCTCGACCGAGGCCATGCCGTCCGGCACAGGCCGACGCCTCGCCGAACGGCTGGCGTATCGCTCAGGGCGTGTCGGCGACGCCCTGCGCAGCACCCACGGCGCCCGGTACGCGCTCTCGCCCCACCGGCCCAAAACCCGAATACGTCCAGTACGAGAATCTGGAGCCGGCGCACCGGGCGCACGCACCGGACACCGCAGGCACGGCGGACCTCGCCGGCACCGCGATCACCGCAGGCACCGCAGACATCGCAGGCCCCGCCCAGGACTTTCCGCACCCGCCTCAGCGGGGCCTGAGTCCGTCGACGACGACGCCCAGCATGCGGTTCAGCTGGGGGCGCTGCTCGGGTGCGCCGGCCGCGGAGAGCAAACCGGCGAGGATCCCGCCCACGTCGGCCGGGTCGATGTCGCCGCGCAGTTCTCCCGCTTCAGCGCCGGCCTGTAGCAGCATCGCCAAGATCTGCTGGACCTCGTCGCAGACCGGTCCGGTGCCGAAGCGGCCGGACGCACTCATGGCGACCAGGGCCTCACAGATGCCGCGTCGTTCACCGGCCCAGTCGGCGAACCGGAGCATCCACGCGTGGAGTGCCTGCGCGGGCGGCTTGGCAGCCAGCAGGGTGCGCGCATCTTCGCGCAAGGGCCGGATCTGGTCCCGGTAGACCTCTTCGACCAGATCCTCTCGGGTGGGGAAGTGCCGGTACAGGGTGGCGTTCCCCACTCCCGCGCGTTTGGCGATCGCGTCCAGCGAGACCGCGCGTCCGGACGCGAAGGCTTCGGCGGCCGTGGCGATCAACTGCTCGCGGTTGCGCTGCGCGTCGGCGCGCAGGGTGCTGCGTGGAGGTGTCATGACCTTCGCCATCGTGAGTGTCGGATGAGGCTTGGGAACGATTCGGGGACGTCCCCGGTTTAGTGTACGGTGAGACAACCGGGGAGGTCCCCGATTATGGGTTGGTCTCACCCAACGCTTCAGCGACGAAAGGTTCTCCATGCCTCCAGCGCTCCTCACCGGGGAACGCCCGGGATCGGCCCGGCGACGGCCGAGCTGCTGGTCGCAGGCGGCCACCCGCTCGCGATCACCGGACAGAATCCCGGCTCCCTCGCACGAGCAAGATCCGGTTTCTCCGACGACGCCCTCGCGGTCCGATCCCCTCCGCTCATGAGGAACGGCGGCCCAACCGCCCTGACCTCTCGGCACCGATTCCTGCCGCGATCCCTCCGAGGCCACACGCGGCGCCCCTGACGCCCCGAGGGGGGCGGCGACACGCGGTGCGCTGCCGCCCATGCCGTGCTCACACGTGCCCGAAACGGCCCCCGCTCAGGAGCCGAGTCAATGCCGTCGGTTCCGGGGCCGCCGGTACCCCGTCGCTCAACACGCTGGGTCCCGAGAGCGGCCGGGACCCCAAGCGCTCGAAAGGGATCTTCGAACGCTTCGGGTCCCGCCGGGAGGGCGCGGAAGCGGTGACCTTCCTCGCCTCGGAGACCCCCCGGCTACATCGCCGGCCAGAACCTCACCGTGGTCGGCGGCTACGCGCTCAGGGCCTGAAATCCGGGCGAGCCGACCCTCGATCCTCACCCCCACGAACACCACGACACCACGAACCGCACCTCACAGGAGAACACGATGGCACTCACTCTCGACACTTATCGGCTGCTGGGCCGTTCGGGACTCCGGGTCTCACCGCTGGCGTTGGGCACGGCGACCTTCGGCACCGAGTGGGGCTGGGGCGCCGAGCGGGACGAGGCGCGCAAGCTCTTCGACCGCTACACCGAGTTCGGCGGCAACTTCTTCGACACCGCCAGCACCTACACCAACGGCAGCTCCGAGCGACTGCTCGGCGAATTCGCCCACGCCAACCGGGACAAGATGGTCCTGGCGACGAAGTACTCGACGCTGCGCCGGCCCGGTGACCCGAATTCCGGGGGGACCCACCGCAAGAGCATGCTGGCGTCGGTGGAAGCCAGTCTGCGGCAGCTGAACACCGACTACATCGATCTGCTCTACGTGAACGTATGGGACTTCAGGACGCCGGTGGAGGAGATCCTGCGGGGTCTGGACGACCTGGTGAGGCAGGGCAAGGTGCTGTACGTGGGGATCTCCAGTGCCCCCGCCTGGCAGGTGTCGCGCATGCAGGCGATCGCCGACCTGCGCGGCTGGTCTCCACTGGTCGCCCTGGAGACCGAGTACAGCCTGATCCAGCGCACCACGGAGCGCGACCTGATCCCGATGGCACGGGAGATGGGACTCGGCGTGGTCCCCTACTCCCCGTTGGGGGGTGGGGTGTTGACCGGCAAGTACGGCCGGGAGGACCAGAACCCGGTGGGCTCCGTCGCCGGCGAGACCGCCGGCAACCGCAAGAGCCTCAACGCCGCCCTGGGATGGGTCACCGACCGCAACCTCGCCATGGCCGACGCGGTGAAGGACGTGGCCTCGGAGCTGGGCCGCACACCCGCCCAGGTGGCACTGGCCTGGGTCCTGAACGCACCGGGCGTTACGGCACCCATCCTCGGCGCCCGCACCCTCGCGCAACTGGAGGACAATCTGGGTGCCCTGCAAGTCGACCTCACTCCTTCGCAGTTGGCCCGCCTCGACGAGGTCAGCGCCATCGACCTGGGCAACCCGCACGACGTGCTTGCCGGCGATCACCTCCGTGCGATCACCACAGGCGGCATGACGATCGAAACCCTCGGCTGACGCGCTTCATGAACGGCGACATCCACATATACGGACGTGTCTTTGATGAGGGAACGGAGTGATCCCGGCTCATGGGTGAGTACAGCGACAAGAATGTGGTGATCACGGGCGGCAGCAGCGGCATGGGGCTCGCGCTGGCGGAGTTGCTGGTGCACGGCGGAGCCCGCGTGGTGATCACCGGCCGTTCTCAGGCCAAGCTCGACGCGGCACGCGACCGGCTGGGCGAGAGTGCCGTGGCCGTCCGGGCGGATGTGGCCTCCCTGTCCGACCTGGACATGCTCGCCGACCGCGTGAAAAGCGAACTCGGCTCGATCGCGGCTTTGTTCGTGAACGCCGGCATCTCACCCCTCACTCCGCTCGCGTCGACTACCGAGGACATGTACGACGAGCTGTTCGCGATCAACGTCAAGGGCTCCTTCTTCACCGTGCAGAAACTCGCCCCGCTGCTGAGCGCGAACGCCGGCATCGTCCTCACCACCTCGATCGCGAACGTCATCGGCATGGTGGAGACCAGCGTCTACGCCGCCGGCAAGGCGGCGCTGCGCTCGATGGCCCGCACCTTCTCCCGCGAGCTGCTTCCGCGGGGAATTCGTGTCAACGCGATCAGCCCGGGCCCCATCGACTCGGGGATTCTGGAGACGATGAACTTGTCCGAAGAGGCCGCCGACCAGTTCAGGGCGGAGCGGACCGCGAGCAACCCCATGAAGCGCTACGGCACCGTCGAAGAGTTCGCCAAGGCGGCCGCGTTCCTCGCCTTCGACGCCACGTACACCACCGGCATCGAGCTGGCCGTGGACGGTGGTGAAACCCAGCTCTGAGCTCGTCCGCCGACCGGCCAAAAGCGGCAAGGCCCGCTGCCACGGCGGCTTCAGGCAGCGCTCCAACGCGTGGTCGTCTCGATCAGGCCGCGAGCAGTTCACGCAAGCGCTCGGCTGGGGCATCTCAGCCGAGCGATGTGCGTGGGCGGCCGTGGCTCGGGTACCGCAGCCACCTTCCTCTCCTTGGCCAGCACCACATTTACCTTGCGACTTCGTCCAGGCCCGGGAAGACGCCCACCTGGTCGCTGCTGATCACCGTGCCCCCACGTGCGTCGATACGTGTCGGTTCCAAGGCAGGGAGCCGTTCTCGCGCATCCACGTGATGCGGACCTTCCGCCCGTCAGCGTCCGGGCATCGCGCCGGGCCGAGCGGTGACCGGACCACTGATCAGCGTCTGTGACGGTACCGCTCGGCCCCGGCGACGCCCCCAGGTCATCCCAACAGGGGACAACAGCCATGCCGGGCCTGGAGGCCATCGACCCTCTTGCGAGGCCGCGAAAAAGGTAACGGGGGACCGGTGAGCGTCTCCTCGCGTACGGGTCAGACGCGGGCCCCGTTGTCGAAGGGGTCGCGCCGGGGTGCGCGGGCGCGCTTGGGGGACTTGTCCGGGACGGGCGGGGGTGCGCTGGTGGTGCGCTCCAGGACGAGGGCGCCCGGTACGGCGGTGAAGACCGAGGACCAGGTACCCACGACGATGCCGACGAGCAGCGCGAGCGCGAAGTCGGTCAGCGAGTCGCCGCCGAGCACCGCGAGGGCGGCCAGGATGAACAGGGCGCCCATGCCGGTGTTCACCGTACGAGGGACGGTCTGGAGCACCGCCCGGCGCGCGATGGTGGCCAGGGGTGTCTTCCGGTTCCCGGCCCACAGCTCCCGTACCCGGTCGAAGACCACCACCGAGTCGTTGACCGAGTAGCCGATGACAGTGAGCAGGGCGGCCAGGAAGATGCCGTCCACGGGCCGCCCCAGCCAGGCGAAGGCGCCCACGACGATGATCACGTCGTGCACCAGCGCGACCACCGACCCGACGGCGAACGTCCACCGGAACCGGGCCGCCAGGTAGACGAGCTGTACGAGCACGGCGACGGCCAGGGCGATCAGCGCGTTGCGCCGCAGTTCGTCGCCGAGGCTCGGGCCGATCAGCTCGTCCCGTACCTTCGTGGTCTCACCGCCCTCGGTGGCCAGGGCGGTCCGCAGGGCCTGCTCCCCGTCGTCGTCCAGCTTTCCGGTGCGTACGGAGATGTCGCCGTCGCCCGTCGTGGTGACCTCGGCGTCCCCGAAGCCGGCCACGGCGAGCGTGGATCGGGCGGTCTCGACGTCGACCGGCCTGCTGGTCGAATACTCCACGAGCCGGCCCCCGGTGAACTCGACGCCCAGATCCACCCCGCGCACCACGATCCCGGCGACCGCGACGGCGACCAGCGCCGTGGAGATGACGAGCCACTGGACCGGCTTCCGGAAGAGCTGCGGGTCCTTGCGGGTCAGCCAGGTCCGTACGCTGCCGGGGCGCGCGATGCCGTTGACGCCCCGGTAGTCGCTGACGAAGCGGGAGCCCGCCGCGATCTCGGTGAGCGCGCGGGCGATGACCAGCGCGGAGAACATCGAGGCGATGACGCCGATGGCGAGGGTGACACCGAAGCCCTTGACCGGGCCGGAGCCGAGGAAGAACAGCAGCCCGGCCGCGAGGAGCGTGGTGACGTTCGAGTCGGCGACAGCGCTGAACGCCTTCTGGAAGCCGGTGGTCAGCGCCGAGCGGAGGGAGAGTGCCGGCCGGTCCTGGCACTCCTCCCTGGCCCGTTCGAAGACCAGGACGTTCGCGTCGACCGCCATCCCGATGGCCAGGACGAACCCGGCGAGTCCGGGGAGCGTGAGGGTGACGCCGAGGCCGACGAGCGCGGCGTACGAGACCACCCCGTACGCGGCGAGAGCGACGGCGGCCAGCGCGCCGAAGAGGCGGTAGACGAGGGTGATGAAGAGCGCGGTGGCGGCAGCGCCGATCAGCGCCGCCTGGGCACTGGCGTCGATGGCGGCGGCGCCGAGCGTCGGGCCGACGGTCCGCTGTTCGACGATCTCGACGGGGACGGGCAGGGCGCCGCCCTTGATGAGCAGGGCCAGGTCCTGGGCCTCCTCCGCGCTGAAGGAGCCGGTGATCTGCGTACTGCCGGAGGGCAGCCCGGCCTGGCAGCCGACCGAGGGGTCGACCTGGGGCGAGGAGATGACCTTCTCGTCCAGGACGATCGCGACGCGCCGCCGTTCGTCCCCGGCGGGATGGCAGGCGGCCTCACCGGTGAGCTTCGTCCAGTCCTTTCCGGCGTTCTTGTGGAAGTCCAGCTTGACCGTCCAGCCGGCCGCCTGCTGGGCTGCTTCGAAGGCGGCGGTGGCGTCCTTGACGCCAGCGCCGGAGAGCCGGGCGGGGCCGAGGCGGAGTCTGGTCCCCTGTTCGTCGGGGAGGACGAGCCGGTCGGTCCGCTTCTCGGACTCCGGCTGGGCCTCGGGGCCGGCGCCGGGAGGCAGAGCCCCCTGGACGTCGTGGAAGCTGAGCTGGGCGGTACGGCCGATGACGGCGGCGGCCTGGCCCCGGTCTTGCACGTCGGGCAGTTCGACGATGATGCGGTCCTCGCCGGAGCGGGTGAGGACGGGTTCGGCGACCCCGAGAGAGTCGATGCGCTGGCGCAGGACCTCCAGGGTGCGGTCGGTGGTCTCCCGGTTGGCCTCGGTGGTGTCGGAGTCCTCGGCCTGGAGCACCAGACGGGTGCCGCCCTGGAGGTCGAGGCCGAGTCTGGGGGACATGGTCAGCGTGATGAAGACGGAGGCGAGCAGCACGGCGACAGCCAGGACCGCTCGCACCGTGGTGGCGCGAGTCATGGAAATCCTCCGGTGGGGCGCGGCCGCCCTCACCTCAGCGAGGACGCGACGCCGGATCAGCAGAGCGGGGCCGGTGGCCGGTCGGGGGACCGGCGCTCGTGCCCGGAGGACCACGGACACCGGGCAGGGCGCCCGGACGTCCGGAGGGCGCGGCGAAGGAGGCCTCGGGGGCTCGCCCGGCCGGGCGGCACGGCCCGATCGGGTCAGGTGGACGGGTCAGCAGCCCGTCGTACGAGGGCGGGGGCGCGTGGCTGGTGAGGTGGGCCGGGCCGATACCGGCCCGGGCGGGCTGGTGGGTCGGATCGGCACTCGGTGACCGGGCGTCGAGGCTCTGGGCGTCCGGTCGGGCGGGGACCGCGCGGAGGTGGTGGGGGTGGCCGGGGCCGGGGCGGACGTGGAGGGGGCTGGGGCCGGGCCAGACGTGGAAGGGGCCGAAACCGGGCCTGGGGTCGCGGGCGTTGCGGCCGTCGGTTCCGAACCCTGCGGGGCTCGGGACCGGACGGAGGCGCCGCGAGGCCTGGTGGGGGCCGCCGGGGTGGGTGGTGCGGTCGGTCTTCGGGACGGGAGCCGGGGCCTTCGGCGGGTACGCGGCGGCTGACGCGAGGCTGTCGAGGGCAACGGGGAGCGCGGCGCCTGCGGCGGGGGCGCCCCCGACCAGGGCGAGAACGGCGAGCACGAGCGCGGCCAGCACGCGCCGGGCACGGTGCGGCGGGACGGGCGGCGTACTCGATGCCCGGTGCGCCGGGCCGGTCTGCCACGGCCGGAGCGCGGTCCCCCAGGGCGGCTCCGGGTGCGGGCTCACCTCGGGTGGCCGGGCAGGGCGGCGGCGGGCGTCAGTCCGTGGCGGAGCACGGAGCTGAGGATCTGTCCGGCGCCACGGACGACGGTGGTCGACGGGTCCCCGGCCAGCCGCACGCGTGTGCCGAGGCAGCGGGCGAGGCGGTCGGTGACGTCGGAGCGCAGCGCCCCGCCCCCGGCCAGCAGGGGGCCCTTGCGCAGGGCGCCCCGGATCGCACCGTGCCGGTCCTGCCGCCACATCGACGTCACCATGTCGAGGACCATGGCCACGAGGACGGCGGGCAGCGTCGCCGGGTCCAGGTCGCTGAGCCCGCTCTCGGCCTGCCGGGCGTCGGCGACCCGGCCACCGACGAGGAGCGTGACCTCGGTCAGCTCGGCGCCCAAGTCCACGACGAGCAGTGGTCCGGCGTCGCGCGGCCCGGCGTAGGCGGCGGCCGCCCGGGCGCTGCTGAGGACGAGGACGCACGTGGGTCCGAGCCCGGCGAGCAGCTGCCGCGCGGCGTCGCGCTGGACGGCCCCGGCGAGGACGGGGTGGCTGAGGACGATGACGCTGTCCGCACGGTCGGGGCCCAGCACCGCGTCGGCGATGCGGCCGAGCAGCAGTCCGCAGGACTCGGGATCGATGATGCGCCCGCGCCGGACAGGCCGCTCGGCGTTCTTGTCCGGGCTGCCGAGGGGACTGTCGCTGCGGCTGTCGAAGAGGGCGTCGGTGACCAGACCGCGTCCGGGCACCCAGGCCCGGGTGCGGGAGCTGCCGAGATCCAGGGCCAGTCCTCGGACGGCCACGGTCCTGCCAACGAGCCGACGGTGTCCGTGGCGCACCCGGAGGGCGCCGGACTCACGCCCGGTTCCGAACCCCTCGGCCCCGCCCCCGTCGCCGGACCCTGTGGCCCCGCACGTGGCCGAAGGGGCATGGTGCACCGGCCCGGGGAGCCCGTCACCGGGCCGGCTTTGCAGGGGGACGGCACGACCGCGTCGCTGTCCGTCGTACGGAGAACGCATCGCCCCTCCCCGGCCGGCCACAGCCGCCCACGCACCCATCGGCCCGCTGATAGCGAGGCATGACCGAGCCATCACTATGCAATACCGGGTGAGGGAAAGCCACTTCCCTCCCGATTCGAAGGCGCTCCGAACCGTCTCGGACCTTTACGGCCTCCACGACGCTCGCCCTCCCGGCCGGCTCCTCCACCGCCTCCAGGGTTCCTGCGACCTCGGCCGGAGTCTCCACCGCCTCCACGACCGCCGGTGCCCCCGCGCTCACTCCGGCTCGCCGTCGTCCTCCTCGTCGAGTGCGGACGCGTCCGGGGCGCGCGGCGGGCGCGGGGCGCCGGCGGCCGGGGTGGAGGCGGTGAAGCTGTAGCGGCCGAGCAGGTTCAGATTGCCGTGCGTAGCCCGCAGCGGGCCCAAAGTCCCACAGTGGCCCCGGAGATGCCGCCGCACCCCTCCCCGGCCCGCTGGGCAGCAGGTCGGACGGGGCGCGGCGGCAGCCGCCGGTCAGATGTCCCGGAACGTCTCGATCTGGGCGCCCACCGAGTTCAGGCGCTCCGCCAGGTCCTCGTAGCCGCGGTTGATGACGTAGACGTTGCGCAGGACCGAGGTGCCCTCGGCCGCCATCATCGCGAGGAGGACGACGACCGCGGGGCGCAGGGCGGGCGGGCACATCATCTCGGAGGCGCGCCAGCGGGTGGGGCCCTCGACCAGGACGCGGTGCGGGTCGAGGAGCTGGAGGCGGCCGCCGAGGCGGTTGAGGTCGGTCAGGTAGACCGCGCGGTTGTCGTAGACCCAGTCGTGGATGAGGGTCTTGCCCTGGGCGACCGCCGCGATCGCCGCGAAGAACGGGACGTTGTCGATGTTCAGGCCCGGGAAGGGCATGGGGTGGATCTTGTCGATCGGCGCCTCCAGCTTGGAGGGACGGACCGTCAGGTCGGTCAGCCGGGTGCGGCCGTTGTCCGCGACGTACTCCGTGGAGCGGTCGTGGTCGAGGCCCATCTCCTCCAGGACCGCGAGTTCGATCTCCAGGAACTCGATGGGGACACGGCGCACGGTGAGTTCGGACTCCGTGACGACGGCCGCGGCGATGAGGCTCATCGCCTCGACCGGGTCCTCGGAGGGGGAGTAGTCCACGTCGACGTCGATGTCGGGCACGCCGTGCACGGTGAGCGTCGTGGTGCCGATGCCCTCGACCCGTACGCCCAAGGCCTCCAGGAAGAAGCACAGGTCCTGGACCATGTAGTTCGACGAGGCGTTGCGGATCGTCGTGACGCCGCTGTTGCGCGCGGCGGCGAGCAGGGCGTTCTCGGTCACGGTGTCGCCGCGCTCGGTCAGCACGATCGGGCGGTCCGGGACGACGGCCCGCTCCACGACGGCGTGGTAGAGGCCCTCGGTCGCCGTGATGTCGAGGCCGAAGCGGCGCAGCGCGATCATGTGCGGCTCGATGGTCCGCGTCCCGAGGTCGCAGCCGCCCGCGTACGGCAGCGTGAAGTGGTCCATGCGGTGCAGCAGCGGGCCCAGGAACATGATGATCGACCGGGTGCGGCGCGCCGCGTCCGCGTCGATCGCCGCCATGTCCAGCTCGGCCGGCGGGACCAGCTCCAGGTCCTTGCCGTCGTTGATCCAGCGCGCCTTGACGCCGATCGACGAGAGGACTTCGAGGAGGCGGTAGACCTCCTCGATGCGGGCCACGCGCCGCAGCGTCGTCCGGCCCTTGTTGAGGAGGCTCGCGCACAGCAGCGCGACACACGCGTTCTTGCTCGTCTTGACGTCGATCGCGCCCGACAGATGGCGACCGCCGACCACCCGCAGGTGCATCGGCCCGGAGTACCCGAGCGAGACGATCTCGCTGTCCAGGGCCTCCCCGATGCGCGCGATCATCTCAAGGCTGATGTTCTGATTGCCGCGCTCGATCCGGTTCACCGCACTCTGGCTCGTGGCCAGCGCCTCGGCGAGCTGCGCCTGTGACCAGCCGCGATGCTGACGGGCGTCACGGATGAGCTTGCCGATGCGTACGAGGTAATCGTCTGCCATGGATGCAGGCTATCTCAGATATGAGATCGTCGCCGCTTGGGGGGTGTGGGGCGCGCGAGGCCTTATGAAGGTGCAACCCCGGGCGCGGTGAGGGTATTTCAGTGAACCGCGTCCACGCCCCCCGCGCCACTCGGGTGACGGCGGGACCCGTCCGTACCGGCATTGCGCCGTTCGGGTAAGGGCCTGAGGATGCGCCCATGCGCTACTCCGTGAACATCCCCAACTTCGGTGACTTCGCCGACCCGCGCACCGTCGCCCGCCTCGCCCGGGCGGCCGAGGACGCCGGCTGGGACGGCCTCTTCGTGTGGGACCACGTCCTGCACGACCGGGAGCGCCGGCGCGGTGTCCCCTTCGGTGACCCCTGGATGCTCCTCACCGCCGCCGCGCTCGCCACCACGCGGCTGCGCCTGGGCACCCTCCTCACGCCCGTCCCACGCCGCCGCCCCCACCAGCTCGCCCGTCAGGTCGCCACGCTCGACGTGCTCAGCGGCGGTCGCGTCATCCTCGGCGCGGGTCTCGGCGGGCCCGTCGAGGACGAGTACGGCACCTTCGGCGAGCCCACCGACCCGCGTGTCCTCGCCGGGATGCTCGACGAGGGCCTCGCGCTCCTCGACCGCTACTGGTCCGGCGAGCGCGTCACCCACCACGGCACCCATTGGACCGTGGAGGACGCCCAGTTGCTGCCCACGCCCGTGCAGCGCCCGCGCCCGCCCGTGTGGATCGGCGGTTTCTGGCCGAGCCGCCCGCCGATGCGCCGCGCCGCGCGCTGGGACGGCGCCGTCCCGCTCTTCCGCTCCGCCTCGCACGGGACGCCGCCGGACCTCGCGGAGGTGCGTGAGCCGGGGGAGTATGGACGCGAGCACCGCGCCGCCCATGTCCGTGAGCATCCCGAGGTGTATGTACGGGAGCGCGCCACTCCCGCCGCCTCCTTCGACCTCGTCCTCGGTGGCATCTCGCCGCGCGACCCCGACCGGGCCGCCGAACTCGTCGCGCCGTACGCCGAGGCCGGGATGACGTGGTGGGACGAGCGCCAGGCCGGGGACGGTGAGCACATCGACCGGCTCGCGCCCGTCCTGCGCCGCGTCGAGGCGGGCCCGCCCGCGTACTGAGCCCCCCAGGCCGGGCGTGACGCGCGCCACGCGCCCGTACCGCCACCGCAATGGCCGTACCGCGCGGGGACGCGCGAAACCCGCGGTTCGGCGGGGGCATACCCGTACGAAAGCGCTCAAGAACTCCCTGTGTCCGGCCGCCCCCGACGGCCCCCGGCCGCCCGGTGCCGCCCGCCTTCCGGGCGGCACCGGGCGGCCGGGGGCATGACCGGGCGGGCCGCGTGTACTAGAGTTATCTCGACATCGAGATATCTGCCGAGGCGCACCGCGACCGCCGCCCCGGGTAAGGGTTACCTAACTAAGTCTTACCTTAGCTGACGGGACCGGCGGCATGGCGGCAGCATTGTGGTGGTACGCGCACAGAAATGAAGGAGACTGTCGTGTCGGCGAACAGCTTCGACGCCCGCAGCACGCTGCGCGTGGGTGACGAGTCGTACGAGATCTTCAGGCTGGACAAGGTCGAGGGCTCTGCTCGCCTTCCCTACAGCCTCAAGGTGCTGCTGGAGAACCTGCTCCGCACGGAGGACGGCGCGAACATCACCGCCGACCACATCCGGTCGATCGGCAACTGGGACTCGCAGGCCCAGCCGAGCCAGGAGATCCAGTTCACCCCCGCCCGCGTGATCATGCAGGACTTCACGGGCGTTCCCTGCGTCGTCGACCTCGCCACGATGCGCGAGGCCGTGAAGGAGCTGGGCGGCGACGCCTCCAAGATCAACCCGCTCGCCCCCGCCGAGCTGGTCATCGACCACTCGGTGATCGCGGACAAGTTCGGCACCAACGACGCGTTCAAGGAGAACGTGGAGCTGGAGTACGGCCGCAACCGCGAGCGCTACCAGTTCCTGCGCTGGGGCCAGACCGCCTTCGACGAGTTCAAGGTCGTCCCGCCGGGCACCGGCATCGTCCACCAGGTCAACATCGAGCACCTGGCCCGCACGGTCATGGTCCGCGGCGGCCAGGCGTACCCCGACACGCTCGTCGGCACCGACTCGCACACCACGATGGTCAACGGCCTCGGTGTGCTCGGCTGGGGCGTCGGCGGCATCGAGGCCGAGGCCGCGATGCTCGGCCAGCCGGTCTCGATGCTCATCCCGCGCGTCGTCGGCTTCAAGCTCACCGGTGAGCTCAAGCCCGGCACGACCGCGACCGACCTCGTGCTCACCATCACCGAGATGCTCCGCAAGCACGGTGTGGTCGGCAAGTTCGTCGAGTTCTACGGCGAGGGCGTCGCCGCCACCTCGCTCGCCAACCGCGCCACCATCGGCAACATGTCGCCGGAGTTCGGCTCGACGGCCGCGATCTTCCCGATCGACGACGAGACCCTGAACTATCTGCGCCTGACCGGCCGCAGCAAGCAGCAGGTCGACCTGGTCGAGGCGTACGCCAAGGAGCAGGGCCTGTGGCTCGACCCGGCCGCCGAGCCGGACTTCTCCGAGAAGCTGGAGCTGGACCTCGCCACGGTCGTCCCCTCCATCGCCGGCCCGAAGCGCCCCCAGGACCGCATCGTCCTGGCCGAGGCCGCCACCCAGTTCGCCTCCGACGTGCGCAACTACGTCTCGGACACGGGCGTGGACGAGGCGGGCCAGGAATCCTTCCCGGCCTCCGACGCCCCGGCCGTCTCCAACGGCGTGCCGAGCAACCCGGCCACCGTCACCGCCCCTGACGGCACGACGTACGAGCTGGACCACGGCGCCGTCACCGTCGCCGCGATCACCTCCTGCACCAACACCTCGAACCCGTACGTCATGGTCGCCGCGGCGCTCGTGGCGAAGAAGGCGGTCGAGAAGGGCCTGACCCGCAAGCCGTGGGTCAAGACCACCCTCGCCCCGGGCTCGAAGGTCGTCACCGACTACTTCGACAAGGCGGGCCTGACCCCGTACCTCGACAAGGTCGGCTTCAACCTGGTCGGCTACGGCTGCACGACCTGCATCGGCAACTCGGGCCCGCTGCCCGACGAGGTCTCCCAGGCCGTCAACGACAACGACCTGGCCGTCACCTCGGTGCTCTCCGGCAACCGCAACTTCGAGGGCCGGATCAACCCCGACGTCAAGATGAACTACCTGGCGTCCCCGCCGCTCGTCGTCGCCTACGCGCTCGCCGGGTCGATGAAGATCGACATCACCAAGGACGCGCTCGGCACCGACCAGAACGGCGAGCCGGTCTTCCTCGCGGACGTCTGGCCGAGCGAGGCCGAGGTCAACGAGGTCGTCGCGAGCGCCATCGGCGAGGACATGTTCGAGAAGTCCTACGAGGACGTCTTCGCGGGCGACGCCCAGTGGCAGGCCCTCCCGGTCCCCACCGGCAACACCTTCGAGTGGGACCCGCAGTCCACCTACGTGCGCAAGCCCCCGTACTTCGAGGGCATGGAGATGGAGCCGGCCCCGGTCGAGGACATCGCCGGTGCCCGCGTGCTCGCCAAGCTCGGCGACTCGGTCACCACCGACCACATCTCCCCGGCGGGCGCCATCAAGGCCGACACCCCGGCGGGCAAGTACCTCACGGAGCACGGCGTCGAGCGGCGCGACTTCAACTCCTACGGCTCGCGCCGGGGCAACCACGAGGTCATGATCCGCGGCACCTTCGCCAACATCCGCCTGCGCAACCAGATCGCGCCGGGCACCGAGGGCGGCTTCACGCGTGACTTCACGCAGGAGGGCGGCCCGGTCGGCTTCATCTACGACGCCTCGCGCCACTACATCGAGCAGGGCATCCCGCTCGTCATCCTCGCGGGCAAGGAGTACGGCTCCGGCTCCTCGCGCGACTGGGCGGCCAAGGGCACCGCGCTCCTCGGCGTCAAGGCCGTCATCGCCGAGTCGTACGAGCGCATCCACCGCTCGAACCTCATCGGCATGGGCGTCCTGCCCCTCCAGTTCCCCGAGGGCCAGACCGCCGAGACCCTCGGCCTCACCGGCGAGGAGACCTTCTCCTTCTCCGGCGTGACCGAGCTGAACAACGGCACGACCCCCCGCACGGTCAAGGTCACCACCGACACCGGCGTGGACTTCGACGCGGTCGTCCGCATCGACACCCCCGGCGAGGCGGACTACTACCGCAACGGCGGCATCATGCAGTACGTGCTCCGCTCGCTGATCCGCAAGTAGGTCGCGGCACGGAGGCCGCCAGCAGGCGGTAAGGGCCCCTTCCCGGTCACCGGGAAGGGGCCCTTTCGCGTGATGTCCGGACGCATCCCGAAAACGGCGGCGCGAATTCCGCGTCAACGCTTTTGCGAACTACCCGGCGGCGCCCCGCACTTCGTTGCGCGGGGGAACAATCGCCGTCGCACTCGTCCCCAAAAACCACTCTGTACTGGGAAGTTGCCGACACATCCGGCTACTGGCGTTTCCCGGAGGTCTCAACTAGGGAAAGTTCCAAGGCCGATGAGGCTTTCGATCTTGCCCCTTGTGGCGCAAGTGGACTATACCTGTCGGCGACCGCCCGGGCCGGGAAGCCTGATCCGCGCGGAAACCGGGGGAGAAGGGCACGGACACGCGGGCACGATACGCCCGCACGCCGTCGTTCCGCACCCGACCGGCGTGCAGCACGACCCCAGTCACACTTCACCGCGGTGCCGGGGAGGGTCCGGTTCACCGCCTGAGTCCTGGATGAAAGCGAGGACTTGAGCATGGGATCTTCCCGAGCGAACGGCAGCGGTCTCGGCCGGCGCGACCTCATCAAGCGTTCCGCCGCGATCGGCCTTGTCACCGTGCCCACGATGAGCTTCCTGGCCTCCTGCGCCAGCAGCGACAGCGGCTCGGACGACAAGCCCGAGAAGAAGGGCACCAAGAGCAAGAAGAACCCGCTCGGTGTCAACGAGCAGGCCCCGCTCGACTTCGTCCTCTTCGACGGCGGCTTCGGCAGCGAGTACGGCAAGGACGCCGTCGCGATCTACGAGAAGAACTTCCCCCAGGCGAAGGTGAAGTTCACCCCGACCCAGAAGATCCAGTCCACGCTCCAGCCGCGCTTCAACGGCGGCACCCCGCCGGACCTCATCGACAACTCCGGCGCCGAGCAGATGGACATGGGCGTCCTCGTCGGCAAGAAGCAGCTCGCCGACCTCACCCCGCTCCTCGACGCCCCCTCCTACGACGACCCCGCCAAGAAGGTGCGCGACACCCTGCGCCCCGGCATCGTCGAGATGGGCCAGTACGAGGGCGAGGCGTGCTACGTCTTCAACTACGCCTACACCGTCTACGGCGTGTGGTACTCGCAGACCGCCCTCGACAAACTGGAGGTGGAGTACCCCGAGACCTGGGACGACATGCTCAAGGTCTGCGCCACGGCGAAGAAGAAGGGCATCGCCGGCTGGACGTACGCCGGCAAGTACCCGTACTACATCCCCTTCTCGCTCTTCCCGTTCATCGGCAAGATCGGTGGCCGCAAGGTACTCGACGCGATCGACAACCTGGAGCCGAACGCCTGGAAGGACCCGGCCGTCAAGGCCGGCTTCGAGGCGTACTACGAGCTGTACAAGAAGGGCTACGTCCTCAAGGGCACCCCAGGGCTCGACCACATCCAGTCGCAGACCGAGTGGACCAAGGGCAACGCGCTCTTCATCCCCAACGGTTCCTGGGTCGAGAACGAGGCGGCGAAGACCACGCCGAAGGACTTTCAGATGAAGGTCGCTGCGCCCTCCAGCCTCGACACGTCGGACGCGCTGCCCTTCGGTACCCTGTGGGCCTCCGGCGGCGAGCCTTTCATCGTGCCGAAGAACGCCAAGAACCCCGACGGCGGCATGGAGCAGCTCCGCGTCATGCTCTCCGAGGCCAGCTCCAGGAACTTCACGCGGAAGGTGAAGTCGCTCTCCGCCCTCAACGGCGGCACCGACGGGCTCGAACTCTCCAGCGCCCTCCAGTCCGGCATCGACGCCCTGGAGAAGGCGGGCGAGAACGTCCTCAACCCGCGGCTCCAGGACTGGTACGTCGACCTGAACAAGCAGAAGATCGGCGTCGGCGCCCTCGGCGAGATGATGGCCGGGCGCATGACCCCGGCCGAGGCGATCAAGAAGTGCCAGGACTTCGCCGACGCCGCCGCCAAGGACGACTCGATCCCCCACTACAAGCACCGCTGATGGCGAGCGAGCACAGCGCAGCCGGAGCCGGGACGGATCCCGCGTCCGCCCCGGCCCCCGGCCGGGCGCGGAAGACAGCCCCGGGCCGCGCGGCCAAGCGCCCCCGCAGCGCCGCCGACCGTGGCAAGTACCCCTTCGTCATCGGCTTCCTGATCGTCCCGCTCGCGCTCTACGCGGTCTTCGTGATCTGGCCGTTCATCCAGGCCATCTACTACTCCTTCACTGACTGGACCGGTCTGAGCCCCGACTTCAAGATGGTCGGGTTCGGCAACTACAAGAAGATGTTCGACGACGACACCTTCTGGAAGTCGGCGCAGCACAGCGTCACGTACGTCGTCCTGCTGCCCGTCGTGGTCCTCGGCATCGCCCTCTTCCTCTCGTTCATGATCAACGTGGGCGGGCGGCGCCGGAAGGGCGCGGCGATCGCGGGGGTGCGCGGTTCGTCCTTCTACAAGATCGTCTACTTCTTCCCGCAGGTCCTCTCGATCGCCATCGTGGCCCTGCTCTTCCAGTTCGCGTACAACCCGAAGACCGGCGCGCTCAACTCCGTGCTGCGCGGCGTCCGTCTGGGCAGCGTGCAACCGGAGTGGCTCGGGGACCCGAACCTCGCCCTGTGGTGCATCATGGCCGTCCTCGTGTGGACGCAGGTCGGCTTCTTCGTGGTGCTCTTCTCGGCCGGCATGGCCTCGATCCCCTCGGAGCTGTACGAGGCCGCGCTGCTCGACGGCGCGGGGCGCTTCACGACCTTCTTCCGCCTCACCCTGCCGCTGCTCTGGGACACCGTGCAGTCCGGCTGGGTCTACATGGGCATCCTCTCGCTCGGTGCGGAAGCATTCGCCGTCGTCCAGATCATGTCGGTGGGCCCCGGCGGCCCGGCCGACTCCACCACTGTGCTGCCGCTGCTCGTCTACCAGAAGGCGTTCGGCCAGGGGCAGGCGGGCTACGCCACGACCATCGGCGTCGCCCTGCTCGTCATCACGCTGATCTTCTCCGGCCTCGTGATGCGGCTGGGCAGGCGCGAGCGGCTGGAGTTCTGATGAAGACCACCGACACCCCCTCCCCGGCGGAGCGGGGCGAACCCGCCGACGCGGCCCCGGAGGCGTCCGTACCCGGGCAGGACGGCCCGGTGGGCAAAACCGGCGGTACGGCCACGGCGGGTGCCCGTGAGCCGCGGGGCGGAGCGAAGACGGGCGGCGTGCTCAACGTCTTCTCGCACGGCTTCCTCGTGCTCTGGGCGATCCTCGTCGTCATGCCGCTCCTGTGGGCGGTCATGACCTCCTTCAAGGACGACGGGTCGATCTTCAACCACCCGTGGGCCCTGCCGGACTCGCTGCACTTCGACAACTGGTCGCGGGCATGGACCAACGCGCACATGAGCGACTACTTCCTCCACACGGTCGTCGTGGTGGGCTTCTCGCTCGTCGGCACACTGCTGCTCGGCTCGATGTGCGCCTACGTCCTGGCGCGCTTCGACTTCCCCGGCAACCGCTTCATCTACTACCTGTTCGTGGGCGGGATGAGCTTCCCGGTCATCCTCGCGCTGGTGCCGCTCTTCTTCGTCATGAAGAACCTCGGGCTGCTCAACACCACACACGGCCTGATCCTCGTCTACATCGCCTACTCGCTGCCCTTCACGGTCTTCTTCCTCACCGCCTTCTTCCGGACCCTGCCGGGCTCGGTCGCGGAGGCGGCGATGATCGACGGGGCGTCCCACACCCGCACCTTCTTCCAGATCATGCTGCCGATGGCCCGCCCTGGGCTCATCAGCGTCGGGATCTTCAACTTCCTCGGACAGTGGAACCAGTACCTGCTGCCGACGGTGCTCAACACCGACGAGGACAAGAAGGTCCTCACCCAGGGGCTCGTGGCCCTCGCCACGAGCCAGGGGTACAAGGGGGACTACTCGGGCCTCTTCGCGGGGCTCGTGATGGCGATGCTGCCGGTGCTCGCCGCGTACATCCTCTTCCAGCGCCAAGTGCAGGAAGGGCTCACCGCGGGGGCCGTGAAGTAGCCGGTACGGGGCGGGGCGAGCGGCGGGGAGCGCGAATGCCCGAGTAGCCGGTACGGGGTGGGCGAGCGGCGCGGGAGCGTGAACGCCCGCCCCGCTCCCCGGGATTCACCCTTCGCGCAAGCGAACTGACACCGCATCGGCCCGGCCGGAACGCACCGCGCCCGCCGCGGTCCCACGGGGCGGCGGCGGGCGCGGTCCTCCGGGTCTCCCGGCCGGGCCGCGCCCGGTGGCGGACCGCTCACGCGCGAACAACGAAGTCCGTCAAGGACTTGACTGCGGCAACCCCGACAGCGGAACTTGGAGTTCACAACTTGTACGTGGCCGCCGTCACTCCTTGTGACCGGTCGCGGGTGCCCCGCTGCGGGGCGCCCGGTCGAGGGCGGGAGTGGATGGGGCAATGGAGACTCCGGGGTCGCAGTCGTCGCTGCACCGGGCCAATCTGGAACGCGTCGTACGGGCGGTGCGGCTCGCCGGCTCACTGACGCAGGCGGAGATCGCGCGGACGACCGGCCTCTCCGCGGCCACCGTCTCCAACATCGTCCGAGAGCTGCGCGAGATCGGCACCGTCGAGGTCACGCCCACCTCGGCGGGCGGGCGCCGGGCGCGCAGCGTCTCGCTCAGCGGCAACGCGGGCATCGTCATCGGCGTCGACTTCGGTCACACGCACTTGCGGGTCGCGCTCGGCAACCTCGCGCACCAGGTGCTCGCCGAGGAGTCCGAGCCGCTCGACGTGGACGCCTCGGCCGCGCAGGGTCTGGACCGGGCCGAGGAGGTCGTCGCGCGGCTCATCTCGGCGACCGGGGTGGACGAGGCGAAGATCGCGGGCGTGGGGCTCGGCGTGCCCGGGCCCATCGACGTCGAGTCCGGGACGCTCGGCTCCACGTCGATCCTGCCGGGCTGGTCGGGGACCCGCCCGGCCCAGGAGCTGAGCGGACGGCTCGGGGTGCCCGTGCACGTCGACAACGACGCCAACCTCGGCGCGCTCGGCGAGCTGGTGTGGGGGGCGGGGCGCGGGGTGCGCGACCTCGCGTACATCAAGGTCGCGAGCGGGGTCGGCGCCGGGCTCGTCATCGACGGGCGGATCTACCGGGGTCCGGGCGGCACGGCGGGCGAGATCGGGCACATCACGCTCGACGAGGCGGGCCCGGTGTGCCGCTGCGGCAACCGCGGCTGCCTGGAGACCTTCACGGCGGCGCGCTACGTCCTGCCGCTGCTGCACTCCAGCCACGGCGCCGAGCTCACCCTGGAGCGCATGGTGCGCCTGGCCCGCGAGGGCGACCCGGGGTGCAGGCGCGTCGTGGGCGACGTGGGACGGCACATCGGCAGCGGGGTCGCGAACCTCTGCAATCTGCTCAACCCGAGCCGTGTCGTGCTCGGCGGGGACCTCGCCGAGGCGGGGGAGCTGATCCTCGGTCCTATCCGCGAGTCGGTGGGCCGGTACGCGATCCCGAGCGCCGCGCGGCAGCTCTCCGTGCTCCCCGGGGCCCTCGGAGGCCGGGCGGAGGTCCTGGGAGCGCTCGCTCTCGCGCTGAGTGAAATGGGGGATTCGACCCTCTTGGAGGCGCCGGTTTCGGCCGGACGCCCTGCCTTCACTTAGCAAACGCATGACACCGTTGCCATCTCGTTAAGTATTAACTCCTTGACGCCGCTCGTGTGGCCGAGTTGACTTCCAGCCACCTCGGCCGCAGCGACGCGGCCTCGTCAGGGAGGTTTCCATGAACACGCGTATGCGTCGTGCTGCCTTTGCCTTTGCCGCCACCGGTCTGGCCGTCTCGCTGGCCGCTTGCGGGTCCGCCAAGGAGAGCGACGACGGCAAGAAGGACGACGCCAACTCGTCCTCGTCGGGCAAGTCCAAGGGCGACGCGCTGAAGATAGGTCTGCTCCTCCCGGAGAACCAGACCGCGCGTTACGAGAAGTTCGACAAGCCGCTGATCACCGCCAAGGTCAAGGAGCTGACCAACGGCAAGGGCACCGTCGTCTACAACAACGCCAAGCAGGACGCGAGCCTCCAGGCGCAGCAGGTCGACACGATGATCACCAACAAGGTGGACGTCCTGATCGTCGACGCCGTGGACGCCAAGGCCATCCGCTCCTCCGTGCAGAAGGCCGTGGACGACGGCATCAAGGTGGTCGCCTACGACCGCCTGGCCGAGGGCCCCATCTCCGCGTACACCTCCTTCGACAACCAGTCGGTCGGCAAGGCGCAGGGCGAGGCCCTGCTCAAGGCCCTGGGCGACAAGGCGAAGGACGGCAAGGTCGTCATGATGAACGGGTCGGCGACCGACCCGAACGCGGGCGACTACAAGAAGGGCGCGCACTCCGTCCTCGACGGCAAGGTCGACATCGGCAAGGAGTACGACACCAAGGAGTGGAAGCCGGAGAACGCCAACTCCAACATGGAGGGCGCCATCTCGGCCCTGGGCAAGAAGAACATCGTCGGCGTCTACTCCGCCAACGACGGCATGGCCGGCGGCATCATCACCGCCCTCAAGGCCGCCGGTATCTCGCCGCTCCCCCCGGTCACCGGTCAGGACGCCGAGCTGGCCGCCGTGCAGCGCATCCTCAAGGGTGAGCAGTACATGAGCGTCTACAAGTCCTACCCGCAGGAAGCCAACACGGTCGCCGAGCTGGCCGTCGCGATCGGCAAGGGCGAGGACCTCGCCTCCGTGGCGCCCGACAAGGTCGACAGCGGCACCGACAAGGGGATTCCCAGCAAGATCATCCCCGTTGTCTCGCTGACCGCGGACAACATCCAGGACACCGTCCTGAAGGACAAGATCTACAAGCTCTCGGAGATCTGCACCGCCAACTACAAGGCCGCCTGCGACAAGGCCGGCCTGAAGTAAGCGCGGTCGAGACGGCGCTCACGCGGTCCCCGGCCGGTGAGCGCCTCGTCTCGCGCCCTCCCAGACCTGTCCGGTGCCCCGTCCCCTCCACAGTCCCGCTCTCGGGACGGGGCGCCGGACGGACCACCGGGCGGGAATCCCCCCAATCTGCTCAACCCACCGCGTCCGGTCCCCCCACCGGGCGCGGCATCCCCGCCGGTCAGGCGGCGAAGGAGATGGTTCACGTGTCCGCTGCGCCCGTGTTGGCGTTGCGCGGGGTCTCCAAGCGGTTCGGTGCCGTGCAGGCGCTCACCGACGTAGAGCTTGAGGTCCACGCTGGCGAGGTGCTCGCCCTGGTCGGCGACAACGGCGCCGGTAAGTCCACTCTGGTCAAGACGATCGCGGGTGCCCATTCCATCGATGACGGTGTCATCGAGTGGGAGGGCCGCCCGGTCTCGATCAACCGCCCCCACGACGCCCAGGAGCTGGGCATCGCCACCGTGTACCAGGACCTGTCGCTCTGCGACAACCTGGACGTGGTCGGCAACCTCTTCCTCGGTCGCGAGGTGCGCCGCTGGGGCGTGCTCGACGAGGTCGAGATGGAGCGCCGCGCCCGCGAGCTGCTCACCACGCTCTCCATCCGCATCCCGAGCGTCCGCATCCCGGTCGCCTCGCTCTCGGGTGGTCAGCGCCAGACCGTCGCCATCGCCCGCTCGATGCTGGGCGAGCCCAAGCTCGTCATCCTCGACGAGCCGACCGCCGCACTCGGCGTCGAGCAGACCGCGCAGGTCCTCGACCTCGTGGAGCGCCTGCGCGAGCAGGGCCTCGCGGTCGTCCTCATCAGCCACAACATGGCCGACGTGAAGTCCGTCGCGGACAACGTCGCCGTTCTGCGGCTCGGTCGCAACAACGGTGTCTTCCCCGTGAAGACGACCTCCCAGGAAGAGATCATCTCCGCCATCACCGGTGCCACGGAGAACGCCGTGACCCGCCGCGCGGCCCGCAGTGTGGGAGACCAGAAGTGAGCGCCCAGAACGTGAAGAAGGACACCCCGGGGGCGGTGCAGGACAGCACCAGCAACCCGGAGAGCGCCGCGGGCGCCATCGCCGCGGTCGACCCCCGGCTGCTCGTGCGCGAGCAGGGCTTCGCCGGCTACCTGACCGAGTTCAAGCGCCGCATACGCGGCGGCGAGCTCGGCACCATGCCCGTCATCGCCGGTCTCGTCGTCATCTGGATCATCTTCCAGAGCCTGAACTCGGGCTTCCTCACCGCGGGCAACCTCACCGCCATGAGCATCACCATGGTCGGCACGGGGCTCATCGCGGTGGGTATCGTCTTCGTCCTGCTGCTCGGCGAGATCGACCTCTCGGTCGGCTCGGTCAGCGGTGTCGCGGGCGCCTTCTCGGCGGTCCTCTCCGTCAACCACGGGGTGGACGACTGGCTGGCGATCCTCATCGCCATCGCCACCTGCCTCGTCATCGGCGCCATCCACGGCTTCTTCTTCGCCCGCCTCGGCGCCCCCGCCTTCGCCGTCACCCTCGCCGGACTGCTGTTCTGGCAGGGCTTCATGCTCCAGATCCTCGGCGACAACGGGACGATCAACCTCAACCCCGACGGCGGGATCGTCAAGCTCACCACGTACTACTTCAGCGACGTCGCCGTGGCCTACGGCCTCGCGCTCGTCACCGTGGTGCTCTTCTTCCTCAGCTCCTTCCTGGACGCCCGTCGTCGCAAGGCGGCCGACGTCCCCTCGCGTCCGCTCAGCGAGATCATCCTGCGGACCGTGCTGCTCGCCGTCCTGGCCTTCGCCGTGGCGATCATGCTCAACCAGTACAAGGGCACCCCCCTCGCGCTGGTCGTCTTCCTCGCGCTCGTGGTCCTCACGGACTTCGTACTGCGCCGCACCTCCTACGGCCGCAAGGTCTTCGCCCTCGGTGGCAGCGTCGAGGCCTCGCGGCGCGCGGGCATCAACGTCACCCTGATCCGGATCTCGGTCTTCGGCATCGCGGGCGCCTTCGCGGGCGCCGGCGGCCTCTTCCTGGCCTCCAAGATCGCCACCGCCAACCAGGGCGCCGGTACCGGTGACCTGCTGATGAACTCCATCGCGGCGGCCGTCATCGGCGGCGTCAGCCTCTTCGGCGGACGCGGCCGCACCTGGCACGCCCTGCTCGGTGTCCTCGTGATCAGCTCGATCCAGAACGGTCTCGCCCTGGAGGGCGTCGCCTCGCCGGTCCAGTACATGATCACCGGCGCGGTGCTGCTGGCCACGGTCGTCATCGACTCCGTGACCCGCAAGACCCAGAAGTCGGCCGGTCGCGCCTGACGGCAACCGGCGACCGGGCTGCCCCGTCTCCACGTCTACGTACGGAGAGGCGGGGCACCCGTATGTTGTCGTACTTTCCTGACGGCGCCGGAAGCGACGCGGTACCGGAAGCGCCGCGGGCAAACGGCCCCCCCCGGGTGGCCTGCGCCCCCGGCAGGGTGGATCATGGACCGGCCCCGCCCCCGCGTACGAAGTGACACAGCTCGCCCCGAACCGGTGACGAGGCGCCGAGGCGGAACACTAGACTCGCAAGACCGCCAGACCCGGCAAGGTTCGACAGCTCTACTGCAAGGAGGCACGGGTGCCGCTGCTGACCCGCATCACGGGACCGCGCGATCTGGACCGGCTCAGCCCTGAGCAGCTCGACCAGCTCGCCGGGGAGATCAGGACCTTCCTCGTGGAGGCCGTTTCCAAGACCGGCGGCCACCTCGGCCCCAACCTCGGGGTCGTCGAACTGACGATCGCCCTGCACCGCGTCTTCGAATCGCCGCGCGACCGCGTCCTCTTCGACACCGGCCACCAGGCGTACGTGCACAAGCTCCTCACCGGACGCCAGGACTTCTCGCGGCTGCGCACCCGCGGCGGCCTCTCCGGCTACCCCTCGCGCGCCGAGTCCGAGCACGACGTCATCGAGAACAGCCACGCCTCGACGGTGCTCGGCTGGGCCGACGGCCTCGCGAAGGCCAACCAGGTGCTCGGCAAGGACGACCACGTCGTCGCCGTCATCGGTGACGGCGCCCTCACCGGCGGCATGGCCTGGGAGGCGCTCAACAACATCGCCGCCGCCAAGGACCGCCCCCTCGTCATCGTCGTCAACGACAACGAGCGCTCCTACGCGCCGACGATCGGCGGCCTCGCGAACCACCTCGCCACGCTCCGCACGACCGACGGCTACGAGCGCTTCCTGACCCGCGGCAAGGAGATGCTGGAGCGCACCCCCGTCGTGGGCCGCCCGCTCTACGAGACGCTGCACGGCGCGAAGAAGGGCCTCAAGGACTTCATCGCGCCGCAGGGCATGTTCGAGGACCTCGGCCTCAAGTACGTCGGCCCCATCGACGGCCACGACATGGAGGCCCTGGAGTCCGCCCTGACGCGCGCCAAGCGCTTCGGCGGCCCCGTCATCGTCCACTGCATCACGCAGAAGGGCCGCGGCTACGAGCACGCGGAGCACGACGAGGCCGACCGCTTCCACGGCATCGGCCCCATCCACCCCGACACCGGCCTGCCGGTCAAGACGGCGGCGGCGAGCTGGACCTCGGTCTTCGGCGACGAGATGGTCCGGATCGGCCGTGAGCGCGAGGACCTCGTCGCGATCACCGCGGCGATGCTCCAGCCGGTCGGCCTCAAGAAGTTCGCCGAGGCGTTCCCCGAGCGCGTCTACGACGTCGGCATCGCCGAGCAGCACGCGGCGGTCTCCGCCGCCGGGCTCGCGACCGGTGGCCTGCACCCCGTCTTCGCGGTGTACGCGACCTTCCTCAACCGCGCCTTCGACCAGGTCCTCATGGACGTCGCCCTGCACAAGTGCGGAGTGACCTTTGTCCTGGACCGCGCGGGCGTCACGGGCGACGACGGCGCCTCGCACAACGGCATGTGGGACATGTCGCTGCTCCAGATCGTCCCGTCGTTGCGGATCTCCGCGCCGCGCGACGCCGAGCAGCTGCGGGCCCAGCTCCGCGAGGCCGTCGCCGTCGACGACGCGCCGACCGTGGTCCGCTACTCCAAGGGCGTCGTCGGGCCCGCCGTACCGGCCGTGGGCCGTGTCGGCGGCATGGACGTGCTGCGCGAGGCGGGCAGCGAGCACCCCGACGTGCTCCTCGTCTCCGTGGGCGCCCTCGCCCCGATGTGCCTGGAGACCGCGACGCTCCTCGACAAGCAGGGCATCTCCACGACCGTCGTCGACCCGCGCTGGGTGAAGCCGGTCGACGAGGCGCTCGCCCCGCTCGCAGAGAAGCACCGCATCGTCGTCACCGTCGAGGACAACAGCCGCGTCGGCGGCGTCGGCTCCGCGATCGCGCAGGCGCTGCGCGACGCGGGCGTCGACCTCCCGCTGCGCGACTTCGGCATCCCGCCGCGCTTCCTCGACCACGCCTCGCGCAAGGAGGTGCTCGCCGAGATCGGCCTCACGGCCCCCGACATCGCCCGGCAGGTCACCGGTCTCGTCGCGAGCCTCCAGGGCGCGTACGAGACGGAGCGGGCCGCCGCCGACGAGCAGGTGGAGCGCACGCGCGACTGAGCGGGCGCCGGGGCGCACGGAACCGCGCGCCCCGGGACCGGCAGGTGGAGGCGCGCGCTCGTTCCTCCGGGTGCGGACCGCCGTCGAAACCCCTCTCCGGGGCGGAAACGGTGGTCCGTTCGCGTGAAAAGGGCCGTGGCCGGGCAGACGTGGCCCATCGCTTTCGCGATCATGCGTGCACCCGAGGGTGGGAGGTCGCCCCGTTGAACAGCCACAGCCCCTTCCGTGCGAGGACCCTGTTCCGTACGAAGAACATCGAACAGTCGATCAAGGACACCGAGGACCCCGAGCACTCGCTCCGGAAATCCCTCTCGGCCCTCGACCTGACCGTCTTCGGCGTCGGGGTCGTCATCGGCACCGGAATCTTCGTGCTCACGGGGAAGGTCGCCAAGCAGAACGCCGGCCCCTCGGTCGCGATCGCCTTCGCCGTCGCCGGCGTCGTGTGCGCGCTCGCCGCGCTGTGTTACGCCGAGTTCTCCTCGACGGTCCCGGTCGCCGGTTCCGCGTACACCTTCTCCTACGCCTCGCTCGGTGAGTTCCCCGCCTGGATCATCGGCTGGGACCTCATCCTCGAACTGGCGCTCGGTGCGGCGGTGGTGGCGGTCGGCTGGTCCGGCTACATCCGCTCGCTCCTCGACACGGCCGGATTCCACCTGCCGCAATGGCTCAGCGGCACGCACGGCGGTCACTTCGGCTTCGACCTTCTCGCGGCCCTTCTGGTCCTCGTCCTCACCGGCATCCTCGTCGCGGGCACGAAGCTCTCCTCGCGCGTCACGAACGTCATCGTCGCCGTCAAGGTGACCGTCGTCCTGATCGTCGTCATCGTCGGCGCCTTCTTCATCACGGGCGCCAACTACAAGCCCTTCGTGCCCCCGTCCGAGCCCACGGAAGGCGGCGGCGGCCTCACCGCCCCGCTCATCCAGCTCATCGCCGGCTTCACGCCGTCGAACTTCGGCGTCATGGGCATCTTCACGGCCGCCGCGGTCGTCTTCTTCGCCTTCATCGGCTTCGACGTCGTCGCGACCGCCGCCGAGGAGACCCGCAAGCCGCAGCGCGACGTCCCGCGCGGCATCCTGGGCTCCCTGGCCATCTGCACGGTCCTCTACATCGCTGTCTCGGTCGTCGTCACCGGTATGCAGAAGTACACGGACCTCACCGTCGACGCCCCGCTCGCCGACGCCTTCAAGGCGGTCGGGCACCCCTTCTGGGCCGGGCTCATCAGCTTCGGCGCGGCGGTCGGGCTCACCTCGGTCTGCATGATCCTGCTCCTCGGCCAGACCCGCGTCTTCTTCGCCATGAGCCGGGACGGCCTGCTGCCCAAGAGCTTCTCGAAGGTCCACCCGCGCTTCGGCTCCCCGTACCGCTCCACCGCGCTGCTCGGCGGTGTCGTCGCGGTCGTCGCCGGGTTCACGTCGATCGACGAACTCGCCGAACTCGTCAACATCGGCACGCTCTTCGCCTTCATCGTCGTCGCACTCGGCGTCGTCATCCTGCGCCGCACCCGCCCGGACCTCCACCGCTCGTTCCGCACGCCGCTCGTGCCCTGGCTGCCGATCGCCTCGGTCCTCGCCTCGCTGTGGCTCATGCTGAACCTCCCGGCCGAGACCTGGCTCCGGTTCCTCATCTGGATGGTCATCGGCACGATCCTGTACGCGACCTACGGCCACCGCCACAGCCGGCTCGACCCCCACGAGGCGTCGTCCGGGAAGGGGTAGCACAGGGCGGAAGGGGGCGGACAGGCTGAGCGCCATGCTCACCCCGCCCCCTCCGTCGTCCCCGCCCCTCTCCGGAGCCCGCCGCCTGCGGGAGCCTCTGCGGCGCCGTCGTGGACGCTCCTCGACGGCGCTCCCGCTCCGGGGTCACATCGCCGCGGCAGGCTGCGTACGGGCGGGAGGGGTGGAGACGCAGCCGTGGTCGGGCTGCGGCGGGGGAGTGGGGGGGCGGCAGGGGTGCCCCCTCGCGGGCCGGGGGTCCCCTCAGGGCCGTACGGTGCGGGGGCCCGCCACCTCCGCGCCCAAGGCCGTGACTCTCTCGCGCAGTTCGCGGTCGGCCGTGATGACGAGGGCCGGGCCGGGGGCCCGTTCGACCTCCGCCACGATCTCGTCGTCGCCGCTGCCGGGGGCGGCCACGACCCGTACGCCTTCCACCGCCGTCACGCCCCGCGCGGCGCCCTCGACGACGAGCACCACGTCGAGCGGCGCCGGCCAGCCGGGCAAGCCCTCGCTCCCGTACCGCGCGAGCGAGTCCCGGAGCCGCTCTGCGGCCCCCTTGCGGTCCTTCCACCAGCCGTCCGGCACCGAGCCGACGACATTGGCGGCGTCCACGACGAGTGTGCGCTGTGCGTCCATGGCCTCATCATCGCGCGGCGGGGACGGGGGCGGAGCCGTTCTCCGACGGCTCCTATGATGGGCGCTGCCCGGGTGACGGTACGGCCCGCGGCGGCCGGTGGTCCGGCCTGGGAAGAAGGGCGGGCTGATGGCGAGAGCGGGACAGCGGGGCGGGGCGGCCGAGCAGACGGGGCACGGAGCGGCCGTCGTCGAGGTGCGGGTGCCGCGTGGGACGTGGCTCACGCGTGGGACGGATGGACGGCTGACCGCTTTCGCGCACACCGCCGAGGGCGTACTGCGCTGGACCGAGCGGCGCGCGGGTGCCCCGGACTGGGAGGGGCCCGACTTCTTCCCCGTTCCGCACCTCGATTCCCTCACGGTGGGCCAGGGCGCCAACGGCTACACCCATCTCGTCGGCCGGCGCGCGGTGCCGCGGGAGGACGCGCCGACTGCCGTCGATCTCGTGCACGCCGTCCAGTACCAGACGGGGCGTGCCCTCGGCACCTTCCGCGGCCTCGGCAACCCGCACACCAAGAGCCCCACGCGGGCCGCCCGGCTCGGCGTCCCCGCCGTCGCCGTGGACGACGGAGGCACCGTCCACGTCCTGGTGCGCAACGCAGGCCGCGGCCTCATGCTGCGCCGCGAGGACAAGACGGGGAAGTGGGAGGGGTGGAAGGATCTCAAGGGGTCCAGGCTCTACGACGTGCCCGCGGCCGTCGCCACCTCGGCCGGCACGGTGGAGGTGCTCGCCCCGGGCGAGGCCCTCACCTCCTACTGGGTGCGGGACAAGGCGCATGGCCCCTTCGCGCAGCGGCCGGACATTCCGCTCTCGGTACGGAGCGGGAGCGTACGAGGGCTGGAGACCTCGCCCGGCGTGGTCACCTTCTACTGGACCGACCCGGCCAACGGAGGACTCGTCGCGCACCGCCCGGGAAGCTGGCTGATACCCATGGGCGGTTCCCCCGTGGACGACACCCTGTCAGTGCTGCGCGCGCGGATCGACGGCGAGGACCGCACGGTCTTCGCCTATCGCGACGCGGCCGGGCAGGTCATGGTCGCGATGTGCCGTAGCGAGCAGGAGCAGGACGGGCTGTGGTGGGCCCCTAGCGGGCTCAGCGGCACCGGCCGCCCCTGCCTGGCCCTGGACGGCGCGGGCCGCGTGACCCTCGGCGTGTTCGGCACGGACGGCCGCCCGCGCCTCAGCCGCCGCAGCGACGAGCCGGGTCTCCTGATGGGACCCGCGCTGACGGTCTGAGGAGCGGGCCCCAGGGACCGTCGCGACGCGGGGCGCCGGCGTGCGGCACGACACGGGGCTCAGCGCTCAGCCCCCCGTCGCCGGTGACTTCTTCGCCGACTCCGGGATGTCCACATCGTTGCGGAGCGCCTTCCACAACTGCGTGGCCTGCGGTTCGGCCGGAACGACGCGGTTGGGGTCCTGCTTGTCGTAGGCGACCGGCAACATGATGGTCTCCATCGTGTTCGGGTCGATCCCGCGCATGCTCCGGGCGAACTTGGCGAGGGACGTGAGCGAGGCGAGGTCCTCGTCCGTGGTGAGCGCCTTGGTCGCGGAGTTCGCCATCTTGATGGCCTTGGCGGGGCTGCCGAGGAGGTCCTGGTTCTTCACCTCGCTCAGCAGCGCCAGCAGGAACTGCTGCTGGAGACCGATGCGGCCGAGGTCGCTGCCGTCGCCGTGGCCGTAGCGGGTGCGGACGAACTTGAGCGAGTCGGTGCCGTCGAGCTTGTGCGTGCCCTTCGGCAGGTCGAAGCCGCTCTTCGCGTCGTGGATGTCCTCGTCCGTCGTCACGGTGACGCCGCCGATCGCGTCCACGAGGCCCTTGAAGCCGGCGAAGTCCACCTCGACGAGGTGGTCGACGCGTACGTCCGACATCTTCTCGACGGTCTTGACGACGCAGGCGGGCCCGGCGAGCGAGTACACCGAGTTGAACATGACGCGGTGCGCGGCCGGGAGGGCCGAGCCGTCGTGCTTCGTGCACTCGGGCCGGTCCACGAGCGTGTCGCGCGGGATGCTCACCGCGACCGCCTTCTGCCGCCCCTCGGGGATGTGCACGAGCAGCGCGGTGTCCGAGCGGGCCCCGCTCACGTTCCCCGCGTCGAGCTTGCCGTTGTCCCCCGCGCGCGAATCGGAGCCGAGGACCAGGAGATTGGTGGCGTCCCCGGCGGCGACGGCCTTCTTCGGCCGCGTGGACTCGTCGAGTTGCTTGCTCAGGTCCACGCCCTTGAGGTTGCCGTTCAGGTGCTCGTAGTACCACCAGCCGGTACCGCCGGCGGCGAGCACGACGACCAGCAGGCCGACGAGGATCCACCGCCCTGTGTGCCGCTTCCTGCGCGGCCGGGCACGTCGGGAAGGGGCGGCGGGCGGCGCCTCGTTGTGGCTCATGCTGCTCCAGTCGTCGCTTGAGGGGCCTCGGTGTGGGGGAGTGAGCCGTCACGGGGCGGCGAGGACCGGGCTGCGCGTGAATCCGCACTATATATAGGCGACATCGAACGTACAGACGCTTCCCCGAGGGTGCCGGGTTCCGCTCTTCCCTCGCTCCCTTGCGCACTCTTCTCGCGCTGCTGAGATACCTCTGTCGATCATCCTTGTTCACATTTGTGACCAAGTGAACCGTCGTTGACAATTATTGAAGAAGTAAGCGACGATATGAGGAAGATGTGGAGCAGGTTTCCAGAGTGGCCCGACGTACGCCTGGGTGACGGCGGCGGAACACCGGCGAAACGGCTCCCTCGATCAGGTCCGTGTCGCCTCGTCGTGCCGGGCATTTTTCGGCACCGCTAGGACAGTCGCGCACAGGGTGCCGCCGTGGGGAAGGTGGACAGTGGCGACGATTTCCGCACCCGGGTCCGGTCAGGACATCAGAGCCGGAGGAGCGGCTGAGACCTCCCTCTCGCATCCCTGGGACGAGACGCGACACCCCGCCGCCGGTTCCTACGCCCTCAGCGGGCCCCGCGTCCGAACCGACCCACGCGCCACGCCGCTGGGCGCCCGTGAGGCCAACCGCCTCGGCGTGACCCGCGTCCTCGACGCCGCGCGCATCCCGTACTTCACCGTCCGGGGCCGCGGCGACCACGGCACCACGCTCGCCGTGGCGGAGGAGTACAGGGACCGGGCGCTCAGCGCGCTGCGCCAGGATCTCGCCGACGAGGACGCCATGTTGTCCCTCGTCCTCGACCCCGAGGGCGGGACGACCGAGGCCGCCCCGTGCGCCGCCTCCCGAGCCTGGCTCGACGCCCACGAAGCCCTCGCCGTGCACCTCGCCTGGCACCGCTCCGATCCCGGCGGACACCTCCTGCTCGGCGACCAGTACGGCTGCGCCGTGGAGTTCTGGCGGCAGGAAGGGGACCGGCTCCTCGCCCCGCGCGCCAACCGGGTCACCTGGGCCGTGGCCGCCGACGGCCCCACCGTCACCGGGCCCGCCCATCTCTTCAGCCGCTTCGTCTCCCCGTGGACGCCCCCGGAACTGGCCCCCCCGCTGCCCACCAGGCCCGAGTTCCTGGTCCCCACTGTCGAGGACATCACCTTCCCCATCGACCTCGTCTACACCTGGGTGGACGGGAACGACCCCGCGTGGCAGCGCCGCAAGGCCGCCGTCAAGGGCGAGGTGTACCACGCCGAGTCCGCGAGCGACGCCCGCTTCATCAGCCGGGACGAACTGCGCTTCTCCCTGCGCTCGGTGCACCTCTTCGCGCCGTGGGTGCGCACCGTCCACATCGTCACCGACGACCAGACGCCCGCCTGGCTGCGCACCGATGTCCCGGGTGTACGCGTCGTCAGCCATCGGGAGATTTTCACCCGTCCCGAGGATCTGCCCACCTTCAACTCGCACTCCATCGAGAGTCAGCTCCACCACATCGACGGCCTGGCGGAACACTTCCTCTACCTCAACGACGACATGTTCTTCGGCCGCCCCGTCACACCCCACACCTTCTTCGGTCCCACGGGTGTCGCCCGCTATTTCCCCTCCCGCAACCGGATCCCCCAAGGACCGGTCGTGGAGACGGACACCCCGGTGGACGCCGCGTGCAAGAACAACCGGGCCCTGCTGCGTCAGCGCTTCGGGCGCGTCATCACGCAACCCATGGAGCACGCCCCGTACGCCCTGCGCCGCAGCGCCATGGAGGAGGCGGAGCGCGACTTCCCCGAGGCTTGGGGACGGACCGCGGCGAGTCGTTTCCGCGCCATGACGGACCTGTCCCCCACCTCCTCCATGGCCCTCTACTACGCGGCGCTCACCGGACGCGCCTTGCCGTCGTCGCTGCCGTTCTCCTACATCCAGCTCGCCGTGCCCGACCTCGTGGCGCGGCTGGACCGCCTGCTCATCGAACGGGACAAGGACAGCTTCTGCCTCAACGACGCCTTCTCGCTCCCCGAGGAGGTCGAGGCCCAGCAAGAAGTACTCGACTCCTTTCTCCACCGTTACTTCCCGACCCCGAGTCCCCACGAACGATGACCAGCGAGAACTCCTCCCGGAGCTGCCACCGTGCCTGACCCCTCGTCCCTGGGTTCGGCCGCCCGTCTGTACGGGCGCGTCGTCCCGCGTCCCCTGCGCTCCCTGGCCTCCGGTATGCCGGCAGGTGTGCGCCGCAAGGCGAAGCAGTCTCTCGCCCGCACCCTCGACATACGTGAGGTGGGGCTGCACAAGCGCGCCCTGCGCCGTCTGCGCCGCACCGAACTCCACCTCCTCTCCGGCCAGGAGGTCCTTCTCGCCGACGGCAGGACCGCGCACGTCAGCCCCGGCCTCACTCCGCAGGAGGCCTGGCGCATCGACCACGACGTGGTCACCGCCGCCCTCGACTCGGCCGGTATCCCGTGGTTCGCCGTGCCCGCGCTGGACGACCGGCGGCTCAGCCTCGCCGTCGAGAGCCGCTACAAGGGCCCCGTGCGCCGGGCACTGCGCGCCCTCCTCCAGGAGCACACCGGCTATGTCAGCTCCGTGATGCCGGGAGACCCGGCGCCCAGTCGGATACCCGGCGGTGACCTCGCCGCGTGGCGCAACTACGGGCGCGTCCGCGTCTTCCGCGTCCAGTGGCTGCGCGCCGATCCCACCGCGAGCCTCGTGCTCGGCCAGCACGCCGGGGTCGAGATCGAGTTCTGGACCGTCAACAACGAGCTGGCCACGGAACGTCTCGTGGGCCCCAGGCCCAACCGCGTCCAGCGCGTGGTCGCACGCGACACCCCCCGCGTGGAGCTGGGTCTGCGGCAGCTCAGCGGCTACATCGCCGACCCCTCCGTCGGCACTACCTCGCTGGCTCCCTTCGACATCCCGCGGCTGGAGGACATCACCTTCCCCGTGGACGCGGTCGTGCTGTGGCGCGACACCGCGCCCTGGGCGGAGGAGCTGCTGCGCGCCGCCCTGCGCTCCCTGCACCAGCACGCTCCCTGGATCGACGTCGTCCACGTTCTCGCCGAGTCCCCGGTCCCCTCCTGGCTCGCCCCCGGCGAACGGCTCGTGGTCCACCGGTCAGGGCACGGTAGCGCCCTGCACGCGATACCCCGGCTCAGCGAGCACTTCCTGCTGCTGCGGCCCGGCGCCCTCCTCGGCCGGCCCACCCGCCCCTTCGACTACTTCACGCCGACCGGCGCGACCCGCCCCAGGACCGGGCCGTGGACCGCCGACGAAGCCCTCGCTGAATGGACCGCGCGCGCCCAGGAGCTGACCGGCCGTGCCGTGACCAGCGGTTACGCGCACGGCCCCCAGCCGCTGAGCCGTGCGACCCTCGCCGAGCTGGGCGCCGCGCTGCCGGCCGACCCCTGCGGCGACGGCCAGACGCGCGACACGCTGCCCACCACGCACCCCCTGGACGGACTGGCGCACCACCACGCCCGCGTCGCGGACGCCGCCACACCGCTCAGCGGCAAGGGTCTCGCCCTCCACGCCGCCCACCCCGGGGCACGGCGGCTCTACGCCCGGCTCCTCGTGCGGCGCGATGTCCAGCACCTGCACCTTTTCGGCCTCGGCTCGGCCACCGCGCTCGCCGACGGCACCAGGGCCGCGCTCGACTTCCTGCGCGCGTACTTCCCGGTGCCGAGCCCCTACGAATCTTCCCCCGCCGTCCCGGCCGGTGCCGGCACGTCCCCCGCCGTCCCCGGGGCCACGGCCGCCCCGGACCGGGTGGTCACGAACGCCGGGGGACAGGCGTGAGCGGCAACGCGGAGGCGGGGGCGGCGGTCACCGCCTACCGCTCCCTCGTACCCCCCTCCGTCCGCGGCCAGGTGGCCCGTCATGTGCCGCCGCGCGTCCGGCAGGGAGTCAAGGGCATCCTCCGGCAGAGCCAGTTCCTCGCCCCGCTCACCGGAGCTGTGCGCGAGGCGAGGGCGCGACGCCGCTGGCCGGGGATGCGGGAGGGCGAGGAGTCCCGCACCGTGGCCGTGCGCGGCTCCTCCATCGCCATGGTCCGCGAGGACGCGACCCCCGTCCTGCTCCGCGAGGAGAACCTCGACCTCATCGCCGGTCTCCTGGAACGCGAGGGCATCGACCACTTCGCCGTACGGGGCAAGTCCGAGCTGCGCAGCGTCATAGCCGTGCCGGAACACGCCCGCGAGCAGGTCGCGGCGGCGCTCACCGAACTGGCCGTCACCCTGCCGCTCTACGTCGGCGCCTGCGACGGCGAGTCCCTGCGCGGACGCCCGGTGCTCTGCGGTAGCGGTCACGCCGAGCGTCTCCTGCGGCAGGCGAGCGTGCTGCGCGTGGGCGTCCTGTGGAGCGACCCCGGCGGAAGCCATGTCCTCGGCCTCACCCACAGCTGCGACCTGGAGTTCTGGCGGGCGGAGGACGGGATGCTCCACGCACCGCGCCCCAACCGCGTCACCGAGGCCGTCGCCGTGAACGAGGACCTCGTCCTCGCCCCCGCCCGGCGGCTGACGCAGTTCTCGCCCGCGCACTCCGCCGAGGGGCGGCGCGTGCCGACGCTCCCGATCGCGCTCGGCGCCCTGCCCGAGGACATCCGCTTCCCCATCGACGCCGTCTACACCTGGGTGGACGGCGAGGACCCCGCCTGGCAGTCGCGCCGCGCCGCCTTCGGCGAGGGCGGCTACCATGCGGAGGCGGCCAACGCGGCGCGCTACATCAGCCGCGACGAACTGCGGTTCTCTCTGCGCTCCCTGCACCAGAACGCCCCCTGGATACGCCGCGTCTTCCTCGTGACCGACCAGCAGCGTCCGGCCTGGCTCGACGACTTCCAGCCCTGGCTGACCGTCGTCGACCACCGCGAGATCTTCAGCGATCCCGGGCTCCTGCCCACCTTCAACTCCCACGCCATCGAGAGCCAGCTCCACCACATCGACGGCCTCGCCGAGCATTTCCTCTATTTCAACGACGACATGTTCCTCGGCCGCCCCGTTCTCCCGCAGACCTTCTTCCTCTCCAACGGGATGACCCGCATCTTCCTCTCCCCGGCGCAGGTCCCTAGCCACGACTGGGGCGAGGCGGACCGCCCCGTGGACGCGGCGGGGAAGAACAACCGCAGGCTGATCCGGGAGCGTTTCGGGTCCACCATCGTGCAGAAGCTGCGGCACGCGCCCTATGCGCTGCGCCGCTCCGTCCTCTACGAGCTGGAGCAGGCCTTCGCGCACGAGCACGCGAAGACGGCGGCGAGCCGCTTCCGCAGCCCCGCCGACATCTCCATCCCCTCCTCGCTCTACCACTACTACGCCTACTTCACGGGCCGCGCGGTGCCCTCCGACATCGAGTTCGCCTACCTCGACCTGGCCCGGACCGAGATCGCCCGGCGGCTCGGCATCCTCCTCGCCCGCCGGGACCGGCAGGCCTTCTGCATCAACGACACCCTCACCGAAGACTTCGGCGAGGGCGAGCGCCGCACCCAGCAGGTCAAAGCCTTCCTTCAGTCCTACTTCCCCGTGCCCAGCCCCTTCGAGCGCAAGGAGACCGGGCCTCGATGAAGCTCTCCTTCCTGATCAACAACATCTACGGGATCGGCGGCACCAACCGCACTGTCATCAACCTCGCCGAGGCGCTCTCCGCCCGGCACGAGGTCGAGATCGTCTCCGTGTTCCAGCGCGCCGCGGCCCCCCAGTTCACGATCTCCCCGGCCGTGCGCGTGCGCTCCCTCCTCGACACCCGGCCCGGCCGCCCCGACCGGGCCCCGCATCTCGCCTCCGGGCCCAGCGAGGTCGTCCCGCAGCAGGAGGAGTACTACTCCCAGTACACGCGCTTCAGCGACGAACGGCTCAGAGAGGAACTGAGCGGCACCGATGCCGATGTCGTCATCGGCACCCGGCCGAGCCTCAACCTCTTCGTCGCGGCCCACACCGCCGACCGGGCGCTGCGTGTCGCGCAGGAGCACATGACCCATCTCGCCATCCCGCCGGCCGTCCGGGCCGCGATGGCGAGGGTCTACCCGCGCCTGGACGCCATTAGCACCGTCACGGAAGCCGACGCCCGTTCCTTCCGGGAACACACGCCCGTGGCAGGGGTCCCGGTCGTCGCCATCCCCAACAGCGTCCCGCGCCCCCGCGTCGCGCCCTCGGACGGCACCGCCCGGGTCGTGGTGAGCGCCGGGCGCCTCCATCACATCAAGCGCTACGACCTGCTCGTGCGCGCCTTCGCGCTGCTTGCCCCCGACTTCCCCGAATGGCACCTGCGCATCTACGGGACCGGCGACGAGCAGGCCGAACTCGGCAGGCTCATCAGGAAGACGGGGCTCGACGAACGCGTCCTGCTCATGGGTGGGCATTCCCCCATCGAGTCCGAGTGGGCCAAGGGCTCCGTCGCCGCCGTCACGTCCTCGGCCGAGTCCTTCGGCATGACTCTCGTCGAAGCCATGCGGTGCGGTCTCCCCGTCGTCTCCACCGACTGTCCGGTGGGCCCGCGCGAGATCCTGCGCCACGGCGAGGACGGGCTGCTCGTCGCGAACGGGGACGTGAACGCCATCGCGGACGGGCTCGGCCGCCTCATGGGCGACGACGTACTGCGCAAGGAGATGAGCGCCGCCGCGCTGCGCAACTCCGAGCGCTACGACCCCGAACACGTGGCCGACCTCTACACGCGGCTCTTCGAGGAGGCCGCCGCCCGTCGTGCCTCCTCCTCCCGCGGCTACCGCGCGCCTTCGACCGGTACCGGTCGCCGCAGCGGACGCTCGCACCTGCTGCGCGAGGCCGGGGAGGCCGAGGCCTTCGTCGAGCCGGGCGGAGAGGTACGGCTGAGTGTCGGGGCGCCCTATGACGGCCGCGAACGCCGCCGCCTGTTCCTGCGGGCCACCGCGAAGGACGAGGACGGCGGCCGTCTCTGTCTGCCGCTGGAGACCCGGTACGAGCACCGCGGTCACGAGAGCACGACGTACTGCGCGGTCGTCGGACCCGACACGGTGGAACGGGCGGGGGAGGGCACGTGGCACGTGCTGCTCGGCACCTCCGCCGAGGCCGCTGTCCCCTTGCGGGCCGGAGTGCGTGACACCCGCGAACTCCTCGCCGCGCGGCAGCTGTTGCTCGTCGGCGGTCGCTCCGGGCCACGGGTGCGCTGGATACTCCCGTACGCCCATCGCAACGGCCGGCTGCTGCTGCGCACGCTCGACCGCGCGGAGCACGTCGAGTGCGCCGGCGTCCGGGTCGGGCCGGGCGAGACCATCACGGTGACGGCCCGCGTGTGCGGCAGCGGCCCGGAGCCGGGCCCCGGAAGCCTTTTCGTCCTCGACCGCCGGGGGACGCACCCCGACCGGCTGACGGTGCCCGTCGAGCTCGTCTCCCCCCGCGTGGTGCGTGCCGTGCTCCCCGTGCGCGAGCTGATCGACCGGCGACTGGAGGACTGGGAGGACTGGGAGTGGGGGGTGCTCCTCCACGGCACCGACCCCGAAACCCGCCCGGTGTGCCACATGCTGGAGGACTTCGCCGACGTGAAGTCCGTGGTCGTCCACCCCACCCTCACCGCGGAGGGCGATCTGGAGGGGCCGCACCTCGGGGTGTACGGCTTCGCGCCGGTGCGGGTGCGACCGTACTGTTCCTCGTCCGGCCGGATGGCGCTCAACGTCGTGGAGCGCTGAGCCGCCGTCCGGTTCCGCACGGGCACCAGCACAACAGGGCGGGCCGCCCCGGGAGATCCGGGGCGGCCCGCCGTCGTCCTGCCTGTTCGTGCCGGCTCAGGCCGCCGGGACCGAGGCTACTCCAGGGGCCAGGAAACGCTTGCCCGTGACCCGCTCGCTGACGCCCGCGCGGTCCAGGTACGGGGTGATGCCGCCCAGGTGGAAGGGCCAGCCCGCGCCCGTGATGAGGCACAGGTCGATGTCCTGCGCCTCGGCGACGACGCCCTCGGCGAGCATGAGGGAGACCTCCTCGGCGACCGCGTCGAGCACGCGGTCGCGCACCTGGTCCTCCGTCAGGACCTTGTCGCCCTGCTGGAGGAGCGCGGCGACCTCGGGGTCCAGCTCCGGCGTGCCGGAGTCGTACACGTAGAAGCCGCGCTTGCCCGCCTCGACGACCGCCTTGAGGTTCGGCGAGACCGTGAAGTGGTCGGGGAAGGCGCCGTGCAGCGTCTCGGAGACGTGCAGGCCGATCGCCGGGCCGACGAGCTCCAGGAGCACGAGCGGCGACATCGGCAGGCCCAGCGGCTCGACGGCCTTCTCGGCGACGGCGACCGGGGTGCCCTCGTCGATGACGTTCTGGATCTCGCCCATGAAGCGGGTCAGGATGCGGTTCACGACGAACGCCGGGGCGTCCTTGACGAGCACCGCGCTCTTCTTCAGCTTCTTCGCCACGGCGAAGGCCGTCGCGAGCGAGGCGTCGTCCGTGGCCTCGCCGCGCACGATCTCCAGGAGCGGCAGGACCGCGACGGGGTTGAAGAAGTGGAAGCCGACGACCCGCTCGGGGTGCTTGAGCTTCGACGCCATCTCGCTCACCGAGAGCGAGGACGTGTTCGTCGCGAGGATCGCCCCCTCGGGCACGACCGCCTCGACCTCGGCGAAGACCTGCTGCTTGACGCCGATCTCCTCGAAGACGGCCTCGATCACGAAGTCCGCGTCCGCGAAGCCCTCGGCCTTGTCCAGGACACCGCTGACCAGGCCCTTCAGGCGGTTCGCCTTGTCCTGGTTGACGCGGCCCTTGGCGAGCAGCTTGTCGATCTCGTCGTGCACGTAGCCGACGCCCTTGTCGACGCGCGCCTGGTCGATGTCGGTCAGCACGACCGGCACTTCGAGGCGGCGCACGAACAGGAGCGCGAGCTGCGAGGCCATGAGCCCGGCGCCGACGACGCCGACCTTGTTGACCGGGCGCGCGAGCGACTTGTCGGGCGCGCCCGCCGGGCGCTTCGCGCGCCGCTGCACGAGGTCGAAGGCGTACAGGCCGCTGCGCAGCTCACCGCTCATGATGAGGTCCGCGAGCGCCTCGTCCTCGGCGTCGAAGCCGGCCTGGAGGTCGCCGTCCTTCGCCGCCGCGATGATGTCCAGGGCGCGGTACGGGGCCGGGGCGGCGCCGTGCACCTTGCCGTCCGCGAGGAAGCGGCCCGTGGCGACGGCCTGGTCCCAGGCCTCGCCCCGGTCCACCTCGGGACGCTCGACGGTGATCTCGCCCTTGAGGACGGCCGCCGTCCACAGCAGCGACTGCTCCAGGAAGTCCGCGCCCTCGAAGATCGCGTCCGCGATGCCGAGTTCGTAGACCTGCTTGCCCTTGAGCTGCCGGTTCTGGTTGAGCGAGTTCTCGATGACGACCTTGACGGCCTTCTCGGCGCCGATCAGGTTCGGCAGCAGGGTGCAGCCGCCCCAGCCGGGGACGAGGCCGAGGAAGACCTCGGGCAGCGAGAACGCGGGCAGCGCGGCGGAGACGGTGCGGTACGCGCAGTGCAGGCCGACCTCGACGCCACCGCCCATCGCCGCGCCGTTGTAGTACGCGAACGTGGGCACCGCGAGGCCGGAGAGGCGCTTGAAGACCTCGTGCCCGCCGTGGCCGATCGCGAGCGCGTCCTCGCGGCGCTTGAGCAGCCCGACGCCCTTGAGGTCGGCGCCGACCGCGAAGATGAACGGCTTGCCGGTGATGCCGACCCCGACGATCCGCCCGTCGGCCGCCTCCTGCTCGACCTGGTCGATCGCGGCGCTCAGGTTCGCGAGCGAGGCGGGGCCGAAGGTCGTCGGCTTCGTGTGGTCGAGGCCGTTGTCCAGCGTGATGAGCGCGAAGCGGCCCGCGCCGGGGAGGTCGAGGTGGCGCACGTGCGCCTGCGTGACGACCTCGTCGGGGAAGAGCGCGGCGGCTTCCCGCAGCAGCTCGGTGGTGGTGCTCACTTGCCCTCCCAGTGGGGGTTCTCCCAGATCACGGTGGCGCCCATGCCGAAGCCGACGCACATCGTGGTGATGCCGTACCGCACCTCGGGCTGCTCCTCGAACTGCCGCGCCAGCTGGGTCATCAGCCGGACACCGGAGGAGGCGAGCGGGTGGCCGTAGGCGATCGCGCCGCCGTACTGGTTGACGCGCGGGTCGTCGTCGGCGATGCCGTAGTGGTCGAGGAAGGCGAGGACCTGGACGGCGAACGCCTCGTTGATCTCGAAGAGACCGATGTCGGAGATGGACAGGCCCGCCTTGGCGAGCGCCTTCTCCGTCGCGGGGATCGGCCCGTAGCCCATGACCTCCGGCTCGACGCCCGCGAAGGCGTACGAGACGAGGCGCATCTTGACCGGCAGGCCGTTCTCGCGCGCGAAGTCCTCGGAGGCGATGACCGACGCGGTCGCGCCGTCGTTGAGACCCGCCGCGTTCCCGGCGGTGACCCGGCCGTGCGGGCGGAAGGGGGTCTTCAGGCCCGCGAGCTGCTCGATCGTCGTGCCCGGCCGCATCGGCTCGTCGGCCGTCGCGAGGCCCCAGCCCGTCTCCCCGCCTTCGGGCGAGGTACGGCGGATGGAGATCGGCACCAGGTCGGCCTGGATCTTGCCGTTCGCGTACGCCTTCGCCGCCTTCTCCTGCGAGCGCACGGCGTACTCGTCGGCGCGCTCCTTGGTCAGGTGCGGGAAGCGGTCGTGCAGGTTCTCCGCCGTCATGCCCATGAAGAGGGCGGACTCGTCGACGAGCTTCTCGGAGACGAAGCGCGGGTTCGGGTCGACGCCCTCGCCCATCGGGTGGCGGCCCATGTGCTCGACGCCACCGGCGATCACCACGTCGTACGCGCCGAAGGCGATCGAACCGGCGGTCGTCGTGACCGCCGTGAGCGCGCCCGCGCACATGCGGTCGATGGAGTAGCCGGGGACCGACTGGGGCAGCCCGGCGAGGATGCCGGCGGTGCGGCCCAGCGTCAGGCCCTGGTCGCCGAGCTGCGTCGTCGCGGCGATCGCGACCTCGTCGATCTTCTGCGGGTCCAGGTCCGGGTTGCGGCGCAGCAGCTCCCGGATGGCCTTCACGACGAGATCGTCGGCGCGTGTCTCGTGGTACATGCCCTTGGGGCCCGCTTTGCCGAACGGGGTGCGGACGCCGTCGACGAAGACGACGTCCCGGATGGTACGAGGCACGTTGGCTCTCCTCCAGGGTGCGGGACGGAACTGCCACGCGGCACGGCGGGGCGTGTCGCTCTCCCGGTCATGCTACTCGTGAGTAACCGTAAGTGGCACCCCCCTCTTGTCTCGCGTCGGCTCCGCCTCCGGAAGCGCCGGTGCCGGTGTCGAGCCACCCGACGTGCTCGGTGGGCTCGTTCCTCGCCCACCTGCGCGCGACGGGCGTCTCGACACCGTCGCGCTTCCTTCGGCTCCGTCGACGCTGCTCGGCCCTCCGGGCCTCGGGTGTGGCTAGGCCGCGTGGGCCTGGAGGGCCCGGGTCAGGACCGGGGTCACGTGCTCGATCTGCCAGCGCCTCGCCCCGTACCCCCGCAGCGCCTCCGCGACCGCGTCCGGGTCGGGGGATGCCGGGGGCTCCCAGCACACGCGGCGCACGGTGTCGGGCGTGATCAGGTTCTCCTGCGGCAGGTGCAGGCGCTCCGCGAGCGTGTTGACGCCGGCCCGCGCGGCCGAGAGACGGGCCGCCGCCTCCGGGTCGCGGTCCGCCCAGGCGCGCGGCGGCGGGGGCCCGGCGACCGAGGCGCCCTGCTGCGGCAGTTCGCTCTCGGGCAGCTCCCTGGCCCGGTCGATCGCGGCCTGCCACTGGTCGAGCTGCCGCTTCTGGGCGCCCCGCCCGAAGGCGGGGAGCGCGCCGAGCGCGTGCGCGTTCACCGGCACGGCGAGCGCGGCCTCGACGATCGCGGCGTCGGGCAGGACCTTGCCGGGCGAGATGTCGCGCCGCTGCGCGATGCGGTCGCGCAGCGTCCACAGTTCCCGTACGACCGCGAGCTGACGGCGCCTGCGGACGCGGTGCATCCCCGAGGTGCGGCGCCAGGGGTCCTTGCGCGGGGCGGGCGGCGGCGCGGAGGCGATCGCGTCGAACTCCTCCAGCGCCCACTCCAGCTTCCCCTGCCGCTCCAGCTCCTTCTCCAGCGCGTCGCGCAGGTCCACGAGGAGTTCGACGTCGAGCGCCGCGTACCGCAGCCAGGGCTCGGGCAGCGGCCGGGTCGACCAGTCGACGGCCGAGTGCCCCTTCTCCAGCGTGTAGCCGAGGACGCTCTCGACCATCGCGCCGAGCCCGACGCGCGGGAAGCCCGCGAGCCGCCCGGCCAGCTCCGTGTCGAAGAGGGAGTGCGGGATCATCCCGATCTCGCGCAGGCACGGCAGGTCCTGCGTCGCCGCGTGCAGGTCCCACTCGGCGGAGGCGAGCGCGGCGCCGAGTCCGGAGAGGTCGGGGCAGGCGACGGGGTCGATGAGCGCGGTGCCCGCACCCTCGCGCCGCAGCTGTACGAGGTAGGCGCGCTGCCCGTAGCGGTAGCCGGAGGCCCGCTCGGCGTCGACGGCGACGGGGCCGCTGCCGCTCGCGAAGGCGGCGACGGCGGAGGCGAGGCTCTCGGGGTCCGCGATGACGGGGGGAATGCCCTCGCGCGGTTCGAGGAGGGGGACCGGTGCCGGATGCGCGGCGCCTTCGGCGGGCCCGGGGTCCGTCCCGGAGACCTGCGGTGCGGTGGCTGCTGGGCTGTCTTGGGCGTCGGTGGCATCGGTCACCGGTCAAGGGTATCCGGGGACGTGCCGGAGGCCACCGACGGAATGTTCCGCCGGTGGCCTCCCTGGGGGACGGGGGTGTGGACCCGGGTGCTCGGGTACTCAGTGGATGATGCCGGTACGCAGGGCCACGGCGACCATTCCGGCGCGGTCACCGGTGCCGAGCTTGCGGGCGATACGGGCGAGGTGGCTCTTGACGGTCAGTGCGGACAGGCCCATCGAGACGCCGATGGCCTTGTTGGACTGGCCCTCCGCGACCAGTCTGAGCACCTCGACCTCACGACCCGACAGCTCGCGGTAGCCGCCCGGGTGGCTCGGGGTACCCGGGGGGCGACGGTGAGTGCGGGAAGCGGCGCCGAGCTGGGCCGCGCCGGGACGGCCCGGCAGCCCGACGTTGGTACGGGTGCCGGTGACGACATAGCCCTTGACCCCGCCCGCGAGGGCGTTGCGCACGGCACCGATGTCGTCGGCCGCGGAGAGGGCGAGCCCGTTGGGCCAGCCCGCGGCGCGGGTCTCGGAGAGAAGGGTGAGCCCGGAACCGTCGGGCAGGTGGACATCGGCCACGCAGATGTCGCGCGGGTTGCCGATGCGGGGACGGGCCTCGGCGATGGACGAGGCTTCGATGACGTCGCGTACGCCGAGCGCCCAGAGGTGCCGGGTGACCGTGGAGCGCACCCGGGGGTCGGCCACGACGACCATCGCGGTCGGCTTGTTCGGACGGTAGGCGACCAGGCTTGCGGGCTGCTCAAGAAGAACGGACACCGGGCCTCCTGTGGTGGGGGAGAGGAGCGGGACGGTCCCGGCCGGGGAAGAAGCCGGGCGAACCGTGCCGACAAGGTCGAAATGAATGTCGGCAGCACGCCTGGAGTCCTTTAGGGGATGATCACGAACGAGGGAGGAAAAAGCCGGAATGATTAGGACGGGTTTTCGATCACGAAGAGATCGGAACGAGAACTCGAACGAATCAGGTCCCGCGTGTCATCCGTTCGTGAACGACGCCATGTCTTCCCCTACCGGTCCGTAACCGATCCGTAATCGTCAGTCCCGTGCGCCGGGGCCTTGCTGCCGACCCGTCACCGGGCTTGCCGGGCGGGCCCGTCAGCGGGCCCAGGGGCCGACCTGCGTCCGGGCCCGTCACCGGACCCCCGCGACCGGGCCTGTCAGCGGCCTCGCCGCCCGGTCCGTCCGTCCTCAGGAGCGCGGTCCCCTGCGCTGCGGCAACGAGACCACCGCCGCCTCACCCGGCCCCGTCGCCGGGGGGAGCCCGGCGATCTGCGAGAGCAGCTCGCACCACGCCGCGAGGTGCGCCGTCGCGTCGGGCACGCCGCTCGGCGACTCGCGCGGGGTCCAGGAGGCGCGGATCTCGATCTGCGAGGCGGAGGGGCGTTCGCGCAGGCCACCGAAGTAGTGCGAACTCGCCCGCGTCACCGTGCCCCCCGCCTCCCCGTAGGCGAGACCGCGCGCCGTGAAGGCTCCGGTCAGCCACGACCAGCACACCTCAGGGAGCAGCGGGTCGGCGGCGAGCTCCGGTTCCAGCTCGGCGCGGACGAGCGTGACCAGGCGGAAGCGGCCCTTCCAGGCCTCGTGCCCGGCGGGGTCGTGGAGCAGGACGAGCCGTCCGTCCGCGAGATCCTCGTCCTCGCCGTCGGCGACGGCGGCCTCCAGCGCGTACGCCCACGGTGCGAGGCGCCGCGGGGCCCGCGTGGGGCTCAGCTCGATCTCGGGGCGGGGGCGCGCCGCGCGCAAGGCCGCGACGGCGGCACCGAAATCGGCCGGAGCCCCCTGAAAGTCAGTCCCACCCGTACCGCCTGTTCCGTCCGTACCACCGGATTGTGGTTCCTGAGCCGCAGCCATGCGGCGAAGCGTATGCGCATTCGCGCGGGGGGACGGGGGGTGCTCGCCGTGTGGCGAAAGGTTTGGCCGGAAGTCGGGGCGGCCTCGCGGGACCCCGCCGCGGTCCCGGACACGGGGCCCGGCCCGGGCCCCCGCTCCCCGCACGCCGGAGGGGTTCGCTCGGACCGGGCTCCTCGTGCGAGGGCGTGGCGGGGGGAATGACAGACTTGTCGTCGTGAGTGCCAATGACATCCCGCCGCCCGTGACCCCCCGCGACTCCGCCTTCCTCAAGGCGTGCCGGCGCGAACCCGTCCCGTACACGCCTGTGTGGTTCATGCGCCAGGCCGGGCGGTCGCTGCCCGAGTACCTCAAGGTGCGCGAGGGCATCCCGATGCTGGAGTCCTGCCGGCGCCCCGAACTCGTCGCCGAGATCACGATGCAGCCGGTCCGGCGCCACAAGGTCGACGCGGCCGTCTACTACAGCGACATCGTCGTCCCGCTCAAGGCGATCGGCGTGGACGTCGACATCAAGCCCGGCGTCGGCCCGGTCGTCGCCGACCCGGTCCGCACCGCCGCCGACCTCCAGCGCCTGCGCCCGCTCGTGCCCGAGGACGTCTCCTACGTCACCGAGGCGGTCGGCCTCCTCACGGCCGAACTCGGCGCGACCCCGCTCATCGGCTTCGCGGGCGCGCCCTTCACGCTCGCGAGCTACCTCGTCGAGGGCGGCCCCTCGCGCAACCACGAGCGCACCAAGGCACTCATGTACGGGCAGCCCGAGCTGTGGGCCCAGCTTCTGGACCGCCTCGCCGACATCACCACCGGCTTCCTCAAGGTGCAGATCGAGGCGGGCGCCTCGGCCGTGCAGCTCTTCGACTCCTGGGTCGGCGCGCTCTCCCCTGCCGACTACCGCCGCTACGTCCGGCCCGCGAGCGCGAAGGTCCTCGCCGGCGTCGCCGGGTACGGCGTGCCCCGCATCCACTTCGGGGTCGGTACGGGCGAACTGCTCCACGACCTCGGCGAGGCGGGCGCGGACGTCGTGGGCGTGGACTGGCGGGCCCCGCTCGACGAGGCGCCCCGCCGCGTCGGCCCGGGCAAGGCGCTCCAGGGCAATCTGGACCCGGCGGTGCTCTTCGCCGACGAGGCCGCGATCCGCGAGAAGACGACGGAGGTCCTGGACGCGGCCCGCGACCTGGAGGGCCACATCTTCAACCTCGGCCACGGCGTGCTCCCCACGACGGACCCCGGCGTCCTGGCGGACCTCGTCGCGGACGTCCACGAGCGCACGCGGCGCTGAACGGCAGCGGGGGTACGGGGCGGCGGCGGGCTCCCGGGCGGGGGCGCGGACGTGAGGGCCGCCTCCGTACCGCCGTCCCGCCCCCGGACCGGGCCCGTCATCCCGCCGCCCGTACCGCCTTGACCGCCTTGCGGGCCGCGACGAGCACCGGGTCCCACACCGGCGAGAACGGCGGCGCGTAGCCGAGGTCGAGAGCCGTCATCTGCTCGACCGTCATCCCGGCCGTGAGCGCGACCGCCGCGATGTCCACGCGCTTGCCCGCGCCCTCGCGGCCGACGATCTGCGTGCCCAGGAGCCGCCCCGTGACGCGCTCGGCGATCATCTTGACCGTCATGGGTGCCGCGTCCGGGTAGTACCCCGCGCGACTCGTCGACTCGATCGTCACGCTCACGAACTGGTACCCGGCCTCGGCGGCGTCCCGCTCGCGCATCCCCGTACGCCCGATCTCCAGCTCGCATACCTTGCTCACCGCCGTGCCCACGACGCCCGGGAACGTCGCGTAGCCGCCGCCGACGCGGGAGCCGATGACCTGGCCGTGCTTGTTGGCGTGTGTGCCGAGCGCGATGTGCCGGGTGCGCCCGGCGAGCAGGTCCAGCACCTCGACGCAGTCGCCGCCCGCGTAGATCTCCTCGTGCCCGCGCACGCGCATCGCGAGATCCGTGAGCAGCCCGCCCGCCGGCCCGAGCGGGAGACCCGCGGCGCGCGCGAGGTCGGTCTGCGGGCGGACCCCGAGGCCGAGCACGACGACGTCGGCCGGGTACTCCGCCTCGTTGGTGCGCACCGCCTCCACGTGCCCGTCCCGTCCCGTGCGGAGCGCGGTCACGGCCGTCCCGTTGACCATCGTGATGCCCATGCCGCGCATCGCCTCGTCGACGAGCGCGCCCATGTCCGGGTCGAGCGTCGTCATCGGCTGCGGCGCCTGGTTGACGACGGTCACCTCGTAGCCGCGCCGGATCAGGGCCTCGGCCATCTCGACGCCGATGTAGCCCGCGCCGACGACGACCGCGTGCTTGCCGCGCGCCCGGGACAGCGTCGCGAGGAGGCGCTCGCCGTCGTCGAGCGTCTGCACGCCGTGCACACCGGGCGCGTCGATGCCCGGCAGGTCCGGACGCAGCGGCGCTGCCCCGGTCGCGAGGACGAGCTTGTCGTACGAAGTCCAGTACTCGCCGCCCGACTCCACCTCGCGCGCCCGCACGCGGCGCCCCTCGATGTCGAGTTCCGTCACCTCGGTGCCTGTGCGCAGGTCGATGTCGCGCGCCCGGTGCTCCTCGGGCGTGCGCGCCACGAGTTCGTCCGGGCCCGCGACATCCCCGCCGACCCAGTAGGGGATGCCGCAGGCCGAGTACGAGGTGTGCCGCCCGCGCTCGAAGGCGATGATCTCCAGCTCGTCCGGGCTCTTGAGCCGGCGTGCCTGCGAGGCCGCCGCCATCCCCGTCGCGTCGCCGCCGATGACGACCAGTCGTTCACTCATACGGGCAGGCTACGCGGAGTGATCAGCGCCGGGCGGGGGGACCGCGGGTCCGCGCCGGGGGTGTCGGTGGCGGGGGCTCGGGTGTGCCGCCGGCGCCGGGGCGTCCGGCGGGTCCGAGGGGCCCGGGGAGGGAAGCACGGCGCGGAGGCGCGCGCCTCCGGCGACCGCCCCCGCAAGCCCGACCCTGCCGCCGCCCGCTGTCCGTACGGTGAGAAAGTGGACCCATGAGCGAAGTCCCCCGCAGCACCCCCGTCTCCGCCACTTCCTCACCGCTGCCCGCGCCGTCCCCCGGCGAGCCCGCACCCGGCACCGCTCCCCGCCTCCTCGTCCTCGGCGGCGGCATCACCGGGCTCGCCGCCGCGCTGCACGCGGTCGACGCCGGTGCCCGTGTGACGCTCGTGGAGGCCGCCGCGCGGCTCGGCGGCAAGCTGCGCTCCGGCGAGATCGAGGGCGTACGCGTCGATCTCGGCGCCGAGTCGATGCTCGCCCGGCGCCCCGAGGCCGTCGCTCTCGCGGGCGCCGCGGGACTGCGCCACAAGCTCCAGCCGCCGAACACGGCGAGTGCCTCGCTGTGGACGCGCGACGCGCTGCGCCCGATGCCGAAGGGACACGTCATGGGCGTCCCGGCGGAGGCGGGAAGCCTCGCGGGGGTGCTCTCGGACGAAGGGCTGCGGCGGATCGAGGCGGAGGCGGGTCTGCCGCCCGAGGAACTGGGCGACGACGTCGCGATCGGCGAGTACGTGGCGCGCCGCCTGGGCCGTGAGGTCGTCGACCGGCTCGTGGAGCCGCTGCTCGGCGGGGTCTACGCGGGCAACGCGTACCGCCTCTCGATGCGGGCCGCCGTACCGCAGCTGTGGAAGACCGCCCAGGAGCACCCGCGCCTGACCGACGCGGTGCGCGCCGCGCAGGCGGATGCCGCGCGCGCGGCGAGCGGCAAGCAGCCGGGCGGCCCGGTCTTCCAGGGCCTCAAGGGCGGCCTCGGCACCCTGCCGCTCGCGGTGGCCCGCACCGTGCGCGACCGGGGCGGCGAGATCCGGACGGGGACGGCTGCCGAGGAACTGCGCCGCACCCCCGACGGCTGGCGCGTCGTCCTCACCGACGGCAGTGTCCTCGCGGCGGACGCGGTCGTCGTCGCGCTGCCCGCGCCCCGCGCCGCGCGGCTGCTCGACGCGGAGTCCCCGGCGGCGGCGGCCGAACTGCGCGCGGTCGAGTACGCCTCCATGGCGCTCGTCACGCTCGCCTACCGCCGCTCCGACACGGCCGCGCTGCCCGCGGGGAGCAGCGGCTTCCTCGTCCCGCCCGTCGACGGCCGCACGATCAAGGCCTCGACGTTCAGCAGCCAGAAGTGGGCGTGGGTGGACGAGGAGAATCCCGAACTGCTCGTGCTGCGGACCTCGGTCGGGCGCTACGGCGACACCGCCGACCTCGCGCGCGACGACGCGGAGCTCGTGAGCCTCTCGCGGCGCGACCTCCGCCTCGCCACGGGCCTCGACGCGCGCCCCGTCGCCTCCCTCGTGACGCGCTGGAACGACGGCCTGCCGCAGTACCCGGTGGGCCACCACGGCCGCGTCGCGCGCGTGCGCGAGCACGTCGCGAAGCTTCCCGGCCTCGCGGTGTGCGGCGCGGCGTACGACGGCGTGGGCATCCCGGCGTGCGTGGCGAGCGCGCGGGCGGCGGTCGACGGCTTGCTGCGCGCCGGCTGAGCCTTCCGGCACGGTGCGGGCTCCCCGGCGGCGGAGCGTCGCCACGGCTGGGGAGCCCGGCGTCGGATCGCGAAGAGCGAGGAAGCAGAATGAGCGGTATGAGTGCTGCTCCTGAGAAGATCCCCAACGCGGGCAAGAAGGCCAAGGACCTCAACGAGGTCATCCGCTACACCCTGTGGTCCGTCTTCAAGCTCCGCGACGTGCTGCCCGAGGACCGGTCCGGCTACGCCGAGGAGGTCCAGGACCTCTTCGACCAGCTCGCCGCCAAGGACGTCACCGTGCGCGGCACGTACGACGTCTCCGGGCTCCGCGCCGACGCCGACCTCATGATCTGGTGGCACGCCGAGACCTCGGACGCGCTCCAGGAGGCGTACAACCTCTTCCGCCGCACCCGCCTCGGCCGTGCCCTGGAGCCGGTCTGGTCGAACATGGCGCTGCACCGCCCGGCGGAGTTCAACAAGTCCCACATCCCGGCGTTCCTCGCCGACGAGGACGCGCGCGCCTACGTCAGCGTGTACCCCTTCGTACGCTCCTACGAGTGGTACCTGCTGCCCGACGAGGAGCGCCGCACGATGCTCGCCGACCACGGCAAGATGGCCCGCGGCTTCCCCGACGTGCGCGCCAACACGGTCGCGTCGTTCTCGCTCGGCGACTACGAGTGGATTCTCGCCTTCGAGGCCGACGAGCTGCACCGCATCGTCGACCTCATGCGCCACCTCCGTGCCTCCGAGGCGCGCCGCCACGTCCGCGAGGAGGTCCCCTTCTACACGGGCCGCCGCCGCTCGGTGAGCGAACTGGTGCGCGACCTGGCCTGAGGCGCGGGGTACCGGGCGGCGGGCCGCACGGCTTCGCCGCCCGGTACCGCAGGCGCGGGTGAGGCGCCCCCCGCCGGTGCCCGTGCCGCGTCGGGCACGGGGCGCGCCGCGTGAGGTTCGTGAGCGAATCCGGCGGAAGTCGCACGGGAATTGCCTTTTCATGAACATCCCGTGGGGCATGAACGCATCGCGGGCGGACAGGCCCTGAACGTGATGCGTTTCGTCGTGGTCGTCCTCCTGTCGCTCTGCGCGGCCGCCGGTGCGGTCGCCGCCTTCGCCGTCTCGCCCTGGTGGTGGTGCGGAGCGGCCCCGCTGCTCGCGCTCGCCCTGCTGGCCTGGGCCGATCTCCTCCAGCCCCGGCACTCGATCCTCCGCAACTATCCCGTCCTCGGGCACCTGCGCTTCCTGCTCGAATCGCTGCGGCCCGAACTCCAGCAGTACTTCGTGGAGCGGAACTTCGACGGCCGCCCCTACGACCGGGACACACGGAGCATCGTCTACGAGCGGGCCAAGGGCGTCGACGCCGAGCAGCCCTTCGGCACCGAGCGCGACGTCTACGCGGTGGGTCACGAGTCCCTGGTCCCCTCCCTCGCGCCCGTCCGGCAGCCCGAGGAGGCACCCCGGGTACGGATCGGCGGGCCGGACTGCTCCCAGCCCTACGACATGGCCCTGCTCAACGTCTCCGCGATGAGCTTCGGCTCGCTCTCCGCCCAGGCGATACTCGCCCTCAACACCGGTGCGGCGCGCGGCGGCTTCGCGCACGACACGGGTGAGGGCGGGCTCTCCGAGTACCACCTGCGCCCGGGCGGGGACCTGGTGTGGGAGATCGGCACCGGCTACTTCGGCTGCCGCACACCCGACGGGGACTTCGACCCGGAGCAGTTCGCCGAGAAGGCCGCCCACCCGGCGGTGCGCTGCCTGTCGCTCAAGCTCAGCCAGGGCGCCAAACCGGGGATCGGCGGGGTGCTGCCCGGCGACAAGGTCAACGCGGAGATCGCCTCCGTGCGCGGTGTGCCGCAGGGCGAGACGGTCATCTCACCGCCGTACCACCGCGTCTTCTCCACGCCTCGCGGACTCGTCCGCTTCCTCGCCCGGATGCGCGAGCTGGGCGGGGGCAAGCCGGTCGGCTTCAAGCTCTGCGTGGGTTCGCGCCGTCAGTTCCTCGCCGTCTGCAAGGCGATGCGGGAGGAGGGCGTCACCCCGGACTTCATCGTCGTCGACGGTGCCGAGGGCGGGACCGGCGCCGCCCCGCTCGAATTCGCCGACCACCTCGGGATGCCGCTCACCGAAGGACTCATCACGGTGCACAACGCCCTCGTGGGGACCGGCCTGCGCGAGCGGGTGCGCATCGGCGCCAGCGGCAAGGTCGCGACCGGCAGCGATCTCGTCAAGCGGCTGCTCATGGGAGCCGACTACACCAACGCCGCCCGCGCCATGATGTTCGCCGTCGGCTGCGTGCAGGCGCAGCGCTGCCACACCAACCGCTGTCCCTCCGGGGTCGCCACGCAGGACCCGCGGCGGGCCCGCGCACTGGACGTGGCCGACAAGTCGGCGCGCGTGGCCCGCTACCAGGAGGCGACCGTCAAGAGCGCCTTGCAGATCATGGCCGCGATGGGCGTCAGCGAGCCGGGCGGCCTGCACCCGGGGCAGTTGATGCGGCGCGAGCCGGACCGCGCCTTCCGCGCCTTCGACGAGCTCTACGACTGGCTGGAGGACGGGGAACTGCTCACCGGTGCCCCCGAAGCCTGGGCCGCCGACTGGAAGCACGCGGACCCGGACGTCTTCGCGGTCTGAGCCGCCCTCCCCTCCCGCCCGGCCACCCCGCCCGCGTCACGCTCGTCCCGCCCGGACCC